>NZ_JBHYEM010000005.1:0-170886 GCF_051860145.1 Allobosea sp. | reverse complement strand
CCTCGACATGCTGCAGCAGCAGCGCTTGCGTCACCACCTGGCCGAAGCGGCCGAAGCCGACGACCACGACCGAGCCGCCCGCGCCGTCGAAATCCTCCTCCATCGTCTCGGCCGGGCCGGCGCGCCGCGCCAGCCAGAGGTCGATCAGCTTGGCGGCGACCGGCCCGAGCAGCATCGAGAGCGCCGCCAGCGCCGTCGCGATCGCGCCTTGCTGCGCGCTCAGCAGGCCCAGCGATGCGCCGAGCGGGATCAGCACGAAGGCGAACTCGCCCGCCGGCGAGAGCAGGGCGCCCGCCCGCAGCGCCTCGATCCGCGACGAACAGGAGACGCGCAGGATCGAGGCCGCGACCACGATCTTGAGCGCGACCAGCAGGGGCGCGGCGAGCGCCAGCAGCAGGGCGTTGTCGAGGACGAGCTGCAGGTCGCAGGACATGCCGACCGCCATGAAGAACAGGCCGAGCAGCACGCCGCGGAACGGCTCGATATCGGCCTCTAGCTCGTGCCGGAAATGCGAGTCCGCGAGCAGCACGCCGGCGAGGAACGCGCCCATCGCCATCGAGAGCCCGACCTGCTCCATCAGCATCGCCGCGCCGAGCACGATCAGCAGCGCGGCGGCGGTCATCACGTCCTTCGCGCCGGTTCCGGCGAGGATCCGGAAGAACGGGTTGAGCAGATAGCGGCCGACCAGCACGATCAGCGCCACCGCGAGCAGGGCGAGGCCCAGGCCCGCCAGCGTCGGCGCCTTGCCATTGACCGCCTCGCCCGTGGTCGCGAGCAGGGGCAGCAGCGCCAGCGCCGGGGCGATCGAGATGTCCTGGAACAGCAGGATCGAGAAGGTGCGCCTTCCATAGGTCTCGCTGCCGTCTCCCCGCTCTTCCAGGACCTGCAGGGCGATCGAGGTCGCGGAAAGCGCCAGCGCCAGGCCGACGGCGATGGCGCCGCCGGTCGTGAGGCCGAGCCACCAGGCCGCCAGGCCGATCACCGTGGCGCTGAGCGCCATCTGGGCGAGGCCGGCGCCGAGGATGTCCTTGCGCATGGAGTAGAGCCGGGCCGGCTGCAGCTCGAGCCCGACGAGGAAGAGCAGGAGCACGACGCCGAGCTCGGCGATACCGCGGATCGCGTCGGGATCCTTGACCAGGCCCAGCACCGACGGGCCGATGGCGATGCCGGCGGCGAGATAGCCGAGCACGGCCGATTGTCCGAGGCGACGGAACAGCGGCACCGCGATCACGGCGCCGGCGCAGAAGGTCAGGATCGGAGGCAGATAGCTGGTATGCGTGACATCGGCCATGGAGGATCGTCCGGGGAGGGTCTGTGCGGCGCCGCACAAGGCCGGGAGGCTGCAATCTAGGCGCTGGCGGGCCATGCTGCGAGGGTTGGCGGGCAGATAAGTCGCGCCTGTGGCTTTCGCCGCGGCGCCACGTTCCTTGACATACCCGACATCCCATCGAAAGAAGGCGCCAGTCTTTCCGGAGCCGTCCAGTCGCGTGACCAAGCCGCCGCTCGATATCCTGCTTTGCGCGCCGCGCGGTTTCTGCGCGGGCGTCGTGCGCGCCATCGACGCGGTCGAGAAGGCGCTCGCGCTGCATGGCGCGCCGGTCTATGTGCGCCACGAGATCGTGCACAACAAATACGTCGTCGAGTCGCTGAAGCGCAAAGGTGCGGTGTTCGTGGCGGAGCTCTCGGAAGTGCCCGACACCACCCGCCCGGTGATCTTCTCCGCTCATGGCGTGCCGAAATCGGTTCCGGCCGAGGCGCAGTCCCGCACCCTCTTCGCCATCGACGCCACCTGTCCGCTGGTCACCAAGGTCCATCGCGAGGCGGAGGTGCATCACAAGCGCAGTCGCCACATCCTGCTCGTCGGCCATGCCGGCCACCCGGAGGTGATCGGCACGATGGGGCAATTGCCGCCCGGCGCGATCACGCTGATCGAGACGCTCGAGGATGTCGCGACGCTGGTTCCGCCCGCCGGCCTGCCGCTCGCCTATGTCACCCAGACCACGCTCTCGGTCGACGACACGCGCGGCATCGTCCAGGCGCTGCAGGCCCGCTTCCCGGAGCTGATCGCGCCGCACAAGGAAGATATCTGCTACGCCACCACCAACCGGCAGGAGGCGGTGAAGCGCGTCGCTCCGCTGGTAGACGGGCTGATCGTGGTCGGCTCGCCGAACTCCTCCAACTCCCAGCGCCTGCGCGAGGTCGCCGAGCGGGCCGGATGCCCGGCGGCGCGGCTCGTCCTGCGTACCGACGAGATCGACTGGTCGATCTTCGGCTCGATCAAGCGGCTCGGCATCACCGCCGGCGCCAGCGCGCCGGAGGTGCTGGTCGAGGAGATCATCGACGCCTTCGCCGAGCGCTACGAGGTCCGGGTCGAGACCGTGTCGACGGCGGACGAGAGCGTCTTCTTCCCCCTGCCGCGCGAATTGCGCGACCATCCTGCGCCGACTGCGGCCGAGTGAGCGAATTTGGCCGTCTATACCGAAGTGCCCGACGATGAGATGGCCGCCTTCGTGGCGCGCTACGGCATTGGCGACCTGCTCGCCGCCAAGGGCATCGCGGAGGGGGTCGAGAACTCGAACTACCTGCTGCATACGACGCAGGGCTTCTTCATCCTGACCCTCTACGAGAAGCGCGTCAGGTCCGAGGACCTGCCCTTCTTCGTCGCGCTGATGCAGCATCTGGCGGACCGTGGGCTGAACTGCCCCGTGCCGATCCGGGACAGTCGCGGCGAGGCGCTGGGGCGGCTTGCCGGCCGGCCGGCGGCGCTCGTGACCTTTCTCGATGGGCTTTCGGTCAAGCGGCCGGGCGCCGTGCATTGCGCCGAGGTCGGGCGCTCGCTCGCGCTCCTGCACAAGGCGGGCGAGGGTTTTGGCATGGAACGCCCCAATGCGCTTTCGGTCCCGGGTTGGCGCCCTCTCGCCGAGCAGGCCGGCGCGGATGCCGACACGGTCTCGCCGGGGCTGGCCAGGCGCGTCATGGCCGAGATCGAGCGGCACGAGAAATCCTGGCCGCAGGGCCTGCCGGGGGGCGTCATCCATGCCGACCTCTTCCCCAACAACGTCTTCTTCATCAAGGACCGGCTCTCGGGGCTGATCGACTTCTATTTCGCCTGCACCGACGCCTTCGCCTACGACCTGGCGATCTGCCTGAACTCCTGGTGCTTCGAGGCCGACGCTTCGTTCAACCTCACCAAGGGCCAGGCGATGCTGGCAGGCTATGAAAGCGTGCGCCCGCTCACCGGCGCCGAGGTCGAGGCCCTGCCGGCGCTCTGCCGCGGCTCGGCTTTGCGCTTCCTGCTGACCCGGCTGGTCGACTGGCTGAACGTCCCGGCAGGCGCGCTGGTCAAGCCGCATGACCCGCTCGAATACGACCGCAAGCTCGCCTTCCACCAGCGTGTGGCCGATGCACGGGACTATGGATTGCGGCGATGAGCGAGGCGGTCGAGATCTGGACGGACGGGGCCTGCTCGGGCAATCCGGGGCCGGGTGGCTGGGGCGCGATCCTGTCCTATAAGGGCAAGGAGCGCGAGCTCTCCGGCGGCGAGGCGCTGACCACCAATAACCGCATGGAGCTGATGGGCGCGATCTCGGCGCTGGAGACGCTGACCCGGCCCTGCGCCGTCGCGTTGCACACCGACAGCCAATATCTGCGCCAGGGCATCACCAGCTGGATCCATGGCTGGAAGAAGAACGGCTGGAAGACCGCCGACAGGAAGCCGGTCAAGAACGAGGAGCTCTGGAAGCGCCTCGACACCGCGCTGAAGCAGCACAAGATCGAATGGAAATGGGTCAAGGGTCATGCCGGCGACGCCATGAACGAGCGCGCCGACGCGCTGGCGCGCGCAGGCATGGCGCCGTTCAAGCCGCGGCGGTGAGCGCGGGGCGCCGCTTCAGGGCGCAAGAACAGGTCAGGCTTCTATCCTGTAAAGGGATTGCACCAGCCCGGATGGGAAGGCCTTCGTCATCACATGGGTCAGCGGGATGTCGCTGTCGACGGGGCCGAAGAGCTGCCGACCTTCGCCAATAAGGACCGGGACCTGTGTCACCACCATATCGGCAATCAAGCCTTCGCGAAGGAAGGATTGCACGATCTGGCCGCCATCCACGTAGACGCGTCGCCAGCCTTCCATCGCCAGCATCTCCATCGTGGCCTTGGGTGTCATGTCCACGAAGCGGACGCGGCCCGTCAGATGCTCCGGAACCGGCGATGAAGCCAGGGCTTTCGACAATACGATGACGGGCCTGTCATAGGGCCAGGGTTCGGAGGCTGCTACGCCTTCGAAACTGCCGCGCCCCATCACGAGGCCGTCGATGTCCTTGATGAAATCCTGATAGCCGTGGTCTTCATCTGGATCATCGCGGCTGAGCAGCCAGTCGATAGTCCCATTCGTCCTGGCGATGAAGCCGTCCAGACTGGTGGCGATGAAGACGTGTCCGGTAATCATGCTGGCCCGAGGTTGGCAGTGGGGCGATGGTCGAAAAGATCGCAGGACGCGGTAGGTAAGCGCAACCTGAACTGACCACAATGGGGGGTTGCAGAGCGTCGGCTGTCAAAGATCGGGTTGGCGGGCGAGCGCCCATCCGCCGCTATCGGCCGGGTTGAACGACCCATTTCTCGAAATCCGCGGTGGAAATGTTCCCGCCGCAGAGAATCGTCGCCACGGTCATGCCGCGGAACCGGTCGCGGTTCTCCAGGATCGCCGCGATGCCGAGCGCCGCCGCCGGCTCCACGATCAATCCCGAGCAGCGGTAAAGCAGGCGCATGCCGTCCCTGATGCTGTCCTCGCTGACCAGGAATGCGTCGGTGGCCACCTCGCTGAGGTCGTCCAGCACCTCAGGGATCACATAGCGCCCGGCCACGCCGTCGGCGATGGTGTCGGGCGCGCCTGCGTCGACCACGCGGCCGGCCCGGAAGGACAGGGTCATCCCGGGCGCCTGCTCGGGCTGGACGGTCAGGATCTCGATGGCGGGAAGGCGGGACTTCATCGCATGGCCGACGCCGGTCGCCATCGCTCCGGCTCCGAGCGCAATCAGGACCGCATCGAGCGAGGGAGAGAACGCAGCCAACTCGAGCCCGATCGTCCCCGCACCCTCGCAAGTTCCGAGATTCTTGCTGTCCTCGATCAGGAAAGCGCCGGTCCGCTCCGAAAACTCGGCTGCCGCAGCCAGCGCTTCTTCGATCGCTCCATCCACGAGGATCACGTTGGCGCCCAGCGCCTTCATCCGCTCGATCTTCGACTGGTTTGCCTTCGACGATGCCGTGACCGTGACCGGCCAATCCCGTAGCCGGCCGCTATAGGCCAGCGCCTGACCAAGATTCCCGGCGCTCGCGCAGACGACCTTTTGAGGTCCGTTCCCCGACAGGAGGCCGGACAGGGCCGTTTCGACGCCGCGCCCCTTGAAACAGCGAATGGGGTTCACCGTTTCGACCTTCAGCACGATCCGGCAACCGAGTTCGCGGCTGAGGCTCTCGCAGACATATTGCGGCGAGTTCAGGAAGACCGGGTCGATCTTTCCAACGGCAGCCTCGATCCGCTTGATATCCAGACGCATGGCGGTCCTTCATCTGATCGCGTCAGGGCGGGTCGCCATTGGTGACGAAGCCCGGGCGCGTCAGCTCAGCGCCTGCCGATAGACGATGAACCCCGACTTGTCGGCGACCTTGTCGTAGAGCTCCTGCCCGGCGAGGTTGGTCTCGTGCGTCTGCCAGTAGACGCGATAGGCGTTCTTCGCCTGCGCCATCTGGCGCACGGCCTCGATCAGCTTGCGGCCGACGCCGCCGCCACGCGCGTCCGGCACCGTGAACAGATCCTGCAGATAGCAGATGTCCTTGGCGCTCCAGGTCGTGCGATGCATGACCCAGTGCACGATGCCGAGCATCCTGCCGTCGCGCTCGGCGACGAAGCCGCCCATCGGATCGGAGCCGCCCGTCAGGCGCTTGAAGGTCAGGTCGTAGAGCTCGGGCGGCAGGCTCGACTTGTAGAAGGTCAGGTAGCCTTCCCAGAGCGGTTCCCAGGCAGCGCGATCGCCGGCGACGAGAGGACGAATGGTGATCTCGGACATGGGGCAGCGTCTCCTCGATTTTATGGGGAGGCTAGCGAGCGCGCGCCGCGCTGTCTCATGACAAGCGCAGATCGGATCGATCGGATTCGCTGCTGGAATATATCAGGCGTCATGCTCGGGCGTTCGTCCCTTCTCCCCTTGCGGGAGAAGGTGGCGCGTAGCGCCGGATGAGGGGTCGCGCAGGTCTTGAAGGCTTCGGGAAACGCCTCGGTACGCTCACGATCAACGTCGCGAGACCCCTCACCCTGGCCCTCTCCCGCAAGGGGAGAGGGGACGGGCTTCGCCCCAGAATGACGGGCGTGAAATGGCGATCTCAGAGCTGCGTCAGCAGCGCCTCGGCGCCGGAGACGTCGGCCTTGCCCGGCGCGTCCTCGACGTTCAGCGCCTTCACCACGCCGTCCTCGACGATCATCGAATAGCGCTGCGAGCGCGTGCCGAGGCCGAAGCCGGAACCGTCGAGCGACAGCCCGATCTCCTTGGCGAAATCGGCATTGCCGTCCGAGAGGAACTCGATCACGCCGGCGCCGCCCGTCGCCTTCGACCAGGCGTCCATGACGAAGACGTCGTTGGTGCTGGTGACCATGATCGCGTCGGCGCCCTTGCCCTTGATCTCGGCGGCCTTGTTCAGGTAGCCCGGCAGGTGATTCTTGTGGCAGGTCGGCGTGAAGGCGCCCGGCACCGCGAAAAGCACCACCTTCTTGCCCTTGAACAGGTCATCCGTCGTCTTCGCGGCCGGTCCGTCGGCCGTCATGACCCGGAACGTCGCCTGCGGAAGCTTGTCACCCACCTTGATCGTCATCGCCTGTTCTCCGTGAGCCATGCGGCGCCGTGCCGCCTCGGTCACCGATTAGGGCTTGGCGACCGGGATGTCGAGTTCGAGCCGCGCTTCCACCGCCGCCGGCTTGCCCCGCACCGTCACGATGAAGGGGATCGGGCCCGAAGAGCCTTTCGGCCGATCGTTGATCTTGACCGTCGCCGCGATGGTGCCGTCCGGCTGCGGGCTGAGGCTCGGCTTGCCGAAGGACCACATGCCGGGACCTTCGACGAAGACGTCGTCGATCGTGCCGTCCGGCGGCGCCTGCAGCAGCAACTGCACGTTCGGCTCGGCGCCGGCTTCGCCGGGCTTCACCTCCAGGACGGAAATCTTGTCCTTGTGCGGGCCGAGCTTGACCGGGAGCGGCACGCGCTCCTGGAAGCTCTCGAGGCGCGGCGAGGTCACGGAGGTGACGCCGGGCTCGAGCCAGAGCCGGGCCTCGCCCTTGGCGGGGATGCACATCTTCTCGCAGACCGCGTAGTCGAGCTTGAGCACGACCATCACCGGCTGCGCCGGATCGACCGGCTGGACCGAGACCGGCACGACGACCTCGCCGACATAGCCGACCGAGTAGCCGTTGCCGTCCTCGAATCGTTCGGGAGCCGGCCAGCGGACATCGAGCCCGCCGACATTGAGCGAGCCGCTCCAGTCGAACACCGGCGGCACGCCCGCGTCGCCGGGGCTGCGCCAATAGGTCTTGTAGCCCGGCGACATGGTGATCTCGACGCCGATGCGCTGCTTGCCCGAGGCCGCGGTCGCCCCGGCAATGAGCCGGATCGACGAATGCGTGCTCGGCGACCACGGCGACACCGCCGCCTCCTGCGCCAGCGCAGGGACGCTCAGCGCCAAAGCGGCGAGGGCGGACAGGAGTGAAATCGATTTCACGGGTATCGTTCTAGGGAACTCGCCTTCGAAAAGCGAAACAATCTCTCTCACGATGGCTGGCGATCATGTGACACGGGTGAGGCCGGATATCGCGCAAGATTGGGGCGCAATCGCGATGACCTTTTTTCGCGCATCGGTCCCGGTTTCCAGCAACGCGGATTATGAATTAGCATGGGCCCATGAAACTCGGTTCGACCCAACGTGTCAGCGGACGCAGCTATCTCGACGGGCAATGCCTGATCGCGATGCCGGGCATGACGGATGCGCGCTTCGTGCGCAGCGTCGTCTATGTCTGCGCGCATTCCGAGGATGGCGCCATGGGCATCATCGTCAACAAGCCGGCCTCCGATACGAAATTTCCCGATCTCCTGGTGCAGCTCGACGTGATTCCGTCCGACGAGCTGATTCGCCTGCCGAGCCAGGCCGAGCGGATGCAGGTCCTGCGCGGCGGCCCGGTCGAGACCAAGCGCGGCTTCGTGCTCCATTCGGCCGATTTCTTCCTCGAATCGGCGACCTTGCCAATCGATAACGGCATTTGCCTCACGGCCACGCTCGACATCCTGCGCGCCATCGCCATCGGCAGCGGGCCGGAGAATGCGGTGCTGGCGCTCGGCTATGCCGGCTGGGGCGCAGGCCAGCTCGAATCGGAGATCCAGTCGAATGGCTGGCTGCATTGCGCCGCCGACGACGCCCTGCTGTTCGACGACGGCGTCGAGACCAAATACCAGCGTGCCCTGAACAAGATCGGCATCGACCCGGCTTTCCTGTCGAGCGAGGCCGGGCACGCCTAGCTTTCCTTCTCCCTGGCGGGAGAAGGATTTAAGCCGCCTCGGATGACGAGGCCGCCGCCGCTCCCACCAGCCTGCGCGCTTCTGCCGCGGTCATCGGCTGGCCGAAGATGTAGCCCTGCGCATATTGGCAGCCGAGTTGGTAGAGCTCGATCGCGTCGGATTCCGTCTCGGCGCCCTCGGCGACCACGTCCATGCGCAGGTCGGCGGCGAGCTGCACGATCGAGCGCAGGATCACGGGCGGCTTGCCGTTGCCCATCTGGCGCACGAAGCTCTGGTCGACCTTGATCGTGTCGAAGGGGAAGCGCTGCAGATAGGACAGCGACGAATAGCCGGTGCCGAAATCGTCGAGCGACAAGCCCGCGCCGAGCTCGCGGATGCGCGAGAGCATCTGCGCCGCATATTCGGGGTTCTCCATCACCAGGCTTTCGGTGATCTCGAGCTTGAGCGTGCCGGGCAGCACGCGCCGGCGTGCCAGCACGGTCTTGACGTCGCGCAGCAGGTCGTGGCGCAGCAGCTGGCGGCTCGAGACGTTGACGCTGGCGAAGATCGGCGGGTCGACCTCGAGCGCGGCCTGCCAGGCGGCGAGTTCGCGCGCCGTGCGGTCCATCACATAGACGCCGAGATCGACGATCAGCCCGGTCTCCTCGGCGATGGCGAGGAAATCCTGCGGTAGCAGCCGGCCTTCGCGCGGATGGTCCCAGCGCACCAGCGCCTCGAAGCCGGCGATGGTGCGGTCTTCCAGCCTGACGATCGGCTGGTACATCACCTGGATCTCGCCGCGCTCGATCGCCCGGCGCAGGTCGCTTTCCAGCGCCAGCCTGTCGTTGCGGTCGGTCCGCATCGCCGGCACGAAGACCTCGATCTTGTTGCCGCCCTGGCGCTTGGCATGGGCCATGGCGAGCTCGGCATTCTTTAGCGCGTCGTCCTTGCGCGCCGCAGGGGCGGCGTCGAACAGTGCAAGCCCGATCGAGGGCGTCAGGAAGATCTCGCGCTCCGAGAAGGTGACCGGGGTCGAGACGGCCCGGCGCACCAGTTCCGCCAAAGCGAGGATGCGTTCAGGGTCGCGCTCGGAGACCAGGATCATGGCGAAGGTGTCGCCGCCGATCCGCGCCAGCGTGTCCTGCGCCCGCAGCAGGCGCCCGAGCCGGCGGGCGAGCGTCAGCAGGATCGAATCGCCGGCCGAGAAGCCGACCGATTCGTTGACCTGCTTGAAGCGGTCGATGTCGATGACGATCACGGTCGGCCGGATGGTCTCGTCGGCGCGACAGAAGCCGAAGACCGCTCCGAGCCGGTCCTGGAACAGCTTGCGGTTGGGCAGGCCGGTCAGGTTGTCATGCACGGCGTCGTGCAGCAGCCGCTCCTGCGCCGTGCGCTGCTCGGTGACGTCGGACAGCGTCCCGATCACCCGGATCACCTCGCTGTTCGAGCCGATCACCGGCCGGGCCTTGAGGTTGAACCAGTGATAGGTGCCGTTCGCGGCGCGCAGGCGGAAATCGAGCTGCAGGCGGCCGCGCCGCTGCTCGAGCACGGCGTCGAGCGTGACGCGGTAGCGGTCGCGGTCAGCGACATGCATGTATTCGAGCCAGCGCGCCGCCGAGCCTTCCAGCGACCCGCGCGACAGGCCGAGCAGGGTCTCGATCTGCGGCGAGACGAAGATCTTGTCGGCGCTGACGTCCCAGTCGAAGACGAGGTCGCCGGAGCCCGACAGGGCCAGCGCCCGGCGCTCGGTGTCCGACACCAGCCCCTGTGCCAGCGCGCCCCCGGCAAAGGCGTGCTGGATGACCGTGAAGCCGATCAGCAGCACGATCAGCACCAGTCCGCCGATCAGGGCGGGCGCGACGAGATCGCGCGAGAACTGTCCGGTCACGGTGAACCCGGCCGCGGTCACCCAGACCGCGAGCAGGAACCAGGTCGGGATCAGCATCACGGCCCGCTCGTAGCCATGCGTCGCGAGATGCAGGATCAGCACGAAACCGACGGCAGCGACCGCCGCAATCGAGATGCGCGCGATGCCCGACGCCATCGGCGCGTCGAAGACCGCAAGCCCGACCAGGCCGGCGAGGCCGAGCATCCAGACGATGGTGACGTGGCTGTAGCGCACATGCCAGCGCGAGAGGTTGAGATAGGCGAAGAGGAAGACGAGCAGCGTCGCCGCCAGCACGGTCTCTGCACCCGCTCGATAGATTCGCTCGATCGCCGGCGTCAGCGGGAAGATGCGCTGGAAGAAGCCGAAATCGAGTCCGGCATAGGCCAGGACCGCCCAGGCCAAAGCCGCGGCGGCGGGGAAGATCACGGCGCCCTTGACGACGAAGATGATGGTCAGGAACAGCGCCAGCAGGCCGGCGATGCCGATGATGATGCCCTTGTAGAGCGTCAGGCCGTTGGTCTTCTGGCGATAGGCCTCCTGCTCGAACAGGTAGAGCTGCGGCAGGTTGGGCGATTTCAGCTCGGCGACGAAAGTCACGGTCGTGCCGGGATCGAGCGTGATCATGAAGACGTCGGCGTCGGGGCTTTCCTCGCGCTCGGGTCTGAGGCCCTGGCTCGCGGTCACCGCCTCGATGCGGGTGTCGCCGAGATCGGGCCAGATCACGCCCGAGCCGATCAGGCGGTGGAACGGCGCGACCAGGAGCCGGTCGATCTGCTCGTCGGAATCATTGGTCAGCGCGAACACGATCCAGTCCGGCCTTGCGCCCGATTCGCGGGCCCTGACCGCGATGCGGCGCACGATCCCGTCGGGCCCCGGCGCGGTCGAGATCTGGATGACGTCGCCATCGGACTTATTGCGCTCGACCACATTGGTCAGGTCGAGCACAGGCGCATCCACCGGCACGCGCACCGCCTCGACCGCCTGCGCCGATGCCGACAGCGCCAGCACGAACAGGACCACGAGGCCTGCAATGGTGAGGCCAAGCCGGTGAAGTCGGTCGGGGAGGGACAAGCGCGGCTCGATCTCGGAATGGGGCGCGATCACGCGGAACTGGGGACCAAGTCGTACCGACCGGTCGTGGCGAGGGCAAGGCGGGAAGGCGGCCTTGTGGATCATCGCGCCCGACCCGGCCCGGTATCGCCCGGCAGCGCGTCGGTCGAAAGGGCGCCATAAAGCAGGTGGTCGGCCCATTGCCCGTTGATGCGCAGATAGGCCCGGGCTTCGCCCTCGCGCCGGAAGCCGACGCGCTCGAGCAGGCGTCGAGACGGGTGGTTGTCCAGCAGGCAGGCGGCTTCGACCCGGTGCAGGCCGAGATCGGAGAAGGCGAAGCGCAGCGCCCCGCGCACCGCTTCGGTCATGTGTCCCTTCCCGGCATGACGCTGGCCCATCCAGTAGCCGAGCGTGCAGGCCTGGGCGACGCCGCGGCGGACGAGGCCGAGCGTCAGCCCTCCGAGCAGGGTCTCGGAGCCGGCATCGATGATGAAGAGCGGATAGGCCTCGTCGGCGGCGATCTCGCGCGCCGCGCGCTTGACCCGGAGCCGGAACGAATTTCGGGTCAGGTCGTCTTCGTTCCAGACCGGCTCCCACGGTGTCAGGAACTCGCGGCTTTCCATCCGCAGGACCGCCCAGGCCGCATAATCCGACGCCTGCGGCGCCCGCAGCATGAGATTCGGCGTGCGAATGAGCGGGCGTGTCGGCGGGTCGGTCGAGAAGCGGAAGAGCGCCATGGCCGCTCAGTCCCTGGAGCGCGCAGCCTGGCGCAGCCGCGCCGCCGGCGGCAATCCGTCGAGCGGCCCCACGGCCGCGATCGTCGGCTGATGGCCGAGGAGCGAGCGCCCGGCGGCGCGCACATCCTCCAGCGTGACGGCGTCCAGTCTTTGCGCCAGCTCCTCCCGCGGGATCGCCCGGCCGAAGACCAGGACCTGTCGCGCCATCTGTTCGAGCTTGCCGCCGGGGCTTTCGAGCGAGGCGAGCAGACCGACCTTCATCTGGGCGCGGGCGCGGGCGACCTCGGCTTCGGTCACGTCCTCGGCCGCCTGCCGCAGGCAGGCGAGCGAGACCTCGATCAGCTCGCCGACATCCTCCGGCGCGGTGCCGGCCTCGATCCCGAACACGCCGCAATCCGAGAATGGCCAGTGGAAGGCATCGATCGAATAGGCCAGGCCGCGCTCCTCGCGCACCTCCTGGAACAGGCGCGAGGAGAGGCCGCCGCCGAGCACCGAGGAGAACACCTGGAGCGGGTAATGCTTGCCGTCCTTGAACGCCTGGCCGGGAAAGCCGAGCATCAGGTGGATCTGTTCCTCGTCGCTCTCGATCCGTGCCTCGCCGCCGCGATATTCGCCGGGTTCGCGGTCGAAGGGCGTCGCCGGCGCATCTGGCAGCGCCGCGAGCGCATCACGCGCGAGCGCCACCAGTTCGTCGTGATCGACGGCGCCGGAGGCGGCCAGGACCATGTTGCCGGCGTGGTAGTGCCGCGCCAGATAGGCCCGGATCGCGGCGGGCTTGAAGCTCTTGACGGTCTTGGCCGTCCCCAGGATCGGCCGCCCGAGCGGCTGGTCGGGAAACGCCGCCTGCAGGAAGCGGTCGCCGACGAGATCGTCGGGCATGTCCTGGACGGCGCCGATCTCCTGCAGGATCACGCCCTTCTCGCGCGCGAGCTCGTCGGCGGAGAGCTTGGGCGCGGTCAGGATGTCGGCCAGGATATCGACGGCCAATGCGAGGTCGGAGCCGAGGACACGCGCGGTGTAGCAGGTGTACTCGACGCTGGTCGCGGCATTGAGATCGCCGCCGACACCCTCGATCTCCTCGGCGATCTGGCGTGCATTGCGGCGGGACGTGCCCTTGAAGGCCATGTGCTCGAGCAAATGGGCGAGCCCGTGCTCGTCCGGAAGCTCGTCGCGCGAGCCGGCGCCGATCCAGATGCCGAGCGAGACCGTCGCAGCGTGCTCCATGCGCTGGGAGACGACCCGCAGCCCGGAGGGCAGCGTGGTCAGGCTCACCTCGGGATCATGCGCGCCTTCGGACTGCGCCGCCGGCGCGGCCAGTGTGGCGGTCTCGGCCGGTCCGGTCGCGCTCATGCCGCTGCTCCCCGGACCGTTCTGGCATTCTGCCGGATGAAGGCCTCGATGCGTCCCTGGTCGTTCGGCAGCAGGGTGAAGCGCTCCTCGCGCTCCATCAGGTCGCCGAGATGGGCGGGCAGGGCAGGCGTCACGCCGCTCGCCGCCGCGACCGCGGCCGGGAATTTTGCCGGATGCGCCGTGCCGAGCACGATCGTCGGCGTCGCCGGGTCGGTCTTCAGCCCACGCCGCGCGGCGGCGACGCCGATCGCGCTGTGCGGATCGAGCAGATAGCCGGCCTCGCGCCAGGTCCGGCGGATTTCGTCGGCAACTTCGGCCTCGCTGACCGCGCCGGCATCGAACTCGCCGCGGATCCGGGAGAGCGGTTCCGGTGCGATCTCGAAACGGCCGGATTGCTGCAGGGACTGCATCAGCCTGCGCACGGCCGCGCCGTTGCGGTCATGCGCCTCGAATAGCAGCCGCTCGAAATTCGACGAAATCTGGATGTCCATCGAGGGCGAGGTCGTGGCGGCGACGCCGCGCATCTCGTAGACGCCGCTCTCGAGCGTGCGCGGCAGGATGTCGTTGCTGTTGGTGCCGATCATCAGCCGCTCGATCGGCAGCCCCATCTGCTTGGCGGCCCAGCCCGCGAGCACGTCGCCGAAATTTCCGGTCGGCACGGCGAAGGAGACCTTGCGGCTAGGTGCGCCGAGCGCGACGGCCGAGGTGAAGTAATAGACGACCTGCGCCGCGATCCGGGCCCAGTTGATCGAGTTCACGCCGGACAGCCGCAATTCGTCGCGGAAGGCGTGATGGTTGAACATCGCCTTGGCCAGGTTCTGGCAGTCGTCGAAGGTGCCCTCGACGGCGATGGCGTGGACATTGGGCGCATCGACCGTGGTCATCTGCCGGCGCTGCACGTCCGAGACGCGGCCCTGCGGGTAGAGGATGAACATGTCGACGCGCTCGAGCCCCTTGAAGGCATCGATCGCGGCGCCGCCGGTGTCGCCCGAGGTCGCGCCGACAATGGTGGCGCGCTCGCCGCGCAAGGCCAGGACATGGTCCATCAGCCGCCCGAGCAGCTGCATCGCCACGTCCTTGAAGGCGAGCGTCGGGCCGTGGAAGAGCTCCAGCACGAACAGGTTGTCGCCGAGCTGCGTCAGCGGGCAGATCGCGGGATGCCGGAACGTGGCATAGGCCTCGCGGATCATCGCCTTGAGTGCGGCGGCCTCGATGTC
The DNA here is from genome assembly GCF_051860145.1 of Allobosea sp. GTDB lineage: Bacteria > Pseudomonadota > Alphaproteobacteria > Rhizobiales > Beijerinckiaceae > Allobosea. The sequence continues at coordinate 156,113 of NZ_JBHYEM010000005.1, read as the reverse complement.
GCCATCGGCCAGCGCACCGACGATCCGCTCCGCGACCTCGGCATAGGGCTTGCCGGCGAAACCGGCGATCTCCTGCGTGCCGATGCGGGGCCAGGCTTTCGGGACATAGAGCCCGCCGTCGCGGGCGAGGCCCGCAAGCAGCGCATCGGAAAAGGCGAGGGAGGGCGCTTCCCCCCGTGTCGAGACATGCAGCACGGTATCGCTCTCTGTGATCGTGCTGATGCTATAGGCCGGGAGAGGGGCAAGGGCAAAGGGGAAGCCAAGGCCCCGGAGATGGGGCGCGGAGTTCCCCGCGCTTCCAGGAAGAGGGCTGGAGGTTAGCCGTCATTGCGAGGAGCGTCAGCGACGAAGCAATCCAGGAGGGCTCACGCGCGGCCCCTGGATTGCTTCGCTGCGCTCGCAATGACGGGGGAGGTCAGGCGCCCTTGCGCCGCCCCTGCCATGCGAAGGCCGCGAACACGCCGATCAGCGTCAGCGCCAGCCCGAACCAGGTCAGCGCATATTGCAGGTGGTTGTCGGGGATGCGCGCGATCAGTTCCTTCGCGTCGACGCCGGCAGGCGGCGTCAGGCCGTCGCCCTGGCGCTCCGCTTCCAGGTAGAACGGCGCCGCAGGCAGGCTGAGCGAGGCGGCGATCGCGGCCGGGTCGCGCGTGAAGAACTCGCGGTTGGCCGGCAGGTCGGCAGGCGTGAAGCTGCCGCGCATTTCCGGTGCGCGCAGGAAGCCGGTCACCGTGGCCGGCCCCGAAGCCGGCCTGATCTCGGCGAGGCGCGCCTCCGGGACGAAGCCGCGATTGACGAGGACGACCCCGCCCGCGTCGAGCCGGAAGCCCTGGAAGATCCAGCGGCCGAAACCGGAGAGCTGCCGCGTTCCCGGCCCGCCGGAGGCGATCGTGGTGCGAACGCCGGCGAAGGCGCCATCCACGAAATGTCCGCTCGCGGAGACGCGCGTCAGGTCGAGCTTCGCGGGGTCGAGCGACGTCCATTGCGTCTCGGGCGGGATCGGGGCCGGCGCCCCGGCCGCCTGCGCCTGTAGGCGCTCGATGAAAGCCCGCTTCTCCTCCATCCGGGAGAGCTGCCAGCTGCCCAGCAGGCAGAGCACCAGCGTGCCGCAAAGGGTCAGGATGGCGGGCAGCAGGAGCGGCGGGCGCCTTTCGCTGGCAGGCTTGTCGTCGCCGCTCATTTCTTCAGCCGGCCTTCTTCGGCCTTGTGCGCATATTGCAGCGCGACCGCGAGCCCCTTCATCGGCCGCAGCATGGCCAGGCAGACGATGACGGCGAGCGGCAGCCAGATCGCCAGGTGCAGCCAGATCGGCGGCTCATAGGCGATCTCGACATAAAGCGCCGCGCCGAGCACGGCGAAGCCGGCGATCAGCATGATGAAGACGGCCGGCCCGTCAGCCGAATCCGCGAAGGAGAAATCGAGTCCGCAGGCGGCGCAGCGCGGGCGGATCTTCAGGAAACCGTCGAAGAGCTTGCCTTCGCCGCAGCGGGGGCAGCGGCCGGAAAGCCCAGTCGAATAGGGAGAGGGGGCGCTGTGTTCGTGCTCGGCCATGGCGAGCTCCTCAAAAGACAAAGGCGGCCTCGCGGCCGCCTTCGGGATCAAAATGAGGCGGCGGCTCAGTGCGCTGCCGCTGCGACGCCGGAGCCGGCGCCCCAGACATAGATGGCGGCGAACAGGAAGAGCCAGACCACGTCGACGAAATGCCAGTACCAGGCGGCGAACTCGAAGCCGAGATGCTGGGCCGGCTTGAAGTGGCCGAGATAGACCCGGTACAGGCAGATCGCCAGGAAGATCGTGCCGATGATGACATGCGCGCCGTGGAACCCGGTCGCCATGAAGAAGGTGGCGCCGTAGATATGGCCGCTGAAGGCGAAGGCGGCGTGGGAATACTCGTAGGCCTGGCACAGCGTGAACAGGACGCCGAGGATCACGGTGAGCCAGAGCGCCTGCTTGAGCCCCTTGCGATCGTTCTGGATCAGCGCGTAATGGGCCCAGGTCACGGTGGTGCCCGAGGTCAGCAGGATCAGCGTGTTGAGCAGCGGCAGGTGCCAGGGGTCGAAGGTCTCGATGCCCTTCGGCGGCCAGGTGCCGCCGGTGAACTCGTGGCGGGCGTACTGGATGGTCTCGCCGTTGAACAGGCTGGCGTCGAAATAGGCCCAGAACCAGGCCACGAAGAACATCACCTCCGAGGCGATGAACATCAGCATGCCGTAGCGGTGATGCATCTGGACGACGCGGGTGTGATGGCCCTCGTGCTCGGCCTCGCGCACGACGTCCATCCACCAGGCCAGCATGGTGTAGAGCACGCCGAGCAGGCCGATGCCGAAGACGAGCGGGGCGATATGCATGCCGCCGAGCGTCATCGCCTTCATCCACATCACCGCGCCGATCGCCATGATCGTCGCGCTCGCCGCGCCGATGATCGGCCACGGGCTCGGGTCGACGAGATGGTAGTCGTGGTTCTTGGTATGGGCCCCGGCCATCTTGCTTTGTCTCCGCGTCCGACGTCTCTGCTCAGCGCTAACGGCTGCCGCAGCTTTATAGTTTCGACTTGTCCGCGTCACCCTTGCTTTCCGCGACAGGCTGACCGGCCTTGGACGGAAAATAGGTGTAGGACAGCGTCAGTGAATTGACCCCGTTGAGATCGCGATTCTGCTCGATCTCGGGATCGACATAGAACACGACCGGCGCTTCCAGCGTCTCGCCCGGCTTGAGCGTATGCTCGGTGAAGCAGAAGCATTGCAGCTTGACGAAATAGGCGGCCCCCTGCGTCGGCGTGACGTTGAAGGTGGCGATGCCCGTCGATATGCGGTCGCTGGTGTTGGTGATCTTGTAGAACACCGTCTGCGTCTCGCCGACGCGGAAGGTGATCTCCGAGCTTTCGGGCTGGAAGCGCCAGCCCAGGCTGGGGGCGACATTGGCGTCGAAGCGCACCGATATCTTGCGGTCGAGGATGCGCCCCGCCGCCGCCGTGCCGACCATCGGCGTGCCCCCGAAGCCGGTGACCTTGCAGAACAGGTCGTAGAGCGGCACCGCCGCGAAGGCGAGGCCGGTCATGCCGACCGCGACGCCGGCGCAGATCAGCGCCGTCCGGCGGATCCTGGCGTCCTGGCGATTCGGCGAGGCTGCGCCCATCACAGCGGCCTGTTCATGATGGCGGGGCCGGTCTTCACCAGCGTCACCACGAAGAAGAAGATCACGAGCCCGGCCAGGACCAGCGCCAGCGCGACCGAGCGCCGCCGCCGGCGAGCCATGTCTTCCGGCGAGAAGGCCGGCGGGGTCTTGGGTTTTGGCGCGCCGCTCATCCCAGCACCTTGGGCAGCGCCCACATCAGGCCGAGGCCGTTCTCGGCGAGAAGCACCGCGAAGAGCAGGAAGAGATAGAGGATCGAGAAGCCGAACAGGGCATAGGCGGCCTTGTGGGCGGCGTCGCCCTCGGTCACGCGCAGGACGCGGAACGAAAGCGCAATCATCGCAAGTCCGGTGACGACCGAGACGACGAGGTAGATCAGCCCGCCGAAGCCCATCAGGGCCGGCAGCACGGCGACCGGCGCCATCAGCAGCGTATAGGCCACGATCTGCCGGCGCGTCGCGGCCGGGCCGGCGACATTGGGCAGCATCGGGATGCCGGCGCGGGCGTAGTCGCTGGATTTGACCAGTGCCAGCGCCCAGAAATGCGGCGGCGTCCACAGGAAGATGATGGCGAAGAGCACGAGCGAGCGCAGGCCGAAATCGCCCGTCACCACCGCCTCGCCGATCATTGGCGGGAAGGCGCCGGCCGCGCCGCCGATCACGATGTTCTGCGGCGTCCAGCGCTTCAGCCACATCGAATAGACGACGGCGTAGAAGAAGATCGTGAAGGCCAGGATCGCAGCCGAGAGCAGGTTGGCGACGAGGCCGAGCACGATCACCGAGCCGATCGCGAGCGTCAGGCCGAAGGCGAGCGCTTCGGAGGGCAGGACCCGGCCCGCGGGAATCGGGCGCTTGGCGGTGCGCACCATCAGCGCGTCGATATCGGCGTCGTACCACATGTTGAGGCACCCGGACGCGCCGGCTCCGACCGCGATCGCGATCAGCGCGGCGAGGCCGATCACGGGATGGATCGCGCCGGGAGCCGTGACCATGCCGCCGAGCGCCGTGACCACGACGAGGAACATCACGCGCGGCTTCAGCAGCGCGAAGAAGTCGCGCGCCTCGCCCGTGGAGCTCAGCGCGACGTCGTCGGTGCGGGGATCGAACCTGTCGAACGCAGCGGACATCGGTCTTGTCGTTTCACTCTGTCGGCGGCCCATCGGGGCCGAGGGTAAGAACTGGTGCGGCTGTGCCGCCCGTCGCCGGAACGCCTCGCGGGGCGCTCGGGGGAGGGGCGGCGGCGGGCGCTGGCGCCCGCCGCCTTGCTTGATCAGTGGTCCGAGCCGGTGATGCGCGGCAGGGTCTCGAACTGGTGGAAGGGCGGCGGCGAGGGCAGGGTCCATTCCAGCGTCGTCGCGCCTTCGCCCCAGGGGTTGTCGCCGGCGAGCTGCTTCCTCGTGAAGGCGACGATCACGCCGTAGAAGAACACCAGCAGCCCGGCCGCGAAGATGTAGGAGCCGATCGAGGACCAGAAATGCCAGCCCGCGAAGGCGTCCGGATAGTCGGCATAGTGACGCGGCATGCCGGCGAGGCCAAGGAAGTGCTGCGGGAAGAACAGCAGGTTGGCGCCGAAGAAGGCGATCCAGAAATGCACCCTCCCGACCCAGTCCGGGATCACATAGCCCGACATTTTCGGGAACCAGTAGTAGAAGCCCGCGAAGATGCCGAACACGGCGCCGAGCGACAGCACGTAGTGGAAATGCGCCACCACGTAATAGGTCGCGTGCAGCGAGCGGTCGACGCCGGCATTGGCCAGGACGACGCCGGTCACGCCGCCGACGGTGAACAGGAAGATGAAGCCGATCGCCCACAGCATCGGCGCGGTGAAGCGCAGCGAGCCGCCCCACATCGTCGCGATCCACGAGAAGATCTTGATGCCGGTCGGCACCGCGATGACCATTGTGGCGAAGACGAAATAGCGCTGCGTGTTGAGCGAGAGGCCGGCGGTGTACATGTGGTGGGCCCACACGATGAAGCCGACAACGCCGATCGCCACCATCGCATAGGCCATGCCGAGATAGCCGAAGATCGGCTTCTTCGAGAAGGTCGAGATGATGTGGCTGACGATGCCGAAGGCCGGCAGGATCATGATGTAGACTTCGGGGTGGCCGAAGAACCAGAACAGGTGCTGGTACAGGATCGGGTCGCCGCCGCCGGTCGGGTCATAGAAGGTCGTGCCGAAATTGCGGTCCGTCAGCAGCATGGTGATGGCGCCGGCCAGAACCGGCAGCGCCAGCAGCAGCAGGAAGGCGGTGACCAGCACCGACCAGGCGAAGAGCGGCATCTTGTGCAGCGTCATGCCGGGCGCGCGCATGTTCAGGATCGTGGTGATGAAGTTGATCGCGCCCAGGATCGAGGCCGCACCGGCCAGATGCAGCGCCAGGATGCCAAAATCGACCGAGGGGCCCGGGTGGCCGGTGGAGGAGAACGGCGGATAGATCGTCCAGCCGGTGCCGACGCCATGGGCGCCCGGCGCGCCCTCGACGAACATCGAGGTGATCAGCAGCACGAAGCCGGCGACCGTCAGCCAGAACGAGATGTTGTTCATGCGCGGGAAGGCCATATCCGGCGCGCCGATCATCAGCGGCACGAACCAGTTGCCGAAGCCGCCGATGACGGCGGGCATGACCATGAAGAAGATCATGATCAGGCCGTGGCCGGTGACGAAGACGTTGTAGCTCTGCCCGTTGGCGAAGATCTGCAGGCCAGGCTCCTGCAGCTCGATGCGCATCATGATCGAGAGGAAGCCACCGACGAGGCCGGCCATGATCGAGAAGACCAGGTAGAGCGTGCCGATGTCCTTGTGGTTGGTCGACATCAGCCAGCGCCGCCACCCGGTCGGGTTGGCGTGGGCCTCGTCATGTCCGTGTTCGTGGGCGTGAGCGTCCGGAGCCGCGGTTGCCATGGAGTTCGTCTCCTCGTGCGAAATCTGTTCGCGAGAGTCAGTCAGATCAGGTTCGGTTTACTTGGCCGCCGTGGCGACCTTGCCGGCGGCGTCGCCGGCATTGGCGAATTTCTGCTTCGATTCGGCGAGCCAGGCCGCATAGCGCTCCGGGCTCACGACGCGGAAGGCGATCGGCATATAGGCGTGGTTCTGTCCGCAGATGAACGAGCACTGGCCGTAATAGATACCCTCGCGGTCGGCCTTGAACCAGGTCTCGTTGAGACGGCCCGGGATCGCGTCGATCTTGATGCCGAAGGACGGCACCGTGAACTTGTGGATGACGTCGGCGCCGGTGACCTGGACGCGCACGATCTTGCCGACCGGCACCACCGCCTCGTTGTCGACGGCGAGCAGGCGCGGCGCCTCGGCTTCCGCGATCTTCTTGCTGCTGATCGCCTCGGCCCGCTGCTTCTCGTCGAGCATCAGCGAATCGAAGCCGAACGCACCGCCGTCCTGCGGGTACTCATAGGACCAGTACCACTGCTTGCCGGTGACCTTCACGGTGACGTCGGCCTGCGGAATCTCGAGCTGCAGCTTGAGCAGCCGGAAGGACGGGATGGCGATCACGACCAGGATCAGGACCGGAATGACCGTCCAGGCCACCTCGAGCAGCGCGTGGTGCGTCGTCTTGGACGGAACGGGATTGCGCTTCTCGTTGAACCGCCAGGCGACATAGACGAGCAGCCCGAGCACGAAGACCGAGATGATGAAGATGATGACGTTGAGCCAGTCATGGAACCAGTGGATATATTCCGCGACCTCGGTCGCCGGCCCCTGCAGGTTCATCTGATAGGGCGACGGCATGCCGGTGCCGGCCAGCGCGCTGTTGGGGACGATCGTCGTCGCGCCGGCGGCAAAGGCCGCGGCAGCCACTGTTGCAATGGTCCTGCTCAGAAATCGCATCGGTCCGACATAGCTCCTGTGATGCCCGTCGCGGTCCGCGTCCTTGAGGTCTGTGCGGCCACGCGTGACGACGCGTGCCCTGCGGCCCGCCTCGTTCTTCGGCATTGCGATAAATCAAAGATCACGCCAGCGCCAGAGGGGCAATGCGGGCCTTCAACGCATGCCGTGCGGCAAAATCGCGCGAGGCCAGAGCGCTGTTGCATGGGTCGGGGGCCGCTCTCTCCTTGACAGGACAAGGCCTTGCATGGTCCCAACGCAGGCGCTTGGGGAGCGAAGTCCGGCCGCGACTGCCGGTTTGAAGGGGAATGACGGGGATGGGCAAGATCATCGGACCTGTCTTCGCGGCTGCGTTGGCGGCTGCGGGCGCCTGTCTGGCCGTGGGTCCGGCTTTCGCCCAGGGCGCGGTGAAGGCGACGCATGGCGACTGGCAGATGCGCTGCGAGGTGCCGCCTGGCGCCAAGGTCGAGCAATGCGCGCTCGTGCAGAACGTCGCGGCCGAGGACCGGCCGAATCTGACTCTGCTCGTCATCGTCCTGAAGACGGCGGACCAGAAGAGCCGGCTCCTGCGCGTCGTGGCGCCGCTCGGCGTGCTGCTGCCCTCCGGGCTCGGCCTCAAGATCGACGACAAGGATATCGGGCGGGCCGGTTTCGTCCGCTGCCTGACCACCGGCTGCGTCGCCGAGGTGGTGATGGACGACACCTTGCTCGGCCAGCTCAAGACCGGCAAAAGCGCCACATTCATCGTATTTCAGACACCGGAGGAGGGCGTGGGCATCCCCGTCTCGCTTTCCGGCTTCGGGCCTGGCGTGGAGACCTTGCCGTGATTGATGTGACCTCCCGCCGGCTGCACTGGCTGGCCGCTTCGATGCTTTGCGTTGGTCTCGCCGGCTGCGGCTCGTCCTCGGGCGGGTCGGGCGGCATGCAGTCGCTGACCAACATGGTGATGTTCCAGTCGTCGACGCCGCCGCCGGTGATGGAGCTTCCTCCCGCCGAGGACGATAATTTCAACTGCCCGGCCGTGGTCATCGCCGAGGGCGGGGCCGCCGTTCGCGCCCAGTCCGGCGCCGATAGCGACACCTTGCGGCACCAGATCTCGATCCTGAACATCGCGCGCGAGTGCAAGCCGACCGGCAATGGCGGCTTCGGCCTCAAGATCGGCGTCGAAGGGCGCGTTCTGATCGGCCGTGCCGGCGGCGCCGGCAGCTACTACGCGACCCTCAACATGCAGGTTCTGCGCAACACCGCGGTCGTCGCCCGCCGCGCCGTCCGCGTCGGCGGCACGATTCCCGCCGGGCAGGGCGGAACCGATTTCACCCATGTCGAGGACGGCATCGTCGTTCCGCCCGGTACCGGCGAGGTCGAGATCATCATCGGCCTGAGCCAGGGCGGCGCCGCGACCCCGGCGCGCTCGCGCAGGCGTCGCTAACTCAGGCGTCGCCAGCACCCCGGCGATTGCCGTGAAGTGAGGCGCCCGCCCGATTGACTCGGGGGCCGTCTCTTGTATCTGTGCTGACGCCGCATCATCCCCGCGGGAGAGACCGGGTTCGGGCCTTGTCCGAAACCGGCGCCGAAGGCGCAACCGCCCCGGAAACGCTCAGGCAAACGGACCGCGTGGGAATTGGCACTCTGGAAAGCGGCGGGAGCGATTCCGCCCACCGACGGGTGTAACCTCTCCGGCCGATCGCGCCGGGCAGGGAAATCTCTCAGGTTCCGAGACAGAGGGGGCGCGCTCCGGACAGTTCCGTCCGGGGCTGGCGCTCGATTCTGGAAGGGGCCGTCATGGCTGCCGAGGCCGTTGAAGCCGATGCCGCAGGCGCACAAGCGCTGCTGAAGACACCGCTCCATTCCCGTCATGTCGCGCTGGGAGCGCGCATGGTGCCCTTCGCCGGCTACGACATGCCGGTGCAATACCCGTCCGGCATCCTCACCGAACATAACTGGACGCGCGAGCAGGCCGGGCTCTTTGACGTCTCCCATATGGGCCAGGCCTTCCTGATCGGCCCCGACCACGAGACCACGGCGCGCGCGCTCGAGGCGCTGGTTCCGGCCGATATCCTCAATCTCGCGCCCGGCAAGCAGCGCTATTCGCAGCTTCTCGACGAGACAGGCGGCATCCTCGACGACCTGATGGTGACGCGCTCGATCGAGCCGGACGAGGACGGCGCGTTGCTCCTCATCGTCAACGCCGCCTGCAAGACCGCCGATTACGCCCATATCGAGGCCCGCCTGCCGGTGAATGTGAAGCTGGTCCGCGCCGAGCATCGCGGGCTGATCGCGCTACAGGGCCCGGCCGCCGCCGAGGCGCTGGCCGCGCTCGCGCCCGAAGCCGCCGAGATGGGTTTCATGAGTGCGCGCAGCATGAAGGTCGCAGGCGTCAAGGCCAATCTCAGCCGCTCCGGCTATACCGGCGAGGACGGCTACGAGATTTCGGCCGCCGCCGGGAAGATCGGCGAGATCTGGGATGCGCTCCTGCTCGATCCGCGCGTCAAGCCGATCGGCCTGGGCGCACGCGATTCGCTGCGGCTCGAAGCGGGCCTCTGCCTCTATGGCCATGACATCGACACCACGACCTCGCCGGTCGAGGCGGCGCTGAACTGGTCGATCCAGAAGCGCCGGCGCGAGGAGGGCGGCTTCCCGGGCGCGGAGCGCATCCAGCGCGAATTCGCCGAGGGGACCGATCGCATTCGCATCGGGCTGCTGCCTGAAGGCCGCGCGCCGGCCCGCGAAGGCGCCGAGATCGCGACGCCCGAGGGCGAGATCGTCGGCAAGGTCACGTCCGGCGGCTTCGGCCCGACGCTGAATGCGCCCTGCGCCATGGGCTATGTCGCCAAGGCCCATTCCGCCCCCGGCACCCGCCTCGACCTGATCGTCCGCGGCAAGCCGCTGCCGGCGACCGTCGCGTCGATGCCCTTCGTGCCCAACCGCTACAAGCGCTGATTTTTCTCAATCCTCTTCGGGAGACGTAAGACCATGGCCGAGACCCGCTACACCAAGGACCACGAATATATCCGCATCGAGGGCGATACCGGCACGGTCGGGATCACCGATTATGCCCAGGGCCAGCTCGGCGATGTCGTCTTCGTCGAGCTGCCGGCGGTCGGCAAGGCGGTCGCCAAGGGCGGCGAGGCGGCGGTCGTCGAGAGCGTCAAGGCGGCCTCGGAAGTCTACGCGCCGGTCTCCGGCGAGGTCGTCGAGGTCAATAGCGAGCTCGAAGCCACGCCCGGCACCGTCAACGAGGACCCGGCCGGCAAGGGCTGGTTCGTCAAGCTGAAGCTCAAGGACGCCGGCGAGCTCGAGGGCCTGATGAGCGAGGCCGAGTACCAGGACTACGTGAAGACGCTGTGAGAAGCGCTCGCGCGTCATTCTCGGACGGAGCGTAGCGGAGATCCGAGAATCTCCCGACGAGAAGGCACTGGTTCAAGAGATGCTCGGGTCAGGCCCGAGCATGACGCCATTCAAGGAAAGCCCGAATGCGCTATCTCCCCCTGACCGATACCGACCGCGAGGACATGCTCGCGCGCATCGGCGTCTCCGGCATCGACGCGCTGTTCAGCGACGTGCCTGCCGGCAAGCTGCTGAAAGCTCCGCTCGATCTGCCGCGCGCCAAGGGCGAGCTCGAGGTCGAGCGCATCATGGGCCGCATGGCGGCGAAGAACCTCGCGGCCTCCTCCGCCCCGTTCTTCGTCGGCGCCGGCGCCTACAAGCACCATGTCCCGGCGACGGTCGACCACCTGATCCAGCGCTCCGAGTTCCTGACGAGCTACACGCCCTACCAGCCCGAAATCGCGCAAGGCACGCTGCAATATCTCTTCGAGTTCCAGACCCAGGTCGCGGCGCTGACCGGCATGGAGGTCGCCAACGCCTCGATGTATGACGGCTCGACCGGCACCGGCGAGGCGGTGCTGATGGCGCATCGCGTCACCAGGCGCCGCAAGGCCGTGCTCTCCGGCGGGTTGCATCCGCACTATGCCGATGTCGTGAAGACGATCTCGGAAATGGCGAGCGACGAGATCGTGGCGCTGGCTCCTGACGTTTCCGCCAGCGAGGACATCCTCGCCCAGATCGACGACGAGACCTCCTGCGTCGTCGTCCAGTCGCCCGACGTCTTCGGCAACCTGCGCGATCTCAAGCCGATCGCCGACAAGGCCCATGCCCATGGCGCACTGCTGATCGCGGTCTTCACCGAGGTGGTTTCGCTGGGCGCGGTGACCCCGCCCGGCGCCATGGATGCCGATATCGTCGTTGGCGAGGGCCAGTCGATCGGCAATGCGCTGAATTTCGGCGGCCCCTATGTCGGCCTCTTCGCCGCCAAGTCGAAATATCTGCGCCAGATGCCGGGCCGGCTCTGCGGCGAGACGGTCGATTCCGACGGCCAGCGCGGCTTCGTGCTGACGCTCTCGACGCGCGAGCAGCATATCCGCCGCGACAAGGCGACCTCGAACATCTGCACCAATTCCGGCCTCTGCGTGCTCGCCTTCACCATCCATATGACGCTGCTCGGCCAGGCCGGGCTGTCGCGGCTGGCCGAGGTCAACCACGCCAATGCCGTCAAGCTCGCCGATGCGCTCGGCGGGGTGAAGGGCGCGAGCGTGCTCAACGAGAGCTTCTTCAACGAATTCACGGTGAAGCTCTCGAAGCCGGCGGCACAGGTCGTCGAGGCGCTGGCGGAAAAAGGCATTCTGGCCGGCGTGCCGGCCTCGCGCCTGCTGCCCGGCGCCGGGCTCGACGATCTGCTGATCGTCGCCAATACCGAGATCAACACGGATGAGGACCGGGCGGCCTTCGTGGCGGCGCTCGCGGAGGTACTGTGATGCTGAACCGTCAGGGACGTCCCACCCAGGCCGGCTCCACCGTGGATCACGGCCGCGAGACCTTCACCGGCAACCGCGCGCTGCAGCAGATCGAGCCGCTGATCTTCGAGATCGGCCATCACGAGACGACGGGCGTCGATATCGACAAGCCGGCTGCGTTCAAGAGCCGCCTCGGCAAGCACGCGCGCAAGGACGGCATCGGCCTGCCCGGTCTCTCCGAGCCGGAGACGATGCGGCACTACGTGCGCCTGAGCCAGAAGAATTACGGCATCGATACCGGGCTCTTCCCGCTCGGCTCCTGCACGATGAAGCACAACGCCCGGCTCAATGAGAAGACGGCGCGGATGCCGGGCTTCTCCGACGTGCATCCGCTGCAGCCGGTCTCGACCGTGCCCGGCGCGCTCGACGTGATGCTGGAGCTCGCGCGCTACCTGATGACGCTGACCGGCATGCCGGCCGTGGCGCTGAGCCCCAAGGCCGGCGCCCATGGCGAGGCCTGCGGCATGATGGCGATCAAGGCCGCCATCGCCGCCAAGGGCGAGGGCGCGACGCGCAATGTCGTGCTGGTGCCGGAATCGGCCCATGGCACCAATCCGGCGACGGCGGCGCTGATCGGCTTCACCGTCAAGTCGGTGCCGGCGCGCGACGACGGCACGGTCGCGGTCGAGGACGTCAAGGCCCTGCTCGGGCCGGACATCGCCGCGATCATGCTGACCAACCCGAACACCTGCGGCATCTTCGAGCCGCAGATCGTCGAGATCGCCGCGGCGATGCATGAGGCCGGCGCCTATTTCTACTGCGACGGCGCCAATTTCAACGCCATCGTCGGCAAGGCCAAGCCCGGCGATCTCGGCGTCGACGCCATGCATATCAACCTGCACAAGACCTTCTCGACGCCGCATGGCGGCGGCGGGCCGGGCGCCGGTCCGGTCGTGCTGTCGAGCCGGCTCGCCCCCTATGCGCCGGTGCCCTTCCTGCATCTCGATGGCGGAAAGGCCCGCCTCGTCGAGCACAAGGCCGAAGCTCCGGCCGGCACCGCGCCTTTCGGCCGCATGACCGCCTTCCACGGCCAGATGGGCATGTATGTCCGCGCCCTGACCTATATGCTCAGCCATGGCGCGGACGGCATGAAGCAGGCCTCGGAAGACGCCGTGCTGAGCGCCAACTATATCCGCGCCGGCCTGTCGGATCTGATGTCGCTGCCTTTCCCCGACCATCCCTCGATGCACGAGGCGCTGTTCGACGACGAGTGGCTGAAAGGCACCGGCGTCACCACGCTCGATTTCGCCAAGGCGATGATCGACGAGGGCTACCATCCGATGACGGTGTATTTCCCGCTCGTCGTCCATGGCGCCATGCTGATCGAGCCGACCGAGTCCGAATCGAAGGCCTCGCTCGACCTCTTCATCGCGACGCTGCGCGATCTCGCCATGGCGGCGAAGGGCAACGACAAGGCGCGCTTCACCGCGGCGCCGCATCACGCCCCGATCCGCCGTCTGGACGAGACCCGGGCGGCGCGTCAGCCGATCCTGAAATGGGTCAAGCCCGAGCCGGTCGCGGAAGCGGCGGAGTAGGGCTTCAACGCTGCTCGGTCCAAGGATCGAGCAGCTCGATGCCGAGTTTGGAGAAGTCGCGCAGATTTCGCGTGACGAGCGTCATCTTATGCGCGACGGCGGTTGCGGCGAGCAGGCCGTCCATCGCGTGAAGGTTCGCACCCGTGCGGCTCGACAACGCCATGAGCTCGCCCCAGGCGGCCGCGGCATCTCGATCGACATCGAGGATGCGCCTTCCGAAGCGGGCCGGGATGTCCTGCACCAGCCATTGTTCGAGGGCGAGCCGCTTGCGGCCGTGGCTCATGCTCGCGATGCCGAAGCCGATCTCCGCCAAGGTGATGACGCTGATATGCAGCCGGTCCTCGGAAGCGTCCACGAAAAGCGATACGCTCGGCGACGGGTTGGGCTTGATCAGCTCGGAGACGACATTTGTGTCGATCAGATAGATCACAGATCGATCTTGCGCGGCGGGTGATTCAGCCGCACCAGATCGATACCGCTATCGCGTAGCGGCGAGTTCTGGAAGAACTCTGTCAGTGTCCCCTGGCGCGCCGTCTTCTTCTCCCACTCCTCCACCGACACCAACACGGCCGCCGGCTTGCCATTGCGGGTCACCGTCTGCGGGCCTTCGGATTTGGCCTTGTCGATCAACTCGGAAAACCGCGCTTTGGCGCTCGCTACGGTCCAAGCCTCTTTTGGTACGGCAGTCATGCGCGCCTCCATCAGGAAATGACCATCATGACCATATAGGTCATCGCGGCTCTCCCTCAAAGTGGCCCGCTGCCCTATGGTCACTTTTCTCCACGGCCTTAAGGCTTCCTTGACCATATGCGAGGGAAGCTCCTTCGGTGCGTCCTTCGCGCCTCGGGATTGGTCCATGGAATGCTTTCGCTTTGCCCGCCCCGCTGCCGCCGTCTTCGCCCTGATGCTGACGGCGACCGTGGCGTGCGCGCAGGAGCCGGGCTACGGGCCCAACACCTATGACCGCACGCTCGATGCGCTGATCGCGCATGAGGATATCGCCTCGCGTGGCGGCTGGCCGCAGGTTCCGGGCGGCGTGACGGCGCTGAAGCCCGGCTCGCAGGGGCCGGAGATTGCCGCGCTGAAGCAGCGGCTGATGCTGAGCGGCGATCTGCCACCAGCGGCGCTGCCGGGCGACATCTACGATGCGGCGACGGTCGCAGCCGTGAAGCGCTTCCAGGTCCGGCACGGGCTCTCCGACCTCGGCACCGTCGGGCGCCTGACCCTGAAGGCGCTGAACGTGCCGGTCGAGGTGCGGCTGAACCAGCTCACGGCGACACTCGAGCGTTTGAAGGGCAACGGCTTCGTTTTCGCCGAGCGCTATGTGGTGGTGAACATCCCCGGCGCCAGCGTCGAGGCTGTCGAGAACGGCGTGGTCCAGCGCCGGCATCTCGCCGTCGTCGGTCGTCCCGACCGGCCTTCGCCGGTACTGCAGGCCAACATCACCTCGGTGAACTTGAACCCGTACTGGACGGTGCCGATGTCGATCGTGAAGGCCGACATCATCCCGCATATGCGCAAGGATCCCGGCTTTATCGCGAAGTCGAACATGAAGCTGCTCGGCGCCGAGAATCGCGAGATCGATCCGGCGAGCGTCAACTGGGCGAGCCTGACCAACCCCTATTTCTACGTCCGGCAGGAGCCCGGCCCGACCAACTCACTCGGCCAGCTCAAGATCGACATGCCGAACGGCGAGGCGGTCTATATGCATGACACGCCGAAGAAGACGCTGTTCCGCAACGATGTCCGCTTCAACTCCTCCGGTTGCGCCCGCATCGAGGGCGTGCGCGATCTCGCCGCCTGGCTTCTCGAAGGCACCGAGTGGAATCAGCCGGCGATCGAGGCCGAGATCGCCAAGGGCGAGCGCAAGGATATCCGCCTGAAGAAGGCCGTGCCGGTCGCCTGGGTCTATCTCACCGGCTGGCAGAGCGGCGATGGACTCGTCCAGTTCCGCGAGGACATCTACGGCCTCGACACCCCGCAGGGCATCGTCACCTCGACGATCCAGGCCCGCAAGCCCAAGCCGGCGTCGCCCCAGGGCACGCCGCTGCCCGTGCCGCGACCAGGCGCACTGACGGTGACCGCGGTCAATTGAGGCATCGGCCTCAGGGCCGGCGCAGGATCGCCATCACCTCGTCGATGGCGCGCGTCCTCGCCGCAGGATCGGTTCCGATCGTCACCTTCCCGTCCGCACGCTGCGAATAGGCGGCTGTGCGCTCGCGCAACCGCAGGTCTGGGTGGTCGAAATCATGATAGGCGCCGGGGAAGCCGACAAATCGCGCG
This sequence comes from Allobosea sp., assembly GCF_051860145.1. GTDB lineage: Bacteria > Pseudomonadota > Alphaproteobacteria > Rhizobiales > Beijerinckiaceae > Allobosea. Next base: position 140,467 of record NZ_JBHYEM010000005.1, on the reverse strand, counting down.
CCACCCTGGCGAGCCAGGTCCTCGCACGGGGCCGCGGGCGTCCAGTCATCGGCGAGGCCCTGGAGGATCGTGGTCGGCGCCTGCGCCCGCCAGCCGCGCTTCAGGATCACGCGGCAGCCTGGATAGAAGGCGATAACGGCGCGGAACCCCTGCGGGCCTGCCGCGGCACGCTCGCCCGCCACGCGCAACGCGGTCGACCCGCCATTCGACCAACCCACCAGCATGACCTTGTCGGCGGTAGCGAAAGGCTGCGCGCTGAGCCAGTCGCGCGCGCCGAGCGCATCTTTCGCCCGGTCGGCGGGCCGGAGCGAACGCTCGCGGCTGTTGCAGAGCGCCGTAAGACCGCGTGGGCGCAGGCTGTCCGGCAGCAGCACGGCGAAGCCAGCAGCGACCCAGCGCGCGCTCCAGTCGGCCTCCCGCGCCGACAGCCGCCCGGACCGGGTCCAGAGCCCGCTGCAGCCATGCAGCGCGACGATGGCGGGGAAGGGGCCCTGGCCGTCCGGCTTCGCCAGCAGCCCGGTCAGCATGGTGCCGTCGCGGGAGGGGAAGCTGACCTGTTCCATCGCCGCGGCTGGGGACGCCAGGCTCGCGGCGAGCGTGAGGGCGAGCACGATCCGGCGGCGGGCGGGCATGGCGAGGCTCCCGGGTGGCGAAGGCGGTCGCTCAAAACGACGACGCCGCGATCCTGTCGGATCGCGGCGTCGAATGCATGGCGCTGGACCGGGAGCTCAGTTCAGCTTGGTCTTGATTTCCTTGAGGCCGGCCGCGAACAGCGTTTCGCCGGTCTTGCCGCCGACCTGGTTGCGCAGGATCGTCTCGGCGGCGCGGGTGGCGGCTTCGGCGGCCGCAGCGCGGACCTCGGCCTCGGCCTGAACCTCGGCCTGCGCGATCTTGTCTTCCGCCGACTTGGTGCGGCGGGTGACGAAATCGGCGAGCTTCGCCTCGGAATCCTTGGCGAGCCGTTCGGCATCCTCGCGCGCGGCGGTGACGATCGCTTCGGCTTCGGCCTCGGCGGCTTTGCGCTTGGCCTCATAGGCAGCGAGGATCGCGGCGGCCTCTTCACGCAGGCGGCGCGCTTCGGCCAGTTCCGCCGCGATCATCTCGCCGCGCTTGTCGAGAGCGGCGGTGACGGCCTTGGCGGCGCCCATATAGATCGCGAGGCCGACGAAGATCGCCGTGGCGATCAGCACCCAGAAGGTCGGATTGTTCAGCATTGTCCGCTCACCCCTTGGTGCTGGCCTTGACGGCTTCGTCGACGGCCGCCTGTGAAGGCGCAACGCCCGTCAGCTTCGCCACGATGGTGGCAGCCGCATCGGCCGCGATGGTCGAGACATTGCCCATGGCCTTGCTCTTCATCGCGACGATCTTGCCTTCCGCCTCGGCGAGCTTGCCCGAGAGGTCGGACTCGACCGCCTTGCGGCGCTCGTCGCTCTTGGCGTTGACGGCATCGCGCGTCTCCTGCGCGATCGCCTGGGACTTCGCCCGGGCTTCGGCAAGCGACTTCTCGTAGGCGGCGACGGCCTCTTCGGCCTTCGTCTTCATCGCCGCGGCTTCGTTCAGGTCGCCGCCGATGCGCGAGGCGCGGTCGGCGAGGATCGCGCCGAGGCGCGGCACGATGACCCTGTCGGCCAGCCAGTACAGGAAGCCGAAGGTGATCGCCAGCCAGAGGAGCTGGGAGGCGAAGGTCTCAGACTGGAACGGCGGGAAGGCGCCGCCCTGAGCGGCCCCGGAGCCGCCATGGGCAACGGTGCCCGTCGTGGTCGTGGCTGGCGTGGCCATCACTGAACCTCATCCGGCACTGCGGACCTCAGTGTCCGCAGTGCAGCTTCGGGAAGCGTGCTCGAGCCGGATCAGACGGCGAAGAGCAGCAGCAGCGCGATCAGCAGCGAGAAGATGCCGAGCGCTTCCGTCAGCGCGAAGCCGAGCAGCAGGGTGCCGCGCTGGCCTTCGGCCGCCGACGGGTTGCGCAGCGCGCCCGAGAGGAACTGGCCGAACAGGTTGCCGAGGCCGATGCCCGCGCCGGCCATGCCGAGGCAAGCGAGACCAGCGCCGATATACTTGGCAGCGATCGGGTCCATGGGAAAACTCCTTGAGAGGTTTGGTGAGGATCGAAGGGGTGGGAGAGCTACCGGACGCTGACTTGCGTCAATGTCCGGGATGCAGGGCGTCGTGCAGATAGATGCAGGTCAGGACTGCGAAGACATAGGCCTGCAGCACTGCGACGAGGAATTCGAGAGCGATCAGCGCGACGGTCAGCACCAGCGGCAGCGGCGAGAGGATCGCCCAGCCGCCGGCGAAGAGCAGCGTGGCGACGAAGCCGGCGAAGATCTTGAGCGCGATATGGCCCGCCAGCATGTTGGCGAAGAGACGGACCGACAGGCTGATCGGGCGCGAGACGAAGGAGATCACCTCGATCGGCACCAGGATGATCAGCATCAGCGGATGCACGCCGGAAGGCACGAACAGGCCGAAGAAATGCGCGCCGTGGCGAACGATGCCGTAGATGATGACGGTGAAGATCACCAGCGCCGCCAATGCGGCCGTCACGACCAGGTGGCTCGTCACCGTGAAGGCGCCGGGCACCATGCCGATCAGGTTGCAGAACAGCACGAACATGAACAGCGAGAAGACCAGCGGCAGGAATTTCATGCCGTCATGGCCGGCGGAATCCTTCACCGTATTCGCGACAAATTCGTAGCCCATCTCTGCCAGGGCTTGGATTCGACCGGGGATCAGGGAGCGGCTGCGGGTGCCATAGACGAAGAGCAGGACGATCAGCGCCAGCGCGATCATCATGAACAGCGCGGAATTGGTGAAGGCGATCTCGCTATTGCCGATCGTGCCGAGCTTGATGATCGGCTTGATCTCGAACTGTTCGATGGGACTGGCCATCTGGCGCCTTGAGCTCCGCTGTCATTCCAGGACGAAAACCGCCCCGGGGCCGCTACTTGGCGCCCGACTTATCGCCAGTGCGAGATTTCATCAACCCCGCTGCGCGCGCGACGTTGAAAAAACCCGCGCAGGTGCCGAGCAGCAGCAGCACGATCAGTCCCCAGGGACTGGTTCCGAGCCAGCGATCGAAGGCCCAGCCGGCTCCGCCGCCGACGATGATGCCGGCTATGAATTCGGTGGACAGCCGCAAGGCCTGCCCGATTCCCGACATATTGGGCGACTGCCCCTCGGTCTTTCGGACGCTGCCCTTGCGGGCTTCGACGTCGCGCAGCTTGGCCTCGAGCGTGTCGAGCCGGCGTGACAGGGCTTCGTCGCCCGGTTGGGTGGGCCCATCGCTTTCGGGCCCTTTTGGACTGCCTTGCGCCATGAGACGGGACCTTGTTCTGCGGGGTTCGGGGTGTCTTTTGCGAGGGTGCAGGATACGCCACCTCGCGACGGACAGCCCCGAAAAATCGCGCGGACCATAGGAATGGTGCGGAACCCTGTCAAGCTGACGGGGTTCGTTTAATGCTTTGAGTTAATTGGATTTTTTAGGCACCGAAGGGCGCGCCGACCGCCCGCTGCGGACCGCGCTCAGACCGCTTCGCGGATGCGCTCCGCCGTCGCGAGGTCGACCGAGACCATCTGGCTGACGCCGCGCTCGGCCATGGTGACGCCGAACAGCCGGTCCATCCGCGCCATCGTGATCGGATTATGCGTGATCAGGATGAAGCGCGTCTGCGTGTTGCGCGCCATCTCGTCGAGCAGGTCGCAATAGCGCTCGACATTGGCGTCATCGAGCGGCGCATCGACCTCGTCGAGCACGCAGATTGGCGATGGGTTGGTCAGGAAGACGGCGAAGATCAGCGCGGTCGCGGTCAGCGCCTGTTCGCCGCCGGAGAGCAATGTCATCACCTGCGGCTTTTTGCCCGGGGGGCGCGCGAAGATTTCCAGCCCCGCTTCGAGCGGATCGTCCGAATCGACCAGCCTCAGCTCGGCGGTGCCGCCGCCAAAGAGAATCCCGAACAGCCGCTGGAAATGGCCATGGACGATCTCGAAGGCCGCCAGCAGCCGCTCCCGGCCCTCGCGGTTGAGCGCCCCGATCGCCTGCCGCAGGCGGCGGATCGCCTCGCTGAGATCGTCGCGCTCGCCGGTCAGCCCTTCGCGCTTGCCTTGGACCTCCGCGAGTTCCTCCTCAGCGCGCAGATTGACCGCGCCCAGCCGCTCGCGCTCGGCTTTCAGCCCGGCGAGCCGGCGCTCGATCTCGCCCGGTTCCGGCAGCGCGTCGCCCGGCTTGATCGTGGTCAGCTCCTGGAGGCCGGCAAGGCTGGTCTCCAGCCCGTCCTCGATCTGCCGGGCCACGTCGGCGAGGCGCTGGCGGGCAGCCTCCAGCCGCGCTTCGGCGGACGCCCGGACCTCCCTCACGCCGGACAATGCTTCCAGCGCCGCGCGTGCGGCGCGGTCGGTCTCCGCCTGCGCGGTCTCTCCGGCGGCCAGCCTGTCGGCCGCTTCGCGCCGCGCGGTCTCCGCGGTCTCGATCTCGGCGATGATGCGGCGGCGTTCGACCAGGAAGGTGTCGGGGGCCTCGAGCAGGGTCTTCTGTTCGGCCTCGGCCGTCTCGATGCGGCGTTTCGTCTCGTCGGCGGTCTGCCGGCTGGCCTGGGCGCGCTCCTGCCAGGCCTTGATATCGTTGGCGATCGTGACACGACGCTGCGCCCGAAGCTCCGCTTCGCGCCCCAGGGTCTGGACGCGGGCGCGCGCGTCGGATGCGACGGCGCGCTGCTCGCCGAGCGCGACGCGGGCATGCAGCAGGGTGCTTTCCAGTTCGGTCGTCGGTGCGAGCGTGGCCATTCCCTCGTCGGCGCTCGCCGCCTGCGCCCCGGCTTCCGCGATCGCCTGACCCAGGCGCGCGATCGCCTCGCTCAGCGCCGAGCGCCGGGCCGCGACCTCGCCGGCCTTGCGCTCGGCGCTGGTGAGCTGCTCGCGCGCGAGGTCGAAGTCGCGCCGCGCCCGCCGCGCGGTCTCGAGGGCCATGGTCTCGGCCTGGGCGGCTGCCTTGACGGCCTGCGCGGCGTTGTCGAGCCCTTCGCGCGCCGCTTCCGCCGCCTCGCGCGCCGCCTGCGCCTCGCGTTCGAGGTCGCCGAGCCGGTTCTTCTCGACGAGGCGCCGTGCCGCCGGGGTCGGCGCTTCCGCCGCGCTGGTGAAGCCGTCCCAGCGCCAGATGTCGCCCTGGCGCGAGACCAGCCGCTGGCCGGGCTTCAGCGCGCCGCGCAGCCGGGCGCCGTCCTCGCGCGCCACCACGCCGATCTGCGCCAGCCGGCGGGCGAGCGCCTGCGGTCCGCGGACATGGCGGGCCAGGGGCTCGATGCCGGCAGGCAGGACGGGATCGTCCGCGCCGTCGCCGGTGTCGAGCCAATGCGCCGGAGCCGAGGCGTCGGAGGCGGCGTCGAGATCGTCGCCGAGCGCCGCGCCGAGCGCGGTCTCAAAGCCCTTCGCCACGCTGATCGCCTCGACGATCGCCGGCCAGAAATCTCCCGAAGCCGGCGCCAGCAGCTTCTGCAAGGTCCGGATCTCGGTCTCGAGCCGCTGCGCCTGCCGGTCGGCCTCGGCGAGCGGGGCCCGCAGGCGCGTTTCGGTCTCGCGGCCGGCGGCCAGCGTGGCGCGGGCGGTCCCGGCCGCCAGATCGGCTTCGCGCATGGCGCCCTCGGCCTCGCCGAGGCCGGTGCGGAGAGCATCCAGCGGGCTTGTCGCGCTGTCGGCGTCGAGTGCGGCCTGGTCGCGGACCAGGCGCTCGCGCTCAGTGACATGCCTGGCTTCGCGCTCCCGCGCCTCGCGCAGCGCCCGCTCCAGCGCGCCGCGGCGGGCGCCAAGCTCGGAAAGCCTGGCCTGTGCCGTCGCATGCTCGGCCTCGGCTTCGGCCAGCGCCGTCTCGGCCTGGCTCAGGGCGGCTTGTGCCGCCTCGCCAAGCGTCGCCGAGTCGTCGGTCTCCTGGACGAGCGCCTCATCCTCCTGCGCCAGCCGGGCGAGGCTTTCGGCCGCATCACTGGCGATGCTGTTTTGGCGCGCGAGGTCGCTTTGCAGCTCGGTGAGGCGCCGGCCCAGCTCTTCGCTGCGCTGCTTGGCGCGGCGGTTCTCGGCTTCGAGCTCGTCGAGCCCGCGTTTCAGCCGCACCAGCGCCGCAGCAGATGCAGCCTCGGCCTCGCGCAGGGGAGGCAGGGCGTGCGCCGCGATCGCCTGGTGGCGCGCGGCTTCGGCCTGCATGCCGGTCGCGTCGGCGACGCTGCGGATCGCGGCTTCCAGAGCGCGCTCGGCCGTTGCCTCCTGCTCGCGCGCATCATGATGGGCGATCAGCGCCAGCGTCGCCTCGGCGCGGCGGATATCGGCGGCGAGGCTGCGATAGCGCCCGGCCTGCCGCGCCTGCCGCTGCAGCGCCTCGACCTGCGCGTCGATCTCGCCGAGCACGTCCTCGAGCCGCGTGAGATTGTCCTCGGCGCCCCTGAGACGGAGTTCCGCCTCGTGGCGGCGGCTATGCAGGCCGGCAATGCCGGCGGCGTCCTCGAGGATGCGGCGGCGCGATTGCGGCTTGGCGGCGATGATCTCGCTGATTTGCCCCTGGCGCACGAGAGCCGGCGAGCGGGCGCCGGTGGCGGCGTCGGCGAAGAGCAACTGCACGTCGCGGGCGCGCACCTCCTTGCCGTTGACGCGATAGGTCGAGCCTTCCTCACGCTCGATCCGGCGCGTCACCTCCAGGACGTCGGTGTCGTTGAAGCTGGCCGGCGCCTTCCGGTCGGAATTGTCGAGGGTCAGCGCCACCTCGGCCATGTTGCGGCCGGGCCTGTCCGACGAGCCGGAGAAGATGACGTCGTCCATGCCGGACGCGCGCATGTTCTTGAACGAGCTCTCGCCCATCACCCAGCGCAGCGCTTCGACGAGATTCGACTTGCCGCAGCCATTGGGGCCGACGACACCCGTCAGGCCCGGCTCGATCAGGAATTCCGAGGGTTCGACGAAGGTCTTGAAGCCGGTGAGCTTGAGGCGCGTCAGCTGCATGGACGCCTCTCTCCTTCTCCCCTTGGGGGAGAAGGTGTCTGCGAAGCAGACGGATGAGGGAAGGATGATGGCGCTCGGCCCTCATCCGTCAGCGCTTCGCGCTGCCACCTTCTCCCCCAAGGGGAGAAGGGAGGACGCGCGGCTTCAGCCCGCGAGAAGCGGTTCGAGGATCTTGTCGAACTCCGAGATCGAAAGCGCACCTGAACGCTTCTGCCCGTTGATGAAGAAGGTCGGCGTCGAGTCGACGCCAGCCTTGGCCCCACGATCCTTCACTTGCGTGACGGCGTCATAGATATCCTGCCGTTTCAAGCAAGCCTCGAAAGATTCCTGTGTGAAACCGGCCTGTTTCACCATGGTCGACAGCGCATCGACCGGTTTCTCGGTGAAGGCCCAGTTGCGCTGCTGGGCGAAGAGCAGGTCGGACATCGGATAATATTTGTCGTTGCCGTTGCAGCGCGCCAGCATGAAGCCGGCGGTCGCGAGCGGATCGAGCGGGAATTCGCGCAGCGTGAAGCGGACCTTGCCGGTGTCGATATATTTCGCTTTGAGCTCCGGCCAGGTGTCCTTGTGGAAGGTCGCGCAGTGGCTGCAGGTCAGCGAAGCGTACTCGATGATCGTGACCTTGGCGTCGGCCTTGCCGAGCCAGACATCGCCGAGGGGGCCCTCGGTGGCGAGTTCGGGATTCGAAGATTGCGCCTGGGCCGCGCGCGAGCCCAGCATCGCGGCGGCTGCGATCCCGGCGGCGCCGGTGAGAAGCTGTCGCCTGTTCGTCATCTTGCAAGTCCTCGAAGGGTCGAAATGGATGGCCGGACCATAGAGGCCATCACGATTGTGGCAAGATCGGTACGTGCCGAACCGCCGCGTTCTCACGAAGCCGTGTCATTCCGCCGCCGGTTCTCCTTCGCTGCGACAGCCTGGCCGAGCCGCTGCAGGGCGGCCTTGAGGTCGGAATCGACGATGCGGGAGACCTGGCCTGCGACCCGCCGCACGACGGCAGGGTCCGGCGCTGCGGCTGCCTGCTTCGGAGCCGGCGCCTCGACCGGCCCCTGCTTCAGCACGAGCTTGCCGACGGCGCGCCAGCCGAGATGGGTGTTGACCCGCTCCAGCACCAGCGGCCCGAGCTGCTGCATGTCGAGCGCGAAAGCGCCCTCGACGCGCACCACCAGCGTCGCCGGGTCCGAGACTTCGCCCGGGGCAGGGCGCCGGCGCGGCCAATCGATCTTGAGCGGCCGGGAACGCGCCGCCAGCCGCTCTCCGACGATCTCGGGCCAGAGCGAGACGATGGCGCGCCCGGCAAAACCCTGCGCGGCGAGCGCGGGCGCGAGGCAGTCATCGATCAGGTCGGCGAGGGGTTTGGCGGCCATGCGCCATTTTGCGCCCGCGCCGCCGGCGCGGCAAGCCGTTGCGGCTCAGGAGCCCTGTCGGTGGGCGCGCCATTCGGCCGCGGTCAGCTCCCAGATCTCGGCAGGATGCGGGCCGGAGACGTAATTGCGCGTTTCGGTCCGGATCACCCGCATGCCGCTGCGTTCCGAGATGCGGCGGGAGGCGAGGTTATCCACGGCCTTGGGAATGTGGAGAACCTCCCGCCCCAGATCCTCGAACCAGAACTCGGTGACCGCGGCCGCGGCCTCGCTCATCAGCCCCTGGCCCTGCCAGTCCGGCGCGATCCAGAAACCGCGGTTGTCGCCTTCGCGCGCCATCAGGCTGATTCCGCCGATCAGCGTGCCGGGGTCCGCTTTCGGTCGCAGGCTCCAATGCCATTCGTCGCCGCGCGCCATGCCCGGCAGCGCCACGTTGCGCAGGAAGGTCTCGGCCCCGTCCGGCGGGTAGGGCCAGGGCACATGGCTGGCGAGGAAGCGCACGATCTGCCATTGCGGGAAGGTGGCCTGGATCGCCGGCGCGTCCGCGAGCGTCAGCGGTTGCAGGGAGAGCCGCTTGGTTTCGAGCGTGGGGATCGTGCCAGAGATCTGCGGCATGTGCCGGCCGGTTCTTTCGGGCTTGGCGCAAGCGGCGCTTGCGGTCGCGGGGCGGCACCTTAGAGCCGGATGGTTTCAGGTGGAATCGCTGCGCGATCCACCTGAAAGCTGAATCCGTCTCTCACCAATAAGTGAGAGCAGGATCAATGCGAAAAACCGGTTCCCACTTTTTCGCATCCTGCTCTAAACCGGGGCGATGAGCCTCGCAACGCGACTGCAGGCGGCCAGGGCGGCCGACCTTCTAGCCTGGTATGACCGTCACCGCCGCGTCCTGCCCTGGCGCGCCTTGCCGGGCGAGCGCGCGGAGCCCTACCGCGTCTGGGTCTCCGAGATCATGCTGCAGCAGACCACGATCGCGGCCGTGAAGCCCTATTTCGAGCGCTTCATGGCGCGCTTTCCCACGGTGAAGGTGCTTGCCGATGCGCCGAGCGAGGAGGTCATGCAGGCCTGGGCCGGGCTCGGCTACTATTCCCGCGCCCGCAACCTCCATGCCTGCGCCAAGGCGGTGGTGGCGCTGCATGCCGGCCGGTTTCCCGATACCGAGGACGGTTTGCGCGAACTGCCCGGCATCGGCGCCTATACGGCCGGCGCGATCGCCGCGATCGCCTTCGATCGGCCGGCGGTGGCGGTGGACGGCAATGTCGAACGGGTGATGACGCGGCTCTTTGCGATCGAGGACGCCTTGCCTGGCGCCAAGCCGTTGATTCGCGAGCGCGTACTGGAGTTGCTGCCGCCAGAACGTCCCGGCGATTTCGCGCAAGGCTTGATGGATCTCGGCGCCACGATCTGCACGCCACGCTCGCCGGCCTGCGGGCTCTGTCCCTGGCGCGCCCCCTGCGCGGCGCGGCAGGCGGGAACGCAGGAGATCTATCCGCGCAAGACGCCGAAGAAGGCGGGCATCACCCGCTACGGCGCGGCTTTCGTCGCCATGCGCGAGGATGGCGCAGTGCTGGTGCGCACCCGCCCGGCCAAGGGCTTGCTCGGCGGTATGGTCGAGGTGCCGACCAGCGAGTGGCAAGCCGAATACCTGCTGGAAACCGGCATGCGCGATGCGCCCTTGCCGGCCCGCTGGCGCCGCCTGACGGCCCCCGTGCGCCATGTCTTCACGCATTTCCCGCTGGAGCTGACGGTTTTCGTCGCCAAGCTGCCCTTCGAGGCGCAGGCACCTGAGGGCATGCGCTTCACGCCCTTCGCCCGATTGCGCGAGGAAGCGTTTCCGAACGTCTTCCTGAAGGCTCTGGAGGCGGGGCTCGAGGCGCTCAGGCCGCCGCCATCTGCGCCCTGATCTCGCCGCGCAGCGAATCGAGCAGCGTCAGCCCGCCCGATCGCTCGACATGCCAGAACGTCCAGCCATTGCAGGCCGGCAGCCCTTGCGCCAGCGCGCCGACCTTGTGGATCGAGCCGACGGCGGGCCCGAGCACCAATGTGCCGTCGGCCCGGATCACCGCCTTGTGCCGGCGCTTGTCGTCGACGACGCTCTCGCCGGCCCTGACCAGCCCGGCCTCGACCAGGCTGAGGAAGGGCACGCGCGGCTCGCTGCGCTTCGATGGCGCGGTGGCGAAAGCCTCCGGCGGCAGCGGCTGCACGGCGGCGATGCGCCTGCGGGCGGCTTCGGCATAGATCGGATCGCGCTCCAGGCCGATGAAATGCCGGCCGAGCGCCTTGGCGACGGCGCCGGTGGTGCCGGTGCCGAAGAACGGGTCGAGGATCACGTCGCCGGGATTGCTGGCCGAGAGCATGACGCGGGCGAGCAGGGCTTCCGGCTTCTGCGTCGGGTGGACCTTGGCGCCGCTCGCGTCCTTCAGGCGCTCATCGCCGGTGCAGAGCGGCAAGTACCAGTCGGAGCGCATCTGCAGGTCGTCATTGCCGCCCTTCAGCGCCTCGTAATGGAAGGTGTATTTCGAGCTCGCGCCGCGGGCGGCCCAGATCAGCGTCTCATGCGCGTTGGTGAAGCGCCGGCCGCGGAAATTCGGCATCGGATTGGCCTTGCGCCAGACGATATCGTTCAGCACCCAGAAGCCGAGATCCTGCAGCGTCGCGCCGACGCGGAAGATGTTGTGATAGGAGCCGATCACCCACATCGCGCCGTCGGGCTTCAGCACGCGGCGGCAGGCCGTCAGCCAGGCGCGGGTGAAGGCATCGTAATCGGCGAAGGAGGCGAACTTGTCCCAGTCGTCGTCGACTGCGTCGACGAGGCTGTCGTCCGGCCGGCGCAGATCGCCGCCGAGCTGCAGATTATAGGGAGGATCCGCGAAGACGAGGTCGACGCTGGCCGGAGGCAGGCGTTCGAGCGCGGCGATGCAGTCGCCGACGACGACCTGATCGAGCGGAAGATCGAGAGAAAGGCCGGAGGCCTTGATCCGGGATTCCAGCGCTGGCCGTCCGGTACGCGAGACCTGGATCCGGACGGCGGCGCTGGCGGTCCCGGTACGCGAGGTACCCATGACGCCGAAACCGTTACGCAACTTCAACAGTCGCGATCTTGGCGAGTCAGGGTAAAAGCCGGGTTTCCGGGTTGAAAAAAATGCGTCTCGTTTTGGGGCTGCAGATTTTGCCTAGTCTTTGGCAAACAAGGGGAATTTGCCGCGGCGATTAAGAAACGGCTAACGTTTGCCGCTGCCGCGCCGATGTTTCAGCGCTGCCATGTGCTCTTGATCGGCGCGAAGGAGAAGCGGTGCTCCGGGCAGGGGCCGTGAAGCGCGATCGCGGCGCGGTGCTGCGGCGTCCCATAGCCGACATGCCCGGCGAAACCATAGGCCGGGTAATGCGTGGCGAGCCGGGCCATCATCCGGTCGCGCGTCACTTTCGCGACGATCGATGCGGCCGAGATCGAGCAGACCAGGCCGTCACCCTGGATGATCGCCTCGCAACTGCAGGCCAGCAGCGGCGGGTCGTTGCCGTCGACCAGCACGAGGTCGGGCCGCAGCGGCAACGCCGCTACCGCCCGCCGCATCGCGAGCAAGGTCGCCTGCCGGATGTTGATCGCGTCGATCTCTGCCGCCGAGGCGCTGCCGACGCCCACCCCCAGCGCCGAGGCCAGGATGGTCGCGAAAAGCTCCTCGCGACGCGGCGCGGCGAGTTCCTTCGAATCGGCGAGGCCGTGGGGGATCGTCCGCCAGTCGAGGATGACGGCGGCCGCGACGACAGGGCCGGCCAGAGGCCCGCGGCCGACCTCGTCGACGCCGGCGACAAGGGCGTGCCCGGCGGTCATCGCTGCCTGCTCGCGGCTGAAATCGGCGGTCATAGCCCCGCTATGCCAGATCGCGGCCTCGCGGTCTGCCGGTCGCCTTGCCGCATCCACAGTTCAGGCCGTGCCCATCAAGAATGCTCGCAAGGCCCGGGCCGTGGCTTCCGGATGTTCCTCTGGAAAGAAATGCCCGCCCTGCACGCCTTCGCCGGCGGCCGTCTCGGCCCAGCGACGCCAGATCGCGAGCGGCCCGCCGTCCGCTGCATACCATTGCGCCAATGCGCCCCGCGCGCTCCACAAGGCGAGGACGGGGCAGGCGATGCGCCGCCCGTTTTCCCGGTCGTCCGCGTCATGGTCGCGGTCGATGCCGGCGGCCGCCCTGTATTCCTCGCAGATCGCATGGATGTGGCGCGGGTCGCGAAGAACCTCGAGATAGGCTTCCCGGACCGAGGCCGGAAAGGTCGCGGCAGGCGTTCCCCAGCCGTCCAGGGCGCTATCGATGATCGCCTCGGGCGCAGCCGCGAGCAGCCGCTCGGGCAGGGGCGCAGGCTGGCCGAGCAATGTCCAGGGCCAGAAGCCGAGCGCGAAGCGTGCGTCGGCGCGGTCCCAGGCCTCGATGGTCGGCACGATGTCGAGCACCGCGAGCCTCGCGATGCGCTCGGCATGATCGAGCGCCATCCGGTAGGCGACGCGGCCGCCGCGGTCATGTCCCGCCACGCTGAAGCGGGGAAAGCCCAGCCGCCCCATGACCGCGACCATGTCGGCCGCAAGCGTGCGCTTGCTGTAGGGCGCGTGGTCTGCGGCCGAGGGCGGGCAGGAGCTGCGCCCGTAACCGCGCAGATCGGCGCAGACGACGGTGAAATCCTGCGCCAGCAGCGGCGCGATGTCCCGCCACATCAGATGCGTCTGCGGAAAGCCGTGGAGCAGCAGGAGCGGCGGCCCGGAACCTCCTCTGCGCAGGAAGATCGCGGCTTCTCCCGTCTCGATCGTCTCGCTTGTGAAATCGTCCATGCCGGCCTCCGCCTCTTACGGCGGAAACGCGCGGCAGCCGGATCGGTGCCGCCATGGGCGAAGGCGGCGGCGTCAGAACAGGCTGAGCTGCGCCTTCTCCTTCTCCGGCTTGACGAAGAGATCGCTCCGCAGCCTCAGGCGGTTCGCGTTGAAGCCGAGGCGTTCGGCCGCCATCTCGAAACGCCGGCCGATCATCCAGGCATAGGGGCCGGAGCCGACCTGGCGCTGGCCCCAGGCCGAATCGTAATCCTTGCCGCCGCGCGTCGAGCGGATCAGCGAGACGACATGGCGCAGCTTGTCGGGGTGATGGGTCAGCAGCCAGTCCTGCACCAGGTCCTTCACCTCGAGCGGCAGGCGCAGCAGGACATAGCCGGCCTCGCGCGCGCCAGCGGCCTTGGCAGCGTCCAGGATGCGCTCGATCTCCTGCTCGTTGATCGCCGGAATGATCGGCGCGACGAGCACCGTCACCGGGATGCCGGCTTCCGAGAGCCTGCGGATCGTTTCCAGCCGCTTGCCCGGCGCGGCTGCACGCGGCTCCATGCCACGCGCCAGTTTCGGATCGAGCGTGGTCAGCGAGATCGCGACCTTGGCGAGGCCCTGCGCCGCCATCGGCGCCAGGATGTCGATGTCGCGCTGCACCAGTGCCGATTTGGTGACGATGCCGACCGGATGGTTGAACCTCGCCAGCACCTCGAGGATCGAGCGCATGATGCGCAGCTTCTTCTCGATCGGCTGATAGGCGTCGGTATTGGTGCCGATCGCGATGGTGCGCGGCTGGTAGGACGAGGCGGAAAGCTCCTTTTCGAGCAGAAGCGCGGCGTCGGGCTTCGCTGTCAGCTTGCTCTCGAAATCGAGCCCCGGCGACAGGCCGAGATAGGCGTGGCTCGGCCGCGCGAAACAGTAGACGCAGCCATGCTCGCAGCCGCGATAGGGATTGATCGAGCGGTCGAAGGAAATATCAGGGGAATCATTGCGCGTAATGATCGTGCGCGGCTTCTCGATCGCGACCTCGGTCCTGAACGCCGGCAGCTCGCCGAGCGAGCCCCAGCCATCGTCCTCGCTGACGCGCTGCTCCGCCTCGTAGCGCCCGCCCGGATTGATCGTCGCGCCGCGTCCGCGCCGCCGCTCCGGATCGATGCGGTGGCCGGCATGGGCGAGCGGCTCCAGCGGCGCCACGCGCGCCGAAACCGACAGCGGCTCGCCATCATGCCGCTTCAGCGGCTGGGCCGCGATCGGCCGGGCGGAAGGTCTGGCTTGGCGCATGGCGCTGAACCGTTCTGAAAAAGAGCCGGAGAATCGGCGTTTCCGTGACGGTCAATGTGAACATATAGGGAACAGATTGCAAGTGACAGGATTGCGACATGTTGCGCTGCGTCATAAGCATTCGGACATGCTCACCGCCGTCATCAGGGCCGATGGCCCGGCCAGCGCGCTCGCCGCGACCTTCTCGGTGCTGATCCCAGCGGTCGCCGACGGCTTTCTCGGCCATGCCGTGGTCGTGGACGCCGGTAACGGAAGCGATATCGAGCGCCTCGCCGACGTCACGGGCGCGACCTATCTGCACGCCGGGGCGGCCGAAGGCTGGCATCTGGGTGCGGCCCAGGCCCGGGGCGAGTGGCTGCTCCTGCTGAGCGCCGGCGACGTGCCGCAACTGAACTGGACGCAGGCGATTGAGCGCCACCTGCTGCTTTCGCCGGAGCTCCCGGCGCTGATGCCGTTGCGCGGCGTCGCCGCCTCGCTTCGGGAGCGTGCCGCCTTGTCGTTCGGGGCGCGTCGGCTGCGGGCCGGGCTCATCGCCCCCAAGGGCCAGGTCCTGTCGGGGCGGCTGAACGTCCCGCCCCGCCGCCTCGGCGCCCGCCGGGAGCGCGCCGCGCCCTGAGGTTCAGAGCTGGTTCGTCTTGAACGTGTCGCAGCTCTGCATCGAGCCCGATTTCAGGCCGGTGGTGAACCAGCGCGTCCGCTGCGCCGACGAGCCGTGGGTGAAGGAATCGGGCACGGCGACCCCTTGCGAGGCCTCCTGAAGCCGGTCGTCGCCGATGGCGGAAGCCGCACGCAATGCTTCCTCGAGGTCGCTCTGGTCGATGCGGCCCATCGCCTGGACGTTATGGGCCCAGACGCCGGCGAAGCAGTCGGCCTGCAGCTCGACGCGCACCGAGAGCGCATTGTTGTCGCGCTCGGAGAGCCGGGGGCGGAGCTGGTTCACCTTGGGCAGGATGCCGAGCAGGTTCTGGATATGGTGGCCGATCTCGTGGCCGATGACATAGGCATAGGCGAAGTCGCCGCCGCCGCCGAGCTTGCGCTGCATCTCCTGGAAGAAGGAGAGGTCGAGATAGACCTTCTTGTCTTCCGGGCAATAGAACGGCCCCATCGCCGCTTGCGCGGTGCCGCAGCCCGAGCGGTCGATCCGCGAGAACAGCACGAGCCGTGGCGCCTCGTAGCGACGGTTCGCCTGCTGCGGCAGGAGCTTGGTCCAGACGTCCTCGTTCTGCGCCAGCACGGCCGAGACGAAGCGGCCCATCTCGTCCTGCGGCGGGCCGGAGGAGGGGCGGCTGGTCTGGGTCGGGGCGCCGCGCCCACCGATGCCGCCGATCATTTCGGCGCCGCCGATCAGCAGGCGCGGGTCGATGCCGAGCGCCCAGCCGAGGAGGCCGAGCACGACCATGGTGCCGATGCCGACCCCGCCGCGCCCGCCCGGCAGGCCGGCGAAGCCGCCGCCGCCATTGCGCCTGTCTTCGAGATTCTCGGACTGGCGATAATCTTCCCAACGCATGGCGTAGCCCCTGTCTCGTCCCGAGCAATCTCATCGAGAGAGGCCCGGAACTCAAGCGGTTCGTCAACCGGTAGGCGCGCGGGTGGTTCCCGTTTCCTCAATGGTAGCCGCTATCGGCCTTCACCTTGCCGCGGAAGGTCCAGTAGACGAAGGCGGTGTAGAACAGGATCATCGGCAGCAGGAAGCAGACCCCGATCAGCACGAAGACATGCGAGGACGGCGCCGCGGCCACGTCCCAGATCGTCAGGTCGGGCGGCACCAGATAGGGGTAGTTCGAGATCGCCAGCCCGAGGAAGCAGAGCAGGAAGATCGCGATCGTGAAAGCGAAGGGCGTGAATTCGTGCTGCCCGTGCAGGCGCTTCCAGACCATGTAGCCGCAGAAGGCCGTCAAGACCGGGAAGGGCCAGAGCAGGAGCAGGTTGGACGGCGTGAACCAGCGCTCGGCGATGCGCGGATGCGCATAGGGCGTCCAGAGCGAGACGATGACGGCGAAGGCCATCAGCCCGAGCAGCAGCCATTTCGCCTGTTTGCGCGCCCGCTCCGCGACCGGCCCTTCCGTCTTGTAGACGAGCCAGGTCGCGCCGAGCAGAGCGTAGCCGACGACGACGCCGACGCCGCACATCACCGAGAACGGCGTCAGCCAGTCGAGCGGGCCGCCGGCGAACTCCCGGTTGCTCACCGTGATGCCCTGGATCAGCCCGCCGAGGATGAGCCCTTGCGAGAATGCGGCGACGGTCGAGCCCAGCCAGAAGGCGAGATCCCATTTGCCGTGATGCGGCTTGGCGACCCAGCGGAACTCGAAGGCGACGCCGCGGAAGATCAGCGCCAGCAGCAGCAGCGTCACCGGCAGGTAGAAGGCGGGCATGATGATCCCGTAGGCGGCCGGGAAGGCCACGAGCAGGCCGCCGCCGCCGAGCACCAGCCAGGTCTCGTTGCCGTCCCAGAACGGCGCGACCGAATTCATCATCTGGTCGCGCTCGCCCTCGTCCGAGGTGGTCGGGAACAGGATGGCGATGCCGAGGTCGAAACCGTCGAGCACGACATAGAGCATCACGGCGGTGCCGATCAGTACGGCCCAGATCACGGGGAGATATGATTCCATCGCTGTTCTCCCTCAGGTTGCGGGCTGGATCTTGTCGTCGCCGGGGTGCCCGTCGCCGAAGATCTCGGAGGCTTGCTCCTGCGTCGCCTTGAGCGTGCGTTTCGAGGGTTGCTCCGGCGGGTCCTTGGTGATCGAGGCGTCCGGCCCCTTGTCGATCAGCCGGTTCATCAGCAGGATTCCCGCGGTGAACACGACGGAATAGACGCAGAAGAACAGGGCCAGCGAGATCGCGACCTGCGTCGTCGTCACCGGCGAGATCGCATCCTTGGAGCGCAGCACGCCGGTGGCGATCCAGGGCTGGCGGCCGACCTCGGTCACGAACCAGCCGGCCAGGATCGCGACGAAGCCGGCGGGCCAGGTGTATTGCGCCACCCAGAGCCAGCGCCGTGCTTCGAAGACCTTGCCGCGCTGCCACAGCCAGGCGCCGAGCCAGCCGAAGCCGATCATCAGGAAGCCGATGCCGACCATCAGCCGGAAGGCGAAGAACGGGATCTTGACCGGTGGCCGGTCCTCGACCGCGAAATCGTTCAGTCCGGGGAACAGCGCATCCATGCTGCCATGGGTGACGAGGCTGGCGAGGCCCGGGATCGCGATCTCGAAGCGGTTGACGCCGGCGACCTCGTCCGGCCAGGCGAAGAGCACGAGCGCGCCGGGCTTCGAGGAATCCCAATGCGCCTCGATCGCGGCAAGCTTGGCCGGCTGGTACTTCGCCGTGTCCTCGCCATGTCGGTGGCCGATCACCGCCTGCAGCGGCGCGGTCAGCGCGATCATCAGGATCGCCATCCGCACCATCGTCTTGGCCGGCTCGATGTTCTTGCCGGCCACCAGGTGGCGCGCGCCGGTCGCCAGCACCACGAAGGCGGTGGTCAGATAGGCCGCGGTCATCATGTGCATGAAGCGCATGGGGAAGGTCGGGCTGAAGACGATCTTCATCCAGTCGACGGGATAGGCGATGCCGTCGCGCATCTCGTGCCCGGTCGGGTACTGCATCCAGCTATTGGCCGACAGGATCCAGAAGCCCGACAGCGCGGTGCCGCCGGCGACGATCACTGCCGAGAGGAAATGCAGCCAGGGCGGCACCCGCTTCCAGCCGAAGAGCAGCACGCCGAGGAAGGACGCCTCGAGGAAGAAGGCGCTCAGCACCTCATAGCCGATCAGCGGGCCGAGCACATTGCCGACCGCCACCGAGAAGCGGCTCCAGTTCGTGCCGAACTGGTAGGACAGCACGATGCCGGAGACCACGCCCATGGCGAAGGAGACCGCGAAGATCTTGGTCCAGAACCGCGCCAGAAGATGGAATTTCTCGTCCCCCGTCTTCAGCCAGAGCCCGAGCAGCGTCGCGATATAGGCCGAAAGCCCGATCGTGAAGGCGGGAAAGACGATGTGGAAGGAGATCGTGAAGGCAAACTGGATTCGGGAGAGCAGAAAAGCGTCGATTTCCATCGCAAGGCCCCGGCCGGCTTCGCCGCGCGAGCGGCTTGAAACGACTCTGCCCGGACAGCTTCGTCGCCGGAGGCGAGGTTAGTCAAATCCCGCGCCCGATTCCGGAGCCGCAATGTCGCAGCGGCCCGTCCGCATTGTCGCAGGACGCCGGCTCAGCCCAGCTTGTCGAGCGCGGCCTTGAGTGCGCGCAGGTCGCGCCAGGTCAGGCGCTTGTCGAGCGGTTTCCGGAGCAGATAGGCGGGATGGAGGATGGGCATGGCCGGAACCCGGCGCTTGCCGGTGTCATACTCCATCCAGCGGCCGCGCGTGGCCATGATGCCGGTCACGCCGAGAAGGCCCATGGCCGACGGCTTTCCGACGCAGACCAGGATGTCGGGATCGGCGAGCTCGATCTGGCGCTGGATGAACGGCAGGCAGATCGCGACCTCCTGCGGCGTTGGCGTGCGGTTGCCGGGCGGCCGCCAGGGCAGGAGATTGGCGATATAGACATGTTCCTGGCGGTTGAGCCCGATCGCCGCGAGCATCAGGTCGAGCAATTGGCCCGATCGGCCGACGAAGGGCAGCCCGAGCCGGTCCTCGTCCGCGCCCGGCGCTTCGCCCACCAGCATCACCCGGCCCTCCGGGTTGCCGTCGGCGAAGACGAGATTCTTGGCCGTCGCCTTGAGCGCGCAACCCTCGAAGCCCGCGAGCGCCGCCTTGAGCTCATCGAGCGTCGTCGCTTGCTGGGCGAGCGCACGCGCGCTCTGGGCCGCTTCGTCGGGCGCCGCCACGGCTGCCGGAAGCGCGCGCGCGGCGGCAGGCGTCTCAGTGCGTGGCGGCAGCCGTCGCGGGGCCGGCTGCGCCGCTGCCGGCTCGGTGAAATGGTCGTGCGGCGTCTCGTCGAGCGCCTCGGTCACGCCCATCTCGGCATACCAGGCGGCAAGTTCGGCGGGATCGGTGGCGGCGGGGATCATGACGCCAACCTAGCACATCTTCGCAGCCGATCGCGACCGTGCCGCGCTGCGAACCCTGCCGCGCGGTTGGCTGGACAGGCAGCGGGCGATTTTATATAGGTCATTCAACTAGTCTTTCAAATAATAGGCCGAAGGCAGGCCGGGCTGTCATGCGACATGCCAGCTCGCCCGGAACGGCCGTCAAAAGCTCTGGGAGGAGTGCCTGATGATCGATCGTCGTGGATTCGTCGCGCTCGCGGCCAGCGCCGTGCTGGCTCGTCCGGCCCTTGCCCAGACGGGTTACCCGAGCCGGACCATCAGCATGGTCGTTCCGTTTCCGGCCGGCGGACCAGCGGACCTGACCGCTCGGGTGGTCAAGGAGGAGATGGAGAAGCGGCTCGGCCAGCCGATCGTCATCGACAACCGCGCCGGCGCCGGCGGCACGATCGGTGCCGCAGCGGTCGCGGCGGCTGAGCCGGACGGCCATGTCATCGGCATGATCAGCACCGGCGCGATGACGATTCTGCCGCATATCATGCCCAAGCTGAAATACGACCCGCTGCGCGATCTCGTGCCGGTCGGCCTTGCCATGACCACGCCCCAGATTCTGGTGATCTCGCCGGATCTCAAGGTCGACAGCGTCACCGAGCTGGTCGCGCGCGCCAGGGCCAAGCCCGGCGACCTGATCTATGGTTCGGCCGGTGTCGGCTCCTCGCTTCATCTCGCCGGCGAGTTGTTCCGGCTTCGGGCCGGCGTGCAGGTCACGCATCTGCCTTACCGTGGTGCGGCGCCGGCGCTGGCCGACCTGCTCGGCGGGCGCATCCAGTTCATGCTCGCCGATGCGCCGGCCTTCCTCCCGCAGATCCAGAGCGGCGCGTTGAAGGCGCTCGCGGTGACGGCGGAACGGCGGCTCGCCATCCTGCCGGCGTTGCCGACCATGCGGGAAGCCGGCTTCGCAGTCGTTTCCGAGACCTGGTACGGCCTGCTCGCGCCGAAAGCGACGCAAGAGGAGCGTCTCGACCGGCTCCATGGCGCCCTCAAGGAGGCGCTGACGGCATCGTCGGTGAGACAGACGCTCGAAGGGCAGGGCGGCTTGATCTCAACGCTCGATCGGGCCGCCTTTGCCGCCTATATCCGCGCGGATTTCGCCAGCTGGGGCGAGATCGTGAAATCGGCGGACATCAAGCTCGACCCCTGATCGGGTTTCCGTACCGCGGGGGTCTTTCACCGACATATCGACTCCTGGGGCGCAGTGCTGATCATCCAGGCACAATCGCTCCTCCCCACCAATCACGGTTGCAAATTGGAACGTGCCCCCGGATAGAGGGTTTCCAATCTGGGTTCGGCTCGACTTGAGCCGGCGAGCATAATAGTTCATATGTAAACTATCTATGGTCGAGCCAGGCGAGGCTGTGCGGAGGACAGGATGGATCTCGAGGAAGCGCAAAGCACCCCGCGCGAGAGCATGGACTATGACGTCGTCATCGTCGGCGCCGGACCGGCGGGGCTTGCGGCCGCGATTCGTCTCAAGCAGCTCGACGAGAACGTCTCGGTCGTCGTGGTCGAGAAGGGAGCCGAGGTCGGCGCCCATATCCTGTCGGGCGCGGTGATCGATCCCATCGGCCTCGACAAGCTCCTGCCCGACTGGCGCGAGGACGACGCTCGGCCTCTGACGACGCAGGTCAGCGAGGACGTCTTCTATTACCTGACCGAACCGAACGGCGTGCGCTTGCCGAATTTCGGCATGCCGAAGCTGATGGACAATCACGGCAACTTCGTCGGCTCGCTTGGCCTGGTGGCGCGCTATCTCGCGGGCCGCGCCGAGGCGCTCGGCGTCGAGATCTATCCCGGTTTCGCCGCGGCCGAACTGCTCTTCGACGAGAACGGCACCGTCACCGGCGTCGCCACTGGCGACATGGGCATCGCCAAGGACGGCTCGGTCTCCGACCGCTTCACGCGCGGCATGGAACTGCGCGGCCGCTACACGCTGCTCGGCGAGGGCGCGCGCGGCTCGCTCTCCAAGATCGCGATCAACCGCTTCGGCCTCGACGAGGGCCGCGATCCGCAGAAATACGGCATCGGCATCAAGGAGATCTGGCAGGTCAAGCCGGAGAAATTCCAGAAGGGCAGGGTCCAGCACTCCTTCGGCTGGCCGCTGGACAACCGCACCGGCGGCGGCTCCTTCCTCTATCATTTCGACGACAATCTCGTCACGGTCGGCTTCGTCGTGCATCTCAACTACGAGAACCCGACGCTCTCGCCCTTCGACGAGTTCCAGCGCTTCAAGACGCATCCGATGATCCGCGACGTGTTCGAGGGCGGCAAGCGGCTGTCATACGGCTCGCGCGCCATCACCGAAGGTGGCTGGCAGTCGGTGCCGAAGCTGACCTTCCCGGGCGGCGCGCTGATCGGCTGCTCGGCCGGCTTCGTCAACGTCCCGCGCATCAAGGGCAGCCACAACGCCATCCTGTCCGGCATGATGGCGGCCGAGCATCTCGTGCCGGCTCTGGCCGCCGGGCGCGCCCATGACGAGGTCACAGGCATCGAGGAGAGCTGGCGCTCCTCCGAGATCGGCCGCGACCTGAAGCGGGTGCGCAACGTCAAGCCGCTCTGGTCGAAGCTGGGAACGGTCGGCGGCGTCGTGCTGGGTGGCATCGACATGTGG
The DNA here is from genome assembly GCF_051860145.1 of Allobosea sp. Classification (GTDB taxonomy): domain Bacteria; phylum Pseudomonadota; class Alphaproteobacteria; order Rhizobiales; family Beijerinckiaceae; genus Allobosea. The sequence goes on along the minus strand of NZ_JBHYEM010000005.1, from coordinate 118,400 downwards.
CTGAACCAGCTCTTCGGCTGGTCGCCCTTCGGCACGCTCAAGCACGGCAAGCCGGACTACGCGACGCTGAAGCCGCTCGCCGAGGTCAAGCCGATCGTCTATCCGAAGCCCGACGGCAAGCTCTCCTTCGACAAGCTCTCCTCCGTCTTCCTGTCCTCGACCAATCACGAGGAAGACCAGCCGTCGCATCTGAAGCTGAAGGATCCGTCGATTCCGGTGGAGAAGAACCTGCCGCTTTATGGTGAACCTGCGCGGCTTTACTGTCCGGCGGGCGTTTACGAGATCGTCTACAAGGATGCCGACGCCAGGACCGAGCCGCGCTTCGTGATCAACGCGCAGAACTGCGTCCACTGCAAGACCTGCGACATCAAGGACCCGGCCCAGAACATCAACTGGACGGTTCCGGAGGGCGGTGGCGGTCCCGGCTATTCGAACATGTGAGGCGGTGGGGAGCTCGGCCGCCCAAAGGAAAAGGCCGCGCCCAAGGGGCGCGGCCTTTCTGTTCTTCGGCAATGGGAGGTGTCTCAGCCCTTGCGGATGACGGACGGGGCCGGCTTCTCGGGCTGGGCGCAACCGGCGGCGAAGCCGGCAAGCAAAGCGATGGCGGCAACTGATAGAACGATCTTTTTCATTGGAATGATCCTGAACGAATCGTCGCGACAGATGCGAACATTCGCACAATAACAGCGAAAACTTGACGTTTAGTAGCACAATGTCTTCGCATTTGCGCTTTGCCGGTAGTGTTTGCGCCGCGTGTTGCATCCTTGCTACGGAGGCGATCTGCCGCCTTGCGCGCCGCTTGCCGCCACGCCCGGAAACGGCCATCTTGAACGCATATGCGAAGCGGTCACGGTCGCGCTGAAGACCCAGCCCCTGCGCCAGAGGCGGCGGACCGAGGGAGAATAGCAGTCGTGACGTTTCGAATGAATGGCCGTGGGGCCGGTGCGACGCTGGCTGTGGCGCTGCTTGTCGCTCTCCACGCCGGTGCCGCCGCCCAGGCAACGACGCAGGCAACCGCCCAGACCCGTACGACCGAGCCGCTCGAGCCTGCCGACAGTCTCGAGGGCAATTATCTCGCGGCGATCGTCGCCGGCGCCGGCCGCGACCTGGGCGCGGCCTCGGTCTATTTGCGCGAGGCCATCAAGGGCGATCCGAAGAACAATGACCTGCTCGAGCGCGGCTTCGTCGCCTTCCTGGCCGACGGCTCGATGGACGACGCCTTCCGCGCCGCCCAGAGGCTGATCCAGCGCGACCCGACCAACGGTCTGGCGCAGCTCGCGATCGGCATCCGCGCGATCAAGCAGAAGAGCTATCAGACGGCGCGCAACCATCTGCAGCGTGGCGGGCGGGGCAGGGCGGCCGACATCACGGCGACCTTGCTCTCCGCCTGGTCCTATGCCGGCTCGGGGCAGACCAACCGCGCCATCGAGACGCTGGAGCGGCTCAAGGGCGAGGCCTCCTACAATCTTTTCCGCGATTACCATGCCGGGCTGATCCTTGATCTCGCCGGCCGCAAGGCGGATGCCGAGCGCCGGCTCAAGGCGGCCTACGAGGCCGAGAAGACGACGCTGAGGCTGGTCGACCTCTGGGGCCGCTTCCAGGCGCGCTCGGGCGATTTCGACGGCGCGGCGGCGACCTATGGCGCTTTCGACCGGCTGCTGCCGAACCATCCGATCGTTCGCGACGGCCTGGCGCGCATCGCGGCCAAGGAGCCGCTGGCGCGCACGGTCGCGTCGCCCCAGCAAGGTGCGGCCGAGGTTCTCTACGGCCTCGCCAGCGCCGGCAACCGGCAGGGCGACGAAGCGGCGGCGCTGCTCTATCTCAGGCTCGCGATCTATCTCGATCCCAGCCACGATCTCGCGATCCTGACGCTGGGCGATATCCTCGAGCGTGCCAAGCAGCTCGAGGATGCCGTGGCGGTCTATGGCCGCATGCCGGCCGGCTCGCCGCTGCAGCCCAATGCCGAGATCCAGGCCGGCCTGGCGCTGGAGGCGCTCGGCAAGTCGGACGAGGCGGTCAAGCATCTGGAGACCTTGATCGTCGCCCGGCCGGACGATGTCGATGCGCTCTCCGCGCTCGGCAATGTCTATCGCTCGCGCAAGCGCTTCGCGGAGGCGTCCGATGCCTATGACAAGGCGATCTCGAAGATCGCCTCGCCGGGCCGCGCCAATTGGGACCTGTTCTATTTCCGCGGCATCGCCCGCGAGCGCACCAAGCGCTGGCCCGAGGCCGAGGAGGATCTGCGCAAGGCGCTGGAGCTGATGCCCGAGGCGCTCGGGCGCGAGCGGGCGCTGGTGCTGAACTATCTCGGCTATTCGCTGGTCGACCAGCATCTCAAGCTCGACGAGGCGCTCGGCATGCTGCGCCGCGCCGTCGAGCTGCGTCCGCGCGACGGCTACATCACCGATTCGCTCGGCTGGGCCTTCTACCGCCTCGGCCGCTACACCGAATCGGTGCGCGAGCTCGAGCGCGCCATCGAGCTGCGCCCCTCCGACCCGGTGATCAATGATCATCTCGGCGACGTCTATTGGCGCGTCGGCCGCAGGCTCGAAGCGACCTTCCAGTGGAACGCGGCCCGCGATCTCAATCCGGAGCCGGAAGACCTGGTCAAGATCAAGAAGAAGATCGAGAAGGGGCTGGAGGAGCCGCCCTCGGCCAATGCCACCGACCCCAGGGCTGCCGAACCCAAGGCGGATGGCGGCTGAGCGATGCTTCGTGATTTCGCGGGCTGACGACGCGTGCCCGCTTCGCTCGCGACCCGCGCCCGCGCCAAGGTCAACCTCACCCTGAAGGTCCTTGGCCGGCGCGCCGACGGCTATCATGAACTGGAAAGCCTCGTCGCCTTCGCCGGTGTCGCGGACATGCTCAGCCTGGAGCCCGGGCCGTCCTGCGCGCTGACGATCGGCGGACCGCAAGGCGAAGGCCTGGTCGCGGACGAGGGCAACCTGGTGCTGCGGGCCGCCCGTGCGCTCGCCGCGGAGGTGCCCGGCCTGCATGCCGGGCGCTTCCATCTCGTCAAGCGCCTGCCGGTCGCCTCCGGCATCGGCGGCGGCTCGGCCGATGCGGCAGCCGCTCTGCGCCTATTGGCGCGCCTGAACGGGCTTGCGGCCGACGCTCCGGAACTGCAGCGCGCCGCCGTGAAGGTCGGGGCCGATGTCCCGGTCTGCCTCGAATCGCGGGCGCGGATGATGGCCGGCATCGGCGAGCGGCTCGGGCCGCCCTTGCGCCTGCCGCAGCTCTTCGCCGTGCTGGTCAACCCGGGCGTCGCGGTCGAGACGGCGGCGGTGTTCAGGAAGCTGGGCCTCGCGCCGGGTCAGGATGTCTCGCCTTCAAGGAAGTCTGCGCCGCGGTCCGGCACGGCGGCGGAGCTGATCGCGGATCTGAGCGAAGGGCGGAACGACCTCGAAAGGCCGGCGATCGCGATCGCGCCTCAGATCGCCGAAGTCCTGGACATGCTGCGAGCTGCGCCCGGTTGCCGTCTCGCGCGCATGTCGGGCTCAGGAGCGACCTGTTTCGGGCTGTTCGACGATTGCCGGCGGAGTGCGGCGGCGGCGCGGGGACTGACCCGCGCCCAGCCCGGTTGGTGGGTGAAGCCGACTGTGCTGAGATGAGAGCCGCGGTTCAGCCGGGAGGACTCGTCATGACGCTGGCCTCGTTTCTCGCTTTCATCGGCGTAGCGCTGCTGGTGCTCGTCACGCCTGGCCCAGATACAGCTTTGACGATCCGCAATACGCTGTTTGGTGGTCGCCGCGGCGGGGTGTTGACGGCCTTGGGCGTCGCGGTCGGGCAGATGGTCTGGGCGCTGGCGACGAGCCTCGGTCTGGTCGCGTTGCTGGTCGCCAGCGAGCCGATCTTCCGTGCGATCCAGTATGCCGGCGCGGCCTATCTCATCTATCTCGGCGTGCAGGCGTTGCGCGAAGCGTTCCGCCGGCAGGCACCAGCGCTGCCGACAGCAGAGAATGCCAGCCCGGCCCGTCGGCTGGGGCCTGCCGCCGCCTTTCGGCAGGGATTGGTCAGCAATCTTGGGAACCCGAAGATGGCGGTCTTCTTCGGCAGCCTCCTGCCGCAGTTCGCAACGGGGGGAGCTGAGAATTTCGCGGCCCTGTTCCTGCTCGGCCTGGTCTTCGTGGCGATGACCTTCATCTGGCTGTCGGCCTACGCGCTCGTCGTCGCCAAGGCCGGCGACGTGCTACGACGTTCGCAGATCCGGCGCGTCATCGAGGCGCTGACCGGCGGGCTCCTGCTGGCGCTGGGTCTTCGGATTGCAGCGGAGCAGCGCTGACGGAGCTCAATGCGCCCGCGCGACGCAGAAATCGACGGCCTCGTTTAGCGCCTGCTTCATCGCCGAGTTCGGGAACAGGCCGAGCGCGTCCTTGGCCATCTTGGCATAGTGCTGCGCGCGCTCGATTGTGTCGTCGAGCGCCCGGTGTCGGCGCATGATCGCCTGCGCCTCTTCGAGATCGCCGTCCCGGATGTCGCCGTCCTGCAGGGTCCGTTTCCAGAAGGCGCGCTCGCCCTCGTCGCCGCGCCGGAATGACAGCACGACGGGCAAGGTGATCTTGCCCTCGCGAAAATCGTCGCCGGTATTCTTGCCGAGCTTGTTGGCGACGCCGCCATAGTCGAGCGCGTCGTCGATGAGCTGGAAGGCGATGCCGAGATTGAGGCCGTAGCTGCGGCAGGCGGCGGCGTCGGCCTTCGAGGAGTCGGCAATCACCGGTCCGACCTCGCAGGCGGCGGCGAAGAGCTCGGCGGTCTTGCCGCGAATGACGGCGAGATATTCGTCCTCGGTCGTCGCGGTGTTCTTCGCGGCGGCGAGCTGCATCACCTCGCCCTCGGCGATCACGGCCGCGGCGGTGGACAGGATGTCGAGCGCGCGCAGCGAGCCGACCTCGACCATCATCTTGAAGGCCTGGCCGAGCAGGAAATCGCCGACCAGCACGCTCGCCTCGTTGCCCCAGAGCATGCGGGCGGCGAGCTTGCCGCGCCGCATGTCGCTCTCGTCGACCACGTCGTCATGCAGCAGCGTCGCGGTATGCATGAACTCGACCGAGGCCGCGAGCTTGACATGGCCCTCGCCGCGATAGTCGCAGAGCGCCGCCGTCGCCAGCGTCAGCATCGGCCGCAGCCGCTTGCCGCCCGACGAGATCAGGTGGTTGGCGACCTCGGGGATCATGGTCACGTCGGAGCCGGTGCGCGACAGGATCATCGCATTGACGCGGCCCATGTCGGTGCGTGTCAGGCCGACGAGCCGATCGATGCTGGCCTCTTCCTTGTCCTCGAACGGTACGACCACGCCCACGCTGCTCACTCCGGCCGGTTTCAGCTTTGCTGCATTGCCACAACCGTCGCATGCGTGACCAGCCCCCGCAATTGGCCTTTGACGCCGCAGCGCGCGTTCCGTTGCGGAAAATCAGCTTGCGCGCGGGCGTTCGCTCCGTCTCCATGTCGGCATGCATGAACTCGTCCGCAGCAACGATCTCGTCCTGCTCGGCGCCATCGAGGCGCTGCTGGCCTCCGCCGATCTCGACTGCCTGATCACCGATCAGCATATGAGCGCGCTCGAAGGCATGACCGGCGCCTTCCAGCGACGCCTGCTCGTCCGCGAGGCCGATCGCAGACGGGCGCGCGCGCTCCTGACCGAAGCCGGGTTCGGCGCCGAACTGCGCGATGAGTGACGCGGAAACGGCGCTCGGCGCGATCGTCGAGGACAGGCTGCTCGATGGCCGGCTGACCCTGCGCCAACCCGGAAAGGGCCACCGCGCCGGCTCGGACGCCATCCTGCTCGCCGCCGGGCTGCCGGATTTGGACGCCGGGCCGCTGGCTGATTTCGGCGCCGGCGTCGGCACTGTCGGCCTGGCCGCGGCCATGCTGCGGCCAGCTCTGGCGGTGACCTTGATCGAGCGCCATCCGGGGCTTGCGGCGCTGGCCGGCGAGAACATCGTCCTGAACCGCCTCGAAGACAGGGCCCGCGTCGTCACGGCCGATGTCGGCGCGCTGGCGCAAGCGGGCCTCGCATCGGCGAGCTTCGCCTGCGTCGCGATGAACCCGCCCTTCTTCGCTGGTGAAGCTGTGAAGGCGTCCCCGGTCGCGAACCGCCGCGCGGCCCATGTCGCCGACGGGCCGCTCGACGCCTGGCTGAAGGCGGCGCGCCGCTTGCTGAAGCCGGGCGGTCAGGTCGCCGTCATTCATCGCGCCGAGGCCTTGCCCGCGATCCTCGCCGGGCTTGCGACCGGCTTCGGCGGCGCGGTCATCCGGCCGGTTCACGCCTCTGCGGACCGGCCTGCGATCCGCGTCATCGTGACGGCCGAGCTCAACAGCAGAAAGCCGGCAGCGCTGCTGCCGGCTTTCGTGCTCAATGGGCCCGATGGCCGCTTCACCGAACTCAGCGAAGCGGTTCATCGCGGCAGGGCATTGTTGCCGTAGCGTCTGCGATCAGCGGCAGATGCGGCGCTGCTGCACGACCCAGCCCCAGCCATCCCAGTAGCGGACGGGCCGGAAGAAGCAGCGCGGGCCGTAATAGGGCCGGCCATAATAGCCGCCGCCATAGCCGTAATAGGGGCGGCCGTAATAGCCGCCGCCATAGCCCCAGCGCGGGCCGTACTGCACCGGACGATAGCCGTAACCGTAGCCCGGCGAGCCGAAGCTGAAGGTGACCGCCTGGGCCGAAGCCGGGGCGCTGGTCATGGCGGCGGTCCCGAGCGTCGCGGCCGCCGCGACTCCAAGAAGTACTTTGCGAAGCATGGCTCTTTTCCTCTCATCTGCCTGGCGCCGGCAGCCATGCCGCGCGGCTCCAACGCCATCGAAGGAAATGCTAGCCCCCAAAAACTGAACGGCGCGAAACCGCGCCGTTCAGCCATCCTTCATTCGGCCGCCATCTGGCGGCCGCAATTCAAGCCGCGCTCAGCGGCAGACGCGGACCGAGCGGACCACCCAGCGATAGCCGTTCCAGACACGGCGGTTGCTGTAGAAGCAGCGCGGACGATAGACCGGGCGGCCGTAATAGCGACGTGGGCCGTAGTAGCGGCGCGGGCCGTAATACTGGGCCTGCTGGACCAGGTCGGCCGCACTGGCCTGGGTCGCCTGGACCGGGCCGGCGCCGATCGGCGCAGCCGTGGCCGGGGCGACGGTGAAGGCCGCGAACATGAGGGTGAGCGCGCCGAACAGGGCGGCGACAAAGCGGGATGACAGCATAGGTTAGCTCCTACCGAGACCGCCGGCCCGTCTCAAGCGCTCGCCCCGAACGCCGCAGACCTCGCGGTTGAGCCGACACTATTCTTTCAATCATGAACGAAAGCTGTCCGCAGCGGCTGGGCTGCCGTTCAGTAACCGCCGCAAGCTTGACCTGCGACGCCGATGGCTCCTAAGCACGCGGCAATCCGTCGAAATCTGGGAAGGCTCCCCTCCTTGGCCGCCGCTTCGCTGTCCGATCCGCTCGACCCGACCCGTTCGTTCCAGGGATTGCTGCTGACCTTGCAGCGCTTCTGGGCGGAGCGCGGCTGCGTCATCCTGCAGCCCTACGACATGGAGGTCGGCGCCGGCACCTTCCATCCGGCGACGACCTTGCGCGCGCTCGGGCCCAGGCCTTGGAGAGCGGCCTATGTCCAGCCCTCGCGCCGGCCCAAGGACGGCCGCTATGGCGAGAACCCGAACCGCCTCCAGCACTACTACCAGTTCCAGGTCATCCTGAAGCCGTCGCCGCCGGATTTGCAGCAGCTCTATCTCGACTCGCTGCGCGCCATCGGCGTCGATCTCGCCTTGCACGATGTCCGTTTCGTCGAGGATGACTGGGAAAGCCCGACGCTCGGCGCCTGGGGCCTCGGCTGGGAATGCTGGTGCGACGGCATGGAGGTCAGCCAGTTCACTTACTTTCAGCAGGTCGCCGGCGTCGAATGCGCGCCCGTGGCGGGTGAGCTGACCTATGGGCTCGAGCGCCTCGCCATGTATGTCCAGGGCGTCGAGAACGTCTACGACCTCAACTTCAACGGGCTCGAGGGCGAGGACCGCATCTCCTATGGCGACGTCTTCCTCCAGGCCGAGCAGGAATTCTCGCGCCATAATTTCGAGCATGCCAATACCGAGATGCTGTTCCGGCATTTCGGCGACGCCGAGGCCGAGTGCAAGGCGCTGCTCGAGGCAGGCGAGGCCGCCAAGGGCAGCAACGACCTCAGCCACAAGCTGGCGCTGCCGGCCTATGACCAGTGCATCAAGGCGAGCCACATGTTCAACCTGCTTGATGCGCGCGGCGTGATCTCGGTCACCGAGCGCCAGAGCTACATCCTGCGCGTGCGCGATCTCGCCAAGGCCTGCGGTGCAGCCTGGCTGAAGACGGCGGGCGGGGGAGCGATCTGATGCCCGATCTCCTGCTCGAACTCTTCTCGGAAGAGATTCCCGCCCGCATGCAGCGCAAGGCGGCCGAGGACCTGAAGAAGCTCGTCACCGACGCGCTGGTCGAGCGCGGCCTCGTCTATGAGGGCGCCAAGGCCTATGCCACGCCGCGCCGGCTCACCTTGCACATCGCCGAGCTGCCGGTGCGCGGCCGCGACGTGCGCGAGGAGCGCAAGGGCCCGCGCGTCGGCGCGCCCGAGGCGGCAGTCCAGGGCTTCCTCAAGGCGGCGGGGCTGGCCTCGCTCGATCAGGCCACCATCGTCAGCGATCCGAAGAAGGGCGACAGCTATGTCGCAATCATCGAGAAGCCGGGCCAGGAGACGGTTTCCGCCATCGCCGAGATCGTGCCGCAGGTGATCCGCGCCTTCCCCTGGCCGAAATCGATGCGCTGGGGCAAGGCCTCGGCGGCGGGCGCGAGCCTGCGCTGGGTCCGCCCGCTCCACTCCATCCTCTGCACCTTCGGCCCCGAGACCGAGGATCCGGAGGTCGTGCATTTCGAGGTCGACGGTATCGCCTCGGGCAACGTCACACGCGGCCACCGCTTCCATGCGCCGGAGCCGATCACGGTGAAGCGCTTCGAGGACTATGTCGCGAAGCTGGAGAAGGCCAAGGTCGTGCTCGACGCCGACCGGCGCAAGGAGATCATCGCGACGGACGCGAAGAACCTCGCCTTCGCTGCCGGCCTCGAACTGGTCGAGGACGAGGGTTTGCTGGAGGAGGTCGCTGGCCTCGTCGAATGGCCGGTCGTGCTGCTAGGCGATTTCGAGGAGCGCTTCCTCGAGATTCCCGGTGAGGCGATCCGCGCCACCATCCGCGCCAACCAGAAATGCTTCGTGCTGCGCGATCCCAATTCCGGCGAACTCGCCAATCGCTTCATCCCCGTCTCGAACCTGATGGCCAGCGATGGTGGCCTGGCGATCACCGCCGGCAATGGCCGCGTCGTGCGGGCGCGGCTCTCCGACGCCGCCTATTTCTGGCAGACCGATCGCGGTCCGCTGCCCGATCTCGACACGCTTAGGGGCTGCGCCGACAAGCTCGAACTCGACCTTGCCAAGCCGCTCGACCAGCGCATGGCCAAGCTCGACAGGCTCGGCGTCGTCTTCCACGCCAAGCTCGGCACGCAAGGCGAGCGCGTGCAGCGTATCGCGGCACTGGCGAAGGAGCTGGCCCCGATCGTCGGCGCCGATCCCGCGCTGGCCGAGCGCGCCGCCAGGCTCGCCAAGGCCGATTTGCCGACCGAGATGGTCGGCGAGTTCCCCGAATTGCAGGGGTTGATGGGCCGCAAGTATGCGGAGCTGCAGGGCGAGAACCCCTCGGTCGCCGCCGCGATCGAGGAACATTACAAGCCGCTCGGCCCCTCCGACCGCGTGCCGACCGATCCGGTCTCGGTCGCCGTCGCGCTCGCTGACAAGCTCGACACGCTGGTCGGCTTCTGGGCGATCGACGAGAAGCCGACCGGAAGCAAGGACCCCTATGCGCTGCGCCGCGCGGCGTTGGGTTTGATCCGTCTGGTGGTTGAGAATGGGGTGCGGTTGCCGCTTGAGAAGTGGCTCCATTACCAGGTGAATGGTTTTGAGTTTGCGTGGCTTGCGGCTCCCCGTTGGGGGGCGGTTGATCAAGTCTTTGCGGCACTGAACACCGCTCTTTCGCAAGCTTCTAAAAGCGACTTAGATCGATCGTTCTTAGACGCGTCGGATGCTTTGATGCAGGCCGCTCGCCTACTAAATGTCGACAACGAAGCGGAGCTTATCAGACAAGCTGTCGCTGCGGGTAAGCCGAAGGCACTCGACCTCCTCTCCTTCTTCCACGACCGCCTGAAGGTCATGCTGCGCGACCAAGGCGCGCGGCATGACCTGGTCGACGCAGTGCTGGGCGAGGGCGCGTCGGGCAATGACGACCTCCTGCTCATCACCCGCCGCGTCGCGGCGCTCGGCCGCTTCCTCGACACCGAGGACGGCAGGAACCTGCTCGCCGGCTATCGCCGGGCCGCCAACATCCTCAAGGCCGAGGAGAAGAAGGACGGCGAGGGTGCCTTCGCCGGCGCGGTCCATCTTCAACTGATCGCCGAGACAGGACTGATCGAGGAGAAGGCGCTCGCAGTCGCGCTCGCGCAGGCGACGCCGAAGGCCGAGGCAGCCGTCGCCGCCGAGGATTACGAGGGTGCCATGGCGGCGCTGGCCGAGCTGCGTCCGGCGGTCGACGCCTTCTTCGACAAAGTCACGGTCAACGATCCCGATCCGGCCCTGCGCGCCAACCGTCTCAGGCTGCTCAACCAGCTGCGCGAGGCGACGCGCGCCGTGGCGGATTTCGACCGCATCGCGGGGTGACGCTTCGCATCATGGTCGGGCTTGACCCGACCATCTCGTGAAGAACGGCACGGTTTGAAGGAGCCCCGTCCTGCCCGGGATTCTCGGGTCTGCGCTTCGCTCCGCCCGAGAATGACGTGGTTGAGGCTAAGCCGCCTCCACCGCTCCCGGAACCTATTCCCACCCTGCGACGTTCTGTCCGCAGAGGTTTTCGTGTCGCGAGCGCGTCGTGCGCACGGCCTCCGGGGGGCCGGCGAGCGGCCGCGACCAAGGGATACTGCTCATGTCATTGCTGATTTCGCTTCTCATCACGATTCTGGTCATCGGTCTGGTGCTCTATCTGGTGCGGATGCTGCCGCTCGACGCCCAGATCAAGAACATCATCCAGATCATCGTCATCATCATCGGCATCATCTCGTTGCTGCGTTACCTGAACGTCTTCACGATCTGACCGCGCTGCGCGCGTATTATTGACGGCGGCAAAAAGCCGGTTCAGACTTTACTCGGTCCAAGGGCCCCGGACGTCGCCGTCGCGGGGCCCTTTCCGATTCGAGAGCGAGCAAGGCGATGACCTCGCAGAACCGCACCACCCATATCCGCCTGACGTCGCATCCCGAACCCGGCAGCGCCGCCTCGCGCTTCCCGATCCATTGGGGCGCCGGAGACGCGACCGAGCGCGGCCCGATCATCGCCTCGACGACGAGCCCGGGAGACCGCAACGTCATCGGCGCCCATGGCGGCTCCTATTCGGTCTATCGTGCGCTCGCCATCTCGGCCCGCGCCATGAACCCGGCGCAGCGCCCCGACCTGACCAATACCCAGCCGACCACCGAGATCCCGCCGCAGCCGCAATGGTCGCAACCCGGCAAGATCGTCTCGCTCGACCCTTACGGCCACCGCGTCGCCCAGGATTTCGGCCGGCTGATCGCCGAGGGCATCGACATCCGCCCGACCATTGCCATCACGAAGGCCCGGCTCAACCTGCCGGAGATCCTCGCCGCCATGGCGGGCCATCGGCTGGCGCCAGACGAGGGCATCCTGCACAAGTCCGGCGACATCAGCGTCACCAAGATCGCGGTCGACCCCGTCTGGCACCTGCCGGGCATTGCCGAGCGCTTCGGCACCAGCGAGCAGGAACTGCGCCGGACGTTGTTCGAGCAGACCGGCGGCATGTATCCCGAGCTCGTCACCCGGCCGGACCTGCGCGTCTTCCTGCCGCCGATCGGCTCGATCACCTGCTACATCATCGGCGAGGTCTCGGCGATCGCCGACCCGAAGCGCAAGGTCGCCTGCCGCGTCCATGACGAGTGCAACGGCTCCGACGTCTTCGGCTCCGACATCTGCACCTGCCGGCCCTATCTTGTGCATGGCATCGAGGAGGCGGTGAAGGAGGCGCAAAGCGGCGGCGTCGGCCTCATCGTCTATAACCGCAAGGAGGGCAGGGCGCTCGGCGAGGTCACAAAATTCCTCGTCTACAACGCCCGCAAGCGCCAGGAGGGTGGCGATTCCGCCGCGACCTACTTCGAGCGCACCGAATGCGTCGCCGGCGTCCAGGATGCCCGCTTCCAGCAGCTCATGCCCGATGTGCTGCACTGGCTCGGCGTCACCCGCATCGACCGGCTGATGTCGATGTCGAACCTGAAATATGACGCGATGGTCGAGAGCGGCATCGAGATCGGCGAGCGCGTCGCCATTCCGCCCGAGCTGATCCCGCTCGACGCCTCGGTCGAGATCGAGGCAAAGAAGGCGGCGGGCTATTACTCCCCCGACGGCGCACCCGGCGACAATGCGCTGAAGGCCACCGTCGGCCGCGACCTCGACAAGTTCTGAGAGCAGCCACCCGCATGCCCGACCACGACCCCGAGGCCGTTCGCCTGCTCCTCAAGCCGGCCGCGATCCGCGAGCGGGCTCGCGAGATGTTCCGGCTCGGCCATGATGGCAGGCTGCTGCATTTCACCGTTCACCCGGAGCGGCTCGAGGCCTGCGCCGACTACGTGCTCGACACGATCCGCACCAATTATCCGACGCTCGACATCCCGTTCCACGCGCGCTGGCGGCATTTCACGGTCGGCGGCATCGATCGCTGGAGCGTGCTCGATCTCGGCGCCCATTTTTCCGATGCCGGCGCGCGTGGCCGCGCGGCTTATGACCTTGCCGTCGTCAGCGTCCTGCTCGATGCCGGCGCCGGGCCGGACTGGCATTATCACGACGGCGTCACCGGCAAGGCGATCGGCCGCTCGGAGGGGCTTGCGCTCGCCTCGCTCGATATGTTCGCGGGCGGCCTGTTCTCCAGCGATCCGGCGGAGCCGCTGCGCGCCGATGCGGTTGCGTTGAAGCGGCTCGATGCGGCCCAGCTCGCGGAAGGTTTCCAGGCCGGCCCCGCCAACCCGCTGCTGGCACTGCAAGGCCGTGCCGCTCTGCTGAACCGGCTCGGCGAAGAGCTGGAGCGTCAGGAGTTGGCGCGCCCCGGAGACCTCTTCGACCGCTTCAGCGAAACCGCGGCGGGCGGCTCGATCCGCGCCGCGCATATCCTGTCGGAGGTTCTGGCCGTCTTTGGCGGCATCTGGCCCTCGCGCCTGACGCTGGCGGGGATCGCGCTGGGAGACACCTGGCGCCACCCGCTCATCGCCCGGGACAGCCCGACGCCGGGGCTGGTGCCCTTCCACAAGCTGTCGCAGTGGTTGTCCTACTCGCTGATCGAGCCGCTGCAATGGGCGGGGATCACCGTCGCCGATGTCGATGAGCTCACCGGGTTGCCAGAATACCGCAATGGCGGCCTCCTGGTCGATCTCGGCGTGATCGCGCTGAAGGATGCGGGTGACGCCGGCCGCGCCCATGAGGTCGGCTCGCCGCTGGTCGTCGAATGGCGGGCGCTGACGGTCGCCATGCTCGACGAAATCGGCGACCTCGTGCGCGCGCGGCTCGGCCGCAGCCGCGAGAGCCTGCCGCTCGCGAAAGTGCTGGAAGGCGGGACCTGGGCGGCCGGGCGGCGGATCGCGCGCGAAAAGCGCGAGGATGGCGGTCCGCCCTTGACCATCGTCAGTGACGGCACCGTATTCTGATCTCAAGAAACCGGCAGGGGGTATTTCGCCTATGACGACAAGCTCGAACGGCGTCACCGTCGTCGACCATCCGCTGGTCCAGCACAAGCTGACGCTGATGCGCGAGAAGGATCGCTCGACCAAGAGCTTCCGCCAGCTCCTCAACGAGATCGGCATGCTGCTCTGCTACGAGGTTACGCGCGACCTGCCGCTCGAGCTGACCGAGATCGAGACGCCGCTGACCAAGAGCATGCAGCCGATCATCGCCGGCAAGAAGCTGGTCTTCGCGCCGATCCTGCGCGCCGGCGTCGGCTTTCTCGACGGCATGCTGGAACTGGTTCCGGCCGCGCGCGTCGCCCATATCGGGCTCTATCGCGATCCCGACTCGCTCCAGGCGGTCGAGTATTATTTCAAGGCGCCGTCGGACATCGCCGAGCGCATGGTCGTGGTGATGGATCCGATGCTGGCGACTGCGAATTCCGCCGTCGCGGCGGTCGACCGGCTGAAGGAACGCGGCGCCCGGGATCTGCGCTTCGTCTGCCTGCTGGCTGCGCCGGAAGGCATCGCGCGCCTGCGCGCCGCCCATCCCGACGTTCGCATCTGGACCGCGGCGATCGACGAGCGCCTCAACGACCACGGCTATATCGTGCCGGGCCTCGGCGACGCGGGCGACCGCATGTTCGGCACCCGCTGAACAGGCGAAGGCCCGCCCCATCGCTGGGGCGGGCCCTGCCCGAGGACGGTTGGGTCTCGAAAGAGACCGCCCTCAGAACACCGCGATCATGCGATCGCGCTTATTCGATCACTCTTATTCGATCACCTGCACGATACGGCGCGTGCGGGGCTCGACGAGCACGGTCCGGTTGTTCACGACGGCATAGCGATACTGCGTCGCGCCATACTCGGCCGGGACCTCACGATAGACCACGCCACGCTCCGGCAGGACCTCACCGACCGTAACCGGCTCGGCATAGGTGTAGGACGGCACGCGCTGCTCGACGACATAGCGCTGGAAGCGCGGGGTGTTGTCACCCACGATCGCTCCGGTGAAGCCGCCGACCACCGCGCCGCCGACGCCGCCGGCAACTGCGCCGATCGGGCCGCCGACCACAGCGCCACCAACCGCACCCGCGGTCGCGCCGCCGACGATGCCACTGGCTGCGCCGCCCTGGGCGCCTTCCGGATTCTGGGCGAAGGCCGCGGCCGGAACCATAGTAAGAGCCGCTACGAGAGCAAGTTTCTTGAACATTTCCGTTCTCCTTCCAACGGGGAAGCTGGGAAAGGAACGGGAGGCGCCAGATTAGGTTCCTCAAAAAATAGGTAACGAGGTGTAACCGATCACAACAAGATGATCGATAATTTCACGATATCAACGACTAACGCCGATGGAGACGTGAACGGCCCTGCGAGAAAAGTCGATGACCTCGGTTCTTTTTGGGCGTTTGTCGGGCGTGACAAAAAGCTCGTTCACCGTCGCCTCCTCCGACAGGAACAGGAAATCCGCATGGGGCCCGCACTCCGGATAGGCGTCGATGGCGTGCCAGGTGCCCCGATGCAGGATGACGCCCGTCCCGTCGATGCGGAAGGCGCGCAGGCTCTCGGGCCCTGGCGCGTCCTCGCCGGGCGGCGCGACGACGATGATCGCCGGCGGCCCGGCCAGCGGCATCCGCGCTTCGCTGACATGGAGATGCCGCTCGATCGTCGTCACGACGAAAGGCCGCGCGTGATAGCGCACGATCTGCAGGCGGGCCTTGCTCTCGGCCTGGAACGGCTTGATCCAGATATCGTAGCCGTCACGGCCGGCGTCGCGGGGGCCTTCCGGCGCCAGCAGGCGGCCATAGGGAGCGAAGGCCTCGGCTTCGAGGGCGGCGACGGGAAGCTCGATCGTCGATGTCATGGCGCCATCCTATCGCCTGGCCGTCCGCAAACAAAAACGGCGGGCCTTGCGGCCCGCCGTGGTCAAGCCGCTTCGTTGCGGCGAGGCTTACTGCTTCACCGCTGCCGACAGAACCGGCGTCAGCTTGTCGGCATCGCGCTTGATCAGCGCCGCAAAACCGTCCGGCGTGCGCTCGGCGGCGGTGGGGATGACGGTGCCGAGGTCGAGCAGGCGCTTCTTGACGCCCTCGTCGTTCAGCGCCTTGTCGAGCGCGTCGACCAGCTTGTCGACCACGTCCTTGGGCGTGCCCTTCGGCGCGGCGATGCCGTTCCAGGCTTCGATCTGGTACTCGGGCAGGCCGGCTTCCTTGGTGGTCGGGACGTCGGGCAGCGCCGGCGAGCGCTCGGCCGAGGCGATCGCATAGGCCTTGATGGTCTTCGCCTTCACCTGCTCGGCGACGCTGACGATCTGGTCGCACATGAATTCGATCTGTCCGGAGACGAGATCGTTCAGGGCCGGGCCGGTGCCGCGATAGGCGACCGAATTGAGCTTCGGCACGCCGAGCTGGCCCTTGAGCAGGGTGCAGGTCGTCCACGACACCGAGCCGACGCCGGCATGCGCCTCGTTCACCTTGTCGGGGTTGGCCTTCACGAAGGCGACGAATTCCTTCAGGTCCTTCGGCGCAAAATCCTTCTTCGCCACGATCAGGATCGGCGTGCCACCGGCGAGCCCGATCGTCTGCATGCCGTTGATCGGATCGTATTTCAGGTTGGGATAGGTCGAGGGCGCCGCCGAGAAGGTGCCGAGATGGCCCATCGCGATGGTGTAGCCGTCGGGCGCAGCGGTCAGCGCGCGGGTGATGCCCGTCGTCCCGCCGGCTCCCGCGACGTTTTCGACCACGACCTGCTGGCCGAGCGTCTTGGACATGTTCTCGCTGACGATGCGGGCGATGATGTCGGTCGGGCCGCCTGCCGCGAAGGGCACGATCATCGTGATCGGCTTCTCCGGATATTTCGATTGCGCCAGTGCGCCGCCGGCGGCGGTCAGCGCGAGTGCGGCCGCAAGGCCATAGACGAGCTTCTTCATGGGTGATCCTCCCTGAGATCGGTTATGGACAGAACTGGAGCGAGGTTGCGCGTATGGCAACCCCGTCATTCGGTGAAGACCTCGTCGCGCTTCTTGGCGATCGACGGCAGGAGCGCGATGACCAGAACGATGACGGCGACGGCCAGCAGGGCCGCCGAGATCGGACGCTCGAAGAAGGTCATGAACGAGCCGCGCGAGATGATCAGCGCCTGACGCAGCTTCTCCTCCATCAGCTTGCCCAGCACGAAGCCGAGCAGCAGCGGCGCGGGCTCGAAGCCGAGCTTGATCAGCAGATAGCCGAACAGGCCGAACATCGCGGTGAAGGCGACGTCCATCGGCTGGTTGTTTACCGAGTAGATGCCGATGCAGCAGAAGATCAGGATCGCCGGGAACATCAGGCGATAGGGCACCTGCAGCAACCTCACCCAGACGCCGACCAGCGGCAGGTTGATGACGAGCAGCATCAGGTTGCCGATCCACATCGAGGCGATCATGCCCCAGAACAGCTCCGGGTTCTTGGTCATGACCTGCGGGCCGGGGATGATGCCGTGGATCGTCATCGCCCCGACCATCAGGGCCATCACCGCGTTCGGCGGGATGCCGAGCGTCAGCAGCGGGATGAAGGCGGTCTGCGCGCCGGCGTTGTTGGCCGATTCCGGCCCGGCGACGCCCTCGATCGCGCCCTTGCCGAAGCGCGACGGATCCTTGGCGATCTTCTTTTCGATGGTGTAGCTGGCGAAGGGGCCGAGCACCGCGCCGTTGCCCGGCAGGATGCCGAGCGTGCCGCCGATCGCCGTGCCGCGCACCACCGGCATGATCGACTGCTTGATGTCGCTCCAGGCCGGCAGCAACCGGCCGATCTTGGCCTTGACCACGTCGCGCGCCTCGGGGTTCTCGAGATTGCGCAGGACCTCGGCGAAGCCGAAGACGCCCATCGCCAGCACGGAGAAGTCGATGCCGTCGGCGAGCGGCGGGAAGCCGAAGGTCATGCGTTCCTGCCCGGTCTCGAGGTCGGTTCCGACCGTCGAGAGCAGCAGGCCGAGCATGATCATGCAGAACGCCTTGAGGATGGAGCCCCGCGCCAGCACGACCGCGAAGCACAGGCCCATCACCATCAGCGAGAAATACTCGGCCGGGCCGAAAAGCAGTGCGAGCTTTGTCAAGGGCGCGCCGAGCGCGGCGATGATCACGGTCGCGACGCAGCCGGCGACGAAGGAGCCGATCGCCGCGATGCCGAGCGCGATGCCGGCGCGGCCCTGCTTGGCCATCTGGTGGCCGTCCAGCGTGGTCACGACCGCCGTGGCCTCGCCGGGAATGTTGACGAGGATCGCGGTGGTCGAGCCGCCATACTGGGCACCGTAATAGATGCCGGCGAGCATGATCAGCGCGCCTGTCGGGTCGAGCCCGAAGGTGATCGGCAGCAGGATCGAGATCGTCGCGATCGGTCCGACGCCTGGCAGCACGCCGATCAGCGTGCCGACCAGGCAGCCGACGAAGCAAAGAGCGATGTTCTGAAGGCTGAGGGCGACGCCGAAGCCGAGCGAGAGATGCGCGATGGTTTCAAACATGCCTCAGATCCCCAGAAGCCAGGGGGCCAGCGGGATCGGCAGGCTCAGGGCATATTTGAACAGCAGGATGCAGGCGACCGACATCGCGATCGAGAAGAGCAGGAGCTCCTTCCATTTCATGTCGTCCGCGGCGAGGCCCGAAACCAGCATGACGAGCGGGCCCGATACGACCAGTCCCAGAGCCGGGATACGGATGGGGCCGAAATCGAAGCCGCGAATGGTGAGGCCGAACAGGCAGGCGCCCCCGAGCACGAACAGGACGCCGCGCCAGGACCAGCCCGTCAGCGGCTCGCCCTTGAAGCGCAGCGAGCCGATGCACAGCATCAGGCCGAGCGCGCCGCAGATCACCGCGAAGGCCTTGGGCAGCATGCCGGGCCCGATCTGGCGCAAGGTCCCCATCGAGAGGTCCCAGGAGAGGATGAAGGCGAGGACGGCCAGCGCGATCATGAAGGCGCCGGCGGCGAGATCCTGTTGCGAGCGGATGCGCAGTCCTTGCGCCCGCTCGATTGTGTTCAAGCTCATCAGGCTCCTCCGACGTGGGATCTGGCGGACCGGGCCGCACGTTTCAGTTTCTGGGTGGACAAGGTGAAGGGCAGGACGTTGTTCTCGTCGATCAACGTGACGCTCTCGCGCAGGATCGTGAGGAAGTCATCGCGGGCCGCGAGTTTCTGGTGCGGCCGCCAGGCGACGCCGACCAGTGCGCCGGGCGGTGGCGGATCGAGCAGTGCGCCGCGCAGGCGGCGCATCGTCACGCCCGGGAAGCTCAGCCGCGAGACCCAGTCCGGCGCCAGCGCCATGCCCAGGCCGGCAGCGACCGCCGACATCATCGCCGGCTTCTCGGTCGCCTCGATCGTGACGTTCGGCACCGTCCCGACGCTTTCGAAATAGGCCATCACCAGGTCGTAGGCGAAGGGCCGGATGCGCTTCGACGGCACGACGAAGGGCTCGCCGATCAGGTCCGGCATCGTCAGATGCTCGCGGGCGGCGAGCGGATGGCTCTCGTTGAGCACGACGATCGGCCGCTCGACGCGCAGGATCTCGAAGGCGCAATCGGTCGGCTTGCGGGGCGGGCGAACCAGGGCGACGTCGAGCTTGCCGGCTTCCAGCATCTGGATCAGCGCCGCCGTCATCGCCTCGACGAACTTGATCTCGACTCCGGGATGGCGCTGGCGGAAGGAGACCAGCGCCTGAGGGATGAAGCTGGAGGAGGCGGCGTCGATCGCCCCGACGCGCAGCACCTTGCTCGATGCGAGCGAGGCCTCGCGCACGGAGCGGGATGCATGGTCCATCTTGGCGAGGATGCCCTTGGCTTCTTCGAGCATGATCAGCCCGGCGCGCGTCAGCGCCACCTGGCGGGTGGTGCGGGTGAGGAGGCCGACGCCGAGCTCGTCCTCGAGCGCGCTGATCTGGCGTGAGAGCGCAGGCGGCGCGAGACCGAGCCGTTCGGCCGCCCGGCCGAAATGCAGCTCCTCTGCCACCGCGATGAAACATCGCAGTTGCCGGACATCCATGGCGTTCGTCTGCTCCCCTCTGGCGTATCGTTTTTTGCGATATCTTCCAGTCGCTGAAGTTATGCCCTTTAGCGGCAATCGCTATGAAAGCGACCGTAGAGCAATTCATAATTTTTTGGCAACAAAGCTCCGGCGCCTAGATGCTGCTTTTTCGTGCATGGCTTTTCCGACCCCGGCGGAAGAGCCGTCCGTCGATCAGCGCGAGGCCCAGGAAGATGGCCGCCATGCCGAAGACATGCCGTGGCAGTAGGATCTCTCCGAGAAACCCGACGCCGAGCAGGATGGCGCTGACGGGGATCAGGAAGGTGACCAGCATGGTGTTGCTGCCGCCGGCCCGGCGCATGATCTGGAAGAACATCACATAGGCGAGCGCCGTCGAGAGGACCGCGAGGCCGACCATGGCGCCGGCCGCGACAAGGCTGGGCGTCGGAAGCAGCCAGGGCGGGTTCAGCACCAGGACCAGCGGCAAGGCCATGATCGTCGTGGCGCTGAGCTGGCCGGTCGCGGTCACCAAAGGCGGCAGGTCGCGGAAGCGGCGGCCGTAAAGTCCGGCGAAGCCGTAGGACAAGGCCCCGCCGAGACAGGCGAGCTGAGGCCAGAGCGCGCCGCCGAGCCCGCCGACCGCATCCGGCCCCATCAGGATGGCGACCCCGGCGAGCCCGGCCAGGACGCCGGCGATCTTCAGGGGCGTCGCCTTCTCGTTGGTCCCGAACAAGTGGGCGACGATGACGCCGAAGACCGGCGTCGTCGCGTTCAGGATCGCTGCGAGGCCGCTGCCGATCTCGGTCTGGCCCCAGAAGATCAGCCCGAAGGGGATCAGGTTGTTGAGCAGGCCCATGCCGAAGAAGGCGAGCCACATCCGGCGACCGACGGCCATGGAGAGGCCGAGCGCGCGGACCGCGATCTGGAGCACCGCGGCGGCCAGCCCGACGCGGGCGAGCACTACCGCCAGCGGCGGCCATTCGGTCACGGCGATCTTGCCGAAGAAGAAGGACGCCCCCCAGAGCAGCGACAGCGCGAGCAGTAGAAGCCACTCGCGCGGACCCATCACGAGGGCCGCAGGTGCCGGCGGAGAGCTGGGAGCGCGCGTCATGTCGGCCGGGCTTTCGGGTGAAACGGCGACAGGTGCCGTCCTTGATCGCTAGGCCGATGTCATGCGTGTCGCCACCCGCTTTCTGGTCAGGCCGGCTCCGCCTCGCGGGCTTCCCACATTGTCTTGAAGGCCGGCCGGGCATGGCAGGCGGCGAGCCAGGCCTTCACATGAGGGGCCTCGGCGAAGAGCTCCGGCGCGCCCGCCATGGCGTAGCGGATGACCTCCGCGACGTTGATGTCGACGACCGTGAAGCGGCCGCCGACCAGATGGCCGTCCTTGCTCAGCGCCTCGTCCAGCACTGCGATCGGTGCTCGCAGGGCCTTGGCTGCCTCGTCGGCGATTGCGGCGTTGCGCTCCTGCGGCGGCTTGGCGACGCGGTGGTAGAGCAGGTTGAGCGCGTGGGTCTCGCATTCGGTGGCGGCCCAGAGCGACCACATCGCGGCCAGGCCCTCTTCGGCGACGTCCTTGGGCGCCAACGGTCCGCCATGCTTGCGGGCGAGATAGAGATTGATCGCGAGCGATTCGTGCAGGACGAAGCCGTCATCGTCGATCGACGGGACATGGCCGTTGGGATTGACCTTCAGGAACGCCTCGCTGCGTGTATGGATCGGCGCATCGGCGGCCTTTGGGTCGGCGACACGATACACCTGGATCACCGGCACATGCTTGAAGGGCAGGCCGAGCTCGTTGGCCAGCCAGATGTTGCGCGTCGCGCGCGAGCGGTAGCACCCGTAGATGGTCAGGGTCATGATCGGGCTTTCGGCGTCAGAGAGAAGAGAATTCTCCGAATCCAGCCGGATCGGAGACGATAATCTCTACGGACGTCAGGCCGTCTGGCGCAAGGTCTCGCGGGCGATGATCAGGCGTTGGATTTCGGAGGTGCCTTCATAGATGCGGGTGATGCGCGCATCGCGGGCGTAGCGTTCGACCGGGAAGTCGCGGCAATAGCCGGCGCCGCCATGGATCTGGATGGCGGTGTCGGTGCAGCGGTGGGCGGCTTCGGAGGCGAACAGTTTCGCCATCGAGGCCTCCCTGGCGAAGGGCTCGCCGCGGTCCTTGCGCGCGGCGGCGTCGAGGATCAGCAGGCGCGAGGCATGCAGGTCGAGCTCGCGATCGGCGATCATCCATTGCAGGCCCTGGAAATCACTGAGCGCCTGGTCGAACTGGCGGCGCTCCTTCGCATAGGATTTCGCCGCCTCCATCGCGGCCCGCGCGATGCCGAGCGAAACCGCGGCGACGCCGATCCGCCCGCCGGCGAGCTCGCCGACGGCGACGCGGAACCCGTCATTCTCCCGGCCCATCAGATTCGGGGCCGGGATTCGCGCACCGTCGAAATGGATCGTGTTGGTGGCCGAGCCGGTCTGGCCCATCTTCTTCTCGGCCTTGCCGATCGTGACGCCCGGCGTATCCGCCGGAACGAGGAAGACCGAGATGCCCTTGCCCTTCGCCGCGTCGGGATCGGTCACGGCCCAGACCACGAAGAGCCCGGCATATTCGCCGCTGGTGATGTAGATCTTCTGGCCGTCGAGAACGTAATGCTCGCCGTCGCGGCGCGCCTTCAGCCGCATGCCGGCCGGGTCGGAGCCGGCGCCTGATTCCGTGAGGCAGAAGGCCCCGGCCGGATAGGTGCCGTCGGCGAGGCGAGGCAGGTAGGTCGCCTTGTGCTCGGCGGTGCCGACCGCCTGGATCACCTCGCCCACCATATTGGTGACGGAGGTCGTCACCGCGGTGGAGGCGCAAGCCGCGGCCAGTTCCTCGAGCGCCAGCGCGAAGGCGACGGTGCCGGCTTCGCTGCCGCCGAACTCGGCCCGCACGTTCAGCGCCATGAAGCCGTTTTCGGCGAGCGCCTTCAGATTGGCGAGGAACTCGGCGCGGCCCTCGCCGCGGTCGAGCCTGTCGGCGAGCGGCGCCAGCCGGTCGGCCGCGAATTTCCGCGCCGTGTCGCGGATCAGCTCTTCCTCGTCGCTCAGCGCGAAATCCATGGCGGCCTCGTCATTCCCGGCGGTGAGCTTAGAGGGCACGCAAGGGAGCGCCAAGCCGTCCGGCGCGCCTGCCAACGCGAACCGGGAAGCGCATCGCCGCGCGGCATGCTGCAGCGCAAAAGATTTCGTTTGACGGCGGCCGTCGCCGGGTGCATTGCGACCCCGCCTTAGGCCTTCCCGCCGACGGCTTCACAGGAACTCCAGCGCAATGCCAACCGACAGTCCCAGTCGACAGTCGATGCCGTCCGCCGCCTCGCGCGCCTGACCGGAGACCCCGGCTCGCCTGCGATCGGCCATGACGGCCGATCGAAAAGGATAGAGCCATGAACGCCGTTGCCACCGCACCGGAGCGGGATCTTCTCGCTGTCACTCTCGCCCAGACCCTGGCGCGGGAGCATATCGCCGACATTGTCGAGACCCTGAACGATCAGGACGAGGACACGGTGGCCGCCGTGCTCCTCGCCTTGCCCTTCGACCGGGCCGTCGAGGTCCTCGACCAGCCCGAGCTCGCCGCCGCGTCTGAGGCGCTCGCTTTGCTGCCCGAGGCGCGCGCCGCGCAATTCCTCTCCGCGATGGCGGCCGACCGGGTGACCGACGTGGTCCGGGAGTTCGACGAGCCGCTGCGGCTGCGCATGCTCGGGCGCGTCGACCACGAAACCCGCGCGACCCTGAACCGGCTGCTGACCTATCCGGAGCAGAGCGCCGGCTCGATCATGACGACGGAGTTCGTCAGCGTGCCGGCCGACTGGACGGTGTCGCGCACGCTCGACTATGTCCGCCATGTCGAGCGCACCCGCGAGACGATCTACGCGATCTATGTGCTCGATCCTGCCGCCGGCACGCTGCTTCGCGCCGTCTCGCTGCGTCGGCTGATCAGCGCCGAGCCGCAGGCGCTCGTCGTCTCCGCCGCGCCCGACCGCGCGCCGATCAGCGTCACCCCCGATATCGACCGCGAGGACGTGGCGCGCCTGATCTCGAAATACGACCTTCTCGCCGTGCCGGTCGTCGATGGGGCCGATCATGTGATCGGCATCGTCACGGTCGATGACGTGATCGACGCGATGATCGCCGAGACGACCGAGGACGTGCAGAAGCTCGGCGGCATGGAGGCGCTCGACGAGCCCTATAACGAGATCAGCTTCGCCCGGATGATCCGCAAGCGTGCCGGCTGGCTCAGCATCCTGCTGGTCGGCGAGATGCTGACCGCCTCGGTGATGCAGCATTTCGAGGGCGAGCTCGAGAAGGCGATCGTGCTGACCCTGTTCATCCCGCTGATCATGAGCTCGGGAGGCAATTCCGGTTCGCAGGCGACCTCCCTGCTGATCCGGGCACTGGCGCTGCGCGAGATCAGGCTCGGCGACTGGTGGCGCGTCGCGCTGCGCGAAATCCCGACCGGCCTGACGCTGGGCGCCATCCTCGGCGCGATCGGCATCGTCCGGGTCGTGGTCTGGCAGAAGCTCGGCCTCTACGACTATGGCGAGCACTGGCCCCTGATCGCCGCGACCATCGGTGCGGCGCTCGTCGGCATTGTCACCTTCGGTTCGCTGACCGGCTCGATGCTGCCCTTCATCCTGAAGCGCCTCGGCTTCGATCCCGCCAGCGCCTCGGCTCCCTTCGTGGCGACGCTGGTCGACGTCACCGGGCTGGTGATCTATTTCGGCGTCGCCGCGACGATCCTGGGCGGGACGCTGCTCTAGAGCGATTTTCGTTCTGACGTCATTGCGAGCGTAGCGAAGCAATCCAGGGGCGGCAGCGCTCTACGCCCCCTGGATTGCTTCGTCGCTTCGCTCCTCGCAATGACGATTGCCGATCCAGTCAGCCGGAATGCCCGTTCTGGACCGTCACGGTCGGCGCCGTGCCCTGCTGGCGCAAGGCGTCGATCTGCCGCCTGTGGTCCTTGAATTCGGCGAGCGCCGCTCCGGCGAGCGCATGGCTGCTCGGCAGCTTCACCTTCATCGGGTCGACGAAATGGCCGTTGATCGTGACCTCGTAATGGACATGGGGACCGGTCGAGAGGCCCGTCGTGCCGACATAGCCGATGATCTCGCCCATATGCACCTGCGCGCCGGGCCTGATCTGCTTGCCGATGCTCGCCATGTGATTATAGGCGCTGGCATAGCCGTTCGCGTGCTCGAGCTCGATGCGGTTGCCGTAGCCGGCATGGACGCCGGCCGCGACCACTTTCCCGTCGCCGGCGGCCATGATCGGCGTCCCGCGCGGCGAGGCCCAGTCGACGCCGCTATGCAGCCGCGCATAGCCGAGAATCGGATGGCGTCGCATGCCGAAGGGCGAGCTGATCCGGCCGTTCTGGACGGGCCTGCGCATCAGGAGCTTGCTGAGCGAGACGCCTTCCTCGTCGAGATAGGCGAGATCGCCGGTTTGCGGCGAGACATAGCGATAGACGCGCTGCGTCTCGCCCCCGGCGGTCAGCGCGGCGTAGAGCAATTCGCGATGGCCGGTCGGCGTGGCCTCGTCCTCCGTGAAGATCAGATCCAGCCGGTCGCCGATGGCCGCCCTCTGCTTGAGGTCCATGCCAGCCGCGAAGACCCGGATGAAGTCGTCGATGACATCGCGCGGCACGTTGCTTTTCACGGCGCCTGAATAGGCGCTCTGGTAGATCGTCGCGCGGTCGCCGCGGTCGTCGTCGCCGTCATCCGCCTCGTCGTCGTCCTGCGCGTGCTCGCGCCGGCCATCCGTCTTGGCGACCGCGACGAAGCGGCCGCGGTCGTCGGCGGCGGCGATCTCCTGCGGGCCCTTCTCGTCGAAGAGCGTGACGCGCTGGATGGTCCGCTCCCTGCCTTCGGGCGCGATCAGGAGGCGCAGGTGCTGGCCGTCCGGCAGGTCGGTCTTGGCGCGTCGGCCGAGCGCGGCGACGATCGCGGCGGCGCGGTCATCCGTGGCGCCATTGGCCTTCAGCGCATCGGCGAGCGTCTGGCCATGGCCGAGCACGATGTCGCGGTCCTCGAACGTGTCCGGCGCTGCGCTGCCCATCGGGATGTCCGTGACGTTTTCCGGCACGATCCGGACGTCGAGCGAGCCGAAGCGGCCGGCGGCGTTCGGCGCGGCTTCGGGCTCGTCTGTTCCGGCCATGTGCAGCGTGCGCGAGAGCATCCGCTGGTTCGAGTAATCGGGAGGCAATTGCCGGGCCCCGCCCGAAAGCCGCATCAGTTCGGCGATCTGGTCTTCGACCGCAGCCTCCGACAAGCCGCGCGCATCGGCCGGGATCGACAGTTCCGCCAGATCCCGGCGAACCACGGAGACATCGGCATCGGCCGGATCGGTCGCGTTCTGCGGCTGGCTCTCGCGCTCCGCCCCGGCGAGAATCCCGGCGGGGTCGAAATCCGGGATGTCGAGATTGGCGGCGGGCAGCGGCGAGAGTTCGGCCGAGACCTGAACGAGCGCATGGACCTTGGTGATCTCGCGCTCGCCGACGCTTTCAGTGAGCGGGGCACGGAAATGCCGCGTCATGCCGATCGAGAAGCCGTGCTGGACGAGGAGGTCCGCCTTGCGGCTGGACTGGCCGGCCACCGGGGAACGGGTGGAGGCGAGCGGCACCCGTTCCGGTGCCTGCGCGACGGCGCTGTCGCCTTCGGAGACATAGAGGGACGAGGCCAGGAGTCCGGCGCCGACAAGGCCGAGCAACACGCTGGCGCCGAGCCAGCGCCATGAAAACGAGGCGTGGCCCGTCGCGTGAGGCCGCCGGGAGCCCGAATCGAACGAATCGGCTAGCGCCTCGGCATGGTCGTCGTGGAAGGAAGGCAACTCGGCTCCGTCTGTCCCGGCAGATCTCCCATCCATGGACGGAGAGCATCGAAGGCGCCCGTCTATGTGCCGCCGCAAACGGCGAAACTATGACAGGTCGGGATATGCCCCGCCGATCGTGCCGGGCCGCTCAGCCCGCCAGCACCCGCTGGGGCGGGAAGGTGATCTCGACCAGCGTTCCTTCCTTCTTGACGCTGGTGATGGTCATGGCGGCGCGGTTGGCCTCGACCAAAGCCTTGGTCAGCGGCAGGCCGAGGCCCGTGCCGCCGGAGCGGCGCGTCGTGGGCACCTGCCGGAAGGGCTCCAGCGCCAGCGCGATCTCGCCATCGTCCATGCCGATGCCGGTGTCGCGCACCCGCAGGATCGCCTCGCCCTGGTCGCCGAGCGCGGTCGAGACGATGACCTGGCCGCCGGCATCGGTGAATTTCACCGCGTTCGAGAGCAGGTTGATCGCGATCTGGCGAATCGAGCGCTGGTCGGCCACCACCGGCGGCAGTTTTGGCGAAAGCCCGGAGCGCAGCACCACGCGGCCGCGCTGCGCCTCGGGCTGCAGCAGGTTGACCACCGACAAGGCGATCTCGTTCAGATTGACGCTGACGAAGTCGAGATCGAGCTTGCCGGCCTCGATCTTGGCGAGGTCGAGCAGGTCGTTGACCAGGCTGATGACATAGCCGCCAGATTGGTGGATGTCGCGCAGGTATTCCTTGTAGCGCTCGTTGCCGATCGGCCCGAAGCGCTCCTCCGCCATCACCTCGGCGAAGCCGATGATCGCATTGAGCGGCGTGCGGATCTCGTGGCTGATCTTGGCGAGCACGTCGGATTTCTGGGCGCTCGCCTTCTCGGCCGCCTTGCGCGCCTCGACCAGCTCGCCCTCGGTCTTCTTCCAGGCGGTGATGTCGCGCAGCACTGCGCAGAAGCGCCGCTCGGCCCCGTCCGCGATCTGGCCCATCGTCATGAACAGCGGAATCCGGCCGCCCTGGCGGACCCGGCCGATGACCTCGCGCCCGTCATTCAGCACCGAGGCGACGCCGCCGCCCTTCAGGCCTTCCAGATAATCGAGCGCCGGGGCATGGCTCTCGGGCGCGAAGAGCAGCGTGAACAATTCTCCGGCGACCTCGCGCTGGTCGTAGCCGAACAGCGCCTCGGCCGTCTTGTTGAGCGAGAGGATGCGCCCGCGCTCGTCGACGGTGACGACGCCGTCGGTCGCGGTGTCGAGCACCGCGATCATCTCGCCGATCCGGGCCTCGCGCGCCTCGATGTCGAGGCGCAGGGCATCGACGCGGGCGGAAATCTCGGCTTCCTCGGCCTCGAATTCCGCGGCGAGCTCGGCGTCCTCCGCCTCTTCGGGCGTCAGGACCTTGACCTCGCCGCCGCCATTGGGATGACGGAAGGCCATCAGGGTCGCAGGCTCGCCCTGCCAGGAGACGGCCGACAGTCTCGCATCGACATTGACGAGATGTCCGGTCCGGTCGATCAGGACCATTGCGCCGCCTTCGGCGCGAGCCGCTTCCTTGATCAGGCGGCTGACGCCGCCGGCCGAGGTGAGATCGGCAAGGTCGGCATAGTCGAGCAGGTCGAGCAGGGTGCGGTTGGCGTAAAGCGCCTCCTCGCCCCGGTTGACCAGGACCGCCATCGGCAACCGGTCGAGAACGTCCGCATGCGAATTCGGCAGGCGCTGGCGCCCGCTCACGGAGGCAGGCTCCGCCGCTTCGGTGGGTGCCGGCTCCGGCGGCAAGTCCTCGAGCGTCTCGCGTGGATCGGCTTCGGGCTCGTCGAGCTTGCCCACGGGCTCCTGCGGTGCAGGCGCGTCCGTTTCATCCGGGGCGCTGTTCAACCGCATGGGCGAGGCCGGTGGCAGGCGTGGCTCCGGCTCCGCCTCGTCATCACCCGCGATGCGCGCGCCCAGCGCCTTGGCGATCTCGCGGAAGGCGTTACGCTCGGCGGAGCTGAGCAGCGGCTTCGACGGTTCGAGCACCGGCCTGACCGCGGCCAGATGGCCGTTGCGAAGCGGCACGACATTGGCACCGGACGAGCCGGCATCGCGTGCCGCCGGGGCCTCCGCCGGACGCTCGCCCGGCTCGTCCTCGGTCGCAGGCTGGCTCGCTTGCGGCGGTTCCGGCGCGATTGCGTCCTGCCTCTCGGGGGAGGGCGCTTCTGCCGATGGCGTCGCCGCGTCGGGCAGCGGCTCGGCGACGGCCTCGCTCGCAGCGACCTCAGCATCGTCGGTCGGGGGGACGGCGGCGTCCAGGAAACGCTCGCGTTCGGTCATGCGGGCGAGGCCGAAACCGCGGAAGCCGGCGAAGGCGCGCGTCGCGTCGAGAACCGGCACGCCGGAAAGCTCGACCCGCACGCCCTCGGTCGGACTGGCGGTTCGCCACAGCACAGCGTGCCCGCTCCAGGTCGCTGGCTCCGCCAGCCGCGCCGCGAGATTGCCGTCGCGGTCGAGCAGGTCGCGGCCGATCAGGTCGGACCAGTTCCGGCCGGAAAGTGCAGTCGCGGCTTCGGCCCCGACGATCTCGGCGATATCGGACGAGACGGTGGTGAGCCTGCCGGCGGCATCGCTTTGCCAGAGGAAACGAACGGTCGCGCGCTTCGGCTGCGTGGCGGGAGCGTCCTGCACCGCGGCAGGGGAAGCCGGCACAGGCTCGGCCGAAATCGCGGTCGGCTCAGCGGCAGCGGCGATCGGCCGGGTCGCGACCCCGAGCCGGCGCAGTTCGGATGCGGCGATCGCAACGGCCAGGACCGGCGGCTCGTCTCCAACGGCCAGCAGCTTGCAGCCGCAGGTCACCAGGGTGGCGGTGAAGCCGGGCGTCAGGCGCAGCCGCTCCAGGCGCAGCCCGTCTTTCGGCGCAAGCCCGGCGGCCAGCAGCTTCAGCCGTTCGCGAGTGGGCAGCGGAAGCCCGCCGCGCGCTTGCGCGAGCAGCGCGTGGGCGGCAGAATTGGTGAAGCCGGGCCGGGCCGCATCCTGGTCCCAGAGCAGGAGCGCGCCGTCGACAGCATAAGGCGCGAGCGCGGCATCCTTTGCCGCCTCGGCGCCCAATATCGTCCATTTCTGTTCGGCTTCGCTCATGCCCGTCCGTTCGTCCGAGACCTGCTCCGATATGGCTAACAAAGCTTTAATAGCGCCCAAACGATTGCAAATCCATGGAACCTGCAACCCCTCTCCCGCGTCTGATCGAAACAACGTTAACGTCGCTGTCGCGCCGATTGTCATCGCATCGCAAAAATGATATTGCAGTGCACAATAATCTGGCCGATCGCGAGCCAGCCACACAGGAGGACGACCCATGAACGGCAAGACGCCTTATGAAGTGCCGACCGAAATGCGCGAGTTTGCCGAGCGCAGCGTCGAGCAGGCCCGCAAGGCCTTCGACGGCTTCATCGGCGCGGCTCAGAAGGCGGTCGACAACGCGCATGGCTCGGCCGAATCCGCGCGCGTCAACGCCCAGGACGCGACCCGCAAGGCGATGACCTATGCCGAAACCAATGTCGCGGCCGCCTTCGACCTCGCGCAGAAGCTGGTCAAGTCGAAGGACCTGACCGAGGTCATGCAGCACCAGTCCGAGTTCCTGAAGTCGCAGATGGCGTCCCTCCAGACCCAGCTCAAGGACATGGGCGCCGCCGCCCAGGACGTCGCCGCCAAGGCCGCCGAGACCGCCGCCAAGGCGACCAAGATGAAGTGAGCGACGGCGGCCTCCGGGGCCGCCATGCTCGATGGACCATGATGCAGCCGGGCGGCTTGCCCGGCTTCAACCCATAGATTGCTAGGAGAGCCGTGATGGTGAAGCCTGCTCCGACGAAAGCCTCGTCCAAGGCCCCGATCAGCCTCGCGCCGGTCAAGGCGCTCTCGGATACCGCGCCGGTCGAGAACAAGGTCGCGGCTCCCGCCGCCCAGCCCGTCACGACCGCCACGGCGGCTCCTGCTCCGGCGAAGCCGGCATCGGCCACGAGTGCGCCCAAGCCTGCGCCGGTGGACGCTGCGCCGACCACGCCGGTCGCCACCGCTCCCGCGAAGGCAGGCCCGGTCGCTTCCTCTCCTGTTGCCGCCGCGCAAGCTCCCAAGCCGCTGGCCGCCACGGCGACGGCCAAGCCGCCGGCGAAAGCCGCTGCGACGGCGAAGCCTGCCGCGCGCAAGGTCCGGAGCGCCAAACCGCCGGCCAAGAAGGCTGCCGTCGCCAAGGCTGCGGTCACCAAGCCGGCTGTTACGAAACCCGTCCTTGCCAAGCCCGTCTCCGTCAAGTCGCCGGCTCCGGCGCCGGCAATACCCAAGGCAGCGGCTGCAGCGGAAGCCGTGGTCAAGGCCGCCGTTGCGCCGGTGAAGGTCGCCGAACCCGCCGCCAAGGCGGCGGTGGCCGCAGCCAAGGCCGGGGCGCAGGCTATCGACAAGGCGTCGAACAGCGTCGCGGCAGCGGCGGAAAAGCTCGCACGTACGGTTCCGGCCAGCGTGTCGCCACAGCTTCCGCGCACCCCTGAATTCGCCAGCTTCGCTGCGGAGGCATGGCTGACGCAGACGCTGGCCGTGGCGCGCATGGCGGGGGCTTTGCAGGCCAAGGTCCTTGACCATGCCTGCGCCGAGCTGAAAGCCACGCTGAGCGAGGCCGAGACCCTGGCCCGGACCGAAAGCGCGGCCGACGCTGTGGCGCTTCAGGCCAAGGCGCTCAGCCGCGGTTACGAATCCTATTCGGCGCATCTGACGGATCTGGCGCACACGGCCCAGGCCGCCTTGCGCCAGGATTGAGACGAGCCGCGACGCGACGCGGGATTTTCGGTCGATATGGTGCATTTCGGCGGTTGCAATCGCGCCGCGACGGCACTAGGTTCCGCGCCGCCGGCCATCCCGCGTTTTCGCGCGGCCGTGCGAGGCGCCAGGGTGCCGTGCAGCCATAGCTCAGTTGGTTAGAGCGCTAGATTGTGGATCTAGAGGTCCCCCGTTCAAGCCGGGGTGGCTGTACCATCCGGTCATTCGCCTGGCGACCTTGCGGCAAGTCCTGTCGCTGGCCTTGCTGCAACGCGGTTGCCGCGCCGCAGGGCGTTGTTTCGATAGACTTGAACCTGCCGAGCCCGGTTGCCATATCTTGATCAAGCGGAAGGGCTTCGCCTTTCGCCTTCGGAGTGCCGCGCCATTGGGCTCCGACCGATCGACGAGGCGCCTCCCGGGGGCTTCAGCATGACGCGTACGCCTAGCCTGTCCCATCCGTTCCTGCTCGGGTTCGACGACATCGAACGCGCGCTCGACCGGGTCGCGAAAGGCGCCAGCGAAGGCTATCCGCCCTACAATATCGAGCGGATGCCGCGCACTGAGAATGAGCCGGATCGTCTTCGGATCACTCTCGCAGTGGCGGGGTTCTCGCGCGACCAGCTCGAGATCACGCTGGAAGAGAACCAGCTAACCATTAGAGGCCGCCAGAGCGACGACAAGAGCCGGCAGTTCCTGCATCGCGGCATCGCGGCGCGCCAGTTCCAGCGCTCCTTCCTGCTCGCCGACGGCATGCAGGTCCTGGGCGCGGACCTGTCCAACGGTCTGCTCGCGATCGATCTCGTGCGGCCGGAACCGGAGCGGCTCGTCAGGCGTATCGATATCGTCAGCCGCGATTGAGCAAGGGTCGGAAACGAAGCGGTCGGAACGGATGTGTCGCGGTTTTGCATTCGTTCATGATCAGGTGACCATCATGAGAACCGCCATTCGCACTGCTCTGAAGGAGGGCGCGATGACAGACGATACCAACATGGTTCGGACCCCGCCGCTGACCCCGGCCGAGTTCGCGGCGCTCGGCACTGGCGAAGTCGCCTATCTCAAGCCGATGAGCTCCGAGGAGCTGGTGCGGATCTTCCCGCAGGCTCCCGAGATCCAGCCGGGCCTCAAGCTCTTCGCCCTGCTCTCGGCCGATGGCGCTCCGATTCTGGTGACCGATTCGGCCGAAGCAGCGACGGCCAATGCCTGGGAGCACGATCTCAGGATGGTCAGCCTGCATTGAGGCGGGCGCCTCACGCGGTGGCGATCTCCGCCACCGCCGCCTGCAGCCTTGCGATGTCGGGCGGCGTCGACAATCTGTGATCGCCGCCCTTGATCAGCGTCAGCGCGACCGGGTCGCCGCTCAGGTGCTCGACCAGCTTCATCGCCTGCTGCCACGGCACGTCCGGGTCCTGCATGCCCTGGAGGATATGCACGGGGCAGCCGGTCCGGATCTCGCTTCCGAACATCAGGTGACGCCGCCCGTCCTCGATCAGGGCGCGGGTGATCGGCGTCGGCTCCGGTGAGTATTCCGAAGGCCGCAGCCAGACGCCGTCGCGCATGATCGTGTCGCGAATGTCCTGCGGCATCTGCGCCCACATCAGTTCCTCGGAGAAATCGACAGCCGGCGCGATCAGCACCATGCCGGCCGGGGCGAGCGCGCTGCCGCGCAGCTTGCGCGCCGCGAGCAATGCGATCCAGCCGCCCATCGACGAACCGACCAGCACGGGCCGCTGCCTGCAGCGCGCGGCGATGACGGCGAGCGTATCCTCGAGCCAGTGCGACAGCGTCCAGCGCCCGAAATCGTTTCCCGTCTCGCCATGTCCGGCATAGTCGAAGCGCAGGAAGGCGCGTCCGCTCCGTGCCGCCCAGTCGGACAGCGCCTCGGCCTTGGTCGCGCGCATGTCGGAGCGAAAGCCGCCGAGCCAGATCACGGGCGCACCCGCGCCCTCCTGCTCCAGGACGGCGATACGGCGCCGTTCCTCGCCGGTGCCGACATCGAGCCATTGCGGGGCGGGCTGCTCCACCTCAAATCTCCTGTGACGAATCTTCGGTTCCGGGTGATTATAGGCTGCGAGCGGCCGCCGCACGTGGTCATACTGTCCGCCCCCGATCCGAGAGATTTTTGAAACGGTGAACATGTCCTTGCGGCCCGGCGCGCATCTTTCGCTGCCTTCGACGGATAATCATCCGCTGAGCGGGCGCACGATCCTGCAGATCATTCCCGATCTCGAGGCCGGCGGGGCCGAGCGCACGGCGGTCGACATCGCCCAGGGCCTGACCGAGGCGGGCGCGCGGGCGCTGGTCGCGACCGAGGGCGGGCGCCTCGTCGCCGAGCTCCAGGCCAAGGGCGGGGTCTGGCTGCCGTTCCCGGCGGCCTCGAAGAATCCGTTCGCGATGCTGCTGAACGCGCGCAAGCTGATGCTGCTGTGCCGGCAGGAAGGCGTCGAGCTGATCCATGCCCGCTCGCGCGCCCCGGCCTGGGTCGCGCTCGCTGCGGCGAAGGCGCTGAAACTGCCCTTCGTCACGACCTATCACGGCTCCTATGCCAGCCGTTCGCCGGTCAAGACCCGCTACAATTCGGTGATGGCGCGCGGCGACGTGGTGATCGCCAACTCCGCCTATACGGCCGATCTCATCATCGCCAAGCACGGCTTTGCCCGGGACCGTATCCGCGTCGTCCATCGCGGCACGGATTTCTCGGCCTTCGCGCCGGCTGCCGTCGGACCGGAGCGGGTGCAGGCCCTGCGCCGTGCCTGGGGCGTCGAGCCGCATCAGCGCATCGTGCTGCTGCCCGGCCGGCTGACCGGCTGGAAGGGCCAGCGCGTCCTGATCGAGGCGGCGCGCCTGTTGCGTGATGACGGTGATGCGGACACCGCCTTCATCCTCGCCGGCGATCATCAGGGCCGCGACGGCTACGTCAAGGAACTCGACCAGGCGATCGCCCGCGCCGGGCTTGAAGGGCGGGTCAAGCGCGTCGGCCATTGCGCCGACATGCCGGCCGCGCTCCTGGCGGCCGCCGTGGTCACCGTACCCTCCACGGAGCCGGAGGCCTTCGGGCGCGTCGCGGTCGAGGCGCAGGCCATGGGCGTGCCGGTCGTCGTCTCCGATCTTGGCGCCGTGCCGGAAACGGTGCTCGCGCCGCCGCAGACTGCCCCCAGTGAGCGCACCGGCTGGCGGGTGCCGCCCGGCGATGCGCCTGCTCTGGCGGCCGGACTCGGCGAGGCCCTGGCGCTGCGCCCTTCGGCGCGCGATGCGCTGGCGCGGCGTGCCCGGCTCCATGTCGAGCAGCATTTCTCGCTCCAGACCATGGTGAGCGAGACGCTCGACGTCTATTGCGCCCTGTTGGGGCGTTAGTTTTTTGCGCTTGGCGGGTGTTGCGCTTCGTTTGGCGAGAGTTACGCCTCGTTTGGATTGACAACGCCCGGCTTTGTGCAATGTGTCTGGTCAACGGTGCCGAAAGCACCAATCACAGGAGCATACTGCCATTCGTCGTCCCTTCCGCGCTGCACCAACCCCGACCAAAGACGGCCCGCGCTCTAACCGAGACATCCGCGGCGTCCGCGACGTTCAGCTTATCGACGATACCGGCGCCAACCGCGGCGTGGTCTCGTTCTTCGAGGCTTTGAAGATTGCCGAGGATGCCGGTCTCGACCTGGTCGAGATCGCCCCCAACTCCGAGCCTCCGGTCTGCAAGATTCTCGATTACGGCCGCTTCCGCTTTCTCGAGCAGAAGAAGGCTTCGGAGGCGCGCAAGAAGCAGCGCACCATCGAGATCAAGGAGATCAAGCTCCGCCCCGGCATCGACAAGCACGATTACGACGTCAAGATGAAGGCCATGCACGGCTTCTTCGAGGAGGGCGACAAGGTCAAGGTGACCCTGCGCTTCCGCGGCCGCGAGATGGCGCACCAGGATCTCGGCGTGAAGGTGCTCGAGCGGGTCAAGGTCGACACCGTCGAAGTCGCCAAGGTCGAGAGCGACTGGCAGCTCGAAGGCCGCCAGATGGTGATGGTGCTGGCGCCGAAGTGAGCGGCCGGTAAGCTGTCCTGGTAGCGCCAGCCGGGGCTGCCGGTGATCTTCCGCTCTGCAATTCACAAGGCCCGGCCTTCGCGCCGGGCCTTGTCATGTCCGGCCGCGCCGTCGAAGGACGCCGGAGCCTCACGATGGATCCCGGTCCGCGCTTCGCTTGCCCGGTATGACGCGGGTGGGTTTCCGGCAAATCACATCAGGCTCTAACTGACGGAGCGGACGATCTCCCGATAGGCGGCTTCGGGAAAGGCCTTGAGCGTGCGCGTGCGCACGCTGCCGAGCATTGCGAGCTGCAGGTTGAAGCGGGCAGCCACCGCGTCGTCCGGAGCCTCGTAGATGGCGACCAGGTCATATTCGCCCATCGTCATGAAGAAGGCCTTGAACTCGCCGCCCATGGCCTGGAGCGCCTTCTTGGCCGTGTCGAGACGGTTGGGCGAATCCTTGACGTTGCGTGCGCCCTGATCGGTCCAGTTGGCCAGCATGATGTAGGTTGTCATCGCGCTTCTCCCCGATAAGGCCCGGCCTTTCCATCGGGAGCGATATGTGGCGGCCCGCTCGTCGCCGCGTGACTCCAGATAGGCGTTGAACCGCCCGCCGGGCTTCTATCGCCAGTCTAGCATGGCGGTCGGGGTGATGCCGAGCCTGTCAGCCGAGGCAGGCGGTGCCCGCGAGGGCGGCTCCGGCAGCAGGGCAACTCCCGCTGCCGGGCGCCTGGGCTTCACCTGATGGGATACGGATATTGCAGGCCGCCGCGCGAGGCGAGATCGTTCAGGCCGCGCTTGAGCTGCAGCCGCGAGTCCTGGCCGACATTGCGCTCGAAGCTTTCGCCGTAATTCCCGACATGCTTGACGATCCGGTAGGCCCAGTCATTGGTCAGGCCGAGACCCTCGCCGAATTTGCCTTCGACGCCGAGCAGGCGCTTGATCTCCGGATTGCCCGATTTCAGCATCTCGTCGACATTGGACTTGGTGACGCCAAACTCCTCGGCGTTGAGCATGGCGTAATGTGCCCATTTCACCAGCGCGAACCAGCTCTCGTCGCCGCGCTTCACCGCCGGGCCGAGCGGCTCGCGCGAGATCAGCGTCGGCAGGATGACGAAATCGTCCGGCTTGGAGAATTTCAGCCGTTCGGCCGCAAGGCCTGAGGAATCGGTGGTGAATGCGTCGCACCGCCCCGCCTCCAGCGCCTTCACGCCCTCCTCGTTGGTGGAAAAGCCGATGATCTCGTATTTCAGCTTGTTGGCGCGGAAGAAATCCGCGAGGTTGAGTTCGGTCGTGGTGCCTTGCGTCACGCAGATCGACGCGCCGTTCAATCCCTTTGCGTCGGTGACGCCGGCCGATTTGCGGACCATGAAGCCCTGGCCGTCGAAATAGTTGATGATCGGCCAGGACATGCCTGCCGTGGTGTCGCGCGACATCGTGTAGGTGGCGTTGCGGGCGAGCATGTCGACCTCGCCGCTCTGCACGACGACGAACCGCATCTGCGGCGTCGTCGGCACGAACTTGACCTTGTTGGGATCGTTGAAGATCGCCGAGGCAACGGCGCGGCAGAGATCGATGTCGAGCCCGTCCCAGCGTCCGTCCGCCCCCTGCAGGCCGAAGCCGGGCAGGGCGATGTGATTGCCGCAGATCAGCTCGCCGCGCGCCTTGACGCGCTCGAGCGTGCCGGTCTGGGCGCCGGCAGCGCTTGCCGCCAGCACGGCGGCGAAGGTCAAGGCTGCGCCGGTCAGTCGTTTCATCGGTGTCATGGTCTTCCCCTGTTGTTTTGGTGGTTCGCGGCGGGCGTCAGGACGCGCGTGCGATGGCGGTATCGACGGCCTCTCCGAGCCGTTCGACGATCATGTCGACGGTGGCTTCGTCGACGATGAAGGGTGGGGCGAGCAGGACATGGTCGCCGGCGAGCCCATCGGCGGTCCCGCCCATCGGATAGACCAGAAGCCCATGCGCCATGGCGGCCTGCTTGATCTTGGCATTGAGCTTCAGCTTCGGGTCGAACGGCGTTTTGCTCGCCCGGTCGGCGACGATCTCGATGCCCCAGAACTGGCCGCGTCCGCGAATGTCGCCGACATGGTGGTGGTTGGCGAAGCGCTCGTTCAGCCGGCGTTCGAGCCGCGCGCCCTGCAGCCGGACATTGGCGAGCAGGTCGTCGCGCGCGATCACCTTCTGCACCGCGAGCGCCGCCGCGCAGGCAAGCGGGTGGCCGTTATAGGTCTGGCTGTGCGGGAAGGCGCCCGAGCCCTGCCGGATCGTCTCGACGATCGGGGCCGAGACCAGCATCGCGCCGATCGGCGCGTAGCCGCCGCCCAGGCCCTTGGCGATCGCCATCAGGTCGGGCGCGATGCCCTCCTGCTCGCAGGCATGGAGCGTCCCGGTCCGGCCCATGCCGCACATCACCTCGTCGAGGATCAGCAGGACGCCATGGCGGTCGCAGATCTCGCGGATGCGCTTGAAATAGCCGGGCGCGGGCGGAACGGCCCCGAGCGTCGCGCCGACCACGGTCTCGGCGACGAAGGCCGCGACCGTGTCCGGGCCGAGCGCGAGGATCTTCGCCTCGAGCTCGTCGGCCATGCGCAGCCCGTATTCTTCCAGGGTCTCGCCGCTCGCCTGGCCGCGATAGGCGTAGCAGGGCGAGATATGGTGGCCCTGCATCAGCATCTCGGTGAAGGGCGCCCGGTCCTTCATCCGGCCGCCGACCGAGAGCGCGCCCGCCGTGATGCCGTGATAGCTCTGGCGGCGGGAGATGAAATTGACGCGTCTGGTCTCGCCCTTCTCGACGAAATAATGCCGCGCCAGCTTGAGACAGGCCTCGATCGCCTCCGAGCCGCTGCTGCAGATGAAGACCCTGGCCATGCCCTTCGGCGCGCGCGCGATCAGGTTCTCGGAGAGCTCTTCCGCGGCTTCGCTGGTGAAGAAGCTGGTATGGGCATAGGCGAGCTTGTCGATCTGCGCATGCATCGCCGCCAGCACGTCCGGATGGCCATGGCCGAGGCAGGAGACCGCCGCGCCGCCGCTGGCGTCGATATAGGCCTTGCCCTCGGTGTCGGTGATGATGACGCCCTGTCCGCTGACCGCGACGGGATAGCCGCCGGCCAGGTTGCGGTGGAGGATCGCGCTCATGCTTGGCTCCGCTTCGTCGAACGGGGAGTGGCGTAGGTGTCGAAGGCGTCGAGCTGGGTTTCGCTCGCGCCGATCGCGCTGAGCGCTGCCCGGCCCCGGCGCGCGGTCATCAGCGCCGCGAGGCATTCCACCGCGGCGAAGGCCGGCGTCATGGTGTGGAAGAAGGATGGCGTCTCGGTGCGGACCAGCACGGCCTCGTCAGCCAGCGCGGCGAGCGGCGAGCGCAGGCTGTCGGTCAGCGCGACGATGCCGGCGCCTTGCTGTCGCGCATAATCCGCCGCCTGCAGGGTCAGGCGCGTATAGGGCGCGACCGAGACGACGAAGAGCGCGTCGCCCGGCCCGATGCGGCGCAAGGCATCGATGCCGCGCCCGCCGGCGCCGTCGACCAGGGTGGAGTCCGCCCCGATCAGCGCATGGATGTAGTCGAGCATATAGGCGGCGGGAAAGGACGAGCGCAGCCCGAAGCAGAACAGGTGCCGCGCCGCCACGAGCCGGCCGGCCGCACGCGTCAGCCGTGCGAGCGAGTCCGGCTCGCGCAGCGCCTGCATATGCTCCGTCAGCGCCGCGAACATGTCCTGCGCCAGCGCGGTGTCGCCCTCGTCGCCATGCCGTTCGAGCAGTTCGCCGGCCCGGCCGGCAAAGCCCTCCGGCCGCCGGCGTATCGAGGCCGCATAGGCGGCGCGCAGCGCGTCATATCCCGGCAGGCCGAGGCTCTGGGCCAGTCGCGTGAAGGTCGCCGGCGACAGGCCGGTCCGCCTGGCCTGCTCACGCGTCGTCAGCAGCGCCACGTCGGCTGGATGGTCGAGCACCCAGCGCGCCGCCAGACGCAGCTGCGTCGGCAACTCTTCGAAGCGTTCGGTGAGTCTGGCGGTGAGGCTCGACTGGTCCATGCCGTCATGCTGGCTCGGGAGGGATTGAAACAGATATTCCATATCTGGTGATAAGAAACAAATGTTTCATTCCGGCTGCCGCGAACCGTCACGGCATGCCTGCCCGGCTCAGGTGGGCAGGTGCAGCAGCGTGCGGGCTTCAGTCACGGTGGCGGGCCGCCGGCCATAGTCCGGGCAGAGATCGACGATGCGCTTCACCAGCGCGGCGTTGGACGGGGCAAGGGTGTCGCGATCGAGCCGGACATTGTCCTCGAGCCCGGTGCGGCAATGGCCGCCGAGCTCCAGCGACCAGCGGTTCAGCGTGATCTGGTCGCGCCCGATTCCCGCGCCCGTCCAGGTCGCGTCGGGTGCGAGGCGCTTCAAGGTGGCGATGTAGAATTCGAAGGTGGCCCGGTCGACCGGCATGGCGTTCTTCACGCCCATGACGAACTGGACATGGAGCGGGCCCTTGATCGCGCCGGCCGTGTGCATTTCGGCCGCCTTGAAGATCATCGAGAGGTCGAAGGCCTCGACCTCCGGCTTGACCTGATGGCTCAGCATTTCGGCGGCGAGCCAATCGACCAGCTCAGGGCTGTTCTCGTAGACGCGGGTCGGGAAATTGCAGGATCCGGTCGAGAGCGAAGCCATGTCGGGCCGGAGCGGGATCATCCCGCCGCGCTCGCGCCCGGCCCCGGAGCGCCCGCCGGTCGAGAACTGCACGATCATTCCCGGACATTGCTGGCGCAGGCCCTCCAGCAGCCGCGCGAAGCGGTCGGGATCGAAGCTTGGAGTGCCGTCCTCGCTGCGGACATGGCAATGGGCCAGCGTCGCGCCGGCCTCGAAGGCCTCCTGCGTCGACTCGATCTGTTCGGAGATCGAGATCGGCACGGCGGGGTTGTCGCGCTTGGTCGGCAGCGAGCCGGTGATGGCGACGGTGATGATGCAAGGGGTCATGGTCGTCCGGGCTCGGCCTGTGTCAGCGGTCCAGATAAGGCCCACGACGGCGGGCGGCGCAAGCCCGTCAGTGCCGTACCAGCAGCCCGTCGAGCAGGGCGTTGAAGGCGGCAATCGCCTTGCGGGACGCCTCGGCCGGGTTCGGTGCATGCGCGATCCACTGCGAGGCATGCAGGGTCGCGCCGCTGATCAGCCGGGCTGCGGCCTCCGCGTCGATCTTGATGATGACGCCGGCTTCGGCCAGGCCGCCGAGGCTCTCGGTCATCGAGCGGATGCATGCGCTCTGGGTCGGCCAGTTCCACGGGTCGCCGAGCACGGCCGGGCCGTCGCGCAGGACGATGCGCTGGATTTCCGGCTCAAGGGCCATCTCGATATAGGCGGTGCATTCGTCGCGGAAGCCGGTCCACGCGTCGGGGCTCTTGCGGGCGACCACGCGCAGGCGCTCGTTCATCTCCGCGTCGATCTCGACGATCACCGCCTCGAGCAACCCCGTCTTGCCGCCGAAATGATGGTAGAGCGCGCCGCGCGTCAGCCCCGCAGCGGCGGTCAGCTCGTCCATCGAGGCCTCGGCGTACCCGATCGTCCCGAACGCCTTGCGCGCCGCGCTCACGAGCTTGCCGCGCGTCTCCGCGATCATGTCCTTGCGTGGCTTGCGCGCCATCCATGCCCCCTTCGCATACGTTGCGTATGTTAATTGACATGCGCCGTGTCTGCAATTAGTCGTTTTGCATACGCTGCGTATGTAAGCGCCATTCCGATTGAAGGAAGAGGCTTGGCAATGACCAATCCCTATCGCGAGATTTTCAGGGCTCCCGGCTCGGTCGGCTTCTCCGCCGCCGGCTTCATCGCCCGCATGCCATTCTCCATGGTGACGATCGGCATCGTCACCATGCTCTCGCAGGCGCGCGGCGAGTACTGGCTGGCCGGCGGCGTAGCGGCGACCTTCGCCCTCGCCAACGCCCTGATCGCGCCGCAGATCTCGCGGCTGGTCGATCGTCATGGCCAGAGCAGGGTGCTGGTTCCGGCGACCTTGGCGACCCTCGTCGCGCTCGCCGGGTTGATGCTGGCGACGCGCCTTCAGGCGCCGGCCTGGGCGCTCTTCCTCTTCGCCGGCCTCGCCGGGCTGACGCCGAGCATGATGGCGATGGTGCGCGCCCGCTGGACCGAGATCTACCGCGGCACGCCGCAGTTGCGCACCGCCTTCGCCTTCGAGTCGGTCGTCGACGAAGTCATCTTCATGATCGGCCCGGTGATCGCCATCGGCCTCAGCGTCACCTGGTTCCCCGAAGCCGGACCGCTCGCAGCCGCCATCCTGCTCGCTGTCGGCATGGGCCTGTTCGTCGCCCAGCGCGGCACCGAGCCGCCGGTCCACTCGCAGGAAGCGAGCGGCGGCTCCGTCATCCGGCTGCTGCCGGTGCAGATCCTCGCGCTGCTGATGGTCGCGCTCGGCGCGATCTTCGGCACGGCCGAGGTCACGGCGGTGGCCTTCGCCGAGGCGCAGGGCAGCAAGGCTTCAGCGAGCCTGGTGCTCTCGGCCTATGCCGCCGGCTCGCTCATCGCCGGCCTGATCTTCGGCACCTTGCGGCTGCGCCTGTCGCTCGCCGCCCAGCTCGTCGCCGCGCTCGCGCTTTCGGCGGTGACGACGCTGCCGCTGCTCATCGTCTCCTCGCTTTGGATGCTGGGCGTGGTGCTGTTCGTCGCCGGCGCCTCGATCTCGCCGACGATCATCGTCGCGATGGCGCTGATCGAGCGCCATGTTCCGGCCTCGAAGCTCACCGAGGGCATCACCTGGGTGATGACCGGCATGGGCATCGGCATGGCGGCCGGTGCAGCGGCCTCGGGCTGGCTGATCGACACCTACGGCGCGCGCAGCGGTTTCTACGTCTCGATCGCCGGCGGTTTCGCTGCGCTCGCCATCGTCGCCATCGGTTTCTGCCTCATCGCCGAGCCGCGGCGCGAAGAGCGCCCGGCGTTGGCGTGAGCGCTCCAGGAGGCCGCGCTTGCCATGGCGCGGCTTTTCTGGCATAGGCCCGCCCTTCGATCGCCCGGCTGATAAGGGCTGCCGTGGCGATCGTCTTTGCTTCCAGCAAGCAAAAAACGAAGCGGCGCATCTCGCGCGTCCGCGACCATTGAGGAGCTGAAATGCCCAAGATCAAGACGAAGTCGAGCGCCAAGAAGCGCTTCAAGATCACCGGAACCGGCAAGGTGCTCTACGCCCAGGCCGGCAAGCGTCACGGCATGATCAAGCGGACCAACAAGCAGATCCGCAATCACCGCGGCACCGCGACCCTCTTCGAGGGCGATGCGGCCAACGTGAAGAAATATTTCCTGCCGAACGGCTGACGCCCTCTAACCTTTCCGGAGATCACACATGGCTCGCGTGAAACGGGGCGTAACGTCCCACGCCAAGCACAAGAAGACACTCAAGGCCGCCAAGGGTTTCTATGGCCGCCGCAAGAACACGATCCGCGCCGCCAAGGCGGCCGTCGATCGCTCGATGCAGTACGCCTATCGCGACCGCAAGAACAAGAAGCGCTCGTTCCGCGCGCTCTGGATCCAGCGTCTCAACGCTGCGGTGCGCGAGCATGGCCTGACCTATTCGGTCTTCATCGGCGGCCTCGCCAAGGCGGGCCTCGAGCTCGACCGCAAGACCCTCTCGGCGCTCGCCATCGACGACGCGGCTGCATTCTCGGCTGTGGTCGAGACGGTCAAGGGCGCGCTCGGCGCGGAAGCCAAGGCCGCCTGAGCGGACTTTGCTCGCAGATCTGGAAAAGGCCGGCAGCGATGCCGGCCTTTTTCGTTGTTCGGCTTCCGTCATCCACTCCGCCGT
This sequence comes from Allobosea sp., assembly GCF_051860145.1. Taxonomy (GTDB): domain Bacteria; phylum Pseudomonadota; class Alphaproteobacteria; order Rhizobiales; family Beijerinckiaceae; genus Allobosea. The sequence continues at coordinate 75,259 of NZ_JBHYEM010000005.1, read as the reverse complement.
CATTCCGGCTGTAGCGAAGCGGAACGCCGGAATCCATCATAGGGCACTGCGCTCTACGATGGATTCCGGAGCTGCGCCGCTGGCGCGGCTTGTCCGGAATGACGAGCGACTGTCGTTTCGGGCGCGGCAGAGCCTACGTCTGCACACTGTCCTTCGCTGCCGGCGTCCAGGTCTCGCCGGCGCCTTCCACGATCCGCGCATAGGCTTCCTCGGGCGTGTCGGCGTGGCAGAACAGCGAGAGGTCCTCGGGGCGGATGAAGCCGGCTTCAGTCATGCCTTCGAGCTTGAGTAACCCCTGCCAGAAGGCGCTGTCATAGAGCACGATCGGCACTGGCGGCATCTTGCCGGTCTGCGTCAGGGTGATGATCTCGAACAATTCGTCGAGCGTGCCGAACCCGCCCGGAAAGACGACGAGGGCCGCCGCCCGCATCGCCAGATGCATCTTGCGCATCGCGAAATAATGGAAGCGGAAGGTCAGGTCCGGCGTCGACCAGGCGTTCGGCTCCTGTTCGTGGGGCAGGGTGATGTTGAAGCCGATCGAGAGCGCGCCGGCTTCGGTCGCGCCGCGATTGGCCGCTTCCATGATGCCGGGTCCGCCGCCGGTGGCGATGACGTGGTGCCGTCCGGCTTCGCCATTCCTCAGCGCGCCGCCGCGTTCGGACGCGATCCGCGCGAATTGCCGCGCCGCCTCGTACCAGCGGTTGCCCTCCCGCACCCGGGCCGAGCCGAAGACGACGATGGTCGAGACGATGCCGCGCGCCCGCAGCAGGTCCTCCGCCTTCTGGTATTCGAGCATGAAGCGCACGCCACGCGTCGAATCGCCGAGGATGAAATCGGGATCCTGCGCCGCGAGGCGGTAGGAGGGCGAGTTCTTCTGGGCGCTGTTGTCATGCATGGGCAGGCATCTCCGTGATGGTGCCTGAATAGCCGCAGCGCGGCCGCCTTGTCGCCCGCCGCTACGTCGCGGCCGGCCCCCACCGCCGACATCTGGGCGCCGCCGCCGGGCCTGCGGTGAGACAGAACTGTCATGATATCGCGTCCGCACGGGCAATCAGTCGTGGGGCGAAACGGCTGCGATGCTTTGCCAGCATGATTGCCCCTAGCATCGCCGCGGACGACACCATAGAAGATGCCTCGCAAACGGATCAGATCAGGCATGAACGAGATCGATACCCTCGGTGTTTCCCTTCTTGGCGAGATCGCCGCCGCGCAGGATGAGGCCGCGCTCGAACAGCTGCGCATCTCCGCGCTCGGCAAGTCCGGCTCCGTCTCGGCGCTGCTGAAGACGCTCGGCGCCATGACGCCCGACGAGCGCAAGGAAAAAGGCCCGCTGATCAACGGCCTGCGCGACAAGGTTCAGGGCGCGATCAGCGAGCGCAAGGATGCGCTCGGCGAAGCCGCGCTCGATACCCGCCTGGCCGCCGAGCGGCTCGACATCTCGCTGCCGGTGCGCGAGGGGCCGGAGGCGCGCGGGCGCATCCACCCGATCAGCCAGGTCATTGACGAGATCACCGCGATCTTCGGCGACATGGGATTCTCGGTCGCGGAAGGGCCCGATATCGAGACCGACGATCTCAACTTCACCAAGCTGAACTTCCCGGTCGGCCATCCGGCCCGCGAGATGCACGACACCTTCTTCTTCGCGCCCGACGCCAATGGCGAGCGCATGCTGCTGCGCACCCATACCTCGCCCGTCCAGGTGCGCACCATGCTGGCCGAGGCACCGCCGATCCGCGTGATCTGCCCGGGCCGGACCTACCGCATGGATTCCGACCAGACCCATACGCCGATGTTCCATCAGGTCGAGGGGCTGGTGATCGACAAGAAGACCCATTTCGGCCACATGAAATGGGTGCTGGAGGAGTTCTGCAAGGCGTTCTTCGAGGTCGAGAGCGTCAAGATGCGCTTCCGCCCGTCCTTCTTCCCCTTCACCGAGCCCTCGGCCGAGGTCGACATCCAGTGCTCGCGCAAGGGCGGCGAGATCCGCTTCGGCGAGGGCGAGGACTGGCTCGAGATCCTCGGCTGCGGCATGGTTCATCCCAACGTGCTGAAGAATTGCGGGCTCGACCCGGATGTCTATCAGGGCTTCGCCTGGGGCATGGGTATCGATCGGATCGCCATGCTGAAATACGGCATGCCGGACCTGCGCCCGTTCTTCGAGGCCGATATCCGCTGGCTCTCGCATTACGGCTTCCGCCCGCTCGATCTGCCGACATTGACCGGCGGCCTGACATCGTGATCGCGCGGGCGAACCAGGGGAGGGCGGCATGAGCCTGGCGGCCGCGGCAGGCCTGTTCGCGGCGCTCGTCGTCGCGGCCAATCTGCTGTGCCTGGCGGTCGCTTGCCTGCGCCTGCGCGAACGCGCGCCCAATTCCGCGCTGCTCCGGCAGCAGCCCGCGATCACGATCGTGCGGCCGCTGCGCGGCATCGAGGCCTTCAGCCGCGAGACGCTGACCTCGGGCCTGATGCTCGACTATCCGCGCTACGAGACGATCTTCTGCGTGGCCGATGGCGACGACCCGATCGTGCCGCTGGTCGAGGAGCTGATCGGCCGCTTCGGCCCCGAGCGCGTGCGGCTGATCGTCGGCGATGTCGCCGTCAGCGCCAATCCGAAGCTCAACAATTGCGTCAAGGGCTGGAACGCGGCCCAGACCGAATGGGTCATCCTGGCCGATTCCAACGTGCTGATGCCGAAGGACTATATCCAGCGTCTGCTCGCCTCCTGGCGCTCCGACACCGGCCTGGTCTGCTCGACGCCGGCCGGCTCGCGCCCGCAGGGCTTCTGGGCCGAGCTCGAATGCGCCTTCCTCAACACCTTCCAGGCGCGCTGGCAATATGCCGGCGAGGCGCTCGGCTTCGGCTTCGCGCAGGGCAAGTCGATGCTCTGGAACAAGCCCTTCCTCGACGCCAATGGCGGGATCGGCGCGCTCGCCGCCGAGATCGCCGAGGATGCGGCGGCGACCAAGCTGGTGCGCGGCGCCGGCAAGCATGTCCATCTCGTTGGCCAGCCTTTCGAGCAGCCGCTCGGCGAGCGCAGCTTCCATGACGTGGTGCAGCGCCAGTTCCGCTGGGCCCGGCTGCGGCGGGTGACCTTCCTGCCCTTCTTCGCGCCCGAGATATTGTCGGGGCCGCTGCTGCCGGCGCTGCTTGCCGTCGGCGCAGCCACGGCCTACGGGGTCTCCGGCTGGGCGGCGCTCTGCGCCGTGATGCTGCCCTGGTATGCAGGCGAGATGCTGCTCGCCCGCAGCACCGGCTGGTATCTTTCCTGGCGGATGCCCTTCGCGTTTCTGGTGCGCGACGTGGTCTTTCCCGGAATCTGGGCTTACGCCTTCGTCGCCGGGGACGTGACCTGGCGCGGCAACGATATGAAGATCCGGACGGATGGCGAGGATCGCCTCAATGGCGGCGCTCCCGCCCTGTCCCATGTGAATGTGAGAAGCGACGGACGGCCATGAAGTTCACTTTGTCCTGGTTGAAGGACCATCTCGACACCACCGACACCCTCGACACCATCACCGAGACCCTGACCCGCGTCGGGCTCGAGGTCGAGGGCGTCGCGGACAAGGCCAAGGCGTTGTCCGCCTTCACCATCGCCTATGTGATCGAGGCCAAGCAGCACCCGAATGCCGACCGGCTGCGCGTCTGCCTGGTCGATACCGGCGCGGGCGAGCCCGTCCAGGTGGTCTGCGGCGCGCCCAATGCCCGCACCGGCATGAAAGGTGTGTTCTCAGCCCCGGGCACCTATATCCCGGGCAAGGACATCACGCTCGGCAAGGGCGTCATCCGCGGCGTCGAGTCGAACGGCATGCTGGTCTCGGAGGCCGAGCTCCAGCTCTCCGAGGACCATGACGGCATCATCGAGCTGTCGGAGGACGCGCCGGTCGGCCAGCCCTACGCGACCTATGCCAAGCTCGACGACGCCACGATCGAGATCGCGGTGACACCGAACCGCGCCGATGCGCTCGGCGTCGCCGGCATCGCGCGCGATCTTGCCGCCGCCGGCCTCGGCGCACTGATCACGCCATCCGTCCAGCCGGTCCGCGGTGCTTTTCCCTGCCCGGTCGATGTGAAGCTCGATTTCGCGCCCGAGGACAAGCATCTCTGCCCGGCCTTCGCGCTGCGCCTGATCCGCGGCGTCAAGAACGGCCCCTCGCCGGACTGGCTGCAGTCGCGGCTGCGCGCCATCGGCCTGCGGCCGATCAACGCGCTGGTCGACATCACCAATTTCATGACCTTCGACCGCAACCGGCCGCTCCACGTCTTCGACGCCGCCAAGGTCAGGGGCGATCTCACGGTGCGCCGGGCCAAGGCCGGCGAGCAGATCCTGGCGCTCGACGGCAAGACCTACACGCTGACCGACGAGCAGGTCGTGATCTGCGACGCGCATGGCGTCGAGTCGCTCGCCGGGATCATGGGCGGCGAGGCCTCGGGCTGTGACGAGAACACGGTCGACGTGCTGGTCGAGAGCGCGCTCTGGGACCCGCTCAACATTGCCCGCTCGGGCCGCGCGCTCGGCATCAACTCGGATGCGCGCTACCGCTTCGAGCGCGGCGTCGATCCCGATTTCTGCCGGCCCGGCCTCGATGTCGCGACGGCGATGATCGTCGATCTCTGCGGCGGCGAGGCCTCGGAGATGGTCTTCACCGGTGACCTGCCCGAGAGTGGCCGCGCCATCGATTTCCCCTGGTCGGAGGTCAAGCGCCTGACCGGGCTCGACCTGCCACAGGTCGAGATGAAGGTCGCGCTGACCTCGCTCGGCTTCCACGTTTCCGGCTCGGGCGAGCGCGTGCGCGTCGCTGCGCCGTCCTGGCGCGGCGATGTCGAGGGCAAGGCCGATCTCGTGGAGGAGATCCTGCGCATCGCCGGGCTCGACCGCGTCGCGTCGACGCCCCTGCCGCGGATCAAGGCGGAGGTGGTGAAGCCGGTCCTGACCCTGCTGCAGAAGCGCACCCGCGCTGCAAAGCGCCTGCTCGCCAGCCGTGGGCTTGTCGAGGCCGTGACCTGGTCTTTCATCTCGCATGATGCCGCCAAGCTCTTCGGCGGCGGCTCGCCAAGGCTTGTCCTGGCCAATCCGATCGCGGCCGAGCTCTCCGACATGCGGCCCTCGCTGCTGCCGGGCCTGATCCGCTCGGCCCAGGCCAATGCCGATCGCGGGCTTGGCGATGTCGCGCTCTTCGAGGTCGGCCAGATCTTCCAGAGCGACCAGCCCGAAGGCCAGCTGATCGCCGCCGCCGGCCTGCGGCGCGGCACGGCGCGGCTGGAAGGGGCGGGCCGGCACTGGGACGGGGCGGCGCAAGCGGTCGACGCCTTCGATGCCAAGGCTGACGTGATGGCGCTGCTCGCAGGGCTTGGCGTTGCCGTCGGCGGGCTTCAGATCGTTGCCGGCGGGCCGGCCTGGGCCCATCCCGGGCGTTCCGCGACGCTGCAGTTCGGGCCCAAGGGCGTCATTGGCGCCTTTGGCGAGATTCATCCCAAGGTGCTCAAGGCGCTGGACGTGAAGGGGCCGCTTGTCGCCTTCGAGATCCATCTCGATGCCCTGCCGCTGCCGAAATACAAGCCGACCAAGGTCAAGCCGAAGCTCGTCCTGTCTGGTTTCCAGCCGGTCACCCGCGACTTCGCCTTCATCGTCGACGCGAAGGTCGCCGCCGGCGACATGATCCGCTCGGCGCTGAATGCCGATCGGAACCTGATTTCGGACGTCTCCGTGTTCGATCTCTACGAGGGGCCGGGCGTGGAGGCGGGCAAGAAGTCGGTGGCGCTCGCAGTGACGCTCCAGCCGGTAGAGAAGACCTTGACCGATGTCGAGATCGACGCGGTAGGCGCCAAGATCGTGGCCGAGATGGCCAAGCGCTACGGCGCCTCGCTGCGGGGATAGGGCTTGTTCTCACGTCATGCCCGGGCTTGACCCGGGCATCTCCTGCAAGAGATTCTCGGGTCTGCGCTGACGCTTCGCCCGAGAATGACGCGCGTTGCCCCCGTCGTTATTGATCCAGATTGTGTAATAATCAGCCCGCGCAATTCGCGAACAATCAGGCTATCGGCTGCTGACCGCCGCAACTTGTCATGGCTGCATGACCATTTCCGAACGTCCCGTCGCGGACAGCCTCTTCCCCGGATTTCGCCTGCTCGACGTCGCCACGTCGGGCGCGCGCATCCGTGTGCGGACAGGCGGGGAGGGGCCGCCGCTGCTCCTGCTCCACGGTTATCCGCAGACGCATGCGCTCTGGCACAAGCTGGCCGAGCGGCTGAAGTCGCACTTCACGCTCGTCTGCGCCGATCTGCGCGGTTATGGCGACAGCGAGAAGCCGCCGACCGATGCCGAGCACGCGCCCTATTCCAAGCGCGTCATGGCGCAGGACATGGTCGAGGTGATGGCAGCGCTCGGCCATGAGCGGTTCGCCATCGGTGCGCATGATCGCGGCGCGCGCGTCGCCCATCGCCTCGTGCTCGATCATGCCGAGCGGGTAACGAGACTTGCGACCCTCGATATCGCGCCGACGCGCGAGATGTACGCCAACACCACCGACGCCTTCGCGAGGGCTTACTGGCACTGGTTCTTCCTGATCCTGCCCAAACCCTTTCCCGAGGACATGATTGGGGCCGATCCGGAAACCTACTGGTTGAGGAAATGCGGCGCGGGCTCGGCCGGCCTGTCGATCTTCGCGCCTGAGGCCCTGGCGCATTACCTGCGCTGCTTCTCCGACCCGCAGACCATCCATGGCAGCTGCGAGGACTATCGTGCCGCCGCGACCATCGACATCCGCCATGACGACGAGGATGGCGGGCGCAAATTCGATCAGCCCTTGCTGGCGCTCTGGGGCGAGCATGGCGTGATCGGCCGCTGCTTCGATCCGCTGGCCCTCTGGCGCCTGCGCGCACACAATGTCCAAGGCCGCGCGCTTCCGGGCGGGCATTATCTGGCGGAGGAGATTCCAGATCTCGTCGCCGCCGAATTCACGGCCTTTCTCGGAGAGAACTCATGACCGGAACCAATCGCGTCTATCGCATCGCCGTCATCGCCGGCGACGGCATCGGCAAGGAGGTCATGCCCGAGGGCCTGCGCGTCCTGGAGGCCGCTTCGAAGAAATTCGGCTTCGAGCTGCGTCTCGACGAGTTCGATTTCTCGTCCTGCGACTATTACGCCAAGCACGGCAAGATGCTGCCCGACGACTGGAAGGACAAGATCGGCGGCCATGACGCGATCTTTTTCGGCGCGGTCGGCATGCCGGCCCAGGTGCCGGACCATATCTCGCTCTGGGGCTCGCTGCTGCTGTTCCGCCGCGAATTCGACCAATACGTCAACCTGCGCCCCGTGCGGCTGATGCCGGGCGTGCCCGGCCCGCTCGTCGGCCGCAAGCCGGGCGATATCGACTTCTTCGTGGTGCGCGAGAACACCGAGGGCGAGTATTCCTCGGTCGGCGGGCGCATGTATGCCGGCACCGAGCGCGAGATCGTCATCCAGGAAACGGTGATGAGCCGGGTCGGCGTCGACCGCGTGCTGAAATACGCCTTCGAGCTGGCGCAGCGCCGGCCGCGCAAGAAGCTGACCTCCGCGACCAAGTCGAACGGCATCTCGATCACCATGCCGTATTGGGACGAGCGGGTGAAGGAGATGGCCAGGAACTATCCCGATATCGCGGTCGACCAGTACCATATCGACATCCTGACCGCGCATTTCGTGCTGAATCCCGACCGGTTCGACGTCGTCGTCGCCTCCAACCTGTTCGGCGACATCCTCTCCGATCTCGGCCCGGCCTGCACCGGCACGATCGGCATCGCCCCGTCAGGCAACATCAATCCGACCGGCGACCATCCTTCGCTGTTCGAACCGGTGCACGGCTCGGCGCCCGATATCGCGGGGCAGGGCATCGCCAATCCCGTCGGCCAGATCTGGTCGGGCGCGATGATGCTCGATCATCTCGGCGAGCATGACGCCGCCAAGGCGATCGAGGCCGCGATCGAGCGGGCGCTGGGCGACGAGCGCACCCGTACCCGCGACCTTGGCGGCAAGCTCGGCACCGAGGCGGCCGGCAAGGCCGTCGAGCAGGCGCTGGGCTGAGGCTGATGCCGGCCGGCGCCGCGGGACAAGCGGCGCCGAGTTGGCTAGAAACGGGCTTTGATTGCCGGAAGGGCCTGTCTTGATGGATTTCTCTTCGCTGTCGTTCTTCGATCCCCTGATCTGGGGCAAGCTCGCCGAAATCATCGCGCTCAACATCGTCCTGTCGGGCGACAACGCGGTGGTGATCGCGCTCGCCTGCCGGGCGCTCGCGCCCGAGCAGCGCACCAAGGGCATCGCGCTCGGTGCCGGCGTGGCGGTGCTGCTGCGCGTCGTCTTCACGGTGCTGATCGCCAGCCTCCTCAACATGCCGTTCCTGCATATCGTCGGCGCGCTGCTTCTGGTCTGGATCGCGGTCAAGCTGGTCATCGAGGATGGCGAAGGCGACGAGGATTCGATCGCCGCCAGCAGCAAGCTCTGGAAGGCGGTCCAGACGGTCGCCATCGCCGATATCGTCATGAGCCTCGACAACGTGCTGGCCATCGCCGCGGTCGCCAAGGATTCGATTCCGCTGCTGGTCGGCGGGCTGGTGATCTCGATCCCCCTGATCGTGCTGGGCGCCTCGCTGATCACCAATCTCCTGACCCGCTTCCCGATCCTGGTCTGGGCCGGCGCGGCGCTGCTCGGCTGGGTCGCCGGCGAGATGTTCGACAGCGACCCCTGGCTGATCACGCGGTTCGGGGCCGATCTTCTGCACAGGCTCGAATATCCGGCCGCGATCCTTGGCGCGCTGCTCGTGCTCGGCCTGGGCTACTGGCTGAAACCTCGCCGGCCCGATCCGGCTATCTGACAAGGGGACTGATTCCGACATGGACTTTTCGTCGAGCCAATTCTGGATATCGCTGCTGCAGATCATCTGGATCGATCTGCTTCTGTCCGGCGATAATGCGGTGGTGATCGCACTTGCCGTCCGGTCGTTGCCTGAGAATCAGCGCAAGGTCGGCATCTGGCTGGGTGCTGGCGCTGCGGTCGGCCTGCGCATCATCTTTGCGCTGGTCGTCACCTACCTGCTCGCCGTGCCCTATCTCAAGGTGGTCGGCGGCATCCTGCTCTTCTGGGTCGCGGTCAAGCTCGCCCAGGGCGAGGAGGAGGCTCATGGCGAGATCGAGGCCGCCGACAATCTCTGGAAGGCGGTGCGCACCATCGCCATCGCCGACGCCGTGATGAGCCTCGACAACGTCATCGCGATTGCCGGCGCCGCCAAGGGCCATCCCGAGCTCTTCATCTTCGGCCTGCTGCTCTCGATCCCGCTGATCATCATGGGCGCGCAGCTCCTGACCTCGATCATCGAGCGCTTCCCGATCCTGATCTGGCTCGGCGCCGCGCTGCTCGGCTGGATCGCGGCCGAGATGATCCTGGGTGACATCGCCGTGCTGCAGTGGCTTCAGGTCAACATGCCGAGCTGGGTTGTGACCGTGCCGGTCGATCAGAATCCGCTCGGCCTCGGTCCGGCGAACATGCCGCATTACGTGTCGGCGGTCCTCGGCGCGCTCTTCGTCTGCGCCGTCGGCTACATGCTCAAGAAGAAGCCGGTCGACCAGCCGGGCTGATATCGCTCAGGCGAGAACGACGATCGCGGCGGCCAGGCTCTCCTGGCCGCCGTTTTGCTTGATGGCGAGGCTCTCGCCGGTGGCGGCGGGCAGCCCGGCCGAGGTCGCGATCGTGAAGCGCTCCTCCGAAACCAGCGTGACGGCGAAGCTCTCGGGCGGCTGGAGGAAACCTGTGCCGAGCGCCTTCACATAGGCCTCCTTGGCGCTCCAGAGCCGCGCGAAGGTCGAAGGGCGCGCAGCCGGGGGCAAGGCGAGCAGGATCGCCCTCTCGCTGGGATGAAGGACTGCGAGCGGCTGCTGTCCGTCCGGCTCGACCCGTTCGACATCGACGCCGATGGGCTGTTCGGCCAGCCCCACCACGACCAGCCCGGCGCGCGTCGCAAGCGAAATATGGCGACCCCGCCCGACCGGTCCGCGCAACAGCGGTCGTCCGCCTGGGTCATGATCGATCCCGATGGCGTCGGCCGGCAGCCCGAATTGCTGGCCCAGCACGCGCCGCGCCGTCGCCTGCCGCAGCGCCGAGCGCTGCGGCAGGTTGGCCGGCCGCTTACCCGTCTCGATCAGCCAGGCGACGGGAAGGCTGGGCGCGATCGCGTCGGATGAGGTCAGCCAGATCATGGCGGCGATGCTAGCGGGCCTGCAGCGCGGCGTCCCATGCCCTGGCGCTCTCCGCGCCGTCCTGCACGCAATTCATGCATCGCCGCCGCCCGTGCACATTGACGCGCTCCTCGCTTCGCTCTTGGAAGAGACATGTCGCCGCCGCCCGATCAGAAACCGGAAAGAGGCCCTGCCGTCATCACCTGGCATGGCATGCTCGTGGGCGTCCGCAAGGTCTCCGTCCTGATGCCGGGGATCATCGTCTTCGCCGTCGCCTTTGGCGCGGCAGCCGCCGCGAAGGGACTGAGCCTGCTCGAGGCGGTGCTGATGAGCGCGCTTGTCTATGCCGGCGTGGCGCAACTCGTCGCGATGGAGCTCTGGCGGCCGGAATGGACCTGGGGCGCGATCGCCGGCGTCGCCGCTGTCACCGCTACGGTCAATGCCCGGATGGTGCTGCAGGGCGCGTCGCTGCAGCCCTGGTTCGCGCCCTATCCCAAGACCCTCAACGCGCTGCACCTGTTCTTCTTCACCGATGCGAACTGGCTGATCGGCACGCGCTATCATGCCGAGGGCGGGCGCGATCTCGGCGTCCTGGTCGGCGCCGGCTTCGTGCTCTGGCTGGTCTGGATCGTCGCGACGGTGCCGGGCTACCTGCTCGGCGCGCTGGTCGCCGATCCGCGCCAATACGGCATCGATCTCGTCATGCCGATCTTCTTTGCGGCGATGATCGTGCCGCTCTGGCGTGGCAGGCGGGCGGCGCTGCCCTGGATCATCGCCGGCATTGTCGCGCTGGTCACGGCCAAGCTCGTCGACGGTTACGCCTTCATCATCGTCGGCGCGCTGTCGGGCGCTGTCGCGGGAGCCTTCATCGATGACGCTGCCTGACCTTACTGGCTGGGGCGTCTGGGCGGCCATCGCGGCGATGGCGGTCGCGACCTATCTCTGCCGCATCTCCGGGGTGGTGATGATGGGCTTCATCCCGCTCACGCCGCATGTCCGGCGCGGCCTTGCCGCCTTGCCCGGCTCGATCGTGGTCGCGACGGTGCTGCCGCTGATCGAGCGCCTGGGGGCTTCGGCGGCGCTCGCGCTGCTGGCCGCGGTCGCCAGCATGGTGCTGCGGCGCAGCGAATTGCTCGCGCTCCTGGTCGGCATGGCCGTGGTGTCGGCAGCGCGCGCTTTCGGGCTCTGATCCATCACCCGGCTGCATTGCTTCCATCACATGACGTCATCGTCCCCTGGCGCGGCATCTGTTGACGCGCGCCACGGCGCGGCAGACGGTGGATTCTTGCAAATCTGACAGATCGAGGACGGCGATGGCCTGGTATTCGCAGACATGGACCTGGTTCGAGGGCGAGTGGCACGAGGGTAACCCCGGCATCATGGGGCCGCGCACCCATGCCACCTGGCTGGCGTCCAGCGTCTTCGACGGCGCCCGCCATTTCGAGGGCACGACGCCGGACATGGACAAGCATGCGGCGCGCGTGAACCGCTCGGCCGCGGGGCTCGGGCTCAAGGCCACCATGGCGGCCGAGGAGATCATCGAGAAGACCCGCGAGGGCGTGAAGAAATTCGCGCCGGGCACCGCGATCTACGTCAAGCCGATGTACTGGGGCGAGGCCGACGGCCTCTCGACCATCATGGCCGATCCGGAATCGACGAAGTTCTGCCTCTGCCTGTTCGAGGCGCCGATGCCAGTGCCGTCGAACGGCTTCTCGGTGACGCAGGGCGCCTTCCGCCGGCCGACGCTCGAGACCATGCCGACCGATTCCAAGGCCGGCTGCCTCTATCCCAACAATGCCCGCGTCCTGCGCGCCGCCAAGGCGGCGGGCTTCGACAACGCGCTGGTGCTCGACATGCTCGGCAATGTCGCCGAGACCGCGACCTCGAACATCTTCATGGCCAAGGACGGCGTCGTGAAGACGCCGGCGCCGAACGGCACCTTCCTGAACGGCATCACCCGCCAGCGCGTCATCTCGCTGCTGCGCCAGGACGGCATCGCGGTCGAGGAGGCCAGCCTGCGCTACACGGATTTCGAGGAGGCCGACGAGATCTTCATCTCCGGCAACTACTCGAAGGTGATGCCGGTCTCGCGCATCGACGACAAGGCGCTCCAGCCCGGCCCGATGTTCCGCAAGGCGCGCGAGCTCTACATGGACTTCGCCCATAGCAAGACCGCCTGAGGCGCGATGGCGCGCCTCGTCACCCGCCTGACCGAGCGGCTCGGCATCGAGCACCCGATCCTGTCGGCACCGATGGCGATCGCGGGAGGCGGGGCATTGGCGGCTGCGGTGACGCGGGCCGGCGGGCTCGGGCTCATCGGCGGCGGCTATGGCGACGGCGCCTGGCTCGACCAGCAATATGCCGCCGCCGGCAATACCCGGACCGGCTGCGGCTTCATCACCTGGTCGCTGGCGAAGCAGCCGCAATTGCTGGCGCAGGTGCTGGAGCGCCAGCCGGCGGCCCTGATGCTCTCCTTCGGCGATCCGCAGCCCTTCGCCGCCGAGATCGCGGCGGCGGGCGTGCCGCTGATCTGCCAATGCCAGTCGCTTGCCCATGTCCGTCAGGGCCTGGCCGCCGGCGCGGCGATCATCGTCGCGCAGGGCGCCGAGGCCGGCGGCCATGGCCATGCGCGCGGCACGCTCCCCTTCGTGCCGGAGGTCGCCGACCTGCTGGCGCGCGAGAGCCCCGAGACGCTGCTGCTGGCGGCCGGCGGCATCGCCGATGGTCGCGGCCTCGCGGCGGCGCTGATGCTGGGCGCCGACGGCGTTCTGGTCGGCACGCGCTTCTGGGCCAGCCGCGAGGCGCTGGTCCACGCCAATCACCACGCGGCCGCGGTTGCTGCGACGGGCGACGAGACCGTCCGCTCCTCGCTGCCCGACATCGCCCGCCAGCTCGACTGGCCGAAACCTTTCGACATCCGCGTCAGCGCCAATGCCTTCGTGGCGAAATGGGCCGGGCGGGATGGCGAGCTCAAGGCTGCGATCGCCGAGGAGGCTCCGACCTATCGCGCCGCCTTCGCTGCCGGCGATCCGCAGAACGCCGCGGTGATCTTCGGCGAGGCTGCGGGGCTCATCGCCGACATTCCCCCCGCCAGCGAGATCGTCGAGCGGCTGGTGGCGGAAGCCGCCGCCAGCCTCGGCCGCGGGGCGGGGTTCATCGCTGTCTGAGGCGGCGGTTCAGCGCAGCAGCCGGATCAGTCCGGCAGCCTTCAGCCCGCTTCCGACGATCACGGCATAGATCCCGCCGGCGACGAGCCCGATTCCGGTGAGCGCCAGCAGTCTCGGCTCGATCGAGAAGCCGGCGAAAGCGGCGAGGATAGCAGGCGCGAAGAGGCGCGCGACCAGCCCGGCGAGGACAGCGGCGCATAGCGTGATGACGATCAGCCAGGGGAGGCGCCGGTCGGGCCGTGTCCAGCCGCGCCGCAGCGCCAGGACGAACAGCGCCGCGACATTGATCCAGGCGCCGGTCGCCGTCGCCAGCGCCAGGCCCGGCGCGCCCCAATCGCGCCAGAGCAACAGCTTCAGCGCGACATTGCAGGCGATGGCGGCAAGCGAGACGATCATCGGCGTCGTGGTGTCGCCGCGCGCCTGGAAGGCCGAGACCTGCGAGCGGATCAGCACGATCGCCGGCAGCCCCACGGCATAGGCGAAGAGCACGGCCCCTGCGGCCTGGCTGGCCGCCGCATCGAAGCGTCCGCGCTCGAACAGGGCCGAGACGATCAGCTCGGGAATGGCGAGGAAGGCGGCGGCGAAGGGCGCGGCCATGACGATTGTCAGCGCGACCGCCCGGTTCTGCGCCTTGTCCGCCCCGGCCTCGTCGCCGGCCGCGAGCAGGCGGCTCATGGTCGGCAGCAGCACCGTGCCGACGCCGATCGCGATCACGCCGATCGGCAGCTGGTAGAGCCGCTCGGCGTAATAGAGCGAGGCATAGGCCCCGCGCGGCAGCAGCGAGGCGATGATCGTGTCGGCGAAAAGTGCGATCTGCACGCCGGCCGAGCCGATCACGGCCGGTCCGAAGGCCTTCAGGAAACGCTTCACATCGGCATCGACGCGTGGCCGCGTCAGCGCGGTCGCGACGCCCGCCTGCCGCGCTGCCAGCATCACCAGAAGCCATTCGAGCACGCCGGCCGCCGCGACGCCCCAGGCGGCGGCATAGGCGGCGCTCGGAAACAGGAAGGCGACGAAGAGCGCCGCGATCAGGCAGATATTGAGCAGGATCGGCGCCGCAGCCGCCGCCGCGAAGCGGTCGACGGCGTTGAGATTGGCCGAAAGGAGCGTCACCAGCGTGATGAAGAGCAGGTAGGGGAAGGTGATCCGCGTCAGCGATACGGCGAGATCGAAGCGCTGCGGGTCGTTGGCGAAGCCTGGCGCGAGCAGGCGCACGATCTCCGGCATGAAGGGCAGGGCGAGGCCCAGCAGCACGATCTGCACGATCAGGTTCAGCGTGAAGACGCGGTTGGCGAAGAGCGCCGAGCTCGCCTCGCCCGCCTGCTGCCTGATGCGGGCATAGGCGGGAATATAGGCCTGGTTGAATGCACCCTCGCCGAAGATCGCGCGGAAATGGTTGGGCAGGCGCAGCGCGACGGAGAAGGCGTCCATCATCGCGCCGGCGCCGAGCACGGCCGCGAGCACGACGTCGCGCGCGAAGCCGCTGAGGCGGGAGAGGAGCGTGAAGCCGCCGACCGAAAGGATCTTTCTGAACATCGCGTCCCTTGCCGGCCGACAGAAACCAAACCTCATCCTGAGGAGCCGCGAAAGCGGCGTCTCGAAGGATGCTCCAGCGCACACTGAAACATCCTTCGAGACGCGATCTGTGATCGCTCCTCAGGATGAGGGCAGAAGCAGTCTAGCCGATTCTCAACGGATCAGCGGCGGCAAGGCGTCGCCGCGCGGATGGTCGACCGTGCGGGCGTCGAAGCCGACGCGCTCGCCGATCAGGTAGAGCGGCCGGCGCTTCACCTCGGCGAAGATGCGCCCGATATATTCGCCGATCATGCCGAGCGAAATCAGCTGGATGCCGGAGAAGAACATGATCGAGACGATCAGCGACGGGAAGCCGGGCAGGTCGGTGCCGAAAAGCAGCGTCCTGAGCAGGAAGAACAGGGCGCTGAAGGTGGAGATCACGGCGATCAGCACGCCGGCCCAGGTCGCGATCTTCAATGGCACCGTCGAGAAGGACGACAGCCCGTCGAAGGCGAAGCTGAACAGCTTGCGGAAACTGAACTTGGTGATGCCGTGCTCGCGCTCGGCCACCTCGAAGGTCACGCCTGTCGAGGGGAAGCCGACCCAGGCATAGAGCCCCTTGGAGAAGCGGGCGCGCTCGGGCAGCGCCCGCAGCGCATCGACGACCTTGCGGTCGAGCAGGCGGAAATCGCCGGCGCCCTCGGGCAGCTCGGTCTCGCCGAAGCTGGCGAAGAGCCGGTAGAAGGCCTTGGCGAAGCCGCGCTTCAGCCGGCTTTCCCCGGCTCGGTCGGCGCGCTGGCCATAGACGTTGAGATAGCCCTCGCGCCATTTCGCGAGGAAGACGGGAATCGTCTCCGGGGGATGCTGCAGATCGGCATCCATGATCACGACGGCGTCGCCGGCGGCATGGTCGAGCCCGGCCGCGATCGCGACCTCCTTGCCGAAATTGCGGCTGAAGGAGATGGCGCTGATCCGCGGATCGCCGGCATTGAGCAGGCGCAGGACGGAGAGCGTCCCGTCGCGGCTGCCGTCATCGACGCAGATCAACTCCCAGGACGAGACCGCCTCGGCGAGCACCGCATTGAGCCGCTCGACCAGAAGCGGCAGGTTGTCGGCCTCGTTATGGACGGGCACGACGACGGAAAGCTCCGGCCGGGCCAAAGGCGGACGCTGCGCTCCGGAACTGGATTGGGGCGATGTTTCCGGCACGACGAACCTCTTGATCCGGCCCTGGCTGGGGCCGGCGCCTGTGTCCTCGCCCCGCGAGACTCGACAGGGCTGACGCGAAGGGCACAGAACCGTAAAGCTGGCTTGCTCACAAGCTCTGCGATCGGCCCTTACACCATCGCAGATGAACCCGGGACAACGAACCGATGGCGACCCGTTTCGTTCTTTGCGCCGACGATTTCGCGCTGACCAGGGGCGTCAGCCGTTCGATCCTGGAACTGCTCGCGCTCGGCAAGCTCTCCGCGACCGGCGCGATGACCAATCGGCCGCATTGGAAGTCGCTTGCCGGCGAGCTCTCGGCTTTTTCGGGCCGGGCCGATCTCGGGCTGCATCTCAACCTGACCTGCGCCGCGCCGCTCGGGGCGATGGCGCGATTGGCGCCCGGCGGCACGTTTCCGAAACTCGGTGAGCTGGCGCGGGCGGCGGGGGCGTCGAGCGCGGCCCGTGCCGAGATCGAGGCCGAGATCGCCCGCCAGCTCGATGCCTTCGAGGAGGGGCTGGGCCGCGCGCCGGATTTCGTCGACGGCCATCAGCATGTCCATGTGCTGCCCGGCGTGCGCGGCGCCGTTCTGCGGGCCATCCAGCGGCGCTATCCGGAAGGGACCATCTATTTGCGCGATCCGGCGGATTCCGCCTCGGCGATCCGCCAGCGAGGCGTGGCCGTCGGCAAGGCGCTGGTCATTGCCGGCCTGGCGTTTGGATTGCGCCCGCAGGCGCTGCGGCGCGGCATCCGAGTCAACCGGGGCTTTTCCGGCGTCTCGCCCTTCGATCCGGCCCGCGATTTCACCGCCGATCTGCGACGCTTCCTGATCGCGCCGGGCCCGGCTCACCTCGTGATGTGCCATCCCGGGCATGTCGATGACGAGCTGGCGACGCTGGACCCGGTGATCGCGACAAGGCCACTGGAGCACGCGGCGCTGATGGCCTTCGTGCCTCCCCGGGGCTTCGAGATCGCGCGTTTTTCCGCGCTGTTCTGATCGCGCCGGCGAAGATGACCGAAAAGGCCGGCTAAGGCCCTGCTGCGCAATCGAATATTTACCGGGATCGTTCAGCTTCGAATCGATCGGTCCGTTCGGATCTCACCAATTGAAGCTTCCGGCGGGGACATCAACACGATGATGTGGTTGAAGCGAGCGGCGGCGACTGCTTCCGGCACGCCAGGGCTGCCGGCCAGGGAGCGCGCGGCCGGTTCGCTCGGCAGCCAGATCGCCGGCGCGGCCGTCGCCATCGTCGCGATCGCCATCATCGTCGTCGTGATCGCCGTCGCGCGCTATAACGACGCCAAGACGCGCGGCGACCTCGACCAGAAGATGACGTCGCTGACCACGATGGTGGTCAATGCCTCGCCGGCGCTGATCCTGGCGCGGGACACGACGACCCTCGGCTATATCCTCGAATCGCTGCGCCGCGACCCGGATTTCGACGCCGGCATCGTCGCCGACGATGTCTCGGCGCTGGCGAGCGCCGGCCGCTCGGAAGAGGCGCGGCTGTCGCTCACCCCGCGATCGCTGACGGCGGCGCTCGGGCGCGCGCCCTGGGACGCCTTGGCGGAGCTGAGCTCGACGCAGCTCGAAGACGCGACCTATGTGACGAAGCTTCACGTCGTGAAGGTCGGTGGTCACCAGAAGCAGATCGGCTATATCGCGATCCGCTTCGACAAGACCCGGCTCGTCGCGCGCGCCGCGTTCGAGCAATTCGTCACCATTGGCGTCGGCCTCCTGATCCTCCTGATTCTCGGCCCCCTGCTCTGGATTTCGCTGTCGCGAACCATGCGGCCGCTGAAGAGCATGACCAGGGCGATCGTCAGCATTTCCGACGGCAAGCTCGATACCGAGATCGATGCGGTGGGACGGCGCGACGAGATCGGCGCGATCGCGCATGCGCTCGGCATCCTCAAGGTCAGGCTGGCGGAGCGCGCGACGCTTCAGGAGAAGCAGCACGTCACCGAGACGGAGCGTCGCCACCATCAGCAGCGCGTCGACGAAGCGATCGGCTTGTTCCGTGGCGAGGTCGGCGTCGCGCTCGAAGCCTTCAAGAGCAATGCCGAACGGATGACCGAGGCGTCCGATGGCCTCGCCCGCGTCGCGGCGGAATCGTCGGGTCGCGCGGCGCGTGCCGCGCAGAACTCGCACGGCGCCTCGGCGAATGTCGAAAACGCCGCGCAGGCCGCCGAGGAGATGGGCGCGGCCATTCGCGAGGTCGAGTTCCAGGTCCGGCGCGTCCGGACGGAGATCGTCGAGGCCGCATCCGTCTCGCGCGATACCGCCAGCTCCGTCCAGGCTCTCGACGAGACGGCCCGTGCCATTGGCGAGGTCGTCAACCTCATTCGCGACATCGCGGCGCAGACCAACCTGCTCGCCCTCAACGCGACCATCGAGGCGGCCCGCGCCGGCGAGGCCGGCCGGGGCTTCGCCGTCGTGGCGTCGGAGGTGAAGAGCCTCGCCTCGCAGACCGCGGATGCGACCGACCGGATCGTGACCCAGGTCAGCGCCATTCAGGGCGCCACCGGCGAGGTCGTCTTCGCCATCCAGAACATCGCGAACCGGATGGGCGCGATCGAGAACTTCGCCAACGCCGTCGCGACCTCGATCGAACAGCAGGCGATCGCGACCGGCGAGATCGCCAGCGGCGTCGCCATGGCAAGCTCCTCGGCGCTCTCGGTCACGAGCGATCTCAGCGTCCTCGCCGACAGCGTCGAAGAGACCGGCCAATCCGCCGAGCAGGTCCGCGGCGCCGCGGGCGAGGTCGCGGCGCAGGCCCTGCGCCTGCGCGCCACCGTCGACCAGTTTCTGCGCAGCGTGGCAGCCTGAGGATTTTCCGCTTCGCCCGAACCGTCATTGCGAGCGAAGCGAAGCAATCCAGGGGAGTGCGAGACCCCTGGATTGCTTCGTCGCTACGCTTCTCGCAATGACGGGGAGCTCAGGTTCTGCCGGCTCACATAAAAACGGGGCCCGCGAGGGCCCCGTTTCCAATCACCTGGGCCGAGCTTGTCAGCCCTTGGCGCCGTCATGGAGTTCCGCGACATAGTCCCAGTTCACCAGGCTCTCGAGGAAAGCCTTGAGATAGTCGGGGCGGCGGTTGCGGTAGTCGATATAGTAGGAATGCTCCCAGACATCGACGCCGAGGATCGGGGTGGCGCCGTGCACCAGCGGGCTCTCGCCGTTCGGGGTCTTGCTGACGGCGAGCTTGCCGCCCTTGACCTCGAGCCAGGCCCAGCCGGAGCCGAACTGGCCGACGCCGGCCGCGACGAAGTCTTCCTTGAACTTGTCGACCGAGCCGAACGAATCGACGATCGCCTTCTCCAGCTTGCCCGGCAGCTTGCCGCCGCCATTGGGCTTCATCCACTTCCAGAAATGCAGATGGTTGTAGTGCTGGCCGGCATTGTTGAAGACGGCCGGATTCTTGCCATGCGAACCCTTGACGATCTCCTCGAGCGATTTGCCCTCGAATTCCGTGCCCTTGATCGCGTTGTTGCCGTTGGTCACGTAAGCCTGATGGTGCTTGTCGTGGTGGAATTCGAGCGTCTCTTTCGACATGAACGGCTGGAGCGCGTCATGAGCATAGGGCAGATCGGGAAGGGTAAAGGACATTTGGCCTCTCCTTGGGCTGTCAAATCGCATTGCTGAGAATGGCTTCGTCATGAACGGCTTGAGCCTTGCCGGCCCGGCGGAACGTGCCGCCATTCCACCCGTTAGTTAAGCCTCCGGCGGCTGGTCGGCAACCGCTGCCGGAGCCTCATCAGCATGCTGTTGCAGCGGAGAGATCCACCCGGGGCAGACGAGGTTCGGAGCTTGTGAACCGTCTTTTTGCGCGACGGTTTCGTCGCGAATTGTGAAACTGTCCCTTATTCAATAAGTTAGAGGATGATCGGACAGGGCGGAGATACTGCCCGCGTTCCGGTGAATGCTGAGGATGCTGCGTTGATCACGATCTTCATTCTATTGGGGCTGGCCCTTTTTGGTGGCGGTATCGCGGCCATTGTCGATGGTTGGCCCTATCTCGTGCTGGAGCGTGGCTTCACGCAGGTCATCATTGGCACGGTCGCGGCGACCGGTGGCATCATCCTGCTGGCGCTTTCGCGCGTGCTGGTGGAGCTGCGGCGGGTGAAAGCCTCGCTCGCGGATTTCGCGGTGGTGCGTCCGGCAGCGCCTCCGGCGGATGAGGCCGTGGCTCTCGCCGGGAAGCCCGACAGCGAGGATGTGCCGGCTCACGTCGAGGCTCAGGCGACCCTTCCGGGCTTCGCCCCGGTCGTGGCGGGGGCTGGCCTGGTCGCGGCCGGAGGAGCGCTTGCGGCCTTGCACGAGGGCGCTGCCGATTCGAAGGACGGCGAGAAGACGCCGGCTTCGGAGGAGGATGATGCGCCGGAGCCGGTGGTCAGCGATCTCTTCGAGGATATCGAGGTCGAGTCCGAAGCGGAAGGCGAGAAGCGCAGCGGATCGGCCGATGCAGGTACGGAGCCTTCCTCGGAGCAGGCAGGCGAGCCTGCGGTGACCGAAGCCGCTGATCCGACGGTCGCCGACGTTCCCTCCGATGCCATCACCTCCGCGATCACTGCGGCCTTCGAGCCGAAGGTTCCGCCGACCGAGGCCATCTCGGCCGAAGAGGACGCGGGTCCGCAAGATGCCGAAAGCCAGGGTGCTGAAAGCCAGGACGCTGAACCCCACGAGACTTAACCCCAAGAGACCTAAATTAGGGCCGGCGACGAGGGCAAGCCGCGCGAGCCGTCGATCTGGTGGCCCCAGATCGACACGCCGCGCCGGCCCGAGACGGAAACCGGGCGGGCACCGCCGGATTCCGATGATTTCGGCTCGCTGCGGCAGCATCTGAGCCTTGGCCCGCAACTGCCGGGGAAGGACAGCGAGACCGAGGCCGAGCCGGCGAATCCATCTCCCGAGACGCGTGACGCCGAGCTCGATGACGCTGCGGCATGGATGCCTCCCGTATTCGGGCGGCGCGATCCGCCATTGGGAGAGCCTGTCCAGGATCCGGACGAGCCGTCGGCGCCGCGCTGGCCGCCGCTGACCGCCGAAAGGGCCCGCTTGGAGCCCGAAGCCGAGGAGCGGGCGCCGACAAAGGCTGACGAGCTCACTGGGGAGGAGACGTCGCCGGGCGAGCCCGCGCCGGAGGCGGCACAACCGGCCTCCGCGAAGGACATGCCGGAGGACGAGGCTGCGCCAGATCAGGAACCGGAGGAGCCGGCCAAGCAGTCCGGACCCGCCTCGTCCGAGGAGGGCGTCGTCGGCGCCTATCAGGTCGGCGACACCCATTTCACCATGTATGCCGACGGCTCGATCCAGGCCCGCACCCCGGATGGCGAATACAGCTTCGCCTCGATGGATGAGCTCAAGGTCTATCTCGCCAGCGAGAAGAGCAGGCTCGGCGTCTGATCAGGCGGAGGCGATACGCGCCTCCGGCCAGCCTTCGCCGACCGCATGGATGGCGAAGGCATAGGCCAGCGCCACCTCTTTCAGCGAATCGAAGCGGCCGGCCGCGCCGCCATGACCCGCTTCCATATTGGTGTGCAGCATGATCGGGCCGCCGGCGGTCATCGTGGCGCGCAGCCGGGCGACCCATTTCGCCGGCTCCCAATAGGTGACCCGCGGATCGGTCAGGCCGCCCATGGCCAGGATCGGCGGGTAGGCCTGCGCCTTCACGTTGTCATAGGGCGAATAGCCCCTGATCGTGTGGAACGCCGCCTCGTCGCGGATCGGGTCGCCCCATTCGGGCCATTCGGGCGGGGTCAGCGGCAGGCTGTCGTCGAGGATCGTGTTCAGCACGTCGACGAAGGGGACCTCCGCGATGATGCCGGCGAACAGCTCCGGCGCCATGTTGGCGATCGCGCCCATCAGCATGCCGCCCGCGCTGCCGCCCTGCGCGACGATCCGCCCGCGCGCCGTGAAACCGGCATCGGCGAGCATCTCGGCCGCCGCGATGAAATCGGTGAAGGTGTTGGTCTTCTTGCCGCGCTTGCCGTCCAGATACCAGCGCCAGCCCTTGTCGGTGCCGCCACGGACATGGGCGATGGCATAGACGAAGCCGCGATCGACCAGGCCGAGCGGATTGGTCCGGAACGATGCCGACATGGCCGAGCCGTAGGAGCCATAGCCATAGAGCAGGCAGGGCGCCGAGCCGTCGAGAGCCGTATCGGCGCGATGCAGCAGGGAGATCGGCA
The DNA here is from genome assembly GCF_051860145.1 of Allobosea sp. Classification (GTDB taxonomy): domain Bacteria; phylum Pseudomonadota; class Alphaproteobacteria; order Rhizobiales; family Beijerinckiaceae; genus Allobosea. The sequence continues at coordinate 52,975 of NZ_JBHYEM010000005.1, read as the reverse complement.
CCTTGGCCCCGTCCTTCGCCGTGGCGAAGACGCGCCGCACGCGATAATCGGCCGGCTCGTGGCCCGAGGGCACCTCCTGCCGCTTCAGCAGGGTCCGCTCGCCCGTCGCCATGTCGTAGTCGAAGGTCTCGGCCGGCCGCGCCATCGAGGCGTAGAGGAAGCGCAGGCAGTCGGTCTCGAATTCGTAGCCAGGGTCGAGGCCCAGTCCGTAAGCCTCCTCCTCGAAGGCGATGCTGCTTTCGGCGCCTGTGGCCAAGTCCCGGATCACGATGCGCGGCAGGCCCTCCTCGCGTTCGAGCCGGATCAGCCGGTCCTTCAGGCACAGATGGCTGAGGATCAGCCGGCCCGGCTTGTGCGGGACCAGATCGCGCCAGTTCTCGGGGGCGGGCTGCGCCACGGGGGCGCTGACGATCTTGAAGTCCTCGGCGCCGTCCGCATTGGTCAGGATCAGGAAATCGGCGCCGTGATGCTCGACGCTGTATTGGCGCCCGATCATGCGTGGCGCGATGACCGTCGGCTCCGTCTCCGGCTCGGCGAGATCGAGCACGCGCACTTCGGACGTCTCGTGGTCGCTGATCGAGATCAGCAGGAACCGCCCCGACTGGGTCTCGTCGATATCGACGAACATTCCCGGGTCCTGCTCTTCATGGAGCAATTCGTCGCTGCTGGCCGCCGTTCCGAGCCGGTGCCGGTAGACCCGTGACGGGCGATGGTCCTCATCCAGGCGAACATAGGCGAAGGAGCGCGCGTCGCGCGCCCAGATGATCTCGCCCGTGGTGTCGGCGATCCGGTCGTCGAGATCGGCGCCGGTCGCCAGGTCCCGGACCCTGATGCCGTGCAGTTCGGAGCCGGCCTCGTCGGCGCTCCAGGCGAGCAGGCGATGGTCAGGGCTGTGGGCCGCATCGCCGAGATCGAAGAAATCCTTGCCCTTCGCCAGGGCGTCGGCGTCGAGCATGATCTCCTCGCGTCCGGCCTTGCCTTTCGCGACCTCGCGCGGCTTGCGGCAGATCAGCGGATGTTCGCCGCCGCGCCGGTAGCGCGAATAGTAGAGGAAAGGGCCGTCGGGCTGCGGGACGCTCTCGTCATCCTCCTTGATCCGGCCACGCAATTCCTTGACCAGATCCTTCTGCAGGCTGCGCGTCGGCGCCAGGAGCGCCGCGCAATAGGCGTTCTCCGCCTCGAGATAGTCCCGGATATCCTGGGGCAGCGCGTCGGGATCGCGAAGCACGTCCTTCCAGTTCGGCGCCCGCAGCCAGGCGTATTCGTCGCTCAGCGTGACGCCATGGACGGAACGTGTTTCAGCGCGCGCCTCGGCACGCGGCGGCTGGGGAGGGCGCTTGCCCGCGATCCTGTTCATGCTGCTTCCGCACTGCCGGCCAAAGGAATGGCGATCTGGTATCGTTGCTTAGTCAACATTCTCGTGTGCGGCGCATCAACGCCATTGCCGTTCAGTTTCCGGCTTTCGCAAGACATGCCTTCCCTCCGGACCGGCAACAGACAGGTAGAGTCCGGCGCTCAAACTGGCAAGACAACCTGGCGGCGCATGATCGTGACTGGGTGCATAATTTGGTTACCATGTACACCATTGGTCGCTGCAATATTTTACGAGAACAAGCGTATTCAGCCAGCGCATTATTGGCTTGCGGGAGTGTTTTCTTTGTATTACACGATTACCCGACCGTCTCGCTTTTTGTGATTCTGTGTCCGGCTGTCCTTGACCTGCAGTCGGCCTTGAAGAGCGGGGGCCTAGGCATCGAGGGGGCAGGCGGTCTGACGAAATTTGTCCAAGAACACATAAGGAGTAATCTCACCATGGCCGACAATGACGGTTCGGATTTCATCGAGCTGACTGCTGACATCGTATCAGCTTATGTTTCCAACAATTCCGTTCCTGCATCCGAATTGCCCGCGCTGATCAGCGATGTGCACGCTGCCCTGAGTCGCGTTGTCGGTGGTGCTGCGCCGGTTGCGCCTGCCGAGGCACCGAAGCCCGCGATTCCTGTCAAGAAGTCGATCACGGCCGACTACCTGATCTGCCTGGAGGACGGCAAGAAGTTCAAGTCGCTGAAGCGTCATCTGCGCACGCAGTACAACATGTCGCCTGAGCAATATCGTGAAAAATGGGGCTTGCCCCCGGATTATCCGATGGTCGCTCCGAACTATGCCGAGGCGCGCTCGCAGCTGGCGAAGAAGATGGGCCTGGGACAGCAGCGTCGCAAGCGGCGCTGAATGCGCGACGATGGGCGGGGTAGGCCGCCCAGTGTCGCAACCGAAAGAGAAAAGGCCGCCGGGCTTACCGGCGGCCTTTTCTTTGTCCCAAGGTCGGGCGGGGATAAGCGGCAATGGCACTTGTCAAAAAGGGAATAAGAATATAATCCTATAACCCTGCCTTACGCCCAGGCGCATCAGCGGGGAGAGGATTAGAACAAATCATGAACACATGTCAGATTGAGTCACGAGACCCGCTGCGTCAGGCGGCGCTCGCGCGCCTCGTGGAGGCCGCGGCCGCAACAGCCACAGGTGTTCCCGCTCCGGCACTGCGGGATCGCTTTCGCGGCAACCGCGCCAACGCCCTGGCCCGGCAGACGGCGATGTATCTCACCCATGTCGCCTTCGGCATGCCCTTCACCCATGTCGGCATCTGCTTCGGCCGGGATCGCACGACGGTCAGGCATGCCTGCGCCCTGATCGAGGACCGGCGCGACGATCCGGGGATCGATCTGGCGCTGGAGGCCCTGGAGACCGGCCTGACGGCGATGAGCCGCAGCCTCGTGCCGGAGATGCGGTCATGACCGGCGCCGAACGGACGGATAATCATGGTCGCCTCCAACGCTTTCTGGCGGAGCCCGGCGCCTTCGGAGCCGTGTCGCCTTTCGGTTGCGGTCGCATCGCGCTCTATCGAAATGCCGACGGCGCCACGCTCGGCGCCGGTTATGCCTCCGCGGCCGAGGTGGATGCGCTGGTCGCCAATGGCACCGCCTGCTGGAGCGGCTCCGGCAGGGGGCGTCGGCTCTCGCTCGCAGCCGCCAACATGCCGGAACGGGCCTTGTCGATCCGCAAGGTCGTCGTCGATGGCGCGGAGCAGCCGGTCCTGACCGATGATCGCGAGAGCCCGCTGCTCTGGCTGCATCGGCGATCCGGGAAGGATGGCAAGCCGCAGATAAGCGCAGTCGAATTCGCGGCAGGCGAGCGTTTCCGCGCCGACCTGACGCTGGCCCGGATGCTGCCGCGCCTGACGATGAACTGGGATGCGGCTCTTGCCCCGGACGATCATCGCTCCGCGCGCGATCCTGCGAGTGCGTCCGATAGCGCGCTGGCGGCGCGCCAGCGCGTCAGACGAGCCTGCGACCGGCTCGGCCCGGAGCTGTCAGGCATCGCGATCGATGTCTGCGGCTTCCTGAAGGGGCTCGACCTGGTCGAGCGCGAGCGCCGCTGGCCGGCCCGTTCCGCCAAGGTCGTGCTGCGCCTCGCGCTCGCGGCGCTGGCATCGTATTACGGCGTCGATGCGCCAGCCCGCGATCCAGGCCGTTCCCGATCGGTTTGGCGCGCCGATGGTGCGCGGCCGGAGATCGCGCCGGCCGACATCCGCTCCTGAAGCGCCCTATGCGGCGGCCTGGCGGGCGTCGCTCTTGATCCGCTCGATCATCGCCCGCACGCCGTTCGAGCGCTGGGGTGTCAGATGCGCGGCGAGGCCGAGGGACTCGTAGATCGCGAAGGCGTCGGTCGCGAGGATTTCCTGCGCCGTGCGCCCGGAATAGATCGCGAGCGCCAGCGCCACGAGGCCGCGCACGATATGGGCGTCGCTGTCACCGGCGAAATGCAGGTGGGTGCCCGGCCCCGGCCCGCCCTCGCGCCGCGCTTCGAGCCAGACCTGGCTGGCGCAGCCGCGTACCTTGTTCGCGTCGGTATGGGCGTCCTCCGGCAGCGGAGAGAGGCTCCGGCCGAGTTCGATCAGGTAGCGGTAGCGATCGTCCCAATCCTCGAGCAGCTCGAAATTGGCGACGATCTCGTCGAGACTTGAATTCATGACCTGTCCGCTCGGAGCTTCCGCCCATTATGCGGAACCGCAAAGGCGAGCGTCTTCCGCGTCGCAGCGCCCCGCGTCAAGCATTGCCTTGTCGAAGATATGGGGTTCAGTTCGGCGAGCGGGTAGAGGGCTCGGCCTTTGCGGCGCCCAGCGCCAGCGCCAGGACGCGGGACCGTGTCTGCGGATCGAGGCCGGCCATGATCTGGGCCGCCTCGCGCGCGGCGGTCAAGCCGCTCGCAGCGGTCTTCGCGTCGATCTGGCTCGCGACCTTGGCAACGGTGCGCAATGTCTCGCCGGCGCCGTTATCTTCGGATTTCGTGCCATGGACGGGTGAATTGAGGGCGATCGCCCCGATCACCGCCAGGCTGCGAAGAAGATAAGCCATGGTCGATCCCCAATTTCAGCCGGGCCATCCCGGCCCGTCCCAGACCCGAGGCCATCCTAGACGGCAGCTCGAAAGATCACGTCATTCGAAATGATCGCTTTTGAATCAAAGGCGCGCTTTCATCTTCAGCTTCCGTTCACCCTGCTTCCAACATCGCCAAACATCGGAAAGCCCAGCCGATATCGTCCTAAGAGGCTGTGATGGTTGGATTATTGTCGATCGTCGATAAAAGTCTGCCTTGTCGCCGGACGATCGCCTTAAACCCCGCTTAAACCGCCGGCCGCAAGGATCGGGTCGATACAGGCGAGTCGGCCTGCCGAGGTGAGCGTTGCGTTTTCCCATCACGATGACGGCGATCAGGACACAGGTGGCGGCGATGGTGCATCCATCGGTGCTGCCGAATTCGCTTGAGCGCATGCGCCATGAGCGGTTCATGCTGACCCGGTTGGCGCTCGGCGCCGCCGCTCTCAGCCTTGCGCCTGCCTATCTGGCCTGGCGCGGAACGCTCGGCGCGCTGGAGACGCTGGTGCTGGTCGCGGTGACGCTGCCGCTCGTGGCGGTCTTCGTCCTGTCGCGCAGCGGCCGTCTCGATCTTGCCCATTGCATCTCGGCGGCGGCGCTGGCGCTGCTTGTCGTTGCCGTCTCGGGGATGACCGGCGGCGTTGCCTCGCCGCTCCTGCTCTGGCTTGCCGCCGTTCCGGCCGAAGCGATGTTCTTCGGCTCCAGACCCTATGTTGCGCGCGCCAGCGCCATCGCCGCGATCGCGCTCGGCTGCGTCGTGATCATGCATCAGATGGGCTTCAACGCCGCGCCCGCGCCCTGGATTGCCAGTGCCATGCCGGTCCTGGTGACGGCCGCCATCCTTCACGCCATGCTGATCGCCGTCGGCTTCCTCAGGCGGCGCGACGACGAGCTGCGCGAGCACCGCGCCTCCGACGCGCGCGCCCAGCTCCTGCTCGATCATGTCGGCGACCTGGTCACCTGGCACGACGCCACCGGCTCGGTGGTCTTCGCCAATGACGCCGCGCGCGCTCTGGCCGGCGCCGAACCGCGTGACTTGTTCGGCCGCGGCCTGCTCGACCGCGTCCATGTCGCCGACCGCCCGCTCTTCCTGAGGGCGCTCAGCGACGCAGCCCATGGCGCGGGCCAGGCCACCGCCTGCTTCCGCACGCTGTTCGTGCCGCGCGACGGGGCGAATGCCGGCGTGCCGGTCGCCCTCTGGCTCGAGATGCAGGCGCATCGCATCGCCAATGCCGGCCCGAAGGACGGCGCCGCGGTGGTTTGCGTGATGCGCGACGTGACGGCGCGCCGCGCCCTCGAGGAGGAGCGCGCCCGCGGCCATGCCGAGGCGGTCAAGGCAAGCGACGAGAAGGGCCAGTTCCTCGCCACGGTGAGCCACGAGCTGCGCACGCCGCTGAATGCCATCATCGGCTTCTCGGAGATGCTGGGAACGGATGCGCATGGCCTGCTCGACGCTGCCAAGCGGCTCGAATACGCCAATATCATCCACGCCTCGGGCCACCACCTGCTCGACGTGGTCAACACGCTGCTCGATGTCTCGAAGATCGAGAGCGGTTCCATGGCGATCGAGCAGGAGCCGCTCGATCTGGCGGAGCTGACGCTGGATTGCTGCAGGCTGATCGCGTTGCGCGCCGAGGCCGGGCAGGTCGCGCTCGAGCGCATTGTCGGTCCCGAGCTGCCGATGGCGCTCGGCGACAGGCGGGCGCTCAAGCAGATCCTGCTCAACCTGCTGTCGAACGCCGTGAAATTCACCCATGCCGGCGGTCGCGTCACGCTCGCGGTTGTGCGCGACGGCGACATGATCGATCTCTCCGTGTCCGACACCGGTATCGGCATCGCCGCGGCCGACCTGCCGCGCCTCGGCGACCCGTTCTTCCAGGCCAAGGGCTCCTATGACCGGGCCTATGAAGGCACGGGCCTTGGCCTGTCGGTAGTGCGCGGGCTGGTCGGCCTTCATGGTGGTCGCCTCACCGTCGAAAGCGCGCCGGGCCTCGGCACGCGGGTTTCCGTGAGGCTGCCGGTCGGAGGCGTCGAAGCCGCGTCGCACCCGACAAAGATCGTGACCTTCGCGCGTGCGCCGCGGCGCAGCCTCGAAACCAAAGAACCTTTTCGCCTGACCGCCTGACGAGAGCCTGAGCATGTCCGCTACCATTGCAGCCCGCGCCCATTCGCACGCGACGATATCCGGCCCCGCCCGGCGCGGTCAGTCAGCGCGCCGCAAGGCGTCCTGGTTCGCCCGTTTCTGGCGCCTGGTCTGGCGCCGTCCTGGCCGCAGCCTGATCCTGTTCATCTTCTCGGCCGTGGCCGCCGCCATCCTCCTGAATGCCCTGATGTTCCAGAAGGCGCGCCACCCCGCGCCGATCGTCGCCGCGCCGGCAGCCTCCGCACCTGCGCCGGTGCGCAATGTCGAGCGCCGTGTCGAGCAGGCGCCTGCCGCCGTCGTTCCCGAGTCGTCGCCGCCCGCGCTGCTCCCGCCTTCTCGCCCCGGTGACCTCTCGCAAGCCGCGCGCGGCACGCCGCCGCGCCCGCAGGCGAACGTCCCGGCGCCGTCTCGCCCGGCGCCGGCCGCCTCGGTCCAGCCCGCCGCGCAGCGCAATCCGGCCCCGCGTGATCCGATCGCCGACCTGATCAATGGCGTCGACATGCGTCCGCCGGGTGAGATTCGTGGCGGCGCGGCCCGTCCGGCGACACCGCGCCGCACAACGGACAACTGAGCCGCGGCTGGCGCGCAGGGGCATGGCGCGTCTCACCAGCGATTTCTGGGTTTCGGCCTATTTGCGCCAGGCGGCGCTTGACGGGCTCGTCGCGGTCCTGCGCCGCCGCGGCGCGCGCGAAGCGGGAGCGATCTTCGTCAAGCTCGACCGGCTCGACGGGACGGCCGCGCTCTATGGTCCGGCGCCGCAGGCGCTGGCCGATGATGACGGCGCCCGGCGTTTCCAGCTCATCCTCGATTCCGATCCTGCCAGCGTCGAGGAGCGGGTCGAGCGCGAGCGCCGGTTCGATTCCGACCTCTGGCTGGTCGAGATCGAGAACCGCCTGGGCGATCCGCGGCTCGAGCTCGTGGAAGGCTGAGCGCCGCTCAGGCCTGGTCGCGTCCGCGCGCGAGCGTGCGCCGGATTTCGTCGAGCAGCGAGTGGTGGCGGTCGGGCTTGGCCGCACCGGTGCGCGCCGGCGTGCCGCTTGGATCGAGCATCGGCTGATGCTGGCCCCTGCGGCCTGCGGGCTGGCTGGTTTCACCCGAGATCTGCATGACGAGCCGGTGGGCGATGGCAGGGCTGACGGCACGCATCAGCGCCACGAGAGCGAAGATCCGCGCCACTGAATGCGCCGTCTCGTCTCCGAGCCGGATCAGCATCCGGGTCGCGTCCTCGACGCTGACGCCGCCGGCGATCAGCGAAAGCGCCGTCAGGTCGCGCGAGCGGTCGCGCGCCATCGCCTCGGTGAGCTTCGATGTGGCGCCGAGTTGGCTCGCGATCGCGCCGAAGAGCCCCTCGCGATCCTGATCGGCAGTGGCGAGCCAGCCCGTGAAGGTCTCGGCAGCCAGGGCGGGCCGGCGTTCGGACGGGTCGACCGCCTCGAGCGCCGCGAGGGCCTCCAACATCGCAAAGCGCCGCTCGGGGGGCGCCGGGAGAAAGAGCGGGATTAGCTCGACATCGGCGAGATCGCTGCGCGCGAGCAGGCCGGGCGCATAGGCGTCGTCGTCACGCGAGCGTACGAGCAGCAGGTCGAGCGCGGCGCGGGGCAGGATCGCCGCCGGATTGGCGATGAGGGCGAGGTCGAGCTGCCGTTCACCGCGTCCGGCCAGGAGGAGGCTCGCCGTCGCCGGGATGTCGGCCCGCTCGGCGATGGCGGCTGCGGCCGCGACATCGCCATGGGCGGCGATCGCTTCCAGCTCCGGCGCCGGCATCGCCATGCCGTGGCGCAGCAAGGTGGTGAGGACGTCTCCGCCGCGCAGCTTCAGCGCCTGCAGCACGATCTCCGGTGCGTGGCGCCAGCCTGCGAGCTTGCGCGCCAGGATCGTGGCGGTGGCCTCGTCGATCGACGGGATCAGCGCCACCGCCATCTCGGCGAAGGCTGCCAGGTCCTCGGCCGCCGGCTGCGGCGTCGACATCAGCAGGTCGGCTTTCACCCGCAGCGAGACCTGGCTCAGATCGAGGCCGCCATCGCGCGCCAGACGGGCGAGTTGTGCGAGATCGGCGGAGATACGGGATGGCATGTGGCGGACTCGGCGGGAACTGGACGATTTCCGCCAAGTTATCCCCGAGGCTTTAAGATGGCGTTAACCATGTCCGGGCCTGATGCGGAGAAGGAGGGTCTCGGCTTGGCGGCGCAGGCCCGCGTCGCGCGAATCCGACCCTGCTTCGATCGCAATCCTGGCGCCAACCGAAGGAGGCGCATCATGACCGTCGTCATTCCTTTCGTGCCGCGCGCCCGCAAGACCGAGCGCCTGTCCGTGATCCCGCCGGAGACGGGGGTGATCCTGTTCTTCACCGGCATCCGCTACGAGCGCCATGCCGAGCCCTTGCCGGCCGTCAGGTTGGACCGCCCGGCGCCCCGGCCCGCGAGCCGGGCGAAGCGTGTTCGCAAGCGCGTCGGGCAGCCGGTGTGACGCAGCACCGATCCGGATGCGAGCGGCCCGGGCTGGCGCGACGCTCGGGTCTCGCCCTGGCGCTGGCCCTCTCGGCCGCGTCCTGCACCAGCAGCGGCGATCTCGGCCGGCCGCGCCCGGGCATCTGGAACGACGTGATCGCGCCCGGCGTCGGCTTCTGGTCCGCGACCGCGCGCGGCGAGGCGGCCTCGCCCTTCCATACCACCGACGACGAGGAACAACTTCGCGACCGGGCCTGGCGCTTCATCATGCCGGGGCACGAGCGCAGCCGCTTCGCCAGCAAGGTGTCCAACCTCGCCCATGCGCGCGTCCTGCCGGTCGAGGCCCAGTCGAGCGAGGTCTCCGACTATTTCCGCGCCCTGACCTCGGGCCAGTTCCGCTCGCAGGCCTCGCGCTACAACCGGCTGGCCGAGGACGCGAACGCCGACCGGCTGCTGATCGGGCCGTTCCGCGCCAATGCCGGCCGGGTCGTCGTCGCCGACAGGGTGCGGTTGCGCACCCTGGAATCCTCGCCCGACGTCCCGCCGGAGCAGCAGGACCCTGCGCTCGCCCGCGTGGTAGAGAACGAAGGCTTGATCCTCTGGGTCTGCGAGCGCGTCGGCTTCCGGCTGGAAAGCTATCGCTATGCGCTCGCCAATCTCGTCGTCGAGATGCCGTCGCGCGATGCTGTCCGGGCCGAGCGCGCCATCATGGCGTTGGAAGCCGAGGCGGGCCCGCTTTGCAAGCTGCCGCTGGTCGGGGTCTTCGGCGGTGGCAAGCCGGCGGATGGCGGCACCGGCAAGACCGTCGTCTACAAGGGTTGATCAATACAAAGGCTGATCAGTCGGCCAGGCCGCAGGCGACGCCGGTCGCCGTCGCCTCGGCCTCCGCCCGGTCCGATGGCAGCTTCGCCAGGACGCGCGCGACGATCAGACCCTGCATCGTGTCGGAGACCACACGCAGCTCACGTGTCGTCTCGCCATCCTCGTCACGGGCCAGCCTCTGGTCGAGCTGCTCCTCCGTCATCACCACGAATTCCAGCACGCCGCGGATTGCGGCGCGATCGGTGATCGCATAGACGACGCCTCCGCCGCGCCGGTGCAGGGAGAGCCCGAGCGGAAGCGTGCCCGCGCGAGCGACCACGCGCATCGGACCGGCGCTGAGATCGTAGCTGCAGACGGCGGTGACGGCGGCGGGGTCGGCGTCGCGCAGGGCGGGCAGGCCGACAGCCGCCGGCGTCACCAGTTCGGCCCGGCCTCCCGCTCCCAGCGCCATATAGGCGGTGCCGGCATCGCGCTCCGAAAGGGACGGGATCAGCAGGATCGCGACGATATGGACCATGCCGGCCAGCACCAGCCCGGCCAGTGTCGCCAGGACGAAGCGTCGGACGGCCGCGGCAAGGCGCTCGCGCCATGCCGCCCTTGCCGGCGCCCGGGCCGCGGGGGAGCGGTCGGCATGCGGTTGCTCGATCGTGGTCATCGGCAATCGACCCGGCCGATGCGCGGCAGGCCATCGGGCCGCAATTCGCCCGCATGGCCCGAGATCGGCGTATCGTAGAGCCTGAGCCGCAGCTGGAAGCGCCCGCCGGCCGGGAGGGGGAGCCAGTTGCCGGCTTCGGGCGCCGTCGCGGCGGCGATCCGCAGGCCCGGGCGCTCATCCCGGACGATCTCCGCATCGGTGAAGCCGCTCCGTTCGAGCGGCAGGCGAAAGGCCTGCCCGTCGGGGTCGGTGACGCTCAGCGTCCAGGCCCGCGTCGCCGGCGTCGTCCCGGTCACGAGATAGCGGCAGCGCCCGTCGAGCGCCTGGCCGCTGTCGTCGCGCTCCGCCACCAGCTCGAGCCCCTCGCCCGAACCCAGAGGCAGGTGGACGCCGCGTGCCAGATAGGCGCGCAGATAAGGATCGATGCTGCGCCCGCCGCTGCGCGGCCAGGCGGTCCAGGGCCCGACCTCCACCATTCCGAAAGGCGGCCGGCCGGCCACGGCATAATGCGCAGAGGCGAGGCCCAGACCGGCGCCCAGCACGATCACATAGGCGAGGGCGAGAATGCGCAAGGGTCCTCCGCTTCGGCCATGAATTGCGCTGCGCGAGCGTCATCGGGACGCGTTCTTCCGGCACCATTATGGCATGGGTACGCGCCTTGCGGATATCGGCGCGTGTGGTGGGTGCCTTCGCAGGCGGGCGCGGCAAGGGCAGGGCGGGTGGCCCCGTCCGCCCGGGCCGGGTAGTCTCCGACACGCGGACGGCTGGAGATCTGAAGGGAGATTGGCGATGAGAATGACCGCTGGCCGGGCCCTGCTGCTCGTTTTTTCGCTGAGCGCCAGCGTTCCCGCGCGTGCCGACGTGCCCCTGGCAGCGATTCGCGACGGGCTGGCGGCAAGCACCGAATTCGCCGCCTATGCGAAGGAGACCGAAGCGAGCCAGGCCTTGCCGCCGCTGTCCGATCCGCGCGCCGGGCCGATCCTGCGCCGCCTCTGGAATGTCGAGGCGGTTCTCGCCGGCAGACCCCAGGGCACGACGGATATGGACGCTTTCCTCACCTGGGGCAGCGCGGCGAACGCGATCCTCACCCGCTATACGAACGATGGCGATGCGGCCCGGAACAAGGAAAAGCTCCAGCGCAATTTCGTGCGCTATCAGGACGAAATGGCGCTTGGCTACACCTTCCTGATCCGATCGATGGCGAATGTCCGTGACGCCACCTTCGTGCGGGCCGGCCATATCCCCGACCCGGCGGAAAAGGAGCGGATTTTCAGATCGACCCGGGTGAAGCTCGCCGGCAGTTTCGTCGGCACGGCGTACTGGGTCTTCCGGATGGCGGGAACGCCGGAATTCGGCCTGGAGAATACGCGCAAGCTCGTTGCCGCGTTCGTCGACGAGTTGCCGCGCTTCCAGGAAGGCTTGAATGTCGGCCAGGTCATGCAGCTGGCGAAATTCGCCGGCGAGATCGCGTCCATGCGGCCTGACCCGGCCTTGCGCGGCGATCTCGACAGGCTGCTCCAGCTCCGGCGCGATGTCGTCGACGGCAAGGTGGCCGTGACGATCGCCGACATGGCCGAATGGCAGCGCCTGATCCAGGAGAAGCTTCGGCTGCGAACCCGCTATCCCGCCGCATTGAAGGACCAGGCCGACAAGAATGCGGCGCGGCCCAGCGGCACGAGCATCGTCGCGATGCGCCTCGACCGCCAGGGCAACCTGGTCGAGGCCCAGCTCGCCACGGGTTCCGGCATCGCGGCCTTCGATGAGGCCGCCCTTGCGGCCGTGCGCGGTGCCGCGCCGTTCCCTGCCGCACCTGACGACGTCAAGGGCGAGAGCATCGCCCTCAACGTGCCGATCATGTTCAGGCCATGAGGATGGCCTGAGTGGTGGGCTAGTTGAAGTAACCCGACCGCGTATCGGCGAAACGGCCCGCGCGCGCCTGTGTCGTGCCTGTGCCGGGCCGGCGCACGCCCACCTCCCTGAACATTTGCCCGACCGAGTTCAGCACCTCGAAGGAGCGCTGCGGCAGGTGCCCGGCGCCCGGCCCGGGCGCTGTGGCGGCGGGGGCCGTGGCGGAGGCGTTCGCCTTGGCGAGGGCGGCGACCTTGGGATCGGAGGTCGGCGTGACGCCCGGGATCGGCTTGAGCTCGATGCCCTGGTGGGCGAACTGCATGATCTCCTTCCAGGTCATCGCCGGCAGCGACCCGCCCGTCATGTTGGCGGTCTCGGAGGAATCGTCGTTGCCGAACCAGACCGCGCCGACGAGATTGCCGGAATAGCCGACATACCAGGCGTCCTTGTAGCCGTTCGTCGTGCCGGTCTTGCCGGCCGTGACGACGCCTTCGAGCGCCGCGCGCCGGCCGGTGCCCTCGGTCGGCACTTTCGAGAGCATGAAGTTCATGTCCTGCGCCACCTGGCTGCTCAGCACCTGCTTGGCGGGAGGCTCGTCGCGGTCATGCCTGTAGATGACGTCGCCCTGCGAGTTGTGAATCTCGGTCGCGACATAGGGCTTGGCCCGCTTGCCGCCATTGGCCAGCACCGAATAGCCGGCCGCCATGTCCATCACGGTCACCTCCGCCGCGCCGATCGGCAGCGAGACCGTGTCGGTCAGCGGCGTGGTCAGGCCCATGGCCCGCGCGGTCTCGATGATCTTCGTCCGGCCGATGCGGGCGGCGCGCGCCTCATGCGTCTCTCCGGTGGCGCGGCCGATCGCGATCGACATCTGCACCGGGATCGTGTTGATCGATTTGGCGAGCGCGACCGTGAGCGGTATCGAACCGGCATAGGAGCGCCCGTAATTATTGGGGCACCAATTGCCGATGCAGACCGGCCGGTCGGTGACGATGGTGCTGGGCTTGTAGAGCCCCGACGACAGCGCCGCCGCATAGACGAAGGGCTTGAAGGACGAACCGGGCTGGCGGTTCGCCGTCGCCCGGTTGAACTGGCTCGCGCCATAATCCCGCCCGCCGACGATGGCGCGCACCGCCCCGTCGGGGTCCATGATCACGGCGGCCGCCTGCTTGGCATGATAGGCCGGCCCGTGCTGGCGCAGGATCGCCTCTACCGCCTTGTCGGCCTGGCCCTGGATCGCCGGGTCGTGCGGCGTTTTGACCGTCAGCACGCGGTCGGGGCCGATCTTGCCGTCCTCGGACAGCTTGCGGACCTCGTCGAAGGCCCAGTCGAGATAGTAGTCCGGGCTCGAATCGCGTTTCCGGTCGATCGGCGTCGCCGGGTTGCGCCGGGCGCTGTCGATCTGCCCCGCGGTCATGAAGCCGGCATCGACCATCGCGTTGAGCACGTCGTTGGCGCGGGCGCGCGCCGCCGGCAGGTTGACATGCGGGGCGAACTTGGTCGGCGCCTTGAACAGGCCGGCGAGCATCGCCGCTTCGGCGACGCTGACATCCTTCACCGACTTGCCGAAATAGTATTCCGCCGCCGCTGCCACCCCGAAGGTGCCGCCGCCCATATAGGCGCGGTCGAGATAGAGCTTCAGGATCTCGTTCTTGGTCAGCCGGCATTCGAGCCAGAGCGCGAGGAACGCTTCCTTGATCTTGCGGTCGAGCGAGCGCTCGTTGTTGAGGAACAGGTTCTTGGCGAGCTGCTGCGTGATCGAGGAGCCGCCCTGCACCACGCCCGCCGCGCGCGCATTGACCGCCAGGGCGCGGAAGGTGCCGAAGATGTCGATGCCGAAATGATCGTAGAAGCGCCGGTCCTCGGTGGCGAGGACGGCCTTGAGCAGATGATCGGGCAATTCCTCGAGCTTCAGCGAATCGTCATGGCGCGCGCCGCGATGCCCGAGCTCCGAGCCGTAGCGGTCGAGGAAGGTCACGGCGAAAACCTGATGCTTCAGGGCTTCTTCGCGCCCCTCCCGGAAGGCCGGGATCGCCAGCATCAGCATCACCAGCGAGCCGACGATGCCGATATTCAGCCCCTCGCTGGCGAGTTCGGCAGCGACGCGCTTGCCGCCAGTGGCCGTAAAGCGGTCGGCGAAGCTGCGGATCCGTTCATAGCGCTCGCCGGCGCGTCTGCCGGCGCCCCAGAGCGTGTCGCCGATCCATGCATCGACGGCGAGCGCGAAGCGCTTGAGACGGGTCTTCCAGCGTGCTTTCCGGAACTCCATCACAGCGTTGGGCCATCCTGAGCCTGCCGCGGCCACGAGCCGACGGTATCCCGGATCGGCCGGCGAATGCGCGATCCGACATTCTGAAATAAGCCCTCGGCGCTCTCAGCGGAAGGGGCAAGCCGGCGGTATCCACCTCCGAGCAAGGATCCAAGACGCGGGCGCGCCGGGTTCGCGGGCGGGATACAGCCGTTTCCGGCGGCCGGATGCGTCGAAAGATGCGGCTCAGGCTTTCGTCGCGAGCAGCGCGAAGCGCGTCGAGGACGCAAGGCGCAGGGCATCGTGCAACGCGGCGTTGCGCTGCTGGGCCCTGACCACCTGCGCATAGTCGGCCGGCTCGATCATCGCGAAACCCGCCTGGTGCAGCATCGTGCCGAGACGCTGGAGGCTCAGCCCGTCCCGGAAGAAGAAACGGTTGCTGATCGAGACGAAGGCGTCGCGTTCGGTGCCATGCGGGGCGGCGCCCGGGCGCAGCAAGGTCGCGGCGCGGTTGAGCAGCCCTTGAAACCAGGAGCGGTTGATCCAGTCGCCGTCGATGACGAGGAGCTTGCCGCCGGGCTTCAGCACCCGGAACCATTCGGCGAAGGCGGCTTCCGGATCGGTCAGCGTCCAGACCAGATGCCGCGTCACCAGCGCATCATAGCTGGCATCGTCGTCGAGCAGGCGCTCGGCGTCTCCGGCCAGGATGCGGGCCCGGTCGCCATGCTTGCCGCGGGCGCGGGCGAGCATGTCTTCGGAGAAGTCGATCGCTGTCACGGTGTGGCCCAGCGACAGCAAGGCGCGGGTGATCTCGCCGGTGCCGCAGGCGAGGTCGAGCACCTCGCGCGGCTCCGCTCCGAAGGATTGACGCAGCAAGGCTTGGAAGGCGGCAAGCTCGGCATCGGACTTGATCGCGTGGCCGACCTGCTGGTCGAACGTGGCGGCGCGGCCCGACCAATAGGCGCGGATCTCCTCCTTCAGCGAATAGTTGCCGCCGGGATGGGATGTGCCGCTGTCGGTCATCGTCGTCGGATTGCCCTGCCAATCGCCTTGATCAAGCACGCCGCTCAGGCGTCGACAAGGTGCGCACCGTCGCGGGCGGGTCGGCGCGCCGAGCCCTGCACGACGACGAAGGGCGCCTCGCCCTGTCCGGTCTCGACCCGGGCGACGACGCCATAGACCTCTTCGAGCAGCGCCGGCGTGATGATCTCCCGCGGCGGCCCGAAGGCGACGAGCCGCCCCTTGGCCAGCACGACGACACGGTCGGCGATGCGCAGGGCCTGGTTGAGGTCGTGGATCGCGATCAGCACGCAGACGGCCTTCTCGCGCGCCAGCCGCGCGACCAGGCTCAGCACCTCGAACTGGCGGTGCAGGTCGAGCGCGCTGGTCGGCTCGTCGAGCAGCATGATCTCCGGCTGGCGCACCAGGGTCTGCGCGATCGAGACGAGCTGGCGCTGGCCGCCGCTGAGCTCGCCGAGCCCACGGAAAGCGAGATCGGCGATGTCGAGCGCGTGTAGGGCCTCGTCGATGGCGGCGAGCTCGGCATCGCCGACACCCCAGGATCCGCCCTGCTTGCGCGCCAGCAGGATCGATTCGTAGACGGTCAGGACTGCGTTCACGGCCGTGTCCTGCGGCAGATAGCAGGGCGACTTGCCGGACGGGCTCACCACCTCGACACTGCCCGGCCCGGCGATCAGCCCGGCGATCCGGCGGAACAGGCTCGACTTGCCGGCGGCATTCGGGCCGATGACGGCGATGACCTCGCCGCCATTGAGGTCCGGCGTCGTGATCCCCGACAGGATCTGGCGCTTGCCATAGGCGACGCCGACATCCCTCAAAGTCAGGCGTTTCACCATGAGCGCCTCCTGCTGGTCAGGATCAGGCTGAAGAAGAACGGCACGCCGACGAGCGCGGTGACGATGCTGATCGGGAAGATCAGGCCGGGGATCAGGGATTTGCTCACCACCGAGGAGGCCGAGAGGATCGCCGCGCCCGCCAGCGCCGAGGCCGGCAGGAAGAAGCGCTGGTCCTCGCCGATCACCATGCGCGCGATATGCGGGCCGACCAGGCCAATGAAGCCGATCGTGCCGACGAAGGCGACCGGAACCGCCGCGAGCAGGGCGACGAGCAGCATGGTTTCCAGCCGCAACCGCCTGACGTTGATCCCGAAGCTCGCCGCCTTCTCGTCGCCGAGGCGCAGCGTCGTCAGCGCCCAGGCCCGGCGCGCGAACAGCGGGATGCAGAGGACGAGCACCGTGGAGGTGATCGCCAGCTTGTGCCAGTTCGCCTTGGTGAGCGAGCCCATCATCCAGAAGACGACGGCGCCGAGCGCCTGCTCCGAGGCGAAGAACTGCAGCAGCGAGAGCAGGGCGTTGAAGGTGAAGACCAGCGCGATGCCGAGCAGCACCACCGTCTCGGTCGTCACGTCGCGGCGCTGGCTCAGCAGATGGATCAGCAGTGAAGCGCCCATCGCCATGATGAAGGCGTTGAGCGGCACGACATAGTCGATGGCGAGAGGCACGATGGCGACGCCGAAGACCAGCGCCAGCGCCGCGCCGAAACTGGCCGCGGCCGAGATGCCGAGCGTGAACGGGCTGGCGAGCGGGTTGTTCAGCACGGTCTGCATCTGCGCGCCGGCGATCGAGAGCGCCGCACCGGTGACGACCGCCATCAACGCGACCGGCAGGCGGATATCCCAGATCACCACCCGGACCGCGGTGGGCGCGCTCGAGGGCGAGATCAGCGCGTTGACCACTTCGCCCATGCCGTAGCGCGCCGGGCCGAGCATCAGATCGACCACCAGGCAGAGCAGCAGCACGACGGCGAAGCCGGCGAGGATCAGCTTGCGGCGCAGCGACAGCGCCCGGTAGGCCTCGCGCCCCTGTGCCGCGGTCCGGGCAATCTCGGCCGGCTTGGTCGCGATCTCGTCGGCGCTCGCGGGAGCAAGGCTCACTTGCCGGCCCCGAGCGAGACCCACAGGCCGGGCTCGTAGGGCAGGGGCAGGAAGCGCTCGTGCAGCACTCTCATGGTGGCGTCGGGATCGACGTCCCTGAACAGCTCCGGATGCAGCCATTTGGCGATCTGCTGGATCGCCACGAACTGGTAGGGGCTGTTGTAGAACTGATGCCAGATCCCGTGGACATTCCCGTTCTTCACGGCAGCGGTCTGCGTGAAGGCCGGGCGCTTCATCAGGTTGGCGAGCTTGCGGCGAGCCTCGGTCATGTCGGCGCCGTAGCCGAGGCCGACCCAGGCGCCGCCGGGCACATAGGCGTCCCAGTTATTGCCGGTGACGATCACGACGTCGGGATTGTCGGCGACGATGCGCTCGGCATTGATCGTGCCGAAGGTGCCTGGGATCAGCGGCGTCGCGAGGTTCCGGCCGCCGGCGAAGTCGACCATCTTGCCGAAATTCTCGTTGCCGAAGGACATGCAGCAATCGTCGGAAAAGCCGCCGGCGCGCTCGACCATGACCAGCGGCCTCTTGAGATCCTTGGTATTGGCGAGGCGGTCGGTGACGACCTTGATCTGATCGGCGCGGTACTTGATGAAGTCCTCGGCGATCTGCTCCTTGCCGAAGAGCTTGCCGATCAGCCGCATCGAGGGCTCGGTATGCTCGAACGGCTTCTCGCGGAAATCGACATAGACGACCGGAATGCCGACCGCCGCGAGCTTTTCGACCAGCTTGGCCTCGTCGCTGGCGACCTTGGCCTCGATATTGAGGAAGAGCACGTCGGGCTTGAGCGAGATCGCCTGCTCGATGTCGAAGGCGCCCTCCTTCATGCCGCCGAAGACGGGCAGCTTGGCGATCTGGGGATAGCGCGTCTCATAGGCCCGGAAGGTCTCGGGATCGGCCTTGCCGAGATCGTCGCGCCAGCCGACGACACGCTTGAACGGCTCTTCCTTGTCGAGCGCGCCGACGAAATAGATCTGGCGGCCCTCGCCAAGGATGATCTTGCTCACCGGCGCCTCGACCTCGACCTTGCGGCCGATGATATCGGTCACCGTCACCCGCTCGGCCGCGGCCGGCAGCGTCGCGGCGACCAGCCCGGCGAAGGCGGCGAGGCCGCGCAGGAACAGCTGTCTCGTCGGCATCGGAAGCTCTTTCTGAAGAAAAATCTGGCTCCTGATAGAAGCGCTACTGTATTCGGTCAATTTTCATAGATTTTAATTCCTCTAAACAAAGATCAGATTCATTGTCGTCGCGCGGCGGGGGAGGGCGTATGATCGCAGGCGACGCAACCCCTGCTTTCCTTTCGCCCTCTTGCCGGGGCATAAGCGGCCGATGACCGGGACACCGACGCGAACCGAGCCCTTCTGGCGCAGCAAGACGCTCGACGAGATGAGCCCCCAGGAATGGGAATCGCTCTGCGACGGCTGCGGACGCTGCTGCCTCGTCAAGCTCGAGGACGAGGATACCGGCCGCATCCACGCCACCGACATCGGCTGCCGCCTCTTCGATGCGGGCGCCTGCCGCTGCAAGGATTACTCTGCGCGGTCGACGAAGGTGCCCGATTGCGTGACGCTGACGCCGGAGGCGGTGCGGACGCTGCCATGGCTGCCGCCGACCTGCGCCTATCGCCTCATCGGGGAAGGGCGCGATCTGCCCTGGTGGCATCCGCTGGTCTCGGGCGATCCCGAGACCGTCGTCGCCGCGGGAATCTCGGTCCGTGGGCGGGTCTTTGCCAGCGAGGAGGAGATCGACGAGGATGATCTTCCCGAGCGCATCGTCGCCTGGCCGCTGCGCTGGCCGCGCGCCGCGCGTGCCGAACGGCGCAGGTGAGGGGCCACCGGGCGATGTCACGGTGTTGTCGCGGTCGCGCTCATTGATTGTTCATGCGCTTTTCGGCATGACCGCGCGGTCCCCGCTGCCCGGCTGCTGATGTCCGGCGGCACTTCGCAGGAAACTTTTGGAGAGTCGGGCGTTGCTGAGTCCGGCTGAATGAAGAGGTATTCGTGATGGCAGGCGGGAAGTGGGTCTACACCTTCGGCGACGGCAAGGCCGAAGGCGAGGCGGGGATGAAGAATCTCCTCGGCGGCAAGGGGGCGAATCTCGCCGAGATGAGCAATCTCGGGCTGCCCGTGCCCCCCGGTTTCACCATCACCACCGAGGTCTGCACCCACTATTACGACAACGGCAAGAAGTTTCCGTCCGATCTCGACGGCCAGGTCAAGGCGGCGCTCGCCGAGATGGCGCGCCTGACCGGCAAGACCTTCGGCGATCAGGCCAATCCGCTGCTCGTCTCGGTCCGCTCGGGCGCCCGCGCCTCGATGCCGGGCATGATGGACACCGTCCTCAATCTCGGCCTCAACGACGTCACCGTCGAGGCGGTGGCGAAGGCCTCGGGCGACGCCCGCTTCGCCTGGGACAGCTATCGCCGCTTCATCACGATGTATTCCAACGTGGTGCTCGACGTCGATCACGGCCATTTCGAGGAGGCGCTCGAGGACTACAAGGAACGCAAGGGCTTCAATCTCGACACCGATCTCGGCGCCGATGACTGGAAGATCCTCGTCGGCCGCTACAAGGAGATCGTCAGGAAGGCGCTTGGCTCCGACTTCCCGCAGGAGCCGGAAAAGCAGCTCTGGGGCGCGGTCGGCGCGGTGTTCTCGTCATGGATGAACGCGCGCGCGATCAAGTATCGCGAGCTCAACAGCATCCCGGCGGCCTGGGGCACCGCCGTCAACGTCCAGTCGATGGTCTTCGGCAATATGGGCGAGACCTCCGCGACCGGCGTCGCCTTCACCCGCAATCCCTCGACCGGCGAGAACGCGCTCTATGGCGAGTTCCTGATCAACGCGCAGGGTGAGGACGTCGTCGCCGGCATCCGCACGCCGCAGGACATCACCGAGGCGGCCAGGCAGACCGCGGGCTCCGACAAGCCTTCGATGGAGAAGGCGATGCCGGAGGCCTATGCGGAGCTCGTCCGCATCTACGGCATCCTGGAAAAGCACTACCGCGACATGCAGGACATGGAATTCACCATCCAGGAGGGCAAGCTCTGGATGCTGCAGACCCGCTCCGGCAAGCGCACCGCCAAGGCGGCGCTGCGGATCGCGGTCGATCTGGCGCAGGAAGGGCTGATCGGCGAGGAGGAGGCGGTCGGCCGCGTCGAGCCCGGCGCGCTCGAGCAGCTCCTGCATCCGGCGATCGATCCCAAGGCCGAGCGCCGCGTGCTGACCACCGGCCTGCCGGCTTCGCCCGGCGCGGCTGCCGGCGAGATCGTCTTCAATTCCGACGAGGCCGAAGCCGCCAGGAAGGCCGGTCGCAAGGTCATCCTGGTGCGCGTCGAGACCTCGCCCGAGGACATCCATGGCATGCACGCGGCCGAAGGCATCCTGACCACGCGCGGCGGCATGACCTCGCACGCGGCGGTCGTGGCGCGCGGCATGGGCAAGCCCTGCGTCTCCGGCGCCGGCCAGATCCGCGTCGACTACGCCAAGGGCACGATGACGGTCGGGCCGACCACGCTGAAGGCCGGCGATTTCATCACCATCGACGGCGCCGCGGGCCAGGTCCTGCTCGGCGAGGTCAAGATGCAGCAGCCCGAGCTCTCGGGCGAGTTCGGCACGCTGATGGGCTGGGCCGACAAGGTCCGCCGCCTCAAGGTCCGGGCCAATGCCGAGACACCGCGCGACGCGCGCGCAGCCCGCGATTTCGGGGCCGAGGGCATCGGGCTCTGCCGTACCGAGCATATGTTCTTCGACGAAGACCGCATCCTGCCGATGCGCGAGATGATCCTCGCCTCCGACGACAAGGGCCGGCGCGACGCGCTCGCCAAGCTCCTGCCGATGCAGCGTCAGGATTTCGTCGAGCTCTTCACCATCATGCAGGGTCTGCCGGTGACGATCCGCCTGCTCGATCCGCCGCTGCACGAGTTCCTGCCGCATACTGACGAGGAGATCGCCGAGGTCGCCAGGGCGATGTCGGTGACGCCCGACGTGCTAAGGCGTCGCGCGGCCGAGCTGCACGAATTCAACCCGATGCTCGGCTTCCGCGGCTGCCGTCTGGCGGTCGCCTATCCCGAGATCGCCGAGATGCAGGCCCGCGCCATTTTCGAGGCGGCGGTGATCGCCGCCAAGGAGACCGGCAAGCCCGTCATCCCCGAGGTGATGGTGCCGCTGGTCATGGGCGTTGCCGAGTTTGATCTGGTCAAGGCGCGCATCGATGCCATGGCTAAGGCGGTGATCGGCGAGAGCAAGGCCGAGCTGAGCTATCAGGTCGGCACCATGATCGAGCTGCCGCGCGCTGCCTTGCGTGCCGAGGAGATCGCGCGCAGCGCCGAGTTCTTCTCCTTCGGCACCAATGACCTGACCCAGACGACGCTGGGCATCAGCCGCGACGACGCCGGCTCCTTCCTCGGCTCCTATACCGCCAAGGGCATCCTGGAATCCGACCCCTTCGTCACGATCGACCAGGACGGCGTCGGCGAACTGGTCAAGCTCGCGGTCGAGCGCGGCCGCCGCAGCCGGCCGCGGATCAAGCTCGGCATCTGCGGCGAGCATGGCGGCGATCCCGCCTCGATCGGCTTCTGCGAGAGCGTCGGGCTCGACTATGTCTCCTGCTCGCCCTTCCGCGTGCCGATCGCGCGGCTGGCGGCGGCGCAGGCGGCACTCGGCGCGATCAAGGCGAAGGACGCCTGAGCCGCCGCAGCACACTGTCGTCGGATTGAAACGCTCGTCATCCCGGAGCTGCGCCGCTCCGCGGCTTGTCCGGGATGACAGGGCTCTGAGGCGATGCCGGTTCGCGCCGCTCAGTCGTCGATATAGTCTTCCGTGACGGCGCCATCGAGGCGACGAACACGCGCCTGCGCCAGGACCTCGAGCGGCATCAGCCGGGCATTCACGCCCATACGGTCGCGTGCCGGGTCCACCGCGGCCCAATGGGTGACGCAGCCGCAGGTCCGGCAGCGATGGAAAGCGATCGACCTGTCATCCCACATATAGCTGTCGGTGGCCGGTTCCAGCGGCACGAAGCGCACCTGCTTCGGCGAGTAATAGGCCCAAAGCACGCCATAGCGCCGGCAGATCGAGCAATTGCAATCGGTCACCGTCTCCGGGGCAGCGTCGATGGCGAGGCGGACGGCTCCGCAATGACAGGACGCTTCGATCATGGAGCGTTGCTCCCTTGTTGCCCGAGGCGGCGGCTGCGCCGGCATTCCCGCTAGTCTCCTCGCGCAGCATCCTAATTTCTCTCGCGGCATCGGGCGAGCCCTTGGCCGGATCGGCGTCCGGGCCAGCCTCGCTGGACCCGCATTGCAATTTATGCTAGTGCCACCCATGTAAGACGAGATGCGGCCGGGTTCTGGCCAATCCTCCGCGCGGGATATCCCGGTCGGCGGGCACGATTCAGATCCACCACACATCGTTATCAAGGCCACGGCGAGGCGTCCGCGCGTCGACCCGTGTCTTCCACGACCAAACGCGGATCTGAAACGTAAGGACTACCTTCTATGGAAAAGGGCACCGTCAAGTGGTTCAACACCACCAAGGGCTACGGTTTCATCACGCCTGAGAACGGCGGACAGGACATCTTCGTCCATATCAGCGCCGTCGAGCGCGCCGGCCTGCGCGAGCTGCGCGATGGCCAGGCCGTCTCCTATGAGCTGATCGCCGATCGCAAGACCGGCAAGTCCTCGGCCGGCAACCTCGTCGTCAGCTGAGACCGATATCGACCCGGGAGGGTGCCAGCACTCTCCCGGCCTCGCAAAGAATCCCTTCGGCGCAGTGGCTAGCGGTTCGCCGGACGGAAAGAGCTAATTCAATGCCGGACCCATTCGGCGGCACAGCCGGTATCCACGTGTGCCCCTTGCGTCACGGCTTCAGAAAGACTTGTTTTGACACAATTTACCGACCTCGGCCTTGCCGAGCAGCTTCTCAAGGCGCTCGCAGCCGAAGGTTATACCAAGCCGACGCCCATCCAGGCGCAGGCCATTCCCCCCATTCTCGAAGGCAAGGATCTGTTCGGAGCGGCTCAGACCGGCACCGGCAAGACGGCCGCCTTCTCGCTCCCGATGCTGCACCGGCTGCTGAACCAGCCCCGGCGCATGCAGCCGCGCTCGGTGCGCGCCCTCATCCTGAGCCCGACGCGTGAGCTCGCGGCGCAGATCGAGGCCAGCATCCGCACCTACGCCCAGTTCACCACGATCAAGTCGACGGTGATCTTCGGCGGCGTGCCCGTCGGCAAGCAGATCCGCGCGCTCGGCCAGCATGTCGACATCCTCGTCGCCACGCCCGGCCGCCTGCTCGATCTCGTCGACCAGCGCGCCGTCTCGCTGCGCGAGATCGAGTTCCTGGTGCTCGACGAAGCCGACCAGATGCTCGATCTCGGCTTCATCCATGCGCTGCGCCGGATCGCCACGCTGATCCCGGCCAAGCGCCAGACCCTGCTGTTCTCGGCCACCATGCCGAAGCAGATCCGCGAGATCGCCTCGGCCTATCTGACCAATCCGGTCGAGGTCGCGGTGACGCCGGTGGCGACCACCGCCGAGAAGGTCGACCAGCGCGTGATCTTCACCCAGCCCGGCGACAAGCCGGCCTTGCTGGCGAAGACGCTCGGCGTGCCCGAGATGGAGCGCGCCATCGTCTTCACCCGCACCAAGCACGGCGCCGACAAGGTCGTGCGCCAGCTCGACCAGGCCGGCATCAAGTCGGCCGCGATCCACGGCAACAAGAGCCAGGGTCAGCGCGAGCGGGCGCTCGGCGCCTTCCGCGACGGTGAGCTGCGCATCCTGGTCGCGACCGACATCGCGGCGCGCGGCATCGATGTCGACGGCATCAGCCATGTCGTCAATTTCGATCTGCCCAACGTGGCGGAAACCTATGTCCACCGCATCGGCCGCACCGCGCGCGCCGGCGCCTCGGGCGTCGCCATCGCCTTCTGCACGCCCGAGGAGCGCGGCGATCTCGCGGCGATCGAGAAGCTGACGCGCGTCTCGCTGACGCCGATCGGCGAGGTGCCGCACTGGGATGGCCGCACGCCGAAGAAGCCTCCGCAGAACCAGGGCCGCGGCCGCAATGGCGGCCAGGGCGCCGGTGGGGGCCGCGATCACGGCCGGCCGCAGGGCCAGCGTCATGGCGCCAATCCTAACCACGCCGGCAAGCCTAATCACGCCGGCAAGCCGCAGCAGGGCGGCGGCCAGCGCGCCGACGCGCAGCGCAACGAGCGCCCGGTCCATCGCAACGAGGCGTCCGCCCCGCGAAAAGACGCGGTTTCCGGCAAGGAAGGGCTTGGCGGCGTCGCGTTCTTGCAGCAAAGAACAGAGCAACGCCGCAATGGCGGCGCCCGGCGGCGCGCGAACTGACGTAGCGCTTCGCTAGAGCACGCGCCGATCAGATTGCGTAGCAATCCGATCGGATCACGCGTTCTCTATCTGGAGTTTAGAGGCGGATTCATCGATCAGGTTGATCCAACCTGATCGGATCCGGCTCTAGGCGACGATCGGAGACGCTGGATCAGCCTGATCCGGTCGTCCGCCCAAGGCGCAGAAGAAGGACCAAGGAATGGCGAAAGAAGAACTTCTCGAGTTCGACGGCACGGTGGTCGAAGTGCTGCCGGACGGCAACTATCGCGTGAAGCTCGACAATGAGCACGTGATCCTGGCCTACGCGGCCGGCAAGATGAAGAAGAACCGCATCCGCACCATCGCCGGCGACAGGGTTGTCGTCGAGATGTCGCCTTACGATCTCGACCGCGGCCGCATCAATTTCCGCCAGAAGACGGCGGGTCCGGGCCCCGCATCGCCGCCGCGCCAGAACTTCCGCCGGCGCTGAGCGGCCTTCGTGCAGTTTAGCCGGGCCGATATCCTGTTCATCGCCGCCGGCGCCGCGCTTGGCGCGGCCGTCGGCTGGGCGGTCAAGGCCGGCCTGCTCGCGACCTATGCCGCCTTTCCGCACTATCTCTTCGTCCTGATCGGCATGGGATTGATCGAGGTCGTCGCCGGCTTCGTGCTCGGCCGCTCGCCCGGCACGCTGGTCGGCATGCCGGCCCGGCTCGCGGCGTTCGTCGTTGGCGTCGGCGCCTTGATGCTGGTCGCCGGCGGAATCTCCTGATCGATCGTCGTACGATATCCTGAGCCCTCATCCTGAGGAGCAGGCTTGGCCTGCGTCTCGAAAGGATGCTCCAGAGGGTTCCGGAGCCTCCTGAGCCATCCTTCGAGACGCCGCTATGCGGCTCCTCAGGATGAGGGCCGTGGTTCTCCGCGGCGACTTAGTCATAACCTGAGCACATGTTCGACCCGGCGTCCGTGCGATAGGCCGGACGCTAGCCAGCCCATGGCAGTCATGGTAATATCCTTATGCTCAAAACGAGCATAGCCGGCTAGAACGAGCCGGCGGCAACGCGGAAGCGGTCCGGCGTTGTGAGGATAGGAGGACGCCATGTCGCTGGGTTTGGAAAAGACACGGGGCTTCGAAGGCTCCGAACCCGCCATCCGCTCGGCCGGCCTCCCGCGCCGCAAGGACGATCCGCGCTTCCGGCCCCTGCCGATGCCGGACCTGACCTGGACGCCCGAGGTCGAGGCCGCGACCGCCCATCTCTATGAGAAGGTCAAAACCGTCATTCCGGCGGTCGAGTGGCCGTTCTTCGCGCCGACCATCAAGGCGATCAACGAGCTCAAGCAGGTCCGCAACGCGGTCATCCTCGGCCATAACTACATGACGCCGGAGATCTTTCACTGCGTCTCCGACATCGTCGGCGACTCCCTGCAGCTCGCCAAGGTCGCCGCCAAGACCAGGGCCGAAATCATCGTGCAGGGCGGCGTGCACTTCATGGCGGAGACCTCGAAGCTGCTCTCGCCTGAGAAGATCGTGCTGATGCCGGACATGCAGGCCGGCTGCTCGCTCGCGTCCTCGATCACCGGCGCCGATATCCGCCTGCTGCGCGAGCGCTATCCCGGCCGCCCGGTCGTCGCCTATGTCAACACCTCGGCCGATGTGAAGGCGGAAGTCGACATCTGCTGCACCTCCTCCAACGCCGTGCAGGTGGTCGAGAGCCTCGGCGTGCCCGAGGTCATCTTCGTGCCGGACCAGTATCTCGCCAAGAACGTCGCGGCGCAGACCAAGGTCAAGATCATCTCCTGGGCCGGCGCCTGCGAGGTGCATGAGCGCTTCACGGCCGAGGAATTGATCCGCTATCGCGAGGCCGACCCGAGCATCAAGATCATCGCCCATCCCGAATGCCCGCCCGAAGTCGTGGCCGTCGCCGACTATACCGGCTCGACCAAGGGCATGATCGACTGGGTCAGGGACGAGCTGCCGGGCCGGGTCCTGCTCGTGACCGAGTGCTCGATGGCCGATAATGTCGCGGCCGAGACCAGGGGCGTCGAGTTCGTGCGCCCCTGCAATCTCTGCCCGCACATGAAGCGCATCACCCTGCCGAAGATCCTCGAGACATTGGTCTACATGCAGCATGAAGTGGTCATCGATCCGGCCATGGCCGAGAGGGCCCGCCGCTCGGTCGAGCGCATGATCAACCTGACGATGTGACGACGGCGACAGGCCGCGAGGCCCTCCTCATGGAATGAGGAGGGAGAAGGACGTCCCATGCCCGGACCTCAATCGATCCTCATCGTCGGCGGTGGGCTTGCGGGGCTCTTCACGGCCCTCAAGCTCGCGCCGCTGCCCTGCATCGTGCTGAGCCCGCGTCCGCTCGGGGAGGGGGCATCCTCGGGCTGGGCGCAGGGCGGCATCGCCGCTGCGATGTCCGAGGGCGATACGCCTGAGAACCACGCGACTGATACCATCGCGGCCGGCGCGGGCACCGTCGACGAAGCGATCGCGCGCATGGTCGCCGGCGAGGCGGCCGAGCGCGTCCATGATCTGCTCTCTTATGGCGTGCCCTTCGACCGCGACCTCGCCGGCAAGCTGGTGCAGTCGCGGGAGGCGGCGCATTCGGCCCGCCGCATCGTGCGCGTCGGCGGCGATGGCGCGGGCGCCGCGATCATGCAGGCGCTGATCGCCGCGGTGCGCCGGACGCCGTCGATCACCGTGCTGGAAGGCGTCATCGCCGAGGATCTGCTTCTGGCTGACGGTGCCTGCGCCGGCGTGCTGGCGCGGGGCGAGTTCGGCAAGGCCCGCGAGGCGACGCGGTTTCCCGCCGCCGCGACGGTGCTCGCGACCGGCGGCATCGGCTATCTCTATGCGCTCACCACAAATCCCGTCGAGGCGCGCGGCGAGGGCCTCGCCATGGCGGCGCGCGCCGGCGCGACGATCGCCGATGCCGAGTTCGTGCAGTTCCACCCGACGGCGCTGGCGCTCGGGCTCGATCCCGCGCCGCTCGCGACCGAGGCGATCCGTGGCGACGGCGCCATTCTCGTCAACGGAGCCGGCGAGCGCTTCATGCCGGCCTTGCACAAGGATGCCGAGCTCGCGCCGCGCGACATCGTGGCGCGCGGCGTCTTCGCCGAGATCGCAGCCGGGCGGGGCGCCTTCCTCGATGCGCGGGTCGCCATCGGATCGGACTTCGCCACCCGCTTTCCCGCCGTCGCCGCAGCCTGCGCCAAAGCCGGCATCGACCCGGCGACCGAACTCATGCCGGTCGCCCCGGCCGAGCACTACCACATGGGCGGCATCGCCACGGACGCGCAGGGGCGCTCGACCTTGCCCGGGCTCTACGCTGCGGGCGAGGTCGCCAGCACAGGCCTGCACGGCGCCAACCGGCTCGCCTCCAACTCGTTGCTCGAGGCGGTCGTTTTCGGCGCCCGCGTCGCGGAGGATCTGAAGGCTCGGTCGCGTCCCGACGCGATGAAGGGCCGGCCTGCGAAACTGGCCGGGACGACGGCCTGCCTGCCGACGCCGGCCGACCGCGACGCCATTTCGCGCCTGCGCGCCGTCATGTCCGGCAAGGTCGGCGTGCTGCGCGACGGCGCCGGGCTGCTGGCGGCCTCGCGCCAGCTCCAGGCCATCGCCTCCTCGGCGGAAAGCTCGACGCTCGTGAACATGGCGAGCGCCGCGCTCGTCGTCACGGCCGCGGCGCTGGCGCGCCGGGAGAGCCGCGGCGGCCATTGGCGCAGCGACTTTCCGCGCACCGACCCCGCCCTCGCGCAACGCAGCAAACTGACGCTCTCGCCGCCGCCCGGCGCGCGCGGCGTCCTTTCGTGATCCGGAGACTGCCATGAGCCAACCCGTCCTCAATCCCCTGCTCATCACGGAGGCGGTGCGCGCCGCGCTGATCGAGGATCTCGGCCGCGCCGGCGACATCACCACGCTCGCGACCATTCCGGCCGGGCGGCGGGCGAGGGCGGTCATTGCCGCCCGCAAGCGCGGTGTCGTCGCCGGCCTGCCCTTCGCGCGCGAGGCCTTCCGGCAGTTCGACCCGTCGGTGCGCTTCGAGGCGCTGGTGTCCGACGGCGACCGCCTCGAGCCCGGCACCGTCGTCGCCCGCATCGAAGGCGAGGCCCGTTCCGTCCTCTCGGCCGAGCGCGTGGCCTTGAACTTCATGGGCCGGCTCTCGGGCATCGCCTCGCTGGCGGCGACCTATGTCGAGAAGGTCGCGGGCACGAAGGCGATGATCGTCGATACGCGCAAGACGACGCCCGGCCTGCGTGCCTTCGAGAAATACGCCGTGCGCTGCGGCGGCGCCCAGAACCATCGCTACGGCCTCGACGACGCGATCCTGATCAAGGACAACCATGTCGCCGTCGCCGGCGGCATCGGCCCGGCTCTGCAGGCGGCGAAGCGCCAGGCCGGCAATTTCGTCAAGATCGAGATCGAGGTCGACACCCTGGCCCAGCTTGAGGAGGTGATCTCCGAGGGCGCCGATATCGTCATGCTCGACAACATGTCGGTCGCCGACATGACGCGCGGCGTCGCCATGGTCGGCGGCCGGATGAAGGTCGAGGCCTCCGGCGGCATCAATCTCGACACCGTCGCGGCGATCGCCGCCACCGGCGTCGACATGATCTCGGTCGGCGCGCTCACCCATTCCGTCAGCGTGCTCGATCTCGGGCTCGACATTGAGATGGTCTGACCGGAGTTTTTGCGGACCTAATCGTCAAACATGGGCTATCCCGTCATTGCGAGGAGCGAGGCGACGAAGCAATCTAGGAGGTCTCGCGCAGTCCCCCTGGATTGCTTCGCTGCGCTCGCAATGACGAGGCGCAGCGCCCCGGAATGACGCCGCGATCGCCCAAGAAAAAAGCCCCGGCCGAAGCCGGGGCAGAAGGTCATTTCCGTGGATAAAAGGGTCTGCGTAGAAACTCTTGCCTGCGTAGAAACTTGGTCGTCGAAAACTCAGTAGCGGCCGCGCGCCCAGTATTGCGAGCCGGGGCTGACCAGCACCTTGCGCTGGCGCGTCTCGTAGACCGCCGGGATGGTCTCGTGCACCACCTGGGTCTGGCGCACCATCACCTTGCGCTGGCGCTGGGCGTACACGGCGGGAATGGTCTCGTAATCGACGCTGGCCGGGGCGACCTCGACGCTGCGCTGGCGCCAGCCATATTGCGCCGGCACATGCACCCAGCATCCCGTGGTGTTGCCATAGGCGTCGCGGCTGACTTCCCAGCGCTTGCTGGCGGGCGAGATCAGCACCTTCTCGCTGACGGTCTCATACTGCGCCGGGCGATGATGCGGGATGATGCGCTTGGGATGCACCATCACCTGCTCGGTGGTGTATTCGTATTCGGCCGGGATCACCCGGGACTGCGTCTGCGCCGGGCGGGCGACATAGGTCTCGTCGACCGTGCCGTAGACCGGCGGCGTCTGCTGCAGCGTGTAGCAGGACGAACCGGAGCAGCTGGACCGAGCCGGCGTGTAGCAGGAGGAGCCAGCGCATCCGCCAGCCTGCGCCGCCTGGGCGCCGAATACCAGAGCCGCGGCGGCTGCCGTAGCGGCGAAAGCGGAAACCGAAAGCACCTTGCGCACCATGTCTGGCCCCAACCCTGTCCGTCGGCGTCATCGCGCCGCGTTGTTGGGTTCAGAAAGCCAGCGCGAGGTGATGAACGCAAGGTAAACGCAAAAACAAGGTAAAATTAACCACGCCTCGCAGCGCGCCTGCGTTCATGCCTGTTGAGGTATGGTGAGGAAAATGCCTCGCATTCGATGGACTTGCGCGCGGCGGGGCATAACGCGGCGGCCCTGAGAGGGCCCGCTGACCGCTCTGCGCGAGCCCCGGCGCACCATCGCGACCGGGCGCGAAACCCCGCTGCTCAGATCTCGTTCAGGACCAGGTCGAGGGTCTGCCCCTGTCCCGGCTTGCTTCCGCGCAAGCTCAGCGCCACGCTCTCGCGCTGCCGGCTGATCGTCAGCGTCGCCGGCGGGTTCGGACGGACGCTTTCCGCCGTCTCGACGAAGGAGAGCGAGAGCCGCTGGCCCTGGCGGGCTCCGGCGAGGTCGGCGACCGTGCCCTTGCCCTCCCTGAACGCCCCGCCATAGCGGCGCGTCTTCGGGTCGTAGCGGAGCTCGATCCGGACCGTGGTGCTGAAAAAGACCTTGGTGGAGCAGTTGCCGTTCAGGGTGACGCGGGAGCCCTCATGGTCGCCGTCGAACTTGCAGGACAGCGAATGGCTGGCGCCGCCCGCATTCTCCAGCTTGCCGGTGCCGCTGAATTTTCCTTCGAACGAGCGCAGGAAGGGCGCCTCTTCATCGCTGCCCTGCTGCGCCGTGCCCGGCACTGCCGCTGTCAGCAGCAGCAATGCGCCGAGCGCCTTGGGTACGAGATCGCGTCTCATGATCGGTCCTCCTGCCGGCTAAACGCCTGAGAAGCCGATTGGATCGGTCGAAGGGCAAATAATTGGAAATGAGCGGGCGGCGGTGGTGCCGTTACCCGCGATACGGGGGTAGTTCAATTTCAGCTTGCGATCCAAGTCGGACGTTGTGTCGAGCTGCTCCTGGGTCCATCTTAGTCATGACGATGCGTGGCCTGGCGGGAAGGCCAATATGTGCCGTCTGAAACCCGCCCCCTGGATGAAGAGTAACGGGGATGCTTCCCCCTTGCCGGTAATGGATGAAATTGTTCCTTTTGGCGAAGACAATAAAACCCGTCAGTGACGCCGATTGCTTCTAGATTCGGCTACGGAGAATGTCGCGACGCAGGGAGGGCTCGATGTCCACCAGCAGACTCGTCAGAAAAATACTGCTTTCGGCAATGATCTACATGGTCCAAGCGGCGAGCGCGAACGCACAGCAGCCCGCCAGCATTTCAGATCAAGACATCGGCGACGCGTATATCTACCTGCTTGGCCGCCTGCTCGTTATGCGGCAGCAGCAGCTCGATTTCCAGGAAGGGTTCAAGTGGAACGAGCTGGTGCATCGCAAGCCCGGTGCGGTGGACTGGCCCAATCCCAATCTCGACGTGGCCTATTCCGAAGCGTGGGTGGCGGTCGACGAGAGCAGTTGCACGATCGTCACCGTGCCGACGGTCGAGGGCCGCTACTACACGGTCCACTTCCTCAATGGCTGGGGCGAGACGATCGCCAACATCAACGAGCGCCTCTTTCCAAAGCGGCCGTTCGGGGAGTTCGCCATGTGCCTCAGGGGCGCGAATGTCGCGATTCCTGCGGGAGCGACGCGCATCGATCTCCCGGTGAAATATTCTCGCGTGCTGGCCCACGTCGAACTCGGCTCCGACCCGGACGGGGCGATCGCCCTGCAACACCAGTTCAGGTTTCGGGCGACAGGCACACCGAAGCTACCGGAGATTCCCAAGACACCGATATTCGAGCTCGAGGCGTTGCCGGGTGCCGAAGCCTTCGAGGCCGCCGACATCGCGCTCGACAGCGAGCCGGACCTCAGCGTCGGGCTCGAGGCGATGCAGGAGAAAGCCCGCGCCATCGCCAAGGCCATCAAGGACCCAGCCGAGCGCACGCGCGTCGATCAGGTGATCCGTACCCGCGCCTTCGCTGATTTCGGCAAAGCGGGGGCAATCATCGGCCATGGCACGACGCAGAATGGCTGGGCTCGTCCCGGCGTCGTCGGAGAATACGGCCTGGATTACGTGGCGCGCGCCCTGGTCAACAATGGCGGCATCTGGGCCAACATCAAGCCGGAAGTACTTTATTACCGGGGGAGCAAGGATCAGGCCGGGGACGATCTCAGCGGCGAGAATACCTACACGCTGACCTTCCCCAAAGATCAGTTGCCCGCCCAATATGCCACGTTCTTCTGGTCGGTGATCGCCGTGGACGGCCACCGCTTCCGCGTTCTGCCCAATCCGCTCAACCGGTTTCTGATCAACAACCAGTCGAAGCTGCAATATGGAGCGGACGGTGCGCTGACGCTTTATTTTGCCGATCAGAAGCCTGCCGACGCGCCCGACGGCAACTGGCTGCCAACGCCGAAAAGCGCGAAATATCGTCTCACGTTCCGGTTCTACCGGCCGACGGAAGGGGTAGCGAACGGCACCTATTTCCCGCCTCCGCTGGTGAAACGGCATTGAGCGCTCGACGGCGGCGGAGCGCTTGAGGAGCGACACAATGGGCTGGCAAGACATCCGCGCGATGGCTAGGCCGATGGTCGGCCGAAATCGTCCAATTCGTCGCGCCTGCTTGAGGAGGATTCGAGCAGTTGGGCCGAGCCGCCGAATAGCTCAGCCCATCCTTGCCGTGTGATCCTTCGTTTCGCTACACGCTTCTACGTCTGCCCCGGCCTGAGCTTGTAGAAGACGTGCCGGCCGATCACGTCCATCTTCTTCAGCTTCCTCGCCCAGTATGGCTTGACGTAGTCGGCATGGTAATGGGTCGAGGCGCCGACCTCGGCGAGATAGGTCGTGCCGTCATAGACCTCGCGGGCGATGCGCACGGCGGCGCGCCAGGGCTCCGGCTCGGTGATGCGCAGCGACTTGCCCTCGCAGGCGAAGGTGAACTGGCAGGCGAGGTAGCGGTTGCGGTTCTGGTAGACCGTGCCGCAGACGCTGTCGGGATAGAGCCCGCTCTTGACCCGGTTGAGCACGACCTGCGCCACGGCGGCGCGGCCCTCATCCGATTCCGAGCGCGCCTCGAAATAGATCGCTTCGGCCAGGCAGCGCTGCTCGCGCGCCATGTTCGCGGGCGCGATCAGCTCCGTATAGATCTCGCGCGCGCCCGGGTCGCTCTTGCGCGCGATGCTGGTCGCGGAGGCCGACGCTTTGGTGGCGGCGCCCGCCCGTGCCGAGGCGATGGCGGCGGCCGACGGCGGCATGGCGATGGTCGCGATGGTGTAGCTCACCGGCGGGGTCGATGACGACAGCGAGGCGGCCTGCGGCACCGAAGGGGTCGAGCCGTCGATGCTTTCGAGATGCAGCTCGGCCTGGCGCGGCGAGGTGATGATCGGCCTGAGCGAGCTCGGCGAGGAATCCGACAGGGCCGGGTCGGTCAGGCCCTCGTCGGGCCTGAACGGCTCGAAGCCGACCGGCGGGCCGTCGATGCCCTCGGCCTCGCGCGCCGCATCGAGCGCGAATCCGCCCGAGATCAGCCCCGGCTGGTTGTCGCCGAAGACGACGCGTTCGAGCTCGCGCGGCGGCGGGTTCAGCGTCAGGCTGGGGCGCAGGCCCGGAAGCGGGTCGCCCTTGGCGCTGCGATCGACCTCCGGAAAGGCGCTGGCGCTGCGCTTCATGTCCTCGCGCGGCCGGCGCGGATCGATCGTGACGCGCCGCTCGGGGTCGTCGAAGGAGAGGTGGGCCTGCTGGACGGCCGATGAGAGCGAGAGCCCTGGCAGCCGGAAGGCGCTGGCCGCGATCAGCATCGAGGGGCCTTCCTCGAGCACCGAGGCGGCGCCTGGCATGCTGCGCTGGACCATCGAATAGGGCAGGCTGTCGGTATCGTGGTTCTGGCCGGCCGACGCGGTGAAGGAGACCAGGAGCCCGACGGACAGCGCCCAGGGCGCGACCGTCGCCACGGCCCATTTCAGCCCGAGCGATCCGATCCGCCTCGTACGTCGCCGCAACCGCAACTGACTCAACGCTTTTCCCGCCTCGCCACCATCCGCTGTCGCCCGCGCGGCCGATGGCGCGCTTTTCGACGTTTCCGTTATCCGTCCGGTAGGGTTGAGGGCCGGTTAATGGCGCGCCGGCAATCGCATCCCGGCGCCTCTTTCCATGCGCGGCCGTGATGCGGGATTTCACGAAAAGGCGTTGTTGCGGCGCGGTATTGAGCGGTATCGTGCAGCCACACGATCGTCATTTCGCCGCGCCGGAGATCTCCATGAACGCGACTACCCGGCGCAGCTACGCGCCCGAAATCATCGTCGCGGCAGGCTGCCTGATCGCGCTGATCACCTTCGGCCCCCGCGCCAGCGCCGGCCTGTTCCAGATCCCGATGACGCTCGAATTCGGCTGGGGCCGCGACACGTTCAGCATCGCCATCGCCATCCAGAACCTGCTCTGGGGCGTGGGTGCGCCTTTCGCCGGCGCGATCGCGGACCGGTTCGGCACCGTGCGCGTGCTCTGTGTCGGCGCGCTGCTCTATGCGGCGGGGCTTGTGGTGATGGCGGTGGCCACCACGCCGCTGACGCTGCATTTCGGCGCGGGCGTGCTGATCGGCTTCGGCCTCTCGGCCGCTTCGTTCAACCTCGTCCTCGCTGCCTTCGGCAAGCTCCTGCCGGAGGCATGGCGGCCGATGGCCTTCGGCGCCGGCACCGCCGCCGGCTCCTTCGGCCAGTTCCTGTTCCCGCCGATCGGCAACATCATGATCGAGCAGATCGGCTGGCATCAGGCGCTCGTCGTCTTCGCCGGCTCGGTGCTGCTGGTGATGCCGCTCGCCATCGCGCTCGGCACGCGCAAGGGCACTGGGCCGGCGCCCGTCGCCTCGGCCGTCAACCTGCCGAACCAGAGCATCAAGCAGGCGCTGACCGAGGCCTTCAAGCATCGCAGCTACGTGCTGCTGGTGCTCGGCTTCTTCACCTGCGGCTTCCAGCTCGCCTTCATCACCGCCCATATGCCGGCCTATCTCAAGGATGCCGGCATGCCGGCCTGGGTCGGCGGCTGGACGCTCGCGGTGATCGGCCTCGCCAATGCCGCGGGCTCCCTCGGTTCGGGCTGGCTGTCCTCGCGCATGCCGAAGCGCCATTTGCTGGCCTGGATCTATTTCGGCCGCGCGGTCGCCATCGCCGCCTTCATCCTCATCCCGGCGAGCCCGGCGACGGCGCTCGCCTTCGGCGTGGTGATCGGCCTGTTCTGGCTCTCGACCGTGCCGCCGACCTCCTCGCTCGTGATGCTGATGTTCGGCACGAAATACATGGCGATGCTCTACGGCTTCGCCTTCTTCTCGCATCAGGTCGGCGGCTTCCTCGGCGTGCTGCTCGGCGGCATCCTCTATGAGCAGTTCGGCTCCTACCAGATCGTCTGGTGGCTCTCGGTCGCGCTCGGCGTCGCCTCGGCGCTGATCAACCTGCCGATCGTCGAGAAGCCGGTCGAGCGCGCGCTGCCGCAGCCCGCCTGAGCGGGGCGACGCAAAGGCGCACCGGCTTGCGCCTTGCGGATCGCGCGCTCCCGTTCCACTCCTGTCGTGATCCGGATGGCACGACAGGAGTGATCGCATGTCCACCTTCAAGGCGCTGGTCGCGACCAAGGGCGAGACCGGCCCGAACCTCGCCTTCACCGATTTCGCCGAGGCGGATCTGATGGAGGGCGACGTCACCGTCCGCGTCACGCATTCGACGGTGAACTACAAGGACGGGCTCGCGCTCACCGGCA
Organism: Allobosea sp.; assembly: GCF_051860145.1. GTDB lineage: Bacteria > Pseudomonadota > Alphaproteobacteria > Rhizobiales > Beijerinckiaceae > Allobosea. Next base: position 16,778 of record NZ_JBHYEM010000005.1, on the reverse strand, counting down.
AGGCGCCGGTGGTGCGGCGCTGGCCGATGATACCCGGCATCGATTTCGCCGGCCGCGTCGAGACCTCCGAGCATCCAGACTTCAAGCCGGGCGATCTCGTCATCCTCAACGGCTGGGGCACGGGCGAGACCCATCTTGGCGCCTATGCCCAGAAGAGTCGGGTCAAGGGCGACTGGCTGGTGCCGCTGCCGGCCGGGATGAACCCGGACGAGGCCATGGCGATCGGCACCGCCGGCTATACCGCGATGCTCTGCGTGCTGGCGCTCGAGCGGCACGGGCTGAAGCCCGCTGACGGCCCGGTCGTCGTCACCGGCGCCGCCGGCGGCGTCGGCTCGGTCGCGATCGCGCTCTTGGCCAAGGCGGGCTGGCATGTCGTCGCCTCGACCGGCCGGGCCGAGGAGACCGATTACCTGAAGGGGCTGGGTGCGGCCGAGATCATCGACCGTGCCGAGCTCTCGGCTCCCGGTCGCCCGCTCGGCAAGGAGCGCTGGATTGCCGGTGTCGACGCGGTCGGCTCGCACACGCTCGCGAACCTTCTCGCGATGACGAAATATGGCGGCGCCGTCGCCGCTTGCGGCCTGGCTCAGGGCATGGACCTGCCGGCCTCGGTCGCGCCCTTCATCCTGCGCAGCGTCGCCCTGCTCGGCGTCGATTCGGTGATGTGTCCCAAGCCGCGCCGGCTTGAAGCCTGGGCCCGCCTCGCCAGCGATCTCGACCGCGCCAAGCTCGCGACCATGACCACGACGATCCCGCTGGAAAGCGTGATCGAGACCGGCAAGGCGATCGTCGAAGGCAAGGTGCGGGGCAGGGTCGTGGTCGAGGTGGGGTGAGCGCTGCTCGTCATTGCGAGGAGCGTCAGCGACGAAGCAATCCAGGGGCCACTTAGCGAGACCTTCTGGATTGCTTCGCTGCGCTCGCAATGACGGTGAACCTCACCCGGCCCCCTCGAACAGCCCGCGCTTTTTCGCCAGCTCGTTGCCGCAAAAATCCATGAAGGCGCGCACGCGCGGCGCGTGGCGGATGTCGGGATGGGTCAGGATCCACAGCCCCGTCGAGAAATCGGGATTGGGCGGCGTCAGGCGCTTCAGGCAGGGCCGCTGGTCGGCGATGAAGCAGGGCAGGGGGCCGATGCCGAGCCCCTGCTCGACCGCCTCGGTCAGCCCGATCACCGCCGAGCTCCTCAGCGCGATCTGCTCCGGCGCGACATGGTCGCGGACATAGCGCGCCGCCTTCACATAGCCGAGCTGGTCGCCGAGCGTGACCCAGTTGCGGTCGAACAGCGTCGTGAGGTCGGTCGTGCCCTCTTGCTCCAGGACGTCGTCATGCCTGGCATAGATCGCCCAGGTCAGGGTCGCGAGACGCCGCCCGACCAGCGTCTCGCCCGGGGAATCGCTGGCGCGGATCGCGACATCGGCGTCGCGCTTCGACAGGTTCAGCGTCTGGTTGCCGATCGCGACATCGAGCCGGATCGCCGGATGGGCCCGGCGGAAGGCCGCGAAGATCGGCAGCAGCATGTTGAGATAGAGCGTGTCGGTGGTCGTCACGCGGACCTCGCCGGAGGGCGCCACGTCGCGGCCGGCCAGCCGGCGGTCGAAGGCGGTGACGTCCTCGTCCATGCGGGTGGCGAGCGTTGCCATCTCCTCGCCGGCCACGGTCGCGACATAGCCGGTCTTGCGGCGCTCGAAGAGCGGCAGCCCGAGCTGCTCCTCGATCTGTCCGAGGCGGCGGAAAACCGTGGAATGGTTGACGCTGAGCGCCGTGGCGGCGCCGGTCAGGCCGCCGTGGTCGGCAATGGCCTTGACCAGCCTGAAATCATCCCAGGCGAGATTGGACTTCATTGGCGGCGGCTCCCTTCCGGCGGGAGCATCGCGATATCTTGCGTGATTGCAAGATGTGTTTGCAAACTCAACGCGGGGCGGCGGCCCGGCGCAGCCTGTCATTGATCGCTTCGCCGAGCCCGTGATCCGGGATCGGGGCGACGGCGATCGCGCGGGGCCCGTGCGCATCGAGCTGACGCAAATAGCCGAAGAGATTGGCCGCGGCTTCCCGGAGATCGCCGGCCGGGCTGAGATTGAGCGAGATCGCGGGCGCAATCAGGCCGCCGCGCTCGGGCCCGAAGCCGAGCCAGGCTTCGTCGGCACGCGGCGCCTCGGCCGCGAGCCGGACCCCCGCAGCCGGCGCATAATGCGAGGCCAGCAAGCCGGGCGAGATCGGCGCGGCGCCGCTTTCGCCGGCATCGACGAGTGATCGCCCGATCACGCCTTCGATCGCCGCGCGCGAGACGCCGCCGGGCCGGAGCAGGCGCGGCGCGCCGTCGAGGCAGGCGACGATCGTCGATTCGACGCCGACCTCGGTCGGGCCGGCATCGATCACGGCATCGATGCGGCCGTCGAGATCGGCCAGCACATGCGCCGCGCTCGTCGCGCTGATCCGGCCGGAGCGGTTGGCGGACGGGGCCGCGACCGGCAGGCCGACGGCCTCCAGCACAGCATGCGCGAGCGGGTGCGACGGCACGCGCAGCGCCACCGAACCGAGACCGGCGCGGGCCAGTTCGCTGACCTGGCAGGCGGGCGCTGCTGGCACCACCAGCGTCAGCGGCCCGGGCCAGAAAGCTCGCGCCAGCGCCAGCGCATTGGCGTCGAAAATCCCCTCGCGCCTTGCGGCCTCGACGCTCGGGAGATGCGAGATCAGCGGATTGAAGCTCGGCCGCTCCTTGGCCGCGTAGATGCCGGCGACAGCCTGGCCGGAGGTCGCATCCGCAGCGAGCCCGTAGACGGTTTCCGTCGGCAGCGCGACGAGACCGCCGGCCCTGAGCAGGCGCGCCGCCTCAGTGATCCCCTCCGGATCGGCCTTCAGGATGCGGGTCGGGCGCGTCTCTTGGCCCGTTGACCTTGAATGGTTCATATATAAACTGTACCGCGTGCCGGCGCTTGGCGGAAAGTCGAGAGGCTTGCGCGTGGCGAAGGGGATAGTTCGCCGCTAACATCGCCGTCAACGCATAATGCCGGCATCAGACCTTCCAGGGGCGTCCGCCCGGCAGCGAAGGCGTTCAGGGAGAAGGTCATGAGCTATCGCGCTCCGGTCGAGGATATGGTCGCCACCTTGCGGCATGTCGCAGGCCTCGACCGGCTGATGTCCGACGGTCTCGCGCCCGAGCTCGATGGCGGCATGACGGAGGCGATTCTCGACGAGGCCGGCAAATTCGCCGCCGACGTGATCGCGCCGCTCAACACCATCGGCGACAAGGTCGGCTCGAAGCTCAAGGACGGCATCGTCACCACGCCGCCGGGCTGGAAGGAAGCCTACAAGGCCTGGGCCGAGGCCGGCTGGAACGCGCTGCCGGCGCCGGAAGCCTATGGCGGGCAGGGCCTGCCGGCTCTGGTGCAGTCGGCCTGTATCGAGATGTGGAACTCGGCCGCCTTCGCCTTCGCGCTCGGCCCGCTGCTGACTGTCGGCGCGATCGAGGCGCTGCACGCCCATGGCTCGGAGGAGCTGAAGCAGACCTATCTCGCCAAGCTCGTCTCGGGCGAATGGATGGGCACGATGAACCTGACCGAGCCGCAGGCCGGCTCGGACCTCAACGCCCTGCGCTCCAGGGCCGAACGCGCCGGCGACGGGACCTACCGGATCACCGGGCAGAAGATCTTCATCACCTATGGCGAGCACGACCTGACCGAGAACATCGTGCATCTCGTCCTCGCCCGCTTGCCCGACGCGCCTCCCGGCACGCGCGGCATCTCGCTGTTCCTGGTGCCCAAATATCTCGTCAACGCCGACGGCACGCTCGGCGCCCATAACGACCTGCGCTGCTCCGGCATCGAGCACAAGCTCGGCATCCACGCCTCGCCGACCTGCTCGATGGCCTATGGCGACGAGGACGGCGCGATCGGCTGGCTGATCGGCGAGGAGAATCGCGGCCTCGCCTGCATGTTCACGATGATGAACAATGCCCGCTTGAACGTGGCGCTGCAGGGCGTCGCCATCGCCGAGCGGGCCTATCAGCAGGCGTTCGCCTTTGCGCATGAGCGCAAGCAGGGCGTGGCGCTGGACGCGCCCAAGGGCGCGCCGATGAGCCCGATCATCGTCCACCCCGACATCCGCCGCATGCTGATGGACATGCGCGCCAAGACGCAAGGCGCACGCGCGATCTCCTATATGGTGGCGGAGGCGCTCGATCGTTCGCACCGTGAGACGGATGAGGGCAAGCGCAAGGCGGCCGCCGAGCGCGCCGCGATCCTGACGCCGGTCGCAAAGGCCTATTCCACCGATATCGGCGTCGAGGTCGCCTCGACCGGCGTCCAGGTCCATGGCGGCATGGGCTATATCGAGGAGACCGGCGCGGCCCAGCACCTGCGCGACGCCCGCATCGCCACGATCTACGAGGGTACCAACGGCATCCAGGCCATCGACCTCGTGCTGCGCAAGCTGCCTCTGTCGGGCGGCGAGGCGGTCAAGGCGCTGATTGCCGAGATGCGCGGTGTTGTCGCGCAGGTCGCAGAAACGAACGCGCCTGGCTTCGGCCACAGCGCCGCGCGGCTGGGCGCGGCGGTCGATGCGCTCGATCGCGCGACCCAGTGGATGCTCGCCACGATGGGAACCAGGCAGGGCGACGCGCTCGCCGGTGCGACGCCCTATCTCAAGCTTTTCGCGCTCGCCCAGGGCGGCACCGGCCTGGCGAAGAAGGCGCTCGCCATGGCGGCCGAGGAGGGCGGAGCGCCAGCCCTCGCGACCGCCCGCTTCTTCGCCGAGCATCTCGCGACCGAGGCCCCGGCGCTCGAACTGGCAGTGACGGAGGGCGCCGGCGCGCTCGAGGATGCCGACGCGGTCTTCGCGGCGTGAACCAGGCGCAGGGCGCCTCAACCGGCCTTCCTCACCCGCATGTGCAGGAACAGCGGCGCGACGCGCGTATCCGCGAGATAGGGCTCGCGGGCCGCGGTCTCCGCATCGATCATGGGCTCGTGCATATGCTCGATCGTGAAGCCCGCGGCGATGACGAGATTGACCCAGTCGCTCAGCGTCAGGTGAAAGCGCGGCACCTTGAACGGCTCGACCTTGGCCTTCTCATGCGCGGGCGCGGCGCCGAAGCGCCAGGTCTCGATCTCGCCGTTGGTGGCGCGGAAATAGTCGCGCACCTCGATCCCGAGCACGGTCCCGTCTTCGTCGCGCAGCACCCGCCGGAAGGGCGTCGCGAAGCAGGGATGCAGGATCGAGAATTGCAGGAAGCCGCCCGGCCGCAGCACGCGCTCGGCCTCGGCCAGGACGCGATCCTGCTCCGGCATGTCCATCAGGGACATGAAGGCGGTCGCGAAATCGAATGTCCGGTCGGCAAAGGGCAGGTCCATGCCGTCGCCGAGACGGTAGGTAATGCCGAGCGGAGCGGCCGCCTCGGCCTCCCGCGCATGGCGGATGAAGGTCGGCGCGATGTCGATGCCGGTCATCGCCGCGCCCGCCTCGGCGAGCTCTCGCGTGTTGGCGCCTTCGCCGCAGCCGATATCGAGCCCGGTCAGCCCCGCCACTCCCGGCAGGTTCGCCATGAAGTGGGGCGTGTTCAGGGCATCCCTGTAGAGGTCGTAGCCGGCGCGGGCATGGCGCGTCCAGGTTTCGGCATTGGCCTCCCAGCAGGCTGCGACGTCGCTCGCATCCATGATCGCTGTCCTTCGCTCGGGGAGCGCTCGTCTAAAGGATCGGGCCGCGCGACGCCACCGGAATCGGGGCGCCCATGACGGATAATCCCGCCAGCTCGGGCCGACGGCTTTCGGGTCATGTCTGCCTCGTCGCCGGCGCCTCGCGCGGGCTCGGTCGCGGCATCGCGCGGGCACTCGGCGAGGCCGGGGCGACGGTCGTCGTCACCGGCCGCTCCAGCGAGGCCGGCCCGCGCACCGACCAGCGCCAGGAGACTTTTGAGGACGCCGCGCGCGAGGTCGAACTGGCCGGCGGCAAGGGATACCCCTATCGCTGCGACCATATCCAGGAGCGCGAGGTCGACCAGCTCGTCTCCTGGGCCCTGCGGCGCTTCGGTCGGCTGGATTGCGTCGTCGATGCCGTCTGGGGCGGCAATGAGGGCTATGATGGCGAGCGCTATCCGGACGGTTCGGCCTTCGGCACGCCGTTCTGGCGCCGCCCGGTGGCGCGGCTGGGGCAAAGTTTCGAGAGCGGCGTCTATGCGCAATTGCTCCTGGCGCGGGCCGTCGCTCCCGCGATGGTGCAGATGCGCAAGGGGCTGATCGTCACCGTCAGCTTCGATACGGCTACCTATCTCGGCGATGCCTTCTACGATCTCGCCAAGGCGGCGATGAACCGGCTGACGCTGGCGATGGGCCAGGAGCTCAGGCCCTTCGGCGTCACCGCGCTGGCCTTGTCGCCCGGCCATGTCCTGACCGAGAGGGTCAGGGATGCCGGTATGGCGGAGGAGACCACCGAGACGCCGCTCTATGCCGGCCGTGCCGTCGTCGCGCTCGCCGGCGATCCTGATGTCGCGCGTCACGCCGGCACTGTGTTGCATGTCGCCGATCTGGCGCGCGCCTATGGCTTCACCGACCAGGACGGCACGCAGCCGGCCCGGTTCACCATTCCAGGCTGATTGGAGGCATCCATGTCGCTCAAGAACAAGACGCTCTTCATCACCGGCGGCTCGCGCGGCATCGGGCTCGCGATCGCGCTCAGGGCAGCGCGCGACGGCGCCAATGTCACGATCGCCGCCAAGACGGCCGAGCCGCATCCCAAGCTTCAGGGCACGATCTACACCGCCGCGGCCGAGATCGAGGCGGCCGGCGGCAAATGCCTGCCGCTCATGGTCGACGTCCGCGACGAGGCCAGCGTGGCGGGCGCGATCGCCAGGACGGCCGAGACCTTCGGCGGCATCGACATCGTCGTGAACAATGCCAGCGCCATCAGCCTGACCAACACGACCATGACCGACATGAAGCGTTTCGACCTGATGCAGCAGATCAACACGCGCGGCACCTTCATGGTCTCGAAATACGCGATTCCCTTTCTGGAGAAGGCGCAGAACCCGCATATCCTGATGCTGTCGCCGCCGCTCGACATGAAGACGCATTGGTTCGCGCCGCATCTGGCCTATTCCATCGCCAAATACGGCATGAGCCTTTGCGTGCTCGGCCTTGCCGGCGAGCTCGCGTCCAAGGGCATCGCGGTCAACGCGCTCTGGCCGCGCACGACGATCGCCACCGCCGCCGTCCAGAACCTGCTCGGCGGGGACAAGATGGTCCAGGCCAGCCGCACGCCCGAGATCCTGGCCGATGCCGCTCACATGATCTTCCTGAAGCCGTCGCGCGAGTTTTCCGGGAATTTCCTGATCGACGACAGCTTCATGGCCGGCGAGGGCGTCACCGACTTCTCCGGCTATCGCGTCGACCCTTCCGTGCCGCTGATGCCGGATTTCTTCGTGCCCGCCGAGAGCAAGCCGCCGGCCGGCGTGAAAGGCGGCGTCTGAGAGCAGTCGCGACAGGTTGCAGCCCTCATCCTTCGAGACGCAGGCTGTCGCCTGCTCCTCAGGATGAGGGCTGGCGACGCAACCGCCTCGCGGCAATCGCTAGCGGGCGTCATTGGTTTGACATGAGCGCAGCGTTGGAGTTCCTGCCCTTCCCGAGACGGTCGTGTCTCCGCCGTAATCGAGTCGCCTGCCATGCTCCTCGTCCATAGCATCTGCCCGCAGCACGGCGACCGGCTGATCCATCAGACGCTGTCGACGGAGGACGCGATTCCGGCCGGCGCCCTGTGGATCGACCTGCTCAATCCCGAGCCCGCGGAGGACAAGAAGGTCGAGGCCCATCTCGGCGTCTCGATCCCGACCCGCGAGGAGATGCACGACCTCGAGCCGTCCGAGATCATCTACACCGAGAACGGTGCGCATTACATGACGGCGCGGGTCATCTGCCAGTCGGACACCAACGTTCCCAAGCTCGCCGACGTCACCTTCATCCTGACCGAGGCGGCGCTGGTCACGGTGCGCTACGACGAGCCCGGCGCCTTCTCGATCTTCCACAACCGCGCCACCAAGCCGGGCGGCTGCGGCATGCAGCCCGAAGCGGTGATGGAAGGGCTGATCGAGGCGGTCGTCGATCGCGCCGCCGAGGTGCTGCGCGGCGTCGGCGACAAGATCGACGGCGCCTCTCGCCGGATCTTCGACGGCAGGTCGGCGGAGGTCGAGCAGGGCGGCGCCTATCAGTCGGTGATCCGCAGGATCGGCCAGTACGAGCACATCATCTCGAACGTGCGCGAGAGCATGGTGGCGATCGAGCGCGTGCTGCTCTTCCTCTCGGCCAATTACAAGAAACGGCCCAGGAAGGCGGCGAGCGGCTTTGCCCCGGAATGGCGCACCTCGATCCGCGACGTCCAGGCGATCGAGGAACACGCGACCTTCCTCTCCAACAAGCTGCAATTCATGCTCAACGCGACGCTCGGCCTCGTCAGCATCGAGCAGAACAAGATCATCAAGCTGTTCTCGGTCGTCGCCGTGGTCCTGATGCCGCCGACGCTGGTCGCCTCGGTCTACGGCATGAATTTCGAGGCCATGCCCGAGCTGAAATGGGCCTATGGCTATCCGATGTCGCTCGTCATGATGGTCGTGTTCGCCATCCTGCCCTACCTGTTCTTCCGCTGGAAAAAATGGCTGTGAGGGCGCGCTTCCTTCTCCCTCGGTGGAGAAGGTCCGGCAGGGGATGAGGGCGGCGTGACTGGGTGAGCCGTCCTTCCCTCATCCGTCAGCGCTTCGCCGAGCCACCTTCTCCCCCGAGGGGAGAAGGGTTCGCGCCCACGCGTCTTCCCCGCCCGCGTGCCTGCACGCGGGCGCTTCGATGTGAGGGGCAGCGGAGCGCCGCGAGGCGCGTGGGTATCGGTCCGCATCCATTGAGCCAGGATGCGGCGCGGATGGATTGAGCCACCATCCGCACGCCCCGTGGCGCTCCGCCAGACGGCGATTTGAAAACTCCGGGCCGCGCTTCTCTCGCGCCAGTGTGAGCCGGCGCATCTAGCGAGCTCCTCGCGCAGGGGCCGTAGTACCCCCAGGTCGGTTCCCGAAGCCTCCCGGGAGCGAGGCGCAACCCTCGCCCGCAGGCGCCGCACCCACCCCGCCAAACGACATGCCTCCGGTTGGCCGCCCCTCGGGGATGGGATGCGGTGGATCATAGGGGAGGTGCGGCGCGCGGGGATAAGCTGGAGCTCGCATCGATGTCGCACCAAAGTCCGGTTGCGAGCCGTAGCTAAGTTCAAGACCGTCGGCCCGGTTTCCCAAGCGGGCATCAACAAGCTCCGGCTGCGGCATCGCTGGCTTTTCGCTACGAGACGGTCTTGCCTTCAGCTCTCACTTCAGCGCGCACCTCTGAAATCGCCTCCAATTGATTAAGAAATAAGCCGAAGCTGCTGCCCGTTGTCGCAAGTTCTTTTAATTGGGTCTGTTTAATAAGTTTACAAAATTTCTGATACTTCTTTCCTTCCTTGGACAATATTGCGAGGTCATTTTTTGCTAGATGCTTGTTTAGCCGCCCTAAACTATTTTTAGGTTCATCCCGGCCGCATAAGTACAAAAGCAGCCAACTCTCCATTGTGTGAACGCAAATCGCAAACAATAACCGATCTTTATGCTCCTTGTATAATTCCTCACCTAGGCGGCTCTTCACAACCCCAATCGCATCTACCACCAATGCATCATAGCCTCGATCCCTGCCGCCTTCGGTAAGCGCAACGCCAAAATTGGGGTGATCTCCCTGATCCGTATCGAGGTGAATTACAAGATAATCGTTAGCTTCTAAGGCGTCGGTTGCAGAGCGCTCGCAGTACTCAAGCACCTTTTCCCATCCACCGTGCGGAGCAGTTCTACTATCAGTTGCGTCCCTCAGTGGCTGCAATGGATTGACGTCGATCCCTTCATCAAAAAAGCCAGCACAAACAACCTCAATTATGCGCTCCAAGACGATCTGGTCGGTAATTCCTTCGGAAACCAGCGCGAACGTGGCCATCAGAACCCCTTCGGAATACCGCCTAATGCACCACTCAGGAAGAGGGTAGAAAGTCGTTGCGGTGCACCACTGGAAGACTTTCGACTGAAGCGCCTTACCCGCGTTTGCCCTGCCGTGTTGCGCGAAACGATGAAAAGACGGTTCTCAGGGTCGCTGATGTCTAACCCATCCAAAATCGCAGGATTATGTGTGGTTAGCAGAACTTGCTTCCCATATACACCCGTTAGTTCAACCAACCGCTTCATTAGCGCCTCGCAAAGTTTGGGATTAAGCGAGGTATCTACATTGTCAACAGCAAAAAATTTAGGCGTTAAGTCGCTAACAAACAACGCTAGATAAAACGCGAGGAATAAAAATCCTTCATTAGCGCTACGCTGGTCAAAACTTGGCGTTTTCTGATCCAGAAACTGATCGAAGATTTCAAGCCGACCGCGGATTCGCTTCTGGGATGTTTTAAAATCGTCGAACCAATTGAATAGTCTAAGCGAATCCTTTACGGCGTTGATGGGGTTTTTATTTTTCTCGCTCGCCATCACGGCCAAGAGCTTTAGCAGCCCCTCGCCGTTAATCCCTAGCGGCTCAATTTGCCCTTCGCGCTCGAACATACGGAGGGCCGAGTTCTCTGGCGAATAAATGACGAACTGCTCCAAGTTTCCGGTTTTCATCACCGGCGGCGCGGCATCAGCTTGAACGGAAATCTGAACAGTAAAAGTTTTACTTTCGGTTTCGTTTGGGGAATCTAGTTTCTCATTTTCAAATTCACCCATGACTGACGTCAGTTGTGCGCGTAAGTCATTGAAGAATTTGGTGCGGTCTTCAGTATTCAAGCTTTTCGAATGTTGATTTATCCAGTCACTGAACATTTCGTAAGAAATATGTGACTGGCCTGACGCTTTAATTTTCCACGTAGAATAGGGTTTTTCATCGTTTGTCAGTTCGAGTGACGTCGAATTATTTTCATCTACCGCGGCAGTAACACGAATTGGGTCTTTGGATTTTTTCGCATTAAAGGCGGATCGCATTAGGTGGGGTTTGCTCACTCTTATGCCGCGCGACGCTAAGAACTCATTGTCTAGCTTGCCGGCCTGGGCGGCCCCAGCGAGCGCAATCGCCTCAAGTATATTGCTCTTTCCCGCGCCGTTCTCGCCAATAAATACGTTTACAAGCCCGAGATCTATCGATACCCGCTCAATGGATTTAAAGTTTTCGATTTGAATATTTTTGAGCACCGCACGCGCCTATGTCAGCTTGAGGTGAGGCGTCCTATCATCGAGTAGCACGTTTTTACAAGTCTCGCCCGATTTGAGCACATTGCTTCTCTCCTAGATGTGGCTGTCTCAGTCGGAGGAGCTAGAGCACTATGGGATCCGGCGAGCGCATCGGCGACGACCGGCATCCAGAGACGCCAGCCTCGCGCGGCGTCTGCAATCCACCCATTGCCGACATCCACCAGCGCCCACTGACATGCGCGGACCGGCGACGCCACCGCCCCCTCACGCCATCACGCGCGCCATCACATCCTTCAGCCCCGCGCCGTCCCGGGTCAGCCAGTCCGGCACGGGCAAGCCCTTCGAGCGCAGGAAGTCCGGATTGAACAGTTTCGACTGATAGCGCGTGCCGTAATCGGCCAGGATGGTCACGATGGTGTGGCCCTGCCCCATCTCCTTGGCGAGCCTGATCGCGCCGGCGACATTGATGCCCGACGAGCCGCCGAGGCAAAGGCCTTCATGCTCCAGCAGCTCGAAGACGAGCGGGATCGCCTCCTCGTCCGGGATCTGGAACGAGGTGTCGATCGGCGCGCCTTCCACATTCTTGGTGATGCGACCCTGGCCGATGCCCTCGGTGATCGAGGAGCCCTCGGCCTTGAGCTCGCCGGTGGTGAACCAGGAATGCAGCGCCGCGCCCATCGGGTCGGCGAGGCCGATGCGGACATTCGGATTGAAACTCTTGAGCGCGATCGCGGCACCGGCCAGCGTCCCGCCGGTGCCGACCGCGCAAATGAAGCCGTCGACCTTGCCGTCGGTCTGGCGCCAGATTTCCGGCCCCGTCGTCTCGATATGGCCCTGGCGGTTGGCGACATTGTCGAACTGGTTGGCCCAGACCGCGCCGTTGGGCTCAGCTTTCGCCAGTTCCTCGGCCAGCCGGCCCGAGACCTTCACGTAGTTGTTCGGATTGGCGTAGCCGACGGCCGGCACCTCGACCAGGGTCGCCCCGGCGAGCCGCAGCATGTCCTTCTTTTCCTGGCTCTGCGTCTCCGGGATCACGATCACGCTGCGATAGCCGAGCGCATTGCCGACGAGCGCGAGCCCGATGCCGGTATTGCCGGCCGTGCCCTCGACGATGACGCCGCCGGGCCGGAGCTGCCCGCGCTTCTCGGCGTCGCGGATGATCGCCAGCGCCGCGCGATCCTTGACCGACTGGCCCGGATTCATGAACTCGGCCTTGCCGAGGATGGTGCAGCCGGTCGCCTCGGAGGCGCGCTTGAGCTTGATCAGGGGCGTGTTGCCGATGGCCTCGACGACGCCGTTGCGGATAGCCATGTCGAAATTTCCCTGTTTCGCCCCAACCTGATAGGCGAAAGGCGAAACAAGGTCACGAGCCACTCACGCATGCCGCTCCACGCAGAACATCCTCTTGCGATGAACGAGACGCTCACCATCGCGCGTCTCGGCCAGCGCGGCGACGGCATCGCGGAGACGCCGCAAGGCCAGGTCTTCGTGCCCTATGCCCTGCCCGGCGAGACCGTGCGGGCGGTGCGCGATGGCGATCGCGCCCAGGCCGTCGAGATCCTGGCCCCGGCCGAATCGCGGGTGGCCGCGATCTGCCCGCTCTTCACCCGTTGCGGCGGCTGCGCGGCGCAGCACATGGCGCCCGCCCTCTATCAGGACTGGAAGCGCGATCAGGTCGTCACCGCGCTCCGGCGCGCCGGGCTCGACGCGCCGGTCGCCGGGATGGTCGATGCCCATGGCATTGGGCGCCGGCGCGTCACCTTCCATGCCAGGCGCGAGGGCGCGGGCATGGCTGTGGGCTTTATGGCGGCGCGCAGCCATGATCTCGTCGAGGTCGAGGCCTGCCCGGTGCTGGCGCCGGGGCTGGCGCGGGCGCCATCCGTGGCCCAGGCGCTCGCCAACCGGCTCGGCGGCTCCAACAAGCCGCTCGACATCCAGGTCACGGCCTCCGAGGCCGGGCTCGATGTCGATATCCGTGGCCACGGCCCGGCCGGCGACAAGCTCAGGCTCGCCCTGACGCAGGCCGCCGAGCGGCTCGATCTCGCCCGGCTCGCCATGCATGGCGATGTCATCGTCGAGCGGCGGCCGCCCTTGCAGCGCATGGGCAAGGCCTATGTCGCGCCGGGCCCCGGCGGCTTCCTCCAGGCGACAGCAGAGGGCGAGGAGCGCCTTGCAGCGCTGGTCGACGCGGCCTTGCCGAAGGCCAAGCGCGTCGCCGACCTTTTCGCCGGCTGCGGACCTTTCACCTTCCGGCTCGCCGAGCGCATGCAGGTCCATGCGGTGGAGAGCGACAAGCCGGCCGTGCAGGCCCTGCTCAGGGCCGCGGGCGCGACGCAGGGGCTGAAGCGCATCACGGCCGAAGAGCGCGACCTGTTCCGCCGGCCGCTGCTGGAGCACGAGCTCAACGCCTTCGACGCCGTGGTGCTCGACCCGCCGCGCGCCGGCGCGGAGGCGCAGGCGAAGCGGCTCGCCGCGTCAAAAGTTCCCGCGATCGTCTATGTCTCCTGCGATGCCGGCAGCTTCGCCCGCGATGCGGCGCTTCTGGTTGCGGGCGGATATGCGCTGGAGGGCGTCACGCCCGTCGACCAGTTCCGCTATTCCGCTCATATAGAACTCGTCGCCCGCTTCCGGCGGGCGGCCAGGAGATGAGCGGGAGACACGATGAGCCCGGAGACACGATGAGCGCCCAAATTCTCGACCGGATCGCCGGCCTCGTCGGGTCCAGGAACGTCATCACCGATGCCGAGACCATGGCGCCCTATCTCCTCGAGGGGCGTGACCTCTATCGCGGCAAGGCGAGCGCCATCGTGCGGCCGGGCTCGACCGCGGAGGTCGCGGCAATCGTCAAGCTCGCGGCGGAAACCGGCACGCCGCTGGTGCCCCAGGGTGGCAATACCGGGCTCGTGGGCGGGCAGACCCCCATCGCGGAAGGACGCGAGATCATCCTGTCGCTACAGCGGCTCGACAAGGTCCGCACCGTCGATCCGGAAGGCGACACGATGATCGTCGAGGCCGGCGTCACGCTGCTGCGGGCCCAGGAGGCGGCCGAGGCGGCCGGGCGGCTGTTCCCGCTCTCGCTCGCCTCGGAAGGCAGCTGCACGATCGGCGGCAATCTCTCGACCAATGCCGGCGGCACTGCCGTGATCGCCTATGGCAATGCCCGCGAGCTCTGCATGGGGCTCGAGGTCGTCCTCGCTGATGGCCGCGTCTGGAACGGTCTCAGGCAGCTCCGCAAGGACAATACCGGCTACGACCTGAAGAACCTCTTCATCGGCGCGGAAGGCACGCTCGGCGTCATCACTGCCGCGGTGCTGAAGCTGTTCCCGCTGCCGGCGGCGCGCACCACCGCCTTCCTTGCCGTGCCGGGGCCGGCGGAGGCGCTGGCGCTGCTCAACGCCGCCAAGGCCGGCGCCGGCGGCACGCTGACGACCTTCGAGCTGATGCCGCGCATCGGGGTCGATTTCGTGCTGCGGCACGCGCCGGGCACCCGCGACCCGCTCTCCGAGTCCTCGCCCTGGTATGTGCTGATGGAGGTCGCGGCCCAGAGTGCGGCGGGGCTCGACGAGGCGGTCGAGACCTTCCTCGGCCAGGCGCTCGAGGACGGGCTGATCACCGATGCCGCGCTTGCCGGCTCGCTCGAACAGCGCAAGGATTTCTGGAAGCTGCGCGAGGCGCTTTCCGAGGTGCAGCGCCAGGAGGGCGGCTCGATCAAGCACGACGTCTCGGTGCCGCTACACGCGGTGCCGGAGTTCCTGGCGCAGGCGATCGCGACGGTCGAGGCGATGATCCCGGGCTGCCGGCCCGTGCCCTTCGGCCATCTCGGCGACGGCAACATCCATTTCAACATCAGCCAGCCGCTCGGCGCCGACAAGGACGCCTTCGTCGCGCGCTGGGATGAGGTCAACCACGCCGTCCACGCCATCGTCACGCAGATGCACGGCTCGATCTCGGCCGAGCACGGCATCGGCCGGCTGAAGCGCTATCTGCTGCCCGGGGTCAAGGATCCGGTCGAGCTCGCCTTGATGAAGACGCTGAAGGCGACGCTCGACCCGCAGCGCATCCTGAACCCCGGCGCGGTGCTGTAAGCGAAGTTCCAACAGTACGGTGGGAAAACCGGCCGTCCTGTTGGAACGCAATTGCGCTCGATCATTCCGCCTTGGAACTGCTTTCGCCGTTGCCGAGGCGTCATCGCGAGCGCAGCGAAGCGATCCAGGAGGGCTCGCACGCGGTCCCTGGATTGCTTCGTCGCTGACGCTCCTCGCAATGACGCTTCAGTGCGATCGGATTCCTTCTAGAACAGCGAGCCCTGGGCCGGCGGCAGCTCCGGCTTGGCTTCGGCAGCTTCCTCCGCGGCCCCGTCGAACGGTTCCTGGACCTCCGGCCCGTCATTGGCGACGTGGTTCACCGCCGGGCTGACCCTGACCATGTCGAGCAGATTTTCCGGCGGCGGCTTCAGCAGCGCTGCGGCCTCGTTGCCGCCAGTTGCCTCGTCGAGCCAGGCGTCGTGGTCGCGCGGCTCGACGATGACCGGGCAGCGATGGTGGATCGCCGACATCAGGCCGTTGGCCGGGCCGGTCACCATGGCGACCGTGTCGATCTCCGAGCCGTCCTGTGAATGCCAGGTTTCCCACAGCGCGGCGAAGGCGAACAGGCCGCGGTCCGGCCTGCGGAAGAGATAGGGCCGGTTCTCCTTGCCGAGCCTGTGCCATTCATAGAAGCCGTCGACCGGCATCAGGCAGCGCCTGCGCGTGAAGGCGGCGCGGAAGGACGGCTTCTCGCGCGCGCTCTCGCTGCGGATATTGATGACGAGCGGAAAATCCTTGGCGTCCTTGACCCAGCCGGGGATGAAGCCCCAGCGCATCAGGATGAACTGCCGCGCGCCCTCATGCATCCGCACCACGGGGACGGGCTGCGTCGGCGCGATATTGTAGCGCGGCGGGAAATTCGGCTGCTCGGGATAGGCGAAGGCTTCGCGCATCGCCTGCGGCGGGAGGGTGATGGCGTAGCGACCGCACATGGCTCGCAGATGTGCCAAGGCTTACCCTGCCGATCAACACTTTATTGGGGTTTGATCACGCATATTCGCGCCGATTCACAAGGCCTCACGATGACCGTCCCCGCGATGAGAGCGCCGGCCGTTGCCGCGGATGAACGGCCGGGCCCGACCGGGACGCCGCTGCTCTCGACCGACTATCTCAATCGATATGGCGAGGCGCTGATGCTGATCGAGATGGCGCCGACGGACGGCGGCATCGTCGAGGAACTCCGGGCCTGGCGGGCTGTCGGCTATCGCGAACATTTCCTGGCGTCCCGCCTGCGCTGCTCGACTGATGCGCTCGCCGCCTATGACCGCCTCGACGCAGGCCAGCTCAAGGCGTTCGAGGATCTCTGCAAGGCGATGAACCGGCTGATCGCGACCGTCACGGCGCTGCTCGGCGACAAGGACGGAAGCGTCGATCTCGATGCGCTGGTCGAGGTCGCGAGCGGCTCGCTGCGCAGCCTGATCAGCCGCGGCACCCAGTTCATCAATGCCAATGGGGCGGTCGATCTCGACGACTTCCACACGCGCTCG
>NZ_JBHYEM010000004.1:0-421027 GCF_051860145.1 Allobosea sp. | reverse complement strand
GTCGGCGTGACCGGGGCAGTCGACATGGGCGTAGTGCCGCGCCGCCGTCTCGTACTCGACATGCGCCGTCGAGATCGTGATCCCGCGCGCCTTCTCCTCAGGCGCCTTGTCGATCTGGTCATACGCCGTGAACGACGCCCCGCCAGTCTCAGCCAGCACCTTCGTGATCGCAGCCGTCAACGACGTCTTGCCATGGTCGACGTGACCAATCGTCCCGATGTTGCAATGCGGCTTGTTGCGAGCGAATTTCTCTTTGGCCATGACACCTTTTCCTCGACGACGGCCATGTTCGGCCGGAAAACGCGGTCGAATTAGGGTGTTTTGAGGCGTGATGCAAGGCGGGAGCGGACGCTAGCGCTTCACCGGCGACATCAGCTTGAGCGGCCGGCGCTCCTTCGCGGTCGAGAACAGCGAAAAGGTCCGGTTCACGTAGTTCGCCACACCGGACAATCCGTCGAGATAGTTTCGCAGCGGGGGCGTCACCTCGCACTCGACCAGGCGCACCGCTCGCGACGGGTCGGGCGTCTCGAATCGCACGTAAAACCAGGGCTCGCCGCGCTTGAGCACCAGATCGCGCGCCGGCTCATGCCATTCGAAGGCCCACATCATCGGCCGCGGCCAGATATGGATCGGCATGCGTCCGCCGATCAGGACGCCCGGCAGGGCGTCTGAGCGATAATGGGCGAAAGGCGGCAGCTGCGACAGGAACACCTGCTCGTCCGCGAGGAACAGATACGGCGTCATGATCTGCACGACCGGGCGCTGCGGATGCCGCCACTCCTTGCGCGACACCACGGTGAACATCTGCTGCAGCGCCTTCGACCTGATCGTGGACTGGTCGCCCGCCGCATTGATCACTTTCGGCTCGCCGCCCTCCGGCGAGAGCTCGATGCGCAGGTGCAGGTCGATCGGGCACGGCACCTCGAACAGGCGCGCCTCGTGATCGGTCACCGCGGGACAGACGCGAACCGATTTCGCATGTCGCATCTTCGGGTCGTCATTGCGCGAAAGCCGCTGCGGCGCTTCCCAGATGAAGCTCGCCTTGTCGGCGTCGATGATCCACCCGACCTCGACGGTGCGGCCGCTCGATGCCGCGGGCTTGCGTTTCAGGAAGCCAAGCATCTCGGAAACGCCCTCGCCCGGTCGATGCATCGAAACATTCTGCCGTAAAATCGCACGAATGCATGCGTCGAAGTGGGGGTCAATCCTCCATATGAAGGACCGGCGAGGCGCCGTCGCGCCCCGGCTTGTCAGGCGGCGGCGCCGAAGACCCGCCTGTAGCGCGCCACCTCTTCGGGATCGCCCGAGGCCTTCTCGGGATTGTCGGAAAGCTTCACCGCCGGCCGCCCGTTCACGCGCGTCACCTTGCAGACCAGCGACATCGGATCGAGCGCGCGCGAACCGTCGGGCGAGCAGCCGACGAGGTCGTTGGTGAGGTCGGTGCCCCAGCCGAAGGCCATGCGGACCTTGCCGTCGAAATGGCGGTAGACCTGCTCGATCGCCGAGACGTCGAGCCCATCGGAGAAGACCAGCAGTTTCTCCCTGGGGTCGCGGCCCTTCGCGCGCCACCAGGCGATGATCTGTTCGCCCGCCTCGATCGGCGGAGCGCTGTCGGGCCGGAAGCCGGTCCAGTCCGCGACCCAGTCCGGCGCGCGCCGCAGGAAGTCGGCCGTGCCGAAAGCGTCCGGCAGGGCGATCAGCAGGTTGCCGCCATAGACCCGGCGCCACTCGTCGAGGACGCGATAGGGCGCGTCCAGCATCTCCTCGTCGCTGTCCGACAGCGCCGCGAGCACCATGGGCAGCTCATGCGCATTGGTGCCGATCGCCTCGAGATCGCTGTCCATCGCGAGCAGCACGTTGGAGGTGCCGGTGAAGCGCGGCCCGAGCCCCTCCTTCAGCGCCTCGACGCACCAGCGCTGCCAGAGATGGCCGTGGCGGCGGCGGGTGCCGAAATCGGAGAGCCGCAGCCCCGGCAGTTCCTGCAGGCGCTCGACCTTGCTCCACATCTTGGCCTTGGCGCGGGCATAGAGCACGTCGAGCGAGAAGCGCTTCTGGCCGTTCATCACCCGCCGCGCCCTGAGCTCGTTGATGATCGCCAGCGCCGGCACCTCCCACATCGTGCTGTGGCTCCAGTCCCCACCGAAATGCAGCTCATACTGACCGTCGACACGCTTGAGCTCATAGTCGGGGAGCTGAAACTCCGCGAGCCAGGCGATGAAATCGGGCGAGAACATCTGGGTCTTGCCATAGAAGCTGTTGCCGGCCAGCCAGATCAGCTCCTTCTTGCTGAAGCGCAATCCGCGGGCATGGTCGAGCTGGGCCCTGAGCTCGTCCTCGTCGACGAGATCAGCCAGGCGGATATGCTTTGAGCGATTGATCAGCGAGAAGGTGACCTGCACGTCCGGATGGAAGCGCCGGATCATCTGCAGCATCAGGAGCTTGTAGAAATCGGTGTCGAGCAGGCTGCGAATGATCGGATCCAGCCGCCAGCCATGGTTATAGGTTCGCGTTGCGATATCGGTCGGAGTCATGCGGCGCGCGGTCCGTTCGGCTGCTGGGCCGAAGAGAACTAGGCGAGATCGCTACGCTTGAACATCCGCCTGCGCTCGTGCGGGGTGCGACCATCACGCAGGGCGCGCAGGGCCGGTGGAGCGGGTGAAGGGAATCGAACCCTCGTATTCAGCTTGGAAGGCTGCTGCTCTACCATTGAGCTACACCCGCGCTCCGCCCGAAATCGGCGATGGTGGCTTGGATGTCAAGACGGTGGGGCGTCGGAACAGTGCCAGTCACAGCCAACTCCGGCGCGACAGCCTTCGCTCTGCGATCTCGGCCGGCTTCGCCGTTGGCTTGCCGAGCCGTAGCCCGCAGGGCGAAGGTTGGTGGGGGAAGCAGGACTCGAACCTGCGAAGGCATAGCCAGCGGATTTACAGTCCGCCCCCTTTGCCGCTCGGGACATTCCCCCGCCGTGTCGCGGACGCGGACCCTGAGGTCACCGTCCGGCTGCCTGTTTCAGTTTCGTGACGAGCAACAGGCGCGGGCGGACTTATGGTGACCGGTGTCCGGCGTGTCAACGGCAAAAAGCCGCCGATCCTCGTTTCTTCGCATCGGGCCGGCGGCTCGATCGCGCATCGTGGCCCACCCTGGAATCAGCGCCCTTCCCCGATCCGGGCCATGACGAAATCGGCTCGTGCCGCGACGCTCGCACGCGGCAATTCGCACAGCTCGTAGCCATAGCCGCGATAGGCTTCGACCATGGCATGATAGGTCCGCTCGGCCTCGGCGAAATCCTGCTTGCGCTCGGCATCCTGCCCGAAAATCTCCGGCCAGGGCGGCGCGATGAAAACGAGGCGGCCGTAGCGGACCTGTCGTGCGGCCCGGTCGACATGGCCGGGAACGTCGAGCCCCGACAGGCGGAGATAGCCGGCGACATCGGGGACGCCGCGATCGAAGATCACCGGCCTCGCCTCCTCCTGCCCCGCCTGATGCGAGCGCAATTCCCAGCTCAGCATTAGCTCGGCGAAGAGATTGCGATCGGCCCAGGGCAGCGCTGTGCCGCCAATTGCGACCTGATCGCGGATGATGGCGCGCCCGGCTTCGGGAAAGGTCGCAAAGCCGCGCGCGGCGAGCGCCGCGATCAAGGTCGTCTTTCCCGAGCCCGGCCCCCCGGTGATGATGGTATGGCGCTGGCAGTCGATCGTCATGGCAGTCCCGTTTTCCTCTTTTTCCACGTTTTCGGCCGGCCGCGCGACTGGCACGGCAGCAAAACCCGTCGCCATGCACTGGCAAAGCGCGGCGTGTCGTGTCAGGGCAGGGCTCGTCATGTTTCGGAGGCCCATCATGCCCGCGCCGTTCCGCCCCAAACCGGCCAGGCCCGGCGGCAAACCCTTCGAGCGCCGCGGCCGCGATGCTGGCCCGCCGCCGCACCGACCGGGCGAGATCGACGAGGCGGTCCTCTACGGCGTCCATCCCGTGATCGAGGCGCTACGCAACCCGAATCGGCGCCATCGCAAGCTGCTGGCCACCGAGAATGCCGCAAAACGGCTGCGCGAGGAGATCGGCGAACTGCCGATCGAGCCCGAGCTCGTCCGCCCATCCGAGATTGATCGCCTGCTCACCCCCGACGCCGTGCATCAGGGGCTCTATCTGGCTTGCGATCCCCTGCCCTCGCCCGATCTCGACAGCTTGCCCGACGATGCGGTCGTGCTCGCGCTCGACCAGATCACCGATCCGCATAATGTCGGGGCGATCCTGCGCTCGGCCGCCGCCTTCGCGGCTGCCGCCGTGATCGTCACCATCCGCCATTCGCCGGCAGCCACCGGCGTGCTGGCGAAATCGGCCTCCGGCGCGCTCGAGCACGTGCCGCTGATCGCCGTGCGCAATCTTGGCGATGCGCTCGACCAATTGGGCAAGCGCGGCTTCCAGCGAATCGGCTTCGATTCGGAGGGCGCCACCGCCTTCGACGAGATCCCGCTGCGCCGGCCATTGGTCATGGTGATGGGCGCCGAGGGCAAGGGCCTGCGCCAGCGCAGCCGCGAGCTCTGCGACCACCTCGCCCGCCTGGAGGTGCCAGGCACCATCACCAGCCTCAACGTCTCGAACGCGACCGCGATCGCGCTCTACGCCGCGAGCCGGCGCGGCTGAGACGCCATCGGCGCAATACCGCGCTCAGGACGCCAGCACGAAGCCGGAGGATGTCGCGGGAATGCGCGGCACCCTCGCCCTCCTTCCCCTCGATAGCATTGCCGGATCATAGCGCGACCACGCGGAGGCCCGCCTACCGTGTCTTGCGCGCGCCAAGACACGCATAACGACCTGCGACTTAGGTATTACATCGAACGGTGCAAGACCAAGTGCCTGATTGCATGGCGTTCGACATGCGCTCATTGGTTTGAACTTGTCGGAATAGTGCAAGGAAAACTTGATCCGGCAGTCAGTGGCATCGTGTCGCAAGAAATCGAGCCACCAGGAAATCGGGCCACACGAAATCGCGCAGCCCGGACTCGTCCAGCTGCCGGGCATCATGCAGGGGAGAACGCCATGAGCATGGCAACACATTCGGAAGTGGGGGCGGCCCACCGTCCGATGACGCGAGAAGAAAAGAAGGTCATCATCGCGTCGTCGACCGGCACCGTCTTCGAGTGGTACGACTTTTATCTGGCCGGCTCGCTCGCCGCCAACATCTCGGCGAACTTCTTCTCGGGCGTGAACCCGACCGCCGGCTTCATCTTCACGCTGCTCAGCTTCGCCGCCGGTTTCGCGGTCCGCCCGTTCGGCGCGCTGTTCTTCGGCCGGCTGGGTGATCTCATCGGCCGCAAATACACCTTCCTCGTCACCATGATGGTGATGGGCCTCGCGACCTTCGTCGTCGGCCTGCTGCCGGGCTATGCCGCGATCGGCATCGCCGCGCCCATCGCCTTCATCGCCTGCCGCCTGCTCCAGGGCCTGGCGCTGGGCGGCGAATATGGCGGCGCCGCGACCTATGTCGCCGAGCACGCCCCGCAGAACCGCCGCGGCTTCTACACCTCCTTCATCCAGATCACCGCGACCTTCGGCCTCTTCCTCTCGCTCGTCGTCATCCTGGCGCTGCGCATGAGCATGTCGGCCGAGTCCTTCGCGGCTTGGGGCTGGCGCGTGCCGTTCCTGCTCTCGATCCTGCTGCTCGGCATCTCGATCTGGATCCGGCTGCAGCTGCAGGAATCGCCCGCCTTCACCAAGATGAAGGCCGAGGGCACACTGTCGAAGGCGCCGCTCAGCGAAGCCTTCGGCCAGTGGAAGAACGCCAAGATCGCCCTGATCGCCCTGATCGGCGGCACGGCCGGCCAGGCCGTCGTCTGGTATGCCGGTCAGTTCTACGCGCTGTTCTTCCTGACCCAGACGCTGAAGGTCGACGGCACCACCGCAAACGTCCTGATCGCGCTTTCGCTGCTGCTCGGCACGCCGTTCTTCGTCGTCTTCGGCGCACTCTCGGACAAGGTCGGCCGCAAGCCGATCATCCTCGGCGGCTGCCTGATCGCGGCGCTGACCTTCTTCCCACTGTTCACGGCGCTGACGAAGACCGGCAATCCGGCGCTCTACAACGCCCATGACAACGTGAAGATCACGGTCACGGCCGATCCCGCGACCTGCGGCTCGCTCTTCGACCCGGTCAACGTGCGCACCTTCACCAGCCCCTGCGACGTCACCCGCAAGGCGCTCGCCACCGGCGCGCTGAACTATCAGCTCGTCTCCGGTCCGGCCGGCTCGCCGACCAAGGTCGAGGTCGCCGGCAAGGAAGTCCCGGTCTCGCCGACCTTCGGCGCCGACCTCACCGCCGCCGCTCAGGCTGCCGGCTACCCCAAGGCTGGCGACGCCGGCATCGTCAACGTCAGCAAGGGCCTGAACGGCCAGTTCTGGTCGATGGTCGGCATCCTGTTCATCCTCGTGCTCTACGTCACGATGGTGTACGGGCCGATCGCTGCGATGCTCGTCGAGCTCTTCCCGACCCGCATCCGCTACACCGGCATGTCGCTGCCCTATCATATCGGCAACGGCTGGTTCGGCGGCTTCCTGCCGCCCACCATGTTCGCCATCGTCGCCTCGACCGGCGATATCTACTCGGGCCTCTGGTATCCCGTGGTGATCGCGCTGATGACCTTCGTCGTCGGCCTGCTCTTCCTGCCGGAGACCAAGGACCGCGACATCTACAAGTCGTAAGTCGTCAATCGGCAAAACGACCAGAGGGGAAAGCCCCGCCCATCCGGGCGGGGCTTTTTTCGTGCGGGTATCCAAGACAGAGAAGTCCGAGCCAGACATGGCACCGAAGCCGCGACAGCGATGCCTCCCGCCTTGCCCTCGCCGCGACAGGCTGGTAACCGCATCGGGCTGACCCGGGCCGGCGTAGCACAGCGGTAGTGCAGCGGTTTTGTAAACCGAAGGTCGGGAGTTCGATCCTCTCCGCCGGCACCATATATGAAAGTCAGCGTGGCGTAGGATCGGCGCGACGCAGGCATGCGATGGTCGAGGCCTTCGGACTGGACGAGCGGCATGGACAAGGAACAATTGCTCACGCTGGCGGAGCGTTGCGAAACGGCACAGAAGCCGGACCGCGCGCTCGATGCCGATATCTACGAGGCGTTGGGTTACAATGTGCGGCGCAAGCCGAGCCACCTCGTCAGCAGGCGCGCGCCCGCCGGCGGCATCTACCAGCAGGGTTCGCTGTGGAAGGCCCTGGGCACGGTCAGCGCCAATATCGACGTGACGATCACGCTGCTGCGGCAGAAGGCTCCCGATTGGAGCTGGAGCCTGCAATGCCTGAGCGAAGAGGACTCCACCGCCTTCCAGGCTTTGGTAGCCGAATGTTCGGGCAATGCCATGCTCGGCTCGCTCGCGCTTTGCGCCGCGATGCTGCGCGCCTTCGCCCGTCACGGTGGCGCGATACGGGGCCGCCGGCCGCCGGCGGGTTCAGTCGAACGGCGGTTCACGGAAAGTTGACCTTGCGCAACCGCCTGACGGTTGAAGCGTTCCCCACCAGCGCTAGGGTGCAGCCCAGGCTCAATGACAGCCTAGGGAGAGCACCATGCAGCCTTTCGAATTCTCGCGCCGTGCCCTGATCGCGGGCACCGGCGCGCTTGCTGGCGCCATCACACTCGACCTGCCCGCCGGCTTCGCCCGGGCCCAAGCGCAAGGAGCACCCGTGAACCAGGCCCCAGGATTCTACCGCTACAAGATCGGCGACATCACCCTCACCGCCATCAATGACGGCTTCGGCCGCCGCCCGCTCGAGGGCTTCGTCCGCAATGCCGAGCTCGCCGACGTCAAGAAGGCGATGGAGCAGGCCTTCCTTCCGGCCGATGCGCTCAACATCACCTTCACCACGCTCGCCATCGAGAGCGGCGGCAAGCTGACGCTGATCGACACCGGCAATGGCGATTCCGGCGCGCCGACCTCCGGCACCTGGATGAAGAACTTCACCGCCGCCGGCTTCGACCCGAAGAACGTCTCGACCGTCGTCTTCAGCCATTTCCACGGCGACCACATCAACGGCTTCCGCCTCAAGGACGGCACCGCTGTGTTTCCCAATGCCGAGGTCATGGTGCCGGCCGCCGAATGGGCGTTCTGGATGGACGACGCCAAGATGAACGCTGCGCCCGACGCGATGAAGGGCGCCTTCGGCGGCGTTCGCCGCGTCTTCGGCCCGATCGCCAAGGACGTGAAGCAGTTCGAGGGCGGCAAGGAGATCCTGCCCGGCATCACCGCCATCGCAGCGCCGGGCCACACGCCGGGCCACACCGTCTTCGCCCTCGCCTCGGGCACCGGGCGCATGATGGTGATGTCGGACACGACCAACCACCCTGCCCTGTTCGTGCGCAATCCCGACTGGTCGGCGGTCTTCGACATGGACGGGCCGCAAGCGGCCGCGACCCGCCGCAAGCTGCTCGACATGGTCTCGGCCGACAGGATGCAGGTCGCGTTCTATCACGCTCCCTTCCCCGCGACCGGCCACATCGCCAAGGCGGGCAACGGCTTCGAGCTTGTGCCCGTACAATGGACGCCGGCGATCTGAGCATCGTCCATCCAAGACGACCAAGCCGGGGGCGACCCCGGCTTTTTTATGCCCTGCGCGTCTCGCCGCCTCCGCTACGCCCGTGCTATGCCCGGCTCACGTCGCTTTGGACTGGCTGTTGCGGATTTCATGATGACCGAGCGTTTCGGAGCCATCTCCTTCGTCGCCAGCGAGACGCCGGAGGCGGAATCCGCGCTGGAGAAACTGGTCGCGCGCTATGGCAATGCCGACCCCGCCACGGCCGACGTCATCGTGGCGCTCGGCGGCGACGGGCTGATGCTGCAGACGCTGCATCGCTTCCTCGGGACCGGCAAGCCGATCTACGGCATGAACCGCGGCTCCGTCGGCTTCCTGATGAACGAATATCGCGAGCGCGGCCTGAGCAAGCGCCTGGACGCAGCCCAGCGCAGCGTCGTCCACCCGCTCTCGATGAACTCCACCGACCAGACCGGCGCCATGGTCCAGGCCAAGGCGATCAACGAGGTCTCCCTGCTGCGCCGGTCCTACCAGGCCGCGAAGCTGCGCATCTCGGTCGATGGCCAGGTCCGCCTCGACGAGCTGGTCGCCGATGGCGTGCTGCTGGCGACGCCCGCCGGCTCGACCGCCTATAACCTCTCGGCCAATGGCCCGATCCTGCCGCTGGACGCGCCCTTGCTGGCGCTGACGCCGATCGCCGCCTTTCGCCCGCGCCGCTGGCGCGGTGCCCTGCTGCCCGATCAGGCCCAGGTCTCGATCGAGGTGCTGGAGCCGGCCAAGCGCCCCGTCAGCGCGATGGCCGACCATATCCAGATCGACAATGTCGTCTCGGTCGAGATCGAGATCGACCGCAGCGTCGATCTCGTCATGCTGCACGACCCCGGTCACAGCCTGGACGAGCGCATCCTGCGCGAGCAGTTCGGCTACTGACGGCCGCCTTCAGGCCGCGACGCGGACCTCGTCGGCCTCGAGCTCGACCAGCAGCGACGGATCCGCCTCGACGAGGAAGGCGAACGCCGCATCGTCGGCAAGCGAATCGGCCATGACCCGCGCCTCCTCGCGCGCTGCCTCGGCATCGAGCCGCCGCAACAACCCGTTCAGGGCATCGGCCTCGGGCCCTTCGAGCTGCTCGCAGGCGAACAGGACGGCACTGAGGATCGCCCGGTCGATACCGCTGGAGCCGCTCACCCTGGCAAAACCGACCACGTTCAACGCCGCCACCGCGGCCGCGAAGGCCGGCTGCAGCGAGGCCGGCATGCCGGCCTTCCGATAGAGCGCCTTCATGCCTCCGCCGCTCCGGTCGCGCAGCAGCGCCGTCACGCGGGCCGGCGGCAGCCCGGACAACGAGGCGAAGGCGGCTTCGGCCAAGGCAGGCTCGGCGCTGAGCAGCGAACGCAGCATCAGGCCGGGTGTCAGCCGGCCGAGCGTGCGCAGGCATTCGACGATGGCGGGCGCATCGCTCTCCGCCCCGCCCGCCGCGAGCGAGACGGCGACGCGCTCGGTCGATTCGCGCGCCAGCCTGGCGCTGCGCTCCGGCGTCAGCCAGCCGCAGCCCGAGACGAAACTTGCCAGCGCATCCGACATCCGTGCCGCGATCGCCTGGCGCAAACCGGGAGGCAGGTCAGGGCGGCCGAGAAGTGCCTCGCGCAGCGCGCCCGATTCGCTTTCGCGCTCGAACATCCGCTCGAGCGAGAAATCGGGGATATCGGCCGAGCGATTGCTCGCCAGCGTCACGAGCGCCTCGACATGCCCGACCTCGGCCAGCGCCGCCGCGACGCCGGACGACAGGTTGGGTCGCAAGGCGATGGCGCGCTGCGCCAGGGCATCGCCGACGGCAGCCGCATCGACCAGGTCGGCCTCGGTCAGCACCGGCGAATGCGCCAGCACCAGCGTGCTGACATCGCTCTGGTCCGCGATCAGGCTGAGGATCAGGGTGCGCGGCGCCCGATGCGAGGCGGCGACCTCTTCGGCAATGGCGCGGCGCACCAGCGGCGACGGGTCGTCGACCAGCGAGATCAGCGCCGTCTCGGCCTCGCGACGATCCTCTTCGGCCATTCCCGAGCGCAAATAGGCCCCGGCCAGCGCCGCGGCGCCGGAAGCGCGCGCCTCGGCATTGGCCGTGCGGGCCCAGAGCAGGAAGCGGCGAACGATCATGTGCCGCTCCGCTGGATCATGAAGGACGAGAGATTGAGCGGCGCGCGGCGCGGCCTGGCGGCCTGCTTCGCCTGCACGCTCGCGGCCTGGCTCAGATCGACGGGGCGCGACGGGGGCAGCGGAGCACTGACCGGCACGGGCGCCGCGGCGGAAGCACTCGCCGCCTCGACAGGCGCCGTCGCGGCAGGAGCCGCGCCGCTTTGTGCCTGGCGCGGGAAGAACCGATCGGCCGGATCGAGCGCCGCCAGCCGCGAAGCGTCGCTGCGCGGCGTCGTCCACAGATTGGCGACCGCCTTCGAGACCGGCTGGCGCGAGCCTTCGGTCGAGAACAGCCCGATCAGCCCCTTGGCGCGGCCGGGCGAGAGCGCGGCCGCGATCTCCACGGGCGGATCTGACGCCTGCGACGCATAGGCCGTCGCGACCTTGGCCTCGCCCGTCGCAGTCGCGGCCGCGAGCTGGGTATTGGCGTGGCTGGCAGCCAGCACACCATAGACCTCCTGGGCGCTGCGGGCGCGGCCGGACTTGTCGAAGAAGATGCCGCGATTGGCGGCGGCAGCGTCGGGAAAATCCCTGGCCGCGACGCGCGTCGGGTCGCTGCCGACGGCGCGAATGAGATCGGATGCGCCGCGCGAACCGAGGACATGCGCCATATAGAGCTCGCCCGCATTCGGCTGGCGCCCGAGCGTCGCGGCAAGCTGGTCGCGGTTCTTCTGCGTCAGCGCGCCGGCCATGACGGCGGCGACCTGCGGATCGTTGCGCAATTGCAGGATCTTCTCGCGCGTGGCGGGATCGCTGACGCTGAGCCGGCCGCTCTCGTCGGCGCTGATCGCGTTGGCGTAATTGGCCAGCCCCTGTTTCGGCCCCTCCTGCTTCACCATCGAAAGCCAGGTCTGCTCGATGAACTGGAACAGCCCCGTGGCGCTCGAGGTCCTGGCCTTGGCGTCCGGCTCGAGCGCGGATTCGCGCTGCGCCGTCTTCAGCAGATAGTCGAAGCCGGCGCCGGTCCGCTCGGCCCCCTCGCGGATGGCGTTAACGATCGGATTGGTCGGCGCTGTCTCGCGTGTCTGCGGGGTCGTAAACAGGAACATGGAGACTCTCGGGCGGCCCGCGTGCAAGGTGCCCGAGCGCCTGTGGAGAGTGCCGCAATTATGGTAAGCGAAGCGTTAAAGAGCCGGATTCCTCGTGTCGAAACGGCGCGTTCGGCCGGTGCAGTGGAGAAGCGTTGATGACGGAGATCAGGCGGCACAAGCGCGGCGGCATCTATTTCGAGGATTTCCAGGTCGGCGCGATCATCGAGCACGGGCTCACCCGCACCGTGACCCAGATGGACAACATGCTCTTCTCGAACATGACGCTCAACCCGCAACCCCTTCATATCGATGCGCATTTCTGCGCCACCGAGACCGAATGGGGCCAGCCGCTGATGAACTCCCTGTTCACGCTCGGGCTGATGATCGGCATCTCGGTCAACGACACCACGATCGGCACCACCATCGGCAATCTCGGCATGACCGACGTCACCTTTCCCGCCCCGCTCTTCGAGGGCGATACGGTGAACTGCGTCACCGAGATCGTCGGCAAGCGCGAATCGCGCTCGCGGCCCGATGCCGGCATCGTCGAGTTCCATCATCGCGCCTACAAGCAGGACGGCACGCTGGTGGCCCAGTGCCGCCGCCAGGCCTTCATGCGCAAGCATCCCGAACCGTTCACCACCACGGCCTGACCGGATGCGCTCCCTCCTGTTCGTGCCGGGCGACAGCCCGAAGAAGCTCCAGAAGGGCCTGGAGAGCGGCGCCGATGCGCTGATCCTCGACCTTGAGGATTCCGTCGCGCTGGACGCCAAGGCGCAGGCCCGCGCGATCAGCCTCGACTTTCTCGGCACGGCCCGCCGGCAGGCGAAGCGCCCGCTGCTGATCGTGCGCATCAACGCGCTCTCGACCGGCCTCAGCGACGCCGATCTCGACGCCGTCATGCCGGGCGCGCCGGACGCGATCATGCTGCCCAAATCCGAGGGTGGCGTCGACGTCTCGCATCTCGGCGCCAAGGTCGCGGTCCGCGAGGCCGAGAACGACCTGCCGGACGGCGCGACCCGGATCATCCCGATCGCCACGGAGACCGGCAAGGGCATTTTCGGGCTCGGCAGCTATGCCGGCGCGACCCATAGGCTGGCGGCGCTGACCTGGGGCGCCGAGGACCTCTCCGCCGATCTCGGCGCCGAGACCAACCGCCTGAGCGACGGCTCCTATACCGACCCCTACCGGCTTGCCCGCTCGCTCACGCTCTTTGCCGCCGCCGCCGCCCAGGTCGACGCGATCGACACGGTCTTCACCAATTTCCGCGATGCCGAGGGCTTTCGCGCCGAATGCATCGCCGGCCGCCGCGACGGCTTCACTGGCAAGATGGCGATCCATCCCGCGCAGGTTCCGGTGATCAACGAGGTCTTCGCGCCGGCGCCCGACGAGGTCGCCAAGGCCGAGGCCATCATCGCGCTCTTCGCGGCCAATCCCGGCATGGGCGTCATCGGGCTCGACGGCGAAATGCTGGACCGACCGCACCTCGTCAGGGCGCAGCGCCTCAAGGCACGGGCTGAGAAGCTGGCGCGATGACCGGGCGCTCCTTGATGGTAAGGTCTTTTTGCCTTACATAAGGAGCGTCATCCGGAGATCTTGCCATGAGCACGCTCACCATCACCGCCAAAGGGCAAGTCACGCTGCGCAAGGACTTTCTCGAGCATCTGGGCGTCCATCCCGGAGAGAAGGTCATCGTCGACAAGCTTCCCGACGGTCGGATCGAGGTGAAGGCCGCGCGGCCGACCGGCCAGATCTCGGATGTCTTCAATATGCTGAAGAGAGAGAACGGCCCTGTCCTGTCGATCGAGGAGATCAACGAGGTCGCGGCACGAGGTTGGGCCGGCAGGCGATGAAGATCACGGCCGACACCAATGTGCTCGTCCGGGCCGTGACGGGTGACCACGAACAGCAAAGCAAGATCGCCCAGGCGCAATTGGCAGGCGCGGAGACGGTCGCGCTGGCGCTGCCGGCGCTTTGTGAATTGGTCTGGGTGCTGTCGCAGGGCTACAAAATTCCATCGAGCGACATCGCGGACACGATCCGGCGCTTGATGAACGCTGACAATGTCGCGGTGAACCGGCCTGCGGTGGAAGCGGGATTGGCTCAACTCGATGCCGGCGGCGATTTTGCCGATGGCGTCATCGCCTATGAAGGGCGCTGGCTCGGCGCGGACAGCTTCGTATCCTTCGACAAGAAGGCGGTGAAGCTGATGGCGGATCAGGACAAGCCCGCGCTGCTGCTGTCATAGAGCTCGGCGAGCGGCGAGCCGATCGCCTTGGGCGAAGCAGGCGCCGGCTTACAAACCGCCTCAGCCCATCAGTGCAGCTGACTCCAATGATTCAGGTTTTCGGCAGCCTCAGCGCACCTGGATCTGCCGGCAGTTGCGCATCGTCGAGGACAGGCAATCCTGCGCCTTCCGCGCGCGGTCGAGCTCGAAGAGCAGCCAGACACCCGCGCCGAGGAGCAGCAGCGTGACGATGACGGCGAGCAGATTGACGGTGGTCCGCCAATCGTCTTCGTCACCGGGACGCTGAGCCATCACGGCGCTCAGCCGCCGGCCGGGCGTGTGATCGAGAACAGATGGTCGACCTCGGCATAATCGGCATAGCCGCAGCGCGCGATCGGATGTGCGCCGGCCGTGTCGAACCGGCCGTCGCGAACGTATCTGTCGTCCATGAAGATCCCGACCACCTGGCCCAGCACCATCCAGCGCGGCACCGGCTTGCCGTCGAGGTCGCTGAGCTGCTGGATCGAGAGCAGCTTGCATTCCAGCGCCGCCGGGCTGCCGGCCACGCGCGGCGGCTTGACGAACTGCGACTCCGCCATGGCCAACCCGGAATGCTCATATTCGCTGGTTCCGCGCGGCAACGGCGCGGAAGTCTGGTTCATCTGCTGGGCGAGCGCCTTGGTCACCAGCGAGCAGGTGAACTCGCCCGTCTCCTCGATGAACGACACGGCGTCCTTCTTGTTCTCGGAGGAGAACATGACGATGTGCGGGCGCGACGAGACGGCGTTGAAGAAGCTGTAGGGCGAGAGATTGATCTCGCCCTTGGCGCTCATCGCGGTGATCCAGCCGATCGGCCGCGGCGTCACGATCGCCTTGAACGGATCATGCGGCAGGCCATGGTCCTCGAGCGCGGTGGAATAGATCATCGCCTCAGGCTCCGTAACGGCTGACGATATCGGCGAGGACGGGGCGCTCGCGGTCCGCCGGAATGGTTTCGGGCGTACCGATATGGATGAACCCGGCCATGCGCTCGTCTTCCGCCAGCCCGAAGGCCGTGAGCACGTCGCGGTCGAAGGAGAACCAGTTGGTCAGCCAGGAGGCGCCAAAACCCATCGCCTGCGCCGCGACCAGGATATTCATGCAGACCGCGCCGGCCGAAAGCTCCTGCTCCCATTCCGGGATCTTGACGTGAGGCCGCGCCCGCGACACCACGCCGATGATCAGCGGCGCATAGGTCAGCCGCTTGCGCTCGAAGGCGACTTTTTCGGCGTCGGCCTCGGGATTCTTGCTGCGGAAAGCGCTGGCGACGACATCGGCCGCCTTCTCGCGCGCCGCGCCCTCGAAGATGACGAAGCGCCAGGGCGCAAGCTTGCCATGGTCCGGCACGCGCGCGCCGATGGTCAAAAGCTCGGCGAGCTGGTCGGAGCTGGGGCCGGGCGCGGTCAGGAATTGCGGCGGCACCGAACGGCGCAGCTTGAGCAGGGCGAGCGTATCGGTCATGAGAAACCCGGGTATGAGGATTTGTCGGCAACCCGCACGACGTGGCGTGCCGTATGGCCCCTGAACTAGTGGTTTGCCATGAAGAGGACAAGCAAGCCTGCTCAGAGGTTGATGCAGGGGCGCCGAGGGCGATGAGCATGTTTCAACTGGAGGCATTCCGGACAATGCGCCGCAAGACGCTATCGCCTTTGCGCGCATTCGGCCGGGCTGGGCTCATCGCGGCAGCGTGGCTTCTCGCCGCGTCGGCTGCGCTCGCGCAGGTCCCGCCGCTGCCTCCGACCCGCCCGGACGCGCCCGCCACCGTGCCACTGCCGCAAACCGGACCGGCGACGGCGTCGACCGGGCCCGCGAGCCTGACGCTGAGCGCGCAGTTTTCAGGCGATCGCAAGCCGATCCGCTCCGGCCTCGTCTGGCGCGTCCTCGCCGAAACCGCGGACGGCTCGCCGCCCCGCATCGTCGCGCGCTCGACCGAAGCCGAACCCCATTTCACGCTCGAGCCCGGTGCCTATGTCCTGCACGCGGCCTATGGCTTCGCCAGCGGCACCAAGCGGGTGAGCCTCGGACAGCAGGGCCTGCGCGAGCAGATCGCGATCAGCGCCGGCGGCCTGACGCTCGCGGGCTCGATCGGCGAGACGCCGATCCAGGCAGCGCAGCTCACGTTCCAGGTCTTCGTGCCCTTGCAGGGCAATTCGGAGGGCCGGCTCGTCGTCGGCGACGCCAAGGCGGGCGACCTGATCCGTCTGCCCGAGGGCACCTATCACGTCGTCTCGACCTATGGCGATTCCAACGCGATCCAGCGTGCCGACGTGACCGTGGAATCGGGCAAGGTCACCGATGCCACGCTGCATCACCGCGCTGCACGCGTGACCCTGAAACTGGTCGCCTCCCCCGGCGGCGAGGCCTTCGCCGGCACCGCCTTCAGCGTCCTCACTCCGGGCGGCGACGTCATTCGCGAGGCGATCGGCGCCTTCCCGCAGGTCATTCTGGCCGAGGGCGACTACGTGCTGATCGCGCGGCAGGAAGGCCAGGTCTTCTCGAAGGATTTCAAGGTCGAGACCGGGCTCGACCGCGACATCGAGGTGATCGCGACGAAATAGCCGGGGAGCCTCGGCTCAATTGGTCGGGTTCGGCGGTTCCACGAGTTCGGGCTTCGCGCCGGTGAGTTCCCCGACGATCCCGTCCGCGATCCGGATGGCGAGACAGCGATAGCTTGCATCGACCATGTGGAGCCCGTCCATGCCGACGAGTTCCTCGGCGGTGAAGTGCTTCGATTTCGACCAGCTCTTCATCATGGCGTAGCGCGGAAAGACCGAGACGCTCATCTCGTCGGCGGTCTTGGCGAGAACCGCGCGGTACTCGTCATATTTCGGGTAGCGATCCTCGCGCGGCAGCCATTGCAGGTCCATCAGGACCATGTCGATATCCGCGGCCCTGGCCTTCTTGACGCCCTTGCGCAGGATCTTCGCGAGCTTCTCCTCGCCGATATCGCGGATCGCGTCGTTGACCACGGTCTGCCAGATCAGCACCGTCGGCTTCTCGTCGACGACGTCGCTGTCCATCCGCATCAGCATGTCATAGGCCGACTGGCCGCCAATGCCCTTGTTGATGACCCGGATTTCGGTGTCCGGCATCCGCCGCTTCAGCTCGGCTTCGAGGACGGCGGGGTAGCTGCGACCGCTCTCGCTGGCCCCCGCCCCGGCCGTGGTCGACGAGCCGAGCGCCACGATGGTGAGCTTGCCGGTCTCCTGGAGCGCCTTCTTCGCCGCCGGAAGCATCGGCTGGAACGGCTGCTGGGCGGCGCCGAAGCGGCAGCGCAGGTCGGTCATGCCGGCCAGCGTCATCGGCCCGGCCTGGGCCGTGCTCGTCATCAGGCCAATCGTCAGGATCGCGGCACAGAGGCTGGCAGCGCTGGAGCGGGTTTTCCCGCGGAGCCGTGAAGCGCGATGGACTGATACCACGATAGGAAGTTCCCGAGCCCAACCAGTATCGTAACGCCACCCACGCAAACGAGCAACTGAACGCCCAGTGCGAAATAAGTCTCAGCCAGGATGATCTGCCCGATAATCGCAAGCACGATGCCGGCGCAGAATACTTCCAGCGAATGCCGGCCCATCACGGCCAGGCTGCGTCCCACCCGCCCCTGGACCATCGCGGAATCCCTCGGCACGAGGCGGATGAAGAGCCAGGCGAGCGCGGCCAGGTGCAGCACGCGGACCCAGGCCAGGTTCGTCTTGTCGCTGCCGAGCTGCAGGCTGTCGATCCAGTCGTTCAGGAAAGCCAGCCCGAACGGGTTACCCGTCGACACCTTGACCAGCGCCGAGAAGACGAGGAACCCGATGGCGGCGGCGGTGATCAGGGCCGAACGCGGCACGGCGACGCCCAGTTGCAGCCCGCGCCCGATCACCACGCCGATCGTGAAGACCAGCTGCCACGCGAACGGATTGAAGAACCAGCCGGCAGCGCCGGTATTCGGCAGGTTGAGGTGGAAGAAGACCGCGACCTGCCAGACCAGCACCGAGGCGAGAAGCGTCAGGGCCGGGCTGATCCGCACCGCCCTGTAGATCAGGGGGAATGCCGCGAGCAGCACGATGTAGAGCGGCAGGATGTCGAGATAATGCGGCTGATAGGTCAGCGTCAGCGCATCGACCAGCGCCGAGAGCGTGTCGTTGAAGAAGGGCTGGATGTTGATCGCTTCGATATAGAGCGGGTTCTGCGTCCGCGTCACCGCGCGCGCCACAACCCCGCAAACGATCACGAACACGGCGATATGGGCGATGTAGAGCGTCCAGATTCGGCCGCCGATCCGCAGCGCGCCGATCGCCAGGCCGCGCCGGTCGAGCACCGAACCGTAAGCCAGCGTCGCCGAGACGCCGGCGAGCAGCACGAAGATGTCGGCGGCGTCCGAAAAGCCGAAATTATGCGGCATCGCAGCCGACACGACATTTCCCGGCATGTGATTGATGAAGATGATCAGCAGGGCGAGCCCGCGCAGCGCGTCGATACGCAGGTCGCGGCCGGGAGGCGTGACGGCGAGCGCACCGGCGCCTCGCAGAAAATAGCTCAAGAATGACGAGGAAACCGGCACCGACGACTGCTCCAGAAGGCCACGAACGGCGCCGTCGGATGAGGTTTCAGGCTTGGCGGAGCTGGGGAACGCGGCGCTCAACATGAACAGCATCTGACGAATCCATTCATCTGGCGTTCATACAACGCCCACGCCACAGCCGCCATGGGGATCCGGGTCACATCTGTGTGTCAGGCAAATAAGGGCTCACCATGGCGACCGGAGGGGCAGGCGACATCCGGAACGCGGCAGGCCGTTTCAGTGCGATACCGCCATTTTTCATGCGCCGCCGCTATCGAGGCAGGCATCCTCAGCCAGAAACGACGAAAAATTGAAAAAGCCGATCGGCGCAACTGCCGCCGGCGCTACCGACGTAACCGCTCGCTGCCATGTGATCCGCTTGCCCTAATAGGGCGGCTCGGCGTGAACGAGCTTTCCGTCGATCAGCAGCCGCTTGATCGCGGGCTGGCCCGAGGGCGCCACGGCGGCGACCACCTCGATCCGCTTGCGCTCCGTCCGCTCGATCGCCAGTCCGCTGCCCTGCGGCACGAAATAGCTCTCGAGCCCGTAAGCGATGCGCACGCCGTTGCGATCGCGGCTGCAATCGATGCGGCCGTCCTCGGCCCGCGGGCAGGCGCCAGTCGAGATGATGCGGCCGTCGATGAAGACGTCACCGCTGCCGGTCGGCCTCGTCCGGTAGATGCCGACCGGGCGAGCGAAACCCTCCGGGTCGGGAGCGAGCTGGACCTGGACCTGCTCGCCGCGGCTGAATTCGCGATCGCCCTGCAAGCCGTTCAGGTCCAGGGTGCTGATGTCGTAGCTCAAGATGACATAATCGCCGCGGAACAGGTCGCGCGGATCGACGGGCGCCGTCCTGAGCCTGACCTCGCTTCCGGAACGCAGGATGCGGGCGCGGCTCTCGACCAGCATGCCGATCGCCCCGCACAGCACCAGCGCCGCCGCGGCGGCGCGCCATATCAGCGGAATGCGCCGGGCGATGCTGCCGGCTTCGGGGACATGCATCAGCCCGGCTCCTCGCTCGGCTTGGCGAGACGCGCGAACAGCCGGCGCGCACCACCCGCCAGCGTCAGCAGAACGGCGCCGGCGACCAGGAAGAACAGCGACTGGTCGAGCAGGCTGCCGATCGTCTGCCAGAGCAGGATCAGGATGGCGAGGCCGAACAGGGCCGCGCCCGTCACCAGGATCCGCCGGATGCCGCCGGCCGACCCGGCCACGACAAGCGCGACCGCGCTCGCCAGGATCAGGCTCCCGACCACGACCTTGCCGGGCAGGCGCACCACGCCGCCGCTCCAGAAGATCGCCGGCACCAGCAGCGCCAGGAGCAGGGCGATGGCCATCGCGCCCGCGAAGCGCCGCTCCCGCGCCGTCGCCACGAAGGCAAGCGTGCCGGGAACCGCGAGCGCATAGGCAAGGTAGATCGGCCAGCTCGCCATGCCGGCCTCGGATTGGCCGGAATCCAGGATGCGGAACAGTTCGATCCCGAGGCCGATCATCAGCCCGATCAGACCCCAGGGCAGGCAGGCGGTCAGCAGCGCCGGCCCGCCGCGATCAAGCGCGAAGGCGCCGAGCAGCACATAGATGACCGACAGCGCCAGCCCGTAGGCGACGAGCCCGTAATCGAAGGAGCCGCGCATCCAGTCGCCCGGCACGAGCGCGAGCCAGCAAGCGAGCGAGAGCACGGCGGCGTGATGGACGAGCCTGCCGCGGCGGCCGAGCGCCATCCACACGGCCGGGAGATAAGCCAGCAGGAACGCCCATTGCAGGGTGCCGCCGCTGCTCGACCAGCGCCCCCAGCTCCAGCTCGCCAGCGCCACGAAGGCGACGATCAGCGCGCCGTCGGAGCGCTGCAGGAAGGCGACCGCGAGCGCGCCGAGCGCGATCAGCAGTGCGCCGCCGGGCCAATCGGTGGGGAGATGGTACATCTGGCCGACCAGCGCGACCCCCGCCGCGAAGCACAGGACACCGCAGGTCGAGGCCGCGTCGGCACCGAGCTCGGAGCCTTGCGCCTCCAGCCGGGCCGCGATGCCGAGCGCCGCGACGATGCTGGCGAAGATCATCCCCAGCTTCACCAGCCGGGGCATCTCCTCCCAGTTCGCCGCCACGAAGGCCGCGACGCTGGCCGCGATCAGCAAGCCGCCGAGCATGCCGAGCAAAGCCGGCAGCCGGGCACCGCTGTCGCGCCCGACCGAGCGGCGGATCGTCGCCGCGCTGTCGGCGCTGACCAGCCCCTCGGTCACCCAGCGGGCGAGATCGGCCTCGAGCCGTTTGCGATAGGATCCCGTCAGCATCGCTCACATCCTGGCATGCCGGGCGCGCTTTTGGCGAGCCCGGCAGGAGTTCAGGCCGCGGCCAGGGCCTTGCGGCGCGCGAGATCGGGCGGTGTCGCCTCCTCGACCAGGGCCGACAGCGCCGCGTCCAGGCTCATCACCGCCTGGTTCTGGCTGCCGAGCCGGCGCATGGTCACGGTCTTCTCCTCAGCCTCGCGCTTACCGACCGCGAGGATGACCGGGACCTTGGCGAGCGAATGCTCGCGCACCTTGTAGCTGATCTTCTCGTTGCGGAGATCGGCGCGGGCGCGCAGGCCCTGGTTCATCAGGGCGATCGTGACCTGCTCGGCATAGGCGTCGGCCTCCGAGGTGATCGGGCAGACGAGGATTTGCTCCGGCGCCAGCCAGAGCGGGAAATGCCCGGCATGGTGCTCGATCAGGATGCCGGTGAAACGTTCCAGCGAGCCGCAGATGGCGCGATGGACCATCACCGGCTGCTTCTTCTCGCCGTCCGAGCCGATATAGAAGGCACCGAACCGCTCGGGCAGGTTGAAATCGACCTGCGTCGTGCCGCATTGCCAGTCGCGGCCGATGGCGTCGCGCAGCACATATTCGAACTTGGGCCCGTAGAAGGCGCCCTCGCCCGGGTTGATCTCGGTCTTGATGTTGCGGTTGCCGGACTGGGCCGCGATCGTCTCCAGCACCCGGGTCATCACCTCCTCGGCATGGTCCCAGACCGCGTCGGAGCCGACACGCTTCTCCGGCCGCGTCGAGAGCTTGATGACGAGGTCGTCGGTGAAGCCGAAATCCTCGTAGACCGAGAGGATCAGGTCGTTGATCTTCATGCACTCGGCAGCGAGCTGCTCCTCGGTGCAGAAGATGTGCGCGTCGTCCTGGGTGAAGCCGCGCACCCGCATCAGCCCGTGCAGCGCGCCCGAGGGCTCGTAGCGGTGGACATTGCCGAACTCGGCGAGCCGGATCGGCAGGTCGCGATAGCTCTTCAGCCCGTGCTTGAAGATCTGGACATGGCCGGGGCAGTTCATCGGCTTCAGCACAAAGAGCCGCTGGTCGCGCTGCGGATCGTTCGGGTTCTCGTAGGCAGTGGCCGATTTCACCGCGAACATGTCGTCCTTGTACATGCCCCAGTGGCCGGAGGTCTCCCAGAGCCCCTTGTCGAGGATCTGCGGCGCGTTGACCTCCTCGTAATCGGCGGCGAGCCGCCGGCGCATATAGGCGATGATCTCCTGGAACAGGCGCCAGCCCTTGGAGTGCCAGAACACGACGCCCGGCCCCTCCTCCTGGAAATGGAACAGGTCCATCTCCCGGCCGAGCTTGCGGTGGTCGCGCTTCTCCGCCTCCTCGAGCTGCTTGAGATGCGCGTCGAGGTCCTCCTGCCTGGCGAAGGCGGTGCCGTAGATGCGCGTCAGCATCGGATTGTTCGAATCGCCGCGCCAATAGGCGCCGGCCACCTTCATCAGCTTGAAGGCGTTGCCGACCTTGCCGACCGAGGTCATGTGCGGGCCGCGGCAGAGGTCGATCCAGTCGCCCTGCGCATACATCTTCAGCGTCTGGTCGGCCGGAATGGCATCGACCAGCTCGACCTTGAAGGCCTCGCCCTTGTCGCGGAAGAAGGCCTTCGCCTTGTCGCGGCTCCATTCCTCCTTGGTGAAGGATTTGTCGCGGGCGATGATCTCGCGCATCTTCTTCTCGATCGGCGCGAAATCCTCCGGCGTGAACGGCTCGTTGCGGAAGAAGTCGTAAAAGAAGCCGTTCTCGATCACCGGGCCGATCGTCACCTGCGTGCCGGGATAGAGCTCCTGCACCGCCTCGGCGAGCACATGGGCCGCATCATGGCGGATCAGCTCGAGCGCGCGCGGGTCCTCGCGATTGAGGAACTCGATCCTCGAATCCTTGGTGATCGGGTCGGCGAGGTCGACGACGGTGCCGTCTAGCGCCATCGCGATGGTGCGCTTCAGCAGGGAGGGGGAAATGCCGCCGGCGATCTCCTTGCCGGTGATGCCGGCCGGAAACTCGCGCTGGGCGCCGTCGGGAAATGTCAGGGAGATCGTCATCGATCGCGCTCCTGCTCACTCGGGGATACAAGCCCCGTAAGCCAAGGCCGGATACATGGGATTTCGGCGAGATCCGTATCCGGGGGAGGATCGCGCCGGCGCAGGGCGGCATGGACGCCGCCGCTTGCGGGCCTTCCGCCTATACGAGCCGGCCTGCGCAGGCAATCGTCATCGCTCGGTCCCGGGCGCTTCGGCCTCCGGCGGCGCATTGACCCCGCGCCAGCGGCCATAGGACCACGGCCTGTACCAGGCCGAGCCCGCCGGCAATTCCTCGCAGACGAGGTCGATGCCGCTGGTGCCGAGCGGCGTGCAGCGACAAACCCGGGCGAAACCGACCCAGCCGCCACGCCAGAGGCCGAAACGCTGGATCGCCTCGTCGGTATAGCTGGAGCAGCTCGGCCAGTGTCGGCATTGCCGGCCGATCAGCATCGAGAGGCTGAGCTGGTAGCCGCGGATCAGCCAATGGGCCCCGCGACGCGGTGCCCTAGCGAAAAGACGTGACAAGGCGTGGTCGGATGCCATTTCATCGCGCCTCGTCTTTGCCTGTTTCATTTTGAGATTCGCCCATGCTCCGCCACCGCATCCGCACGGCTTCCATTCTCGTGCCTGCCGCGCTCTTCTTGTCCCTCGCTCCGGCCGCGGCACAGCAGCGCACCAGCACGATCTGGCTCGATCCGGGCCAGCTCGACATCACCCGCGCGATCGGCAACCCGCCGCCGGCGAATTCGCCGGAGGCCAAGCGCGAGTTCGAAGACGTCCTCCAGATCACGCTGAACCGTACCCCCGAGCGCGAGAAGGCAGCCATCGCCGATCAGTACCAGACGCTCGCCCGTTTCCTGGAAGGCATGGACGTCAAAGCCTCGCTCGCCACGCATCACGAGGTGCGGCTGCTCTTCCGCGAGGCCAATATCGAGCTCGGCATCGTTCTCGTCGGCCTGCGCCGCCTGACCTCGCGCCAGCGGCCCTTCACCGTCTGGAACAAGGTCAAGGTCAAGCCCTGCCCCGGAGGACGACCGGTCGGCTCCTCCTTCCCGGCCGGCCACGCCGCGACCGCCTCGCTCTATTCGGTGCTCCTGAGCGCCGCGGCTCCCGAGCTGCACGATAAATTCGAGGCCCGCACCGTTTCCTATGGCGAAAGCCGACTGGTTTGCGGATTCCACTATGCAAGCGACGTCGCAGCGGGCGACAAGGCCGGGCGGATCGTGGCGGAAGCGCTCCTGGCCGACCGTGCCTTCCGGGCCCGCTTCGACGACACCCGCGACGAAATCCGCAAGGTGCTCGGGCTCACCTGACGGCCACCATCTTCGCCTCGCTCCCCGGCTGGCTCCGCTGCGCCTCGATCTGCCCGATCGCATCGACCACCGCGTCGAAGGTCAGCATGGTCGAGGCGTGGCGGGCCTTATAGTCGCGCACTGGCACCAGCACCGAAAGATCGCTCCATTTGCCGCCTGGCGGTTCGGCGCTCTCCTTCAGGATCGCGCGGGCTTGCTCGCGCACCAGCCGCAGTTCCTCGGCCGTCGAACCGACGACGTGGCGGGCCATGATTGAGGACGAGGCCTGGCCGAGCGCGCAGGCTTTGACGTCGTGCCCGAAACCGGTGACGACATCGCCCACCATCGTCAGGTCCACGGTTACCGTCGATCCGCACAGGCGGGAATGCGCCGTCGCGGTCGCATCCGGCTCCGGCAGCCGCTCGAGCAGCGGAATGTTTCCTGCCAATTCCAGGATTCGCTTGTTATA
Source organism: Allobosea sp. (assembly GCF_051860145.1). Classification (GTDB taxonomy): domain Bacteria; phylum Pseudomonadota; class Alphaproteobacteria; order Rhizobiales; family Beijerinckiaceae; genus Allobosea. Next base: position 396,394 of record NZ_JBHYEM010000004.1, on the reverse strand, counting down.
GACGTCGCTCAGCATGGCATGGTCCTCGCCGGGTCTGGAATGACCGGCGTTCCGTGCCAATATAAGGTCGAATGCCCGCGGGCGGGAGATGGGCGATCCCGCTGCGGGAGCAGAACTTGTCGCAACCCCCTTCGACGCGACGCGATTGCCAGGGGCAGCCCGCCCCGAGCGTCGCCGCTGCGCCGCAGAGATGAAACGTAACGGGAGGCACCACATGATCCCTGTGGTTAAGTCCTTGTCCGTCGAGCGGGCGCTCAGCCCCTCCGCAGACAAGTTTCTGGTCAGGCAGCCGACGCAGGAGCAGGCCGAGGAGGCCGTGCGCACGCTCATCCTATGGGCCGGGGACGACCCGTCCCGTGAAGGCCTGATCGAGACGCCGCCGCGCGTCGCCAAGGCCTTCAGGGAATTCTACAAGGGCTATCGCGAGGATCCGGACGAGATTCTCGATCGCGTCTTCGAGGAGGTCGAGGGCTACCAGGACATGGTGCTGGTCCGCGACATCCCGTTCTATTCGCATTGCGAGCACCACATGGTGCCCTTCGTCGGCAAGGCCCATATCGCCTATTACCCGTCGAAGGGCGTGGTCGGCCTCTCGAAGCTGGCCCGCATCGTCGATGTCTATGCCCGGCGGCTGCAGACCCAGGAGGCGATGACAGCGCAGATCGCCCAGGTCATCGACAAGGCGCTCGAACCCCGCGGCGTCGCCGTCCTGATCGAGGCCGAGCATATGTGCATGTCGATGCGCGGCGTGCAGAAGCAGGGTTCATCGACCATGACCACCCAATATACCGGCGTGTTCAAGGACCCCACCGAGCAGGTCCGGTTCTTCACCATGGTCAAGTCCCCCGCCTTGTAAGGCGGCAAGGATGCGGCGTTGGCGAGCCGCCTCGACCGGATTATGCAGGGCGCATCGCGGGATGCGCCCGCCCCGCCGTGGAGCCTGTGATGACCGCCTACCCCGTTCTGTCCGACAAGCACGCCCTGGAGGAAGGCACCGTGCTGGCGCCGCGCTTCGACGCCGGCGGGCTGGTCACTTGCGTCACCACCGATGCGGCGTCGGGCGAATTGCTGATGGTCGCGCATATGAATGCCGAGGCGCTCCAGCGCAGCGTCGAGACCGGCGAGGCCTGGTACTGGTCGCGCTCGCGCCAGGAACTCTGGCACAAGGGCGCGACCTCCGGGCAAATCCAGACCATCGTCGAGATGCGCGTGGACTGCGACCAGGACGCGATCTGGCTCAAGGTCAAGGTGGCCGGAGACGGCGGCTGCTGCCACACCGGCCGGCATTCCTGCTTCTATCGGGTCAAGCCGCTGCGCGAGGCCGCCGCGGCGCCCCTCGCCTTCGCTGCGGAATGAGGGGGAGCCGCGTTGGTGATCCTTTCACCAAGCTTACATCTTTTCGTCAAATGCGCTTGTTAAGCGCGGTCCTTGCGCGATGGATTCAGCTTCCCCTCACGTTTTCGCGAGACATTGGCCCTCCCGCGGAGGGTCGGGATCATGTTGTGGGATGATATCGCTCGACGGGCCTTTGGAACGAGCGGCGGCGCGGCCTCGATGAACGAATTCAGCATGGAAGCGCCGCCTCGACGCGGCAGACCCAAGATCGGCCTCGCACTGGGCGGCGGCGCGGCCCGCGGCTGGGCCCATATCGGCGTGCTCGACGTGCTGGTCGAGGCCGGATATGCCCCCGACGTCATTGCCGGCACCTCGATCGGCGCGGTGGTCGGCGGCTGTTACGCCGCCGGCAAGCTGCCGGCCCTCACCGAATTTGCCGAGAACCTAACCAAGCGCCGCGTCGTCGGCCTGATGGATTTCCACATTGGCGGGGCCGGCCTGATCGCGGGCGGACGGCTGAAGCGGCTGCTCGAGCGCGATCTCGCCGACATCCGCATCGAGGCGCTGCCCTTGCGCTTCGCCGCCATCGCCACCGAACTCGGCACCGGGCACGAGATCTGGCTGACCCACGGCCCGCTCGTCGAGGCGTTGCGCGCCTCCTACGCGCTGCCCGGCGTCTTCGACCCGGTGAAGCTGGGCGGGCGCTGGCTGATGGATGGAGCGCTGGTCAACCCCGTGCCGGTCACCGCCGCCCGCGCGCTCGGCGCCGATGTCGTGATCTGCGTCAACCTCAACAGCGACCTCTCGGGGCGCGGCACCACCATCCAGAACCACAGCTCGGACCCCGATCCCGCGCCGGCGTCCGAAATCCTGCCCGAGCTCGACGTCCGCCCGACCTCGCGCTGGCTCGACGGCATCAGCGGCGCGGCGCGACGGATGCGCGGCTTCCTCGGCCGTGCCTCGAACGACCAGCCCGGCCTAGCCGGGGTCATGGTCGACGCGTTCAACATCACTCAGGATCGCATCTCGCGCTCGCGCCTGGCCGGCGACCCGCCCGACATCATGATCGGCCCGAAGCTCGCCCGCGTCGGGCTGTTCGATTTCCATCGTGCCGACGAGGCGGTCGAGCTTGGCCGGGTGGCCGCCAAACGCGCCCTCGACGAAATCGAGGCCGTCGTCGCCAGCAATCACGTCCCGGCCGGGTGAGCCTGTCCGGCTTTCGCGCCGGACGGGGCTGTGCGGCCGTTCAGGCCATCGCGATGTAATCCCGCATCGCCCGGCTCTCGGCCTCGATCTCGGCGACGCGGTGCTTGACGATATCGCCGATCGAGACGATGCCCTTGACCCGGCCGCTCTCGACCACCGGAACATGGCGGAACCGGCCGGAGGTCATGATCTCCATCAGTTCGTCGATGCTGGTTTCCGAGCGGCAGGTGACGACCTTCGCGGTCATGGCGCGCGAGACCGGGTTGTCGAGCGCGGTTGGTCCGGCATCCGCGAGCGCGCGGATGATGTCACGCTCGGACAGGATGCCGAGCAGGCCACCATCGGCGCCCATCACCACGACAGCGCCGATGCGCTTCTCGCCAAGCGTGCGGATCGCCTCGGCCAGTGTGCGGTGCGGCTGGACGGACACGACATCGTGGCCCTTGCCACCGAGAATCTGCGCGACGTTCATGAACGCATTCCTCCTTGTTTGGCGACGCCGTTGGCCGGCGTGCAAAATCAGCGGAGCCCTGGGATCCGACCAATGACGGAATGATTCGCCAAAAGGCCGTCGCAAGCCCCTCGCAGACCTGGAGTGTGGGCGAAGACGGAGACGACGGCAAGGCGGCAGGTCTGCGAGGGGCTTGCGGTGCGGCCCGCTCAGGACCGAAGCGCGCCACGGTCGAGCAGCGGAAACAGCAGCAACCCCACCATGAAGCCGCCGATATGCGCCTCCCAGGCGATGCTGACGTCCTCGCCGAGGATCGGCACGAGCCCAGCTCCGAACAGCAGATTGGTCGCGAACCAGATCACGATGAACAGCAGCGAGCGCGGATTGCGCCAGAGCGCGCCGAACGGCTCGGCTGGAATCGCGCGCACCACGGCATCGTCGGCCAGCCCGCCGAAGCGCAGGCCCGGCGCGAAGACGAAGCGGATCGCGGCTGCGGTCGCGCCCGAGACGGCGGCCGAAGCGCCGACCAGCGGCAGGACGTCGAGCTCGCGCGACCACCAGTGCAGCAGCGCGCCGCCGATGGTGGAAAGCGCCATCAGATTGAGGAACCGCCCCGCGCCCAGCCGGCGCGCGACGGGGCTGCCGAATGCGGCGAGCCAGACCACGTTGGTGATCAGGTGCAGCCACGAGCCGTGCAGCAGGCCGTAGCTCACAAGTGTCCAGAGCCTCGGTCCGCCATCGGCCAGCAGCAGGCGCACGAGCTGGAGCCGGTCGGCGAGATCCTGGCCCGCCATCTGCTGCGTCAGCGCGCCCATCATCTCCTGCGCCCGCTCGGGCGCGAGCCAGAGGCTCAGGCGCGCCGGGACGAAGGCGAACCAGGACATCAGGAGGAAGTCGTCATAGGCCGACAGGACGCTCCGTCCGGCCTGGATCAGCGCAAGCGCGGCGATCAGCCAGACGATGACGGACGGAAGGTTCAGGATCGGCTCACGCACGGGCGCAGCGGAGGATCGGTCGGGGTTCTCGGACATGCGTCGCAACCCTTGCCGAAGCCAGGGCGGGAGGCAAGCCGCCAGGCCCGCTCCGGCGCATCCCGCATGAAAAAGGGGAGGACCAAGGCCCTCCCCTTTCCGGCTGTGGCCGGCGCCTGGGCTCAAGGCCCTGCGCCACGGTCACATCCCCCTCCACCCCTCTTTGACCCGGACCGGCTCCCGCCGCGCAGCCCGCGAAACTATCTTGCATGTCAACGCTTCGTTAACCCTAACGCGACCCTGCCGGTCCCCCCTGCCGGAGGCCCATGGCAAGACGGCATGACCACTGCGTCTGCGAATCGACGAAAGCTCGATTGTCCCCGCTTCTGACGGATATGTGCCGGTCCGGCACGCATCCTGTGCAGGTGGGGAGCCGCAGGCAGGACAGGATGTCGAAATGAAAAACATGAGCACCCGCCTAGTGTTCGACTATTGGGACGCGCTGCGCGGCGAACGCGCCGCACCGGAGCGGGGCGAAATCGAGCCGGGCGCGCTGCGCCATGCGCTAGCGGACACCTTCGTGCTCGAGAACGAGCCGATCGGGCCGGTCTTCCGGCTGGCGGGAACGCGGCTTTGCGCCCTTTTCGGCAGCGAACTGCGTGGCCGCACCTTCGCCGCGCTCTGGCCGGACGTCGAATCGCAGGGCGACATGCGCCGCCTGGTGCAGACCGTGATGGACGAGACGGCCGGCGCCGTCGCCGGCCTTTCGGCCGAGACGGCGAGCGGCTCGCCGATCTATCTCGAGCTGCTGCTGCTGCCCCTGCGCTATCGTGGCCGGACCCATGCGCGGGTTCTCGGCGCCCTGTCGCCTGCCGTCGCCCCCGACTGGCTCGGCCTCGACACGCTCGACAGCATGCGCATGATCTCGCTGCGCATGCTTTGGCCTTCTCCGCAGGCCCAGCGCCAGCCCGAGCCGGTCTCGCGCGCCATGCCGCCAAAGTTTCTGGTGCTGCCGGGCGGCCGGAGCTGAGACTCTAACGTACCGTTAACCCTCCCGCCTCTAGGATCGCCCCAAATCAGGCAGATCCGATGCTGAGTGCGCTGCACACCTCCCGTCCGGCCATACGCCCTGTCGAGCGCAGGCGGCATCAGCGCATGAAGGTCGTGCTGCTCGGCCGCTACATGCTGCCCAACCGCATGGAATATCCCTGCCAGACGGTCGATATCTCGCCGGGCGGCCTGCATCTGGTCGCGCCCGCCAAGGCCAATCCGGGCGACCGCGTCATCGTCTATCTCGAGCATCTTGGTCGGATCGAGGGCACCGCCGTCCGCACCACGATGGAAGGCTTCGCGATGACCATCACCGCGACCAGCCGCAAGCGCGAGAAATTCACCGCCCAGCTGACCTGGCTCGCCAATCGCGACGAGCTCGGACTGCCGGAGGACCGTCGCCACGAGCGTATCGTCCCGCGCAACCCCCGTTCGATGCTGGCGCTGGAGGACGGTTCGGAGCATGTCGTGCGGATCATCGACATCTCGCTCTCGGGCGCCGCGTTCTCGACCGATCAGGAACTGTCGATCAACACGCCCGTGAAGATCGGCGGCACCGCCGCCAAGATCGTCCGCCGCTTCGACGGCGGCTATGCCGCGGAATTCCGCTTCCCGCTCTCCGCCGACGTGCTCGACGAGAATCTCGAGCTCTGAGCCGGCCGGGCGGTAGCGCCAAACCCCGTTCCATTGCCGTAAAGCTTCCGCACGCGTTCTGCCGCGGCGGGCAGCGCATTTGCGCGCCGAACATCTCACCCTGAGCTGAAACGGCAGAGTCATCCCGGGCGCAGCGAAGCGGAGACCCGGGATCCATGCCTGAGCCTCCCCGAGCATCGCTCCGGCATGGATCCCGGCTCTGCGCCGCCAAGGCGGCTTGGCCGGGATGACCTGCCCTTGCATTCCACATGCTCGCGTCAGGCTTCGATGTGCCAGCCTCGCGGAGCTGCAGTCTCAGCGTTAATGAAACCTGCACGCTCAGAGCAGGCCCGCCACAGTTAACGAATCCTGAAACCAGCGCACACATTTCTTACTTCCGCATTCCCCTCAAATTTATACTGATAATCGTTCCGTGTTTAGATCGCGGAATTACATAAAATTGCTTGTATCCATTTCAATCGACATCCATTTGCGCCGCGCATCGTCTGCCCCAGGGACAGGAAAGGGGACGACATGCTTTCTTCTTATCGGGGTACGGTTCTGGCTGCGCTGGTTGCGCTCGCCGGGATTTCATCATCGGCTCAGGCCCAGCAGGTCGCGTCATTGCCGGCCGCCGGCGCGCCGATCGTGGCGTCGGGCGACGCCAGGGCGCCTTATGCCTGGACGGCCTTCTGCCGGCGCAGCCCAAGCGAGTGCGCGGTCAACACCCGCGAGCCCGAAAGCGTCGAGATGACGCCGAAGCTCTGGAAGACGATCGTTGCGCTCAACAGCAGGATCAACCGTGAGATCGAGGCGGTCACCGATCAGGACCATTGGGGCGTGGTCGACCGCTGGGACATCCCCACCGACGGCAAGGGTGATTGCGAGGATTTCGCGCTGCTCAAGCGCAAGCAGCTGGCCGAGCTCGGCGTGCCGCGCCGCGCCATGCTGATGACCGTCGTGATCGACGAGGAGAATGCCGGCCACGCCGTGCTGATGATCCGCACCGACCGCGGCGACTATGTGCTCGACAACAAGCGCAACGCGATCCTGCCGTGGAACCAGACCGGCTACGTCTACGTCAAGCGCGAGTCCCAGTACCAGACGGGCTGGACCTCGCTCGGCGGCCTCTCGACGCCGACGGTCGCCTCGGTGCGCTGAAGAACGATTTCGTCGCGGCCGGGTTCCGGCCGCGACCTCATGGACGGCGAAGCTTGGTCACGTCCCCACCCCACCCGTCCCTAGGCCGGGTTTCGCCATAGGGCCGGCGCTTCTCCCCGAGGCGCCGGCCCGCCTCGTTTCACGACGGCGGTCCTTCAGTCAGTCGAGCCGCTTCAAGCCGGCGGCGAACTGCTTCCAGCGCGCAACATAGCCCCGCGCCGAGCCGGAGATCCCGGCCGCCGCCGCCTCGTCGAGCGTGCGCAACGCGCGCGCCGGCGCGCCGACGATCAGCGAATTATCGGGAAACTCCTTACCCTCGGTGACGAGCGCGTTGGCGCCGACCAGGCTGTTGCGGCCGATCTTCGCGCCGTTCAGGACCGTCGCGCCCATGCCGACGAGGCTGTTGTCGCCGATCGTGCAGCCATGCAGGATCGCGCGATGGCCGATGGTGCAGCCCGCGCCGACGCTGAGCGGCGAGCCCATGTCGGTATGCAGGACGCAGCCTTCCTGGATATTACTGTTCTCGCCGATCTCGATCCACTCGTTGTCGCCGCGCAGCACGGCGCCGAACCAGATGCCGACCCCGGCCGCGAGCCGGACCCGGCCGATGACATGGGCATCGGGTGCGAGCCACCACAGGCCGTCGGCGGCGCATTCGGGCTTGGTCCCATCGAGCGAATAGAGCGGCATGTCCGGTTCATCCTTCTGCGAGCACCCGCGAGGATTGCAGGCGGGGTGCCCGCCCCGTCAAGCGCCGCCGAGATAGTGCAGCAGATCGAGCACCACGCGGCCCGAGGCGACGCTCCAGAGCGACGCCGCCATGCTCGCCAGCACGACGAAGGTGAAGGGGCGGCCCTCGATGCGGCGGCCGTTCACCGTGTTGCGCAGGATGAGGAAGGGCGCGCTGAAGACGACCACGGGCACGCTCGCCACGGCCGCGAAGCCCCCCGACTGCAGCAGCCGGAAATCGGCCCGCCTTCGCGTGAACAGCTCGAAGCCGCTGGCCAGCAGGCCGGCGAAGGCGAAACCGATGAACAGGGACTGGAGCGCCTCGACGGCGGCAGGTTCGATACGCAACGTCGCAGCTCCGGACGGGAAACCGGGAGAGCTTGGCGCATGGTTTACGAAGTGTGAAGAAAACTCGTTAGCGATGGTTAACCTTGCGCCCGCCCGTCCGGGCCGCAGGCGGGCATCATGGTTTACGGAGCATTAAGCCGGGTCTGATTCAGTAGCCCCAGCATCTTGCAGGGCATGGATCCGTGACCGTCTACGAGCATCATTCGCCTCAGCGCGCCGCCGGCCTCACGACGATGGTGCGCGCGCGCCTCAAGCGCCCGCCGCCGCCCTTGCCGCGAGCGGACGGCGCCTTGCTCAAGGCCGCCGCGCTGGTCCTGTTCTGCGCCGCTGCGATCACGGCGGCCACGCTCTACGGCCCCCGCCTCGTCGGCGAGCAAACCTTGCAGCCGCAGCCCGCGCGGATCGGCGACGTCGCGCTCGTCGTGCCCCAGGAGCTGACCGGTCCCGATGACGAGGACAGCACGCGCGTCGTCGGGATGGTGCGCCTGCGCCTCGACTGGCCGAGCCTGGGGCCCGTCACGCCGCAGAGCCGCCGCAAGCTCCTGGTCACGCTCAGCCCGCCCGACAAGGTCAACGAACCGGCGACCCAGCTCTCGATCTATGCGCGTTTCCTGACGCCGACGGTCTGGTCCAATCCCGGCGGGCTGGTCGTGCGCGGCTTCCGCAAGGGCTCGCCCTATGAGGGCGACGAATTCTACGTCTCGGTTCCGGACGGGCGCGGCTTTGCGGCGCGCTGCCCGCTCGACGCCGGCCCCGTCACCCTGGACGAGCCGTGCCGCGTCACCTTCCGCCATCGCGGCGTCGACGTGAACATCCGCTTCCCGCGCGCGATCATCGCCGACTGGGAGCTGATGCTCGGCGGCGTCCGGCGCACCGTCGACAGGATGATGCGCTGAGCTCCGGCCTGAGCCTTCAGTCCTCGAGATCGACGTCGAGGATCGCCATGGTGAAATTGAACGAGCGGTCGCCGTCCTCGTCGTCGACATGGATGATGCCGATGAACTCTTCCCCCAGATAGACCTCGGCCGAATCGGTCTTCTTCATCCGCGCCCGCACGCTGATCGCATGGTTGGCGAAGGTGCGTCGGAGATAGGCCTCGAGCTTGGCGAGTTCTGCTTTGTCCACGGGATCGATCCTTTCAGAGTGGCGGGACGGATGCCATGGCCGGGCGGCCAGAGCAAGCCGGAACGCGGTTTTCCCTCGTCCTGGCAGCCCGGTCGAGCTGCGTTGCGGCCGCATGGCGGCTGCTTTTTCCTGACGCTGCCGACTTCGTTCCGAGCGTGCCATGCTCCGTTGCAGATGTCGCGAAAGATGGATGATCCGATGAAGCCCTGGCTCTCCGCCGCCCTGCCCTATGTCTCGAGCTGGCTCGAATTCCAGCGCCGCCATCACGACCAGCCGGGTTGCGCCGTCGCGATCGCCAGCGGCCAGAAGATCGTCCTCGAAGCGGCCTTCGGCACGGCCGATCTCGCGACCGGCGAGCCGCTGACGCCGCGCCACGGCTTCCGCATCGCCTCGCATTCGAAGAGCTACACCTCGGCCGGGCTGCTGCGCCTGGTCGAGGCCGGCCGGCTGCGGCTCGACGACAAGGTCGGCGCCTATGTGCCCGGCCTGCATCCCGACGTCGCTGCGGCCACGATCGGCCAGGTCCTGTCCAACAGCGCCGGGCTGACGCGCGATGGGCCGGATAACGGCCAGTTCTTCGACCGCAAGCCCTATTGCGGCAAGGAGGAGGTCATCGCCGACCTCTCGGTCGCCCAGCCCTATCCCACCTCTCAGCGCTTCAAATACTCCAATCACGGCTTCGCCCTGCTCGGCCTGGTCATCGAGGCCGTGACCGGCGAGCCCTATGCCGACTGGATCGCAAGCGAGGTCGTCGCGGCAGCCGGGCTGCAGGAGACCCGGCCGGACATCACCCTCTGGTCGGGTCCGGTGGCGAAAGGGCATAGTTACAGGACACCGCTCGACCGCCGCGTCGTCATCCCGGGCGACAATCCGGGACACGCCATGACCTCGGCCGCCGGCTTCGTCGCCACGGCCGCCGATGTCGCGCGCTATTTCGCGCAGCTTTCGCCCGATGCCGAACGCAGCATCCTGTCCCCGCTCAGCCGCCGCGAGATGAGCCGCCGCCTCTGGCCGGACGACGAGGCCAGCTTCGGCCGCCATTACGGCCTCGGCACCATTTCCGGCGGCGAGGGCGACTGGCGCTGTTTCGGCCATTCCGGCGGTTTCCAGGGCTTCATCACCCGCACCGTCGTGCTGCCGAAGCAGGACCTGACCATCTCGGTCCTGACCAACGCCATCGACGGCCTTGCCCATCCCTGGATCGACGGCGTGATCCACATCCTGAAGACCTTTTCCGAACACGGCGCCCCCTCGTCCGCGACGCGGGACTGGACCGGCCGCTGGTGGTCGATCTGGGGCGCCGGAGATCTCGTGCCGGCGGGGGACAAGGTGCTCTGCGCCAACCCGGCCCTGCTCCTGCCCTTCCTCGATGCCGGCGAGGTCACGGTCGAGGCGCCGGACCTCGGCCGCATCACCAGGACGTCGGGCTTCAACAGCCCCGGCGAAGCGGCGCGCCTCATCCGAAACGGCAGCGGCAAGGTCGAATCGGTCTGGCTCGGCGGCGCGCATCTCGTTTCGGAGGACGCGCTACGGGAGGAGATGATGGAGCGCTACGGGAGCGACCAGCACCGTCATGCTCGGGCTTGACCCGAGCATCTCGTAAACCTGGGCCTATTCCTGCCTGAGATTCTCGGGTCTGCGCTTCGCTCCGCCCGAGAATGACGCGCTACCGCATGAAATGCAGCCTCGTGAAGCGCTGGCGGAAGGCGGTCACGTCCTTCGCGACCGCCTCGAACGGCCGCGCGCCGCTCAGGCCCTCGGCGATATAGCCGGCGAGCTCTGGCATGTCGGCGGGTGTCATGCCGCAGCGCACGATCTCCGGCGTGCCGAGCCTGAGCCCATTGACGTCGCCCGCGACCGGAGCGATCGGCAGGCCGATGCCGCAGCTCAGGATATTGACCTGCCGCAGCCGCTTCGCCGCCGCCTGCCCGCCGCCATAGGGCGCGGCCTCGACCGCGAACTGATGCGAGGTCGTGATGCCGCGCTCGCGGGCGAAAACCGGCACCTGCCGCTCGACCAGCGCATCGGCCAGCGCCTTCGCCGTCTGCGCCATCATCTGCGCATAGGCACGGCCATGCGCCTTCCAGTCGAGCAGCGTGATCGCCAGCGAGGCCGATTTCGCCGCGTCGAAATTCGCGGTCAGGCCGGGATAGGCGATGGCGTCCAGCTTCTCGGCCAGTGCAGCGTCATTGGTGACGATCAGGCCCGAAGGCGGGCCGCCGAGGCTCTTATAGGTGCTCATCGTCATCAGATGGGCGCCCTCCTCCAGCGGCTGTTGCCAGGCATGGCCGGCGATCATCCCCGACATATGCGCGGCGTCGAACAGCACGATCGCGCCGATTTCGTCTGCGATCGCCCGGATCTCGCGGATCGGATGCGCGAACAGGTTGAGGCTGCCGCCGATGCTGATCAGCCTGGGGCGCAGGCGCAGGGCGTCCGCCCGCAGCCGCTCGAGATCGACCGTGTAATTCACCGGATCGACCGGGGCCGGATGGGTGACGATGCCGTAAAGGCCAGCAGCGCCGGCGCCGTGATGCGTGACATGGCCGCCGATCTCGCCCGGCGGCGCGATGATGCAGTCGCCGGGCCTGGCTGCCGCCATGAAGGCGTAGAGATTGGCGATGGCGCCGGAGGGCACGCGGATCTCGGCATATTTCGCGCCGAAGACCTGGGCCGCGAGCTCGGCCGCGATCACCTCGATTTTCTCGATCGCCTCCAGCCCCATCTCGTATTTGTCGCCGGGATAGCCGAGCGAGGGTCGCGCGCCCAGTCCCGCCGACAACGCCGCCTCGGCCTTCGGGTTCATGACGTTGGTCGCGGGGTTGAGATTGACGCAATCGCGCTCGTGGATGACGCGGTTCTCGGCCGTCAGGGCCTGGATCGCGCGTTCCGTGGCGTCGAGATCCTGTGCGCCGACCGTCGCCGCGACCTTCAGCACATAATCCTCGCTCGCCGCGGGAACCCAGTCGCGCCTGCCCAACGCCGTCATCGCATCTCTCCGCCCACCGCAGACCGTTCTGCGGAACGGGCTGATTGGAGCCGTTTGCGGGCCGCTGCGCAAACGAGTTATCGTCGCGCGTAGATAGAGAAAATCTAACCCTCCGGGAACTACCGATGCCCGTGACGCCGCCGCGTCCCCGCTTGCCGCCGCTCAACGCCTTGCGTGCCTTCGAGGTTGCGGCGCGCAGCGGAAGCTTCGCCAAGGCGGCGGAGGAGCTTGGCGTCACCGCCGGCGCGATCACCCAGCAGATCAGGCAGCTCGAGGCCGTGCTCGGCCTGCCGCTGTTCCAGCGGCGGCCGCAGGGCGTCAGTCTGACACCCGCCGCTCGCGCCGCGCTGCCGCGCCTCAGCCGCGGTTTCGACCTGATCGCCCAGTCGCTGCAGGAGCTGCGCGCCGGGGGCGAGGGCCGCGCGCTGACGATAGCCGCCCTGCCCTGCATCGCGCAGCTCTGGCTCTCGCCGCGCCTAGCCGCGCTCCAGCGCGCCTTTCCCAGCCTCCAGGTCTCGGTTTCGGCGATGGAGCAGCTGCCCGACGCACGGCGCGAGCCCCACGACATCGCGCTCTTCTATCTTGCGGAGGCCAGGGCCACGGCATCGCTCGGCCCCGACGCGATCGTGCCGGTCTGCGCGCCGGCGCTGGCTGCTTCAGTGACGAATGTCGTCGACCTCGCCCGCCAGACCTTGCTGCATGATGCCGTCTGGCGCGACGACTGGACCCGCTGGCTCGCCTCGGTGGACGCGAGCGAGGCGATCGACCCCACCCGCGGGCCGTCCTTCTCGCTCTACAGCGTCGCGCTCGATGCCGCGCTTTCCGGCGCCGGCATCCTGATGGGCCGGCTCAGCCTGCTGCGGCCCTACCTTGCTGACGGCCGGCTGGTCGCACCGCTGGGACCGGCGCTCGCGACGCCCGACCGCCTGGCCTTCGTGCTGCCGGCGCAAGGCCATGCGCTCCGCCAGGAGGTGGCGGATTGGCTATGGAAGTCCGGATCGGACGACGCTCAGATATAGGCGCCGCAATCGCCCGCGAGGATTTGGTCCATCGAGCGCGACGGCTCGGCGCAGCCGGCCTCGCCGACGACCTTGGCCGGCACGCCGGCGACGGTCTTGTTGCGCGGCACTTCGGCCAGGACGACGGAGCCCGCGGCGATGCGGGCACATTGGCCGACCTCGATATTGCCGAGCACCTTCGCGCCGGCGCCGATCAGCACGCCCTTGCGGATCTTGGGATGGCGGTCGCCGCCCTCCTTGCCGGTGCCGCCCAGCGTCACGTCCTGGAGCATCGAGACATCGTCCTCGATCACCGCGGTCTCGCCGACGACGAGGCCGGTGGCGTGGTCGAGGAAGACGCCCTTGCCGATGCGCGCCGCCGGGTTGATGTCGGTCTGGAAGACCTCGGAGGAGCGGCTCTGCAGGTAGAGCGCGAAATCGCGCCGCCCCTGCATGAGCAGCCAATGCGCCAGACGGTGGCCCTGCAGGGCATGGAAGCCCTTGAAGAAGAGCACCGGCTCGACCAGCCGGTTGCAGGCCGGATCACGATCGAGAACAGCGACAACGTCGGCGCGCATCCCCTGCGCGATCTCGGGATCGGCGGCAACGGCCTCGGCAAAAGCCTGCTCGATCAGATCCGCGCCCAAGGCGGGATGCGCCAGGCGCGAGGCGACGCGATGGCCCACCGCCGCCTCAAAACTCGCCTGATTGAGAATCGAGGTCAGAATCAGGCCGCCCAGCGCCGGCTCGGTGCCAAGCGCCTGCTCCGCCTCGCGGCGCAGCCGCGTCCAGACCGGGTCGACCCTGTCGAGCCCGGTGACCGGATCGCGTGCTTCTACGGCGGAGCGCCCTGACGGCATGATCATTCTCCGGAATACGGCCTCGTTCAGAACGACACTCTAGCACGCCGGGCGGCATCGATGCCAAACCGGAATGCAGCCGCGCCCCGCTCCGGACGCAAGGGCGCCGGAATCGATCTGCAAGGATCGGCGCGCAAGCCTCTGACGGAAAAGACTTTACAAAATGCCCCACAGCGCGCGCCGCACGCCTGCCCACTCACGTCAGGAAATCGAGGACCGCCTGCTTGTGGCTCTTGTCGCCGACGGCGAGGTTGTGGTCCCGCCCCTCGATGGCGAAGGCTTGCGCGTTCGGGATCAGCGCGGCGAGCTCAGGCCCCGAGCCGGCAACGTCGTCCTTCGTGCCGACGCTGATCAGGGTCGGCATCGCGATGCGCCCGACCTCTTTGGCGCTGAGCGTCTGGCGCGAGCCGCGGATGCAGGCGGCGAGCGCCTCGAGATCGCTCTTGTTGGCGTCGGCGAAGGCACGGAACATGCGCTGCATCGGGTCGGTCAGGTCGGCGAGCGACGGCGCCTCCATCGCATCGGCAATGCCGAGCGGCAGGCCGACGCCCTCGACGAGATGGATGCCGAGCCCGCCGAGCAGCAGCGAGCGCAGGCGCTGCGGATGGGCGAGCGCCAGATGCGCGGCGATGCGCGCGCCCATCGAATAGCCCATGACATCGGCCCGCGAGATGCCGAGATGGTCCATCAGCCGGCGCACGTCCTCGGCCATGATCTGGGACGAGTACGCCTTGGGCTCATGCGGCTTGTCGCTTTGGCCATGGCCGCGATTGTCGAGCGCGACCACGCGGTAGCCGGCATGGGTCAGCGTCTTGGTCCACTGCGTGTTGACCCAGTTGACGACATGGCTCGACGCGAAGCCATGGACGAGGACGACGGCCCGGTTCAGCGGCGCGTCATTCGTCGGAGCAAGATCGATATAGGCGAGATTGACGCCGTCTGATGAGAAGCTCTGCATGATCCGGGGCTCTGCCTATCTCTGGCAACAACAGAGGAAGATGCTCTCTCAACTGCCATGGCAAGGCGGGTTTGTGTAGCGGCGTTTCCAGCACTTGCCTATGAAGGCTGCTATGAGCCAAGCCGAGCCGGCCCCGACATCACAGCCTGAGCGCCGCCGCATCGACATCGTCGATCTCGCCCGCGGCCTCGCGCTGCTCGCGATGTTCGTCTTCCACTTCGCCTATGACCTCTCCTATTTCGGACTGATCGCGGTCGATGTCCCGGCCGATCCGGCCTGGAGCACCTTCGCGCGGATGATCGCAGGCTCCTTCCTGACGATCGTCGGGTTCAGCCTCGTGCTGGCGACACGCAACGGCCTGAAGTTCCGGCCCTATCTGCGCCGCCTCGCCATGGTCGCGGGAGCCGCGGCCCTGGTGACGCTGGGCACCTGGTTCGCCATGCGGCAGAACTTCATCTTCTTCGGCATCCTGCATCACATCGCGCTCGCCAGCGTTCTCGCCCTGCCCTTCCTGCGCTTGCCGGCGCCGGCACTCGCGCTGCTGGCGGCGATTGTCCTCGCCTTGCCGCTCCTTCCCGCTCCGGCCTTGCTCGACCAGCCCTGGCTGCTCTGGCTCGGCTTCGCGCATCTGAACGGATCCACGGCCGATTTCGTGCCGCTGGTGCCGTGGTTCGGCTGCGTGCTCATGGGCATGGCGCTCGGCAAGCTCGCCATTCCGCATATCGGGCGCTGGAGCCGCTGGCAGGCGAGCTCCCCGCTTGCGCGCGTCGTCGCCTGGGGCGGGCGAAACAGCCTGATCGTTTATCTCGCTCATCAGCCCATCTTCATCGGCATGCTCCTGCTGGCGACCCGGCTCGCAGCGGTGCCGGCGAACGAAGAGCGGCCGTTCCTGGTCTCCTGCCAGCGCAGCTGCGTGACCGCCGAGACTTCCCTTTCGGTTTGCGAGAAGACCTGCACGTGCGCCGTCGACGAGCTCAAGAAGGCGGGGCTTTGGCGAAAAGTGCTGGCCAATACCTTGAACAATGAGGAACGCGTGCGCACCGGCGCCGTCGCCCAGGCCTGCTTCCGGAGGCCGTGACACCATCTGGCGCACTGGCGCCGCAGGGTCTGACGGGATAGACTCCGTCCAAATCAACGCAACGAGCATGACCATGGCCGATACGGGCATTCCGCATTTCCACAATCAGTCCGGCGTCGCCGTGATCCATGTCGGCGCTAGGGAATTCATGTGCATCGGGGCCAAGCCGCCCTTCGATCATCCCCATGTCTTCCTCGACATGGGCTCGGACGACGAGATCGTCTGCCCCTATTGCTCGACGCTGTTCAAATACGAGGCCTCGCTCCCTGCGGGCGCCTGCACGCCGCCGGACTGTGCCCACCACGAAACGGCAAAGGCAGCATGATGAAAACCAGCGCTCGCATCGCCGCCCTCTCCCTGTTCCTGGCAGCGACCGGTCTTGCCGGTTGCGTGCCCTACCAGCAGGCTTCGCTCGGCATCGGCGGGAAGGCCCAGCCCTATGCCCGGACCTGGGCCGACCCGTCCTGGCCGCGCCCGGACCAGCCGCCGGATCGCGACGGCCGCGGCAAGGACTGAGCCCCGACACCATTTGGGCCTGACCAGCGCCCCTCGTCGCCGGACCCGTTTCCATGCCTGCTCCCCATATCGTGATTGCCGGTGCCGGCATCGGCGGCCTTGCGGCTGCCGTGGCCCTGGCGCGTCGTGGTTTCAGCGTGACGGTCGTGGAAAAGCGCACCGGCTTCGGCGAGACCGGCGCGGGGATCCAGATCACGCCGAATGCCGGCCATGTCCTCGAGGCGCTCGATCTCGGCCTGGCCGTCAAGCGCGTGGCGGTGTCGCTCGATCGCCTCGTCGTCAGGCGCTGGAAGGACGGGTCGGGCCTGGCCGAGATGCCGATGGGCACCGGCCCGACGCCGGCTCCGTTCCGAGCCTTGCGGCGCACCGACCTGCATGGCCTGCTTCTGGACGCCGCACGTTCCCTGCCGGGCATCCGCCTCGTTGTCGGGCGCGGACTGCGCGAGGCCGCCCAGACCGAAGATGGCGTCACCGCGACCTTCATCAGCGAGTCGGGCCAGAGTGAAACCGTCCCGGCGCTCGCCCTGGTCGGCGCCGACGGCCTGTGGTCGCGCACCCGCGAACTGACGGGCGACAAGCAACCGCCGGTCTTCACCGGATACGAGGCCTGGCGCGCCATGGTGCCGAATGGCGGCAATGGCGCCTCGCCCGCTCCAGAGGTCACCTTGCATGTCGGCCAGGGCCGGCACGCCGTGCACTACCCGGTCTCGGGCGGCCGCGAGACCAATCTCGTGATCATCCGCGAGGCGACGGAGGCGCGCGAAGGCTGGTCGCGCGACGGCGATGCAGCTCTGCTCACCGGCCATCTGGCCCGGGCCGAGCCCGGTTTGCGTAAGCTCGCCGCCGCCGCGCCGCAATGGCAGGTCTGGTCGCTGTTCGACCGTTCGCCCGCCGCCATGGCGCGCGGCAATATCGCCCTGCTCGGCGACGCCGCCCATCCCGTATTGCCCTTCATGGCCCAGGGTGCGGCACTCGCGATCGAGGATGCCAGTGTCCTGGCGCATGAGCTGACCGCGCATCTGCGGCAAGGCGGGGCTTCGGCCGCGCAGGCGGCGCTGGCCGCCTATGCCAAGGCCAGGCAGGACCGGGTCGCGCGCGTTCAGGAGGTGAGCCGCGGCAATGGGCGCGCCTATCATTTGAGCTGGCCCTGGAGCCTGGCCCGCGACCTGGCGATGAAGCGCATGGGCCCTAACGGCATGCGCAGCCGCAACGCATGGCTCTACGACTGGCGTCAACCGGCATAGAGCAGGACCGGCCAGCTTGAATCAAGCCGGTCAAACTTGATCCTAAACCATTGTGATATAACATTTATGCGATCGGAGCGCTTCGCAATCTGATCGGCGCGTGCCCTGGCGATCTCGCCTTCGCCGCATTCGCTTCCTATCTCTGGTGCTAACCCATCGCACGGAGACCACATGATCCGCGTCAATCTTTACGAGCAGCTCGCCGGCCAGAGGAGCCGCATGCCGCGCTGGGCCTCCTGGCTGACCATGGCCGCGAGCCTCGTCATCGGCGTGACGCTGTTCCTGCTCGCGGCGAGCCTCGCGCTGATCCTGATCCCGATCGTGCTCGCGGTCGGCGCGATCGCCGCCTGGCGCTTGAAGAGCAGGCTCAAGGCAGCCGGCTTCGGCCAGCCCGACCCCTTCGCCAGGACGCGACCGGGCGAGGCCCGCGTCGATGTCATCGACGCGGAATATCGCGTGATCGAGCCCGGGGAGCCCCCGCGGCGTTGACGCGCCGCCTCTGTTCAGGCCGGAAACCGCGTTAGCACGGCGCCGGCAACCGCGCAGAGGCCGAGCGTCGTGATCATCCCGACCTTGAAGCGCAACATCAGGAGCATCGCTGCTGCTGACAGCAGCGCCGCGCGCCAGTCGAGCGAGGCCAGCACCGGCAGGTCGGGCGCCAGGCCGAGCAAGTTCGCGCGCTTCACCTCGCGAAAGATGACGTGCAGCCCGAACCAGAGCGCGAGGTTCATGATCACCCCGACCACGGCAGCGGTGATCGCGCCCAGCGCCGAGGACAAGGCCCTGTTGCCGCGCAGCGCCTCGACATAGGGCGCGCCCAGGAAGATCCAGAGGAAGCACGGCGCGAAGGTCACCCAGAGCGTGAGCAGCGCCCCGAAGCTCCCCGCCAGCAGGGGCGGCAGGCCTCCCGGCGCACGGAACCCGGCCAGGAACCCGGTGAATTGCAGCACCAGGATCAGGGGACCGGGCGTCGTCTCGGCCAGGCCCAGCCCATCGACCATCTCGCCGGCGGCGAGCCAGCCATAGGTCTCGACCGCCGCCTGCGCGACATAGGCAAGCACCGCATAGGCGCCGCCGAAGGTGACCACCGCCATCGCGCTGAAGAAGGCGCCGATCTGCGTCCAGACGCTGCCCGCCCCCGTCGCGAGCCAGAGCAGAGCGACGGGCCCGAGCCAGAGCGGCAGCCAGATGGCGAGCGTGCGGAAGGCCCTGGCTTTCGAGGCCCGGACATGGGCCATCTCGCCGCGCTCGAACATCGCGTCGATCACGCCGGTCACATCCGGCCCCATGGCGGCGCCATGGCCGCCATTGCCAAACATGTGCGGGCGGTAGCGATGGCCGAGCCAGCCGGTCAGCCCGGCCGCCAGGATGATCGCCGGAAACGGCAGCCTGACCAGATAGATCGCGATGAAGGCCGCGACCGCGATCGCGACCATGGCGCGGCCCTTGAGCGCGCGCCGGCTGATCCTCAACCCGGCCTCGACGACCACCGCCAGGACCGCCGCCTTGACGCCGAAGAACAGGCCATCGATCAGCGGCACATGGCGGTAGAGCACGTAGAGGATGCTCAAGCCGAGCATCACCAGCGCGCCGGGCAGGATGAACAGCAGCCCGGCGATCAGGCCGCCGATCGTGCGATGCATCAGCCAGCCGATATAGACCGCAAGCTGCTGCGCCTCGGGCCCGGGCAGCAGCATGCAGTAGTTCAGCGCGTGCAGGAAACGCTGCTCGCCGATCCAGCGCCGCTCCTCGACCAGCTCCTTGTGCATCAGCGCGATCTGCCCCGCCGGCCCGCCGAAGCTCAGCAGCCCAATCTTCAGCCAGACGCCCGTCGCCTCACCAAGCGTCGGCATGGCTGGGGTGGCGGCTCCCGCCGCCTCGGTTGTCGCAATCGTCATGGCTGGGCCTCAGGCCTTGCCCGGCCCTGACGGCCAGTTATGGGTTTCGCCGGTCGCATCCCTGCACCAGCGGTAGAAGGCGTCATAGACCAGCATGCCGGCGTCGAGCTGCTCCAGATCGTCCCTGAACATGCGCGAGAGGCCGAGCGAGACGGCAAGGAACCCCGCAGCCTCCGGCACGAGGTCGAGCCGGGCCGTGTCGGCGGCACGCACGATCGTCGCCAGCCGGTCGAGAGCGGGCGAGGCCAGGCCGAACTCCTCCAGCATGATGTCGAAGCTGCAGCGCTCGCCCCGATGGCTCCAGAACACGCCGTCGATATCGAAGGGCACGGCCTGGAACCGGTCGGCCACGGCCTCGACCTCGGAGGGTGTCACGAACAGGAAGACGGCGGCCGGATCGACGAAGCGGCGGATCAGCCAGGGACAGGCGATACGGTCGACCTTGGGCCGCGCACGCGTCACCCAGACGGTCGCGCCGGCCTTGTTGCGCTCCGGTATCCTGGCGCCGGCGACGGCAAGCCCGCCGGACTCCCGCCAGGCCTCGTAGCCGCCTTCGAGCGATTCGGCCGCGATGCCTTCATGCCTCAGCCAGGCTGCGGCGCCCTCGCTGAGCTTCAGGCCGCGCTGGCACAGGACGACGACGCGCCGGCCTTGGTAGCGTGGCGCCCATTCGGCGACGGCCCGGTAGTCCTGCCGGCCGGAGCCGGGCACGAGATAGGGGCTCGCCTCGAAGTCTTCGGAGATCCGGACATCGACGATCGCAGGCGCGTCGGGCAGGCCGACGAGCCGGGAGAGCTGGGCAACAGTGATCTGTGTGGTGGAAGACATGGCGTCCATCCCAAAACGAGGAAAACGGACGCGATCCTTGGGCTGACGCCTCACGGGGTCGTCGCGATAAACCCCTTGGCCATGATTAGATCACGGCCGGCCCAGCTCGGTCAATTCCCGAGTTCGCCGGCGAAGCGGCCGGCCGCAACGCACCGGCGGCGGGCCGCCTCAATCCATCCGCGTCACCAGCACCTTGTCGATCCGGCGGCCGTCGAGATCGACCACCTCGAAGCGCCAATGCCCCTTGTCGAAGGATTCGCCGACATTGGGCAGATGGTTGAGCTCCGCCAGGATGAAGCCGGCAACGGTCTGGAAATCGGCGTCGCGCGGAATATGGATGCCGAGCTCGTGCGAGAACTCGTCGACCTGCATCCAGCCGGCGACGAGATAGGAGCCGTCGGCGCGGGTGACGATCGGCGGCTCGCTCTCGTCTTCCTCCTGGAAGGCGCCGATGATCGCCTCGAGCACGTCGCCCGGCGTGATGATGCCTTCGAAATGGCCGTACTCGTCGAAGACCAGCGCCATGTGTACGCGGGAGGCGCGGATCTCGCGCAGGACGATCAGCGCATTGGCGGTGTCCATCACCACCGGCGCCTCCTGCACCAGGACGCGCAGGTCGTATTCGCCGCCATCGGCGAGGAAATCGACCATGTCCTTGACCACGATGACCCCGACGATGGCGTCGGACTCGCCGTCCTGCACCGGCAGGCGCGAGCGGCGCGAGGCCCGCACCTGGCGGCGCAGCTCCTCGGCCGTATCGGAGAGGTCGATGACCTCGACCTCGCGGCGCGGCGTCATCAGCGCGCGGGCCGAGCGATCGGCGAGGCGCATCACGCCGGAGATCATGTCGCGCTCGTCACGCTCCAGCACGCCGGCGGTCTCGGCCTCGGCGATGATGGTGCGGACTTCCTCCTCGGTCACCCGCTCTTCCGTCTCACCTCTCTGGCCCAGCAGCGCCAGCACCGCCTTGCCCGAGATGTCGAGCAGAAAGACCAGCGGCGCACCAACCCGCGACAGCAGCGACATGGCCGGCGCGACGCGCGACGCGACGCGCTCGGGATCGCGCAATGCGATCTGCTTCGGCACGAGCTCGCCGACGATCAGCGACAGATAGGTAATGGCGACGACGACGGAGCCGACGCCCAACCCGTCGGATACCGCCTGGGAGAAGCCCTGCTCCAGCAGCCAGCCCGAGAGCCTGGCGCCGAGCGTCGCGCCAGAAAAGGCGCCGGACAGAACGCCGACGAGGGTGATGCCGATCTGCACGGTCGAGAGAAAGCGGCCGGGATGCTCGGCGAGGCGCATGGCCGTCGCGGCACCTTTGCTGCCTTGATCGCTGAGAACCTTGAGCCGTGCCGGGCGGGACGAGACCACTGCAAGTTCGGACATGGCGAGGAGACCGTTGATCACGGTCAGGGCCACGACAATCATGATCTCGGTTAACAAAACCTGCCCGCAAGCTGCAGGGCCGCACTCGATATCGGCCTGCTTTCAGCTCCTTATAGCGTATCGCCGCCGCGTGGCGATGGCCTTGACGCAGCATTTTAGAGCATTAGCGGTCAACATCTTCGCACCGATCGCGCTTTCCATCGCCCGGCGAAGCGGTTTGGATGCGCGCCACCTGAAACCGGCTGGCCTGTACATGACCGATTCCCGTCTCTTCGCCCCCGCCACCCAGCGCAACCGCGAGCCGATCCTGGCGCTCCTGCGCACGGTCCTTCCTCGGACGGGGCTCGTCGTGGAGATCGCCAGCGGCTCGGGCGAGCATGTCGTGCATTTCGCCGCCGCCCTGCCGGACCTGACCTTCCAGCCCTCCGACCCGAGCGAGGAGGCGCTCGCCAGCACCGGCGCCTGGATCGCCGAGACCGGGCTCCCTAATATTCGCCAGCCTTTGCTGCTCGACGCCGCGGCACCCGCATGGCCGATCGAGGCCGCCGACGCCATCATCTGCATCAACATGATCCATATCGCGCCATGGGCCGCTGCCATGGGGCTGATGAAGCAGGCCGGCCGGCTGCTGCCCGAAGGCGGACCGCTCTATCTCTACGGCCCCTATCGCCGCCCCGGCCGCGAGCTCGAACCAAGCAACCTCGCCTTCGACCAGAGCCTGCGGACCCGCAATCCCGAATGGGGTCTGCGCGAGCTCGACGCCGTGGCAAGCCTCGCGCGCGAAAATGGCTTCGACGATCCGGAGGTGACGGAGATGCCGGCAAACAATCTCAGCCTGGTTTTTCGCCGGGGTTCGCGCGGCTGACGAGCCAGGAGTTTGCCGGAAACTCTGGTGCGGACGGCGGGGATCGAACCCGCACAGCCTTTCGGCCGAGAGATTTTAAGTCTCTTGCGTCTACCAGTTTCGCCACGTCCGCTTGCGGGCAGGCGTAGCGGGGCGGGGCAGCCGGTGCAAGCCGCCTCTCAGGGCCGGCGCGCCGGCTTGTACCATTCGACACCGTCGGGATCGACATAGAGGCCGGGCGCGACATCGGCGCCGATGCGCTTCTGTTCCATCGGCACGGGCACCGTATCGTCCCGGTCGCCGCGTTTCACATAAGGGCCGCTGTGCTGCGGATCCTGGCCGCGCCCGCCCCTGCCGCCTGTCGCGGCGAGGCCGACGACGCCGCGCCGCCCCTTGATCTTGTCGTCGAGCGAGCCGACCGGCCGGCCCGCGAACGCGATCTTCGCCGACCCCTCGACAATGGGCAGCGCCCGGCTCGCTGTGCCTTCTCCGGTGACGCGCACGCCGGTGAAGCGCGGCACATAGGTCGCCCCGCCCCGGCCAAAACTCTCCCAGCCGCCGGCCGAGGTCACTTGCGCGCCGCAGCGCTTGTGGCTGCGCTCGCACAGCGCCCGCGACGCATAGCGCGGCGCCTTCTCCTCGAACTCGGCGCGCGCGTTGCGATAGGCGAAATCGCATTGCGGCGCGCTCAGCCGGCCGGCCGCGATGCATTCGTCGCGCCGCTCATAGACCTGCCCCTGCGCCTGCGCTGCGAGTTCGGATGGTCCCGTCAACGAAAGAGCCGGCAGCAGCGCGGCGATGCGCAAGGTGGCGGCGAAGGATGAGGCAGCGGTCATGATCATGGCCCGGGCTTAAATCCCAGAATTATGGCGTCACAGCAGCGCCCGCATCGTCGCAGCGAGCTCGCGTGTCGCGCCATAGTCGATCTTGCCATTGCCGAGCACGGGAATCGAGCCCGTCACCAGGATGGCGCGCGGCGCCCAGAGCTCGGGGAAGCCCTGCGCCTTCGCCGCGTCCTGCAGCGCGCGCTTGTCGGCGTCGGGCTTCTCGGTGACGAGCACGAGCTGCTCGCCCTTGCGTGCGTCGGGCAGGGCGACGACGACATGGTTGAAGCCAGGCCAGAGCCCCGCCACCATCGATTCGACCGCGGCGAGGGAGACCATCTCGCCGCCGAGCTTGGCGAAGCGCTTGGCCCGGCCGCGGATCGTGACGAAACCGTCCTCGATCACCACGATGTCGCCGGTATCGTGCCAGCCGTCCTCCGGCGGCACGATCTTGCCCGCCTCGTCGGCGCTGAGATAGCCCGCCATCACGTTCGGGCCGCGCACCACGAGCAGCCCGCCCTCATGGATGCCCTCGACCGGATCGAGCCTGGCCTCGATGCCCGGCAGCAGCCGCCCGACGCTGCCTTCGCGCATCGCCACCGGCGTGTTGCAGGCCAGCACCGGCGAGCATTCGGTGCAGCCATAGCCTTCGAGGATCGTGGTGCCGTAGGGCTGCCACATCGCCCGCGTCTCGGGCTTCACCCGTTCGGCTCCGGCGACGACATAGCGCACGCTCTTGAGATCGTCGGGATCGGCCGCCCGCGCGTAGCCCTGCAGGAAGGTGTCGGTGGAGAACAGGAAGGTGCAGCCCATCTCGCCGATCAGCTTCGGCACCTGCTTGTAGTGCAGCGGGCTCGGATAGAGCACGACCTTCATGCCGTGGAGGAGCGGCATCAGCAGCCCGGCGGTGAGGCCGAAGGAATGGAAGGCCGGGAGCGCGTTCATGACGATGTCGCGCGCCGACAGGAAGCCCGCCGCGAGCGCGAAGATCTGGCCGCTGTTCGAGACGAGATTGGCGTGGCTGAGGACGACGCCCTTCGGTCTGCCCTCGGTTCCGGAGGTGAAGAGGATCACGGCGGGATCGTCGGGCCTGGCCTCATGCGCCCGCAGCGCAAAGCCCGGCGCGAGGCTCTGCAGCGCCGCCCAGCCCTTGTCGAGACTGGTGATCGCCTTGCGGACATCCTCGAGATAGACGACCCGCCTGCCCTCGCCCAGCGCCGCGATCTCGTCGTCGAGCTTGGCCTGGTCGATGAAGCGGCGCGACGTAACGATCGTCTTCAGGCCCGCCAGCTCGGCCGCGGCCTTCAGGTTCTTCACCCCCGCCGTGAAGTTCAGCAGGGCCGGCACCCGGCCATAGGCGCTCAGTCCGAACAGCGTCACCGCCATGCCCTGGACATTGGGCAGCATCAGCCCGACGCGCTCGGCAGGCCCGGTGAGGTCCGCGAGCTTGCGGCCGAGAACCAGCGCGCCGAGAACGAGCCGCCCGAAGCTGACCGGCTGGCGCTCGGGATCCTCCAGCGCGATCCTCGCCTTGCCATGGCGCGCAATCGCCTGAAGCAGCGCGCGAAACAGGGTGACCCGCGCCGCTGCGGCGTCGAAATCCGGCGTGGTGGCTTGAACTTCAGTGACTTGGGTTTCGGCCATGTCAGGCTCTGCTCCCGTGGCATTCCTCAAGGGCAACGTAGCGGGCGGCCGCCTGGTTGCAATCACTGCGGCTGGCCTGCCCACGGCATTCGGCCCAGGCCGTCGTCACCGGCCGCGAGCGGAACATCGCGGCGTGCCGTCGGTTTCCATTGTAAACGCAATGTCGGGAGTGAAAGTCATGTCTGCCTCAGCCAAAGACCGTCTCATCATTGCGCTCAGCGCGCAGCTGCGGGCGGAGCGCGACACCCGCGAGGCGCTGGCGCATGTCATCGCCAACGGGCAGCTCGACCGGGCCGTGCTGGTAGCGATGCTGACCGACCCCATCCCGGTCGTGACGCGCGAAGACCTGGTCGATGCCGAGCGGCTGGTCGCCTCGATGCGCCCGCGAGCCGCTCTTGCACGGGAGACCCTTGCGCGGGCGACGGCCTGATGGCGCCCCGCCCTGCCTGGAAGGGCCATCTCAAGCTCTCGCTGGTCTCCTGCGCGGTGGAGCTGACCGGCACGACCGACCATAGCGAGAAGGTCTCGTTCCGCATCATCAACCGCAAGACCGGCAACACGGTGCGCCGGATCTATGTCGACGGCGTCACCGGTAAGCCCGTCGCCGAGGAGGACGAGGTCAAGGGCTACGAGATCGGCGACGACGAATATCTGCTGATCGAGGAGGACGAGATCGAGGCCGTCCAGATCGAATCCTCGCACACGCTGGCGATCGAATCCTTCGTCGACCGCGCCGCGATCCCGCCGATCTATTTCGACACGCCCTATTACCTGACACCGTCGGACGAGGTCTCGGAGGAGGCCTTCGCCGTGATCCGCGAAGCGATGGCGCGGCAGAAGAAGGCCGGGCTGGCGCGCATCGTCCTGTTCCGCCGCGAGCGGCCGGTGATGATCGAGCCCTTCGAGAAGGGCCTGCTGCTGACGACCCTGCGCTACGAGAAGACTGTACGAAAGCCGGACGAGGTCATGGGCGACATCCCCAAGGTCAAGCTCGACCCGGACCTGGTCGAGCTCGCGACCCACATCATCGACAAGAAGCAGGCGACGTTCGATCCCTCGGGCTTCGAGGATCGCTATGAAGACGCCCTGCTGGCGCTGATCGCCGCCAAGAAGAAGGGCAAGAAGCCGCCGAAGGTCCATTCCACCGAAAGGCCAGCCAATGTCGTCAACCTCTTCGATGCGTTGAAGAAGAGTCTGGCGGCCGACGGCACACCGGACAAGGCGGCGAAGAAGACGAGGACATCGGCCAAGGCCCCGACGCCGCGCAAGAAGAGCGCCTGACGGGGCACAGCGATGGCCACGCTCGACCTTTACCGCGCCAAGCGCGATTTTTCCCGGACGAAAGAGCCGCAAGGCAAGGCTTTGCGGAAGAAGGTCAAGGAAGCGGGCGGCGCTTTCGTCATTCACAAGCATGCGGCGCGGCGGCTGCACTACGATCTCCGGCTCGAACATGATGGCGTGCTCTGGTCCTGGGCGGTGACCCGCGGGCCCAGCCTCGATCCCGACGAGAAGCGCCTCGCCGTCCATGTCGAGGACCACCCGCTCGACTATGGCGGCTTCGAGGGCACGATCCCGAAAGGCGAATACGGCGCCGGCTCCGTCATCATCTGGGACGAGGGCCAATGGCAGCCGGAAGGCGATCCCGCCTTCGGCCTGAAGAAGGGCCACCTCGCTTTCGAGCTTAAGGGCCACAAGCTCGCCGGCCGCTGGCACCTGGTGCGCCTCAAGCCCCGCCACGGCGAGAAGCGCGACAACTGGCTGCTGATCAAGGTCGAGGACGAAGCGGCGCGCGACGACGAGGACATCCTCGAGACCGCGCCGAATTCGGTGAAATCGGGGCTTTCGGTCGAGGAGATCGGCAAGACCGAGGAGCCAGCTAGGGTCTGGACGAAACAGCAGCAGCCGGCCAAGGCGAAGGCAGCGAAGGCTCCGCGCCGAAAGACCGCGAAGCGCGGCACCGACCTGCCCGATTTCGTGCCTCCGACCCTCGCCACCCTGCAGACCAAGCCGCCGACAGGAGAGGACTGGCTGCACGAGGTGAAATTCGACGGCTACCGCGTCCAGGCCCGCCTCGAAAATGGCGAGGTCAGGCTCCTCACCCGGACTGGGCTCGACTGGACCGGCCGCTTCGGCACGCCAATCGCCAAGGCGCTCGCCGCCCTGCCCTGCGAGAGCGCCTTGATCGATGGCGAGATCGTCGCTCTTTCCGAGAACGGCATCTCCTCCTTCTCGGCCCTGCAGCAGGCGCTGTCGGAGGAGCGGCCGGAGGGTCTCGTGTTCTTCGTCTTCGATCTCCTCCACCTCGACGGCGAAGAGCTGCGCGAAGACCCGCTCATGGCGCGCAAGGAGCGCCTCGAAGCGCTGCTCCAGCATGCAGATGGCGGCGGGCCATTGCGCTACAGCGAGCATTTCATCGAGCCTGGCCAGACCATGCTGAGCCATGCCTGCCGAATGGGCCTTGAAGGCGTGGTCTCGAAACGGGCCGACGCGCCCTATCGCAGCGGCCGCGGGCGCGACTGGATCAAGTCGAAATGCACGCAGCGCCAGGAATTCGTGATCGCTGGCTACGTGCCGTCGCAGGTGCCGGGTCGCGGCCTGCGCTCGTTGCTCGTCGGCTACAACAAAGGCGGCGAGCTCAGGCCAGCCGGCCGCGTCGGCACGGGTTTCTCGGGAAAATCGGCTCCCGCGCTGAAGCGCAGGCTCGACGCGATCAGAACGGACGCATCGGCCTTCAAGGGCAAACCAGGCCGCGAACGTGGTATCGTCTGGGTCAAGCCGGAGCTCGTCGCCGAGATCGAGTTCCGTGCCTGGACAGCGTCGAAGACGCTGCGCCACGCCAGTTATCTCGGCCTGCGCGAGGACAAGCGTGCCGGTGACGTCGTCGCGGAAGAAGCGCAGCCCGCCGACACGAAGCCGGTCCGCCCGTCGCCGAGAAAGGCGAAGAAGCCGATGACGAAAACCGCAGCGCGCAGCGCGGTCACGCTCAGCAATCCCGACAAGCCGCTCTGGCCCGATATCGGCCTGACGAAGCAGGATCTGCTCGACTATTACGCATCGGTCTGGCCGCGCATCCAGCCCTATCTGGTCAATCGACCGCTCAGCCTCTTGCGCGCACCCGATGGGATCGAGGGCCAACGCTTCTTCCAGAAGCACGCCTCGCCCGGCATGCACGACGCGATCGCCACTGCGAGCGACCCGGAGGATGGCGAGGAGCTGCTCTATATCCGCGATTTCGATGGCCTGGCGGCGCTGGTGCAGCTCGGCACGGTCGAAATCCATGTCTGGGGCGCGACGATCGACGCGATCGAGACCCCCGACCAGGTGATTTTCGACCTCGATCCGGACGAAGGCGTGCCGATCGCACGGGTGCGCGATGCGGCGCTGACGGTCCGCGAACGCCTCGCCGAACTCGGCTTCGAGAGCTACCTCAAGACCTCGGGCGGCAAGGGCTTCCACGTCGTCATCTCGCTCCGTCCGAAAGCCGACTGGGCGAAGGTCAAGGAATTCGCCCGCGATTTCGCCAAGGCGATGGAACAGGCCGAACCGAAGCTCTACACCGCCACGCTGTCCAAGAAGGCGCGCAAGGGCCGCATCTTCATCGATTATTTGCGCAACGGTCGCGGCGCCACCGCCATCGCGCCCTTCTCCACCCGGGCGCGGCCGGGAGCGGCCGTCTCGATGCCGGTGGCCTGGGACGAGCTCGGCGAGGGCTTGAAGCCCGACCGCTACAAGGCGAAAGACGTCATGAAGAACGGCGCGCCCGACGACGCCTGGACCGGATTCTTCGCGCCGAAGCGGGGCTTGTCGGCGAAATGAGCCGGCGCCCCGGGCCTCAGGCCCGGGACCCCGACAGCAGGATGCGCGACGCTCCGCGCCCGGCCAGGTCGAGGCGCTGGGCGAACCCGGTGGCACCGGTGTCGAACGATTGCAGCGATGCCTCGGCATCCACCTGACGCATCAAGGCCTGCCCCGTCATGGTTTGCGCAGGCTGGAGGCCGAGCGATCTCAGGATCGTCGGCGCGATATCGACGATGCCGCAGGCGCGCCCGTCGACGGCACCGGGCTCGAAACCCGGCCCGCGCGCCATCAGCACCGTGTTGAGCTCGTGACGATTGAGGCCGCCATGCATGCCGCCGCCGACGGGCACGTCGGCCTTGGTGATCAGGCCGAGACCGGGATTGCCGTAGCTGTCGGGCGCATCGTCGGAGCGCAGCACATAGATCAGGTCGGGCTGCCGGGCATGATCGAGATCGACCAGTGACAGGGCGAAGCTGCCTTCGACCTCGCCCTCGACCTCGTTGCGAGCCTTGGAGAACAGCATCCCGAGCAGCTCCTGCTCGCGCAGCCAAGCGGCGATGGCGTCGCGCTTCGCCGTCCCGCCTTCGAGAATGCGGATCTCGCCCATGTTGCCGCCCGTCATCGCGAAGCTCGCGCCCGCGAGCGTGCGCTCGGCGGCGCGGCGCCCGGCATGGCCTTGCTCGCGCAGCAGGCCCGCCAGGTCGAGCGCATCGCGGCTCGAGATCTGGCCATGGTCCGAGGCGGCGATGACGACATACTCGTCCGCGTCCGGCTGAGCCGCGACCCAGTCGAGAATGCGCCCGAAGGCGGCGTCGACATGCTTCAGCACGGCCAGCGTCTCCGGCGAGCCGAGGAAGCGGTAATGAAACGAGGTGTCGGGTTCGTTGAACCAGATCAGCGCGACATCGGGCTTCATCTCCGCCAGCACATGCTCGCGCAGCACCTGCTCGGCGTAATCGATCTCCTCGAAGCGCGGCAGGCTGCGTGGCGGCAGCGGCCCGAACCGGGCGACGACCTCGTCATTCGCCTCGGGCGTCTGGCTGTGCTCGCGTCCGAGGATCGAGAAGGTCCAGTGGCCATTGGCCCTGGCGCGCGGATTGATCAGATAGGCCGATCCGGCCGAGCCGCTATGGACGACGGCGAGCCGCTTGCCGGCCTGCGCCAGCACATCGCCGAAGCTCGCGGCCTCGACCAACCGGCCGCCGGTGGCAGCCTCGGCGAGCGCGATGTCGTCGGCCCGGCTCATGTCGAGGACATGCTCGCGCGTGACCTGCGGAAACAGGAAGGCATTGCCGACCACGCCATGCACCCGCGGCGGCGCGCCGGTCGCGATCGAGGTCGTGGCGACGCGCGTCATCGACGGGAAGACGCTGCGCGCGTCGCGGAACCAGGTGCCCTGCCCCGCGAAGCGCGCGAGGTTCGGGGTCTGCTCCGGCGTGACGAAGTCAGGGCGCAGGCCGTCGAAGACGCAGATGATGACGCGCTGCGCCTCGGTCGTGTTGGCAGGGCTCATGGGAGGATCCTCAGCGCAGGGTCGGGTCGAGACGGTCGCGCAACCAGTCGCCAACCAGGCTGACCGCCAGCGTCGTCAGCACGATGGTACAGGCCGGGGCCAGCATGATCCAAGGCGCGCGGGTCAGGTATTCGCGGCCATAGCCGACCATGTTGCCGAGGCTGGTCATGGGCGGCTGCACGCCGAGCCCCAGGAAGGAGAGCCCGCTCTCCAGCAGGATGACCTCCGGGACGGTCAGGGTCATCGAAACGATCAGGGTCGAGGCGATGTTCGGCAGGATATGGCGCAGGTAGACCCGCGCCGGGCTGGCGCCGATCTGGCGGACCGCGCCGGCATAGCCTTGCGCCCCGGCCGAGATGGCGAGCCCGCGCGCGATCCGGGCATAGCGCTCCCAGCCATAGAGACCCATCAGCCCGATGAAGAGCGGCAAGGCGTTGCCGAAGAATGCGAGCACCGAGAGCGCCAGGATCAGGAAGGGCATGGCGGCCTGGAAATCCGCCAGCATCAGCACGAACTGCTCGACCAGCCCGCGGAAATGGGCGGCGAGGAAGCCCAGAACCGTGCCCAGCACGGCCGAGATCAGCGTCGCGCCGAACGCGACCAGCAGCGAGATCCGGATCGAGACGATCAGCCGCGAGAGCACGTCGCGGCCGAGTTCGTCGGTGCCGAGCCAGTGCTGCGGGTGGAACGGCAAAGCGAGCCGGTTGCGCAGGTCATAGGCCGTGAAGCGATAGGGCGTGATCCAGTCGGCGGTGAGGGCGACGATCAGGATGAAGGCGATCCAGATCAGCCCGAACCAGACCATGAGCGGGATGCGCTGCTTCGGTTTGGGGGCGGCCTTTTCGGATGAAGCGGCCAAGGCGGTGCCGGCGGAGGCGATGTCTGCCATCTCAATGCCCTCCCGCCTTGACGCCGCTGCGCAGGCGCGGATCGAGGACGCCATAGAGCAGGTCGACGATCAGGTTGGCGCTGACCATGGTGATCGCGACCAGCAAGAGGATGCACTGGACCACCGCCAGGTCCCGGTTCGAGACCGCAACCACCAGCAACCGCCCGACGCCGGGCCAGGAGAACACGCTCTCGACCACGACGGCGCCGGCGATCAGGCTGCCGACCATGAAGCCGACGACCGTCACGGTGGGCACGGCCGCGTTGGGCAGGGCATGGCCGCGCACGACCCTTGCCCAGGGCACGCCCTTGGCGCTAGCGGTGCGGATATAAGGTTGGCCGAGCACCTCCAGCATGGCGCTGCGGGTGAACCGGGCGAGCACGGCGGCCCCGCCGATCCCGAGCGTCAGGACTGGCAGGATAGCGTGGCGCCAGCTCTCCTGCCCGCCCGAGGGCAGCCAGCCGAGCTGCACCGAGAAGACCAGCACCAGCACGAGCCCGAGCACAAAGCTCGGCACGGTGAAGCCCGCGACCGCCGTCACCATGACGATCCGGTCCGTCAGGCTGTCGCGATGCAGCGCCGCATGGATGCCGGCGGGAATGCCGATGCCGAGCTTGAGCGCCAGCGCCGGCAAGGTCAGCGCCAGCGTCGCCGGGATGCGCTCGATGACGAGCTGGATCGCCGGCCGGCCGTCGCGCATCGACAGGCCGAGCTCGCCCTGCCCGATCGCGCTGAAATAGCGCAGATATTGCAGCCAGATCGGATCGTCCAGGCCCCAGGCCTTGCGGAAGGCGGCGATGGCTTCCGGCGGCGCATCGACGCTCATGATGATCAGGGCCGGGTCGCCGGAGAGGCGCAGCACGATGAAGGCGAAGGTGACGACGAGCGCCACAGTCAGCGCGGCACGACCGAGGCGAATGAGGAAGAAGCGGAGCATCAGCTTGCGGCCTTGAGGAAACTGGCCTGGTCCTGCGCGACATGGCAGGCGGTCAGCCTTCCATCCGGCATCGGCAGCAGCGCGGGACTCTCGACCTTGCAGCGTTCGCGCGCCGCATGGCAGCGCGGATGGAAGGCGCAGCCGCTGGGGCGCGAGGCCGGGTTCGGCGGATCGCCCTGCAGGACGATGCGCGGCCTGGCGCGGCGCCCCGGCACCGGCGAGGCCGAGACCAGAGCCTCTGTATAAGGATGCGTCGGGTTGGAGAGCAGAAGATCGGCCTCGCCCTCCTCGACGATGCGGCCGAGATACATCACCGCGACGCGATGGCTGACCTGGCGCACCACCTTGAGGTCATGGCTGATGAACAGCATGCCGAGCCCGAGCTCCTGCTGGATGTCGACCAGCAGATTGACGACCTGCGCCTGGATCGAGACATCGAGCGCCGAGACCGGCTCGTCGCAGACCAGAAGATCCGGCTTGGTCGCGAGCGCTCGCGCGATCACGGCGCGCTGCCTCTGCCCGCCCGAGAGCTCATGCGGATAGCGCCCGCCCTGGTCGCCACGCAGGCCGACCGATTGCAGCAAGGTGAGCGCCATGGCGTCGCGCTGCTTCGCCTCGCCCAGGCCGTGCACGTCGAAGGGCTCGCGCACCTGTTCCAGGATCGACAGCCGCCGGTCGAGCGCGCCGAGCGGATCCTGGTAGATCATCTGCATGCGCGCCCGCATCCGCCGCCATGGTAGCGTGCCGGTGGGAGGAAGCGGCGCGCCGTCGAACAGCACGTCGCCGTCATCGGGCGCCTCGAGGCCGAGCGCGAGGCGTCCGGTCGTCGACTTGCCCGAGCCGGATTCGCCGACGAGCCCGAGCGTCCTGCCGCGCTCGACGGTAAGCGAGACGCCATCGACGGCACGCACCGTGACGGACCGGCCAAGCAGGCCGCGACGCATCGCGTAGCGGCGCGCGACGCCGCGCACCTGAAGCAACGGAGAACCACTCATGCGAAAACCCGCTCCGAACGCGGCGTCGGAGCTTTCAAGGGCGAGGTCCTGATGCAGGCCGCGAGCCGTTCCGGCGCCTTCGCCGTAAGCGGCGGCACGCCTGCGTCGCAGGCCGGCTCGTGATGCGGGCAGCGCGGCGCGAAGGCGCAGCCGGATGGCAGGTTCCACGGCTCGGGGACATTACCCTCGATCGGCGCCAGCCGGCGGCGCACGCCCTCCAGCGGCGGCAAGGCGGCCAGGAGGCCCTGCGTATAGGGATGCAGCGGCTGCTCGAACAGCGCGTCGGAGCGCGCCGTCTCGATGACACGCCCGGCATACATCACGCAGACGCGGTCGCAGGTTTCGGAGATCACGCCGAGATCGTGGCTGATCAGCACCAGCGCCATATTGGTCTCGCGCCTGATCCTGGTCAGCAATTCGAGGATCTGCGCCTGGATCGTGGCATCGAGCGCCGTCGTCGGCTCGTCCGCCACCAGCAGGTCCGGCTCGCCGGCGAGCGCCATCGCGATCATCACGCGCTGGTTCTGGCCGCCCGAGAGTTCATGCGGAAAGGCGTCGAGCCGGCGCGCCGCATCGGGAATGCCGACGAGATCGAAGAGCCGCCTCGCCTCGGCCGCGATCGCGCGTCCCGACAGGCCGCGATGCAGCGCCAGCGCCTCGCCGACCTGCTTGCCGAGGCGAAGGACCGGGTTCAGGGCGCTGGCCGGATCCTGGAAGATCATGGCGACGCGCCCACCGCGGACGCTGTCGAGCACCGCAGGCTCGGCATCGATCAGTTCGCGGCCCTCCAGCGTGACGCTGCCGGTGACCCGCGCCTTCTTCGGCAGCAGGCCGAGCGCCGCAAGCCAGGTCACCGACTTGCCGCAGCCGGATTCGCCGACGAGGCCGACAGCCTCGCCGCGTCCGATCGCCAGGTCGATGCCATGCAGCACCTTGACCCCGTCGAAGGCCACCGTGAGGTCACGGATCGCGACCAGGGGTAATGCCGCGCCCTTCTCCGACATCGCCGTCACGAGCGGATACCGCCCCAGTTGCCGTCGCGGAAATCCATGACGAAGGACTGCGCCGCCTTCCACTGGATGTCCTTGCGCTTGGCGGTGAAGTTCGCCGTCTGGTGCAGGACGGTATAGGCGGGGTCCTCGCGCTCGCAGATCTCGAGGATGCGGCGGAAGGCGGCGCGCCGCTGGCTGCCGTCGGTCGAGGTTTCGAGCACCTGCGAAAGCCGGCCCATCTCCTCGTTGCGCCACTCGCCGATCTGCCATTGCTGGCCGGTCGGACCGTGCTGGGCGGTGATCGAGGAGACGGGGTCGTTGAAGGAGGCGCTGTTCGACCAGTCGCGCACCGCGCGGCTCGGCCCCTTGGCCAGCACCTGCGGAAAGTTCTCCTTGGTCTCGATCTCGACGTTCAGGCCGATCTCGCGCCAGCTCTCGACCAGCACCTGCGCGGTGGCGACCTGGCCGGTATAGTAGTTGTTGAGCAGGCGATAGGGGATCGGGTCGCCCCTGTAGCCGGACTGCTTGACGAGATCGCGCGCCAGCTTGAGGTCGAAGGCCGGCACCGCCCAGTCGGCCTGGAACATGTCGCCGTAGAATTCCCATTGCAGGCCCTTGGGCACGCGCGTGCGCCCGCCCCAGAGCGCGTCGACGATCGTCTGCCGGTCGATGGCATGGGTCATGGCGCGGCGCACCAGCGGGTTCTCGAGCTGCGCATGCGTCTTGTCGAAGACCGTCAGCCGGTGGTTCGAGATCAGCCCGCCCAGCACCTCGTGGCGCGGGTCGCGTTCGATCTCGCCGATCTGGTCCGGCGGAATGTCGCAGGCGAAGTCGTACTCGCCCGAGCGCAGCCCGTTGATGCGGGAGGAAGTCTCGGGCACCTCGACGAAGCGGATCTGCTTCAGCGGCGGCCGGCCGCCCCAATAGGCGTCATGCGCGACCAGCGTCAGCGACTGATCAGGCTTGAACTCGGCGATCCGGTAAGGGCCGGTTCCGACCGGCTTGCGCGCCCAGTCGAGCCAGGAGGCGGCCTCCGCGAAAGCCTTGCGCGAGACGATGATGCCGACATTGCGGGAGATCCGCCCCTCCAGCGTCACGTCCGGCGTCTGGTTGACGAAGCGCACGGTGCGGGCATCGACGATCTCGATGCGCTCGAAACCGGGAAAGGCACGCTTGGCGACGGCCACGACCTCGGCCGGCGGCTGCTTGCCGGCCGCGCCCCCGGTGACCGAGCCGAAGAGCCCGGCCGCCCCGGCCTGCGCCGCGCCGCCCCACATCCGCTCCGGCCCGAAGGAGAAGGCGACGTCCTCGGCCGTCATCACCTCGCCGTCGTGGAACTTCACCCCCTCGCGCAGCGTCAGCTCGACCGTGCGGTCGTCGATGCGGCGCCAGCTCGTCGCGAGGCCCGGCCTGAGCGAGAGATCGCCGATCCAGTCGGTATCGATCAGGCTCTCGGCATAGCTGCAGAAGGTACGGGTGCCGACATTGGACTGCTCGCGCAGCGTCTCCAGCGTGTTGGAGTTGGCGATCTTCTGCACCGCGATGGTGATCGAGGGGCGGTTATCAGCCTGGGCGATGGCGAAGCGCGGCAGGATCAGGGTGCTGGCCGAACCGGCGGCAAGGCCGAGTGCGCCACGGCGCGTGAGACGGGTCATGGAACCCTCCGGAGGATCGTCGGAAATGGGAGCGGCGCGCCGTCGCTTGGCGCGCCGCTAGACGTTTGGGATCAGCTCCGGCCGCCCCAGTTCTCGGCGCGGAAATCCATGGCGAAGGCCGGCGAGGCCTTCCAGGCGATGGCCTTGGGCTTGGCCGTGAAGGTCGCGTTCTGGTGGAGCACCGTGTAGGCCGGGTCCTCGCGCTCGGCGATCTCCAGCATCCGGCGGAAGGCCGCCTTGCGACGAGCGTGGTCGGTCGAGGTTTCGAGCTCGACCGAGAGCCGGTTCAACTCCTCGTTCGTCCATTCGCCGGCCTGCTGCTGCTGGCCATTGGGGCCGTGCTGGGCGACGAGGGAGGAAACGGGATCGTTGAAGGGCGCGGAGTTCGACCAGTCGCGCACGGCGCGTGTCGGCGTCCGCTCCAGGATCTGCTGCCAGTTCTCCTTGACCTGGATCTCGACATTGAGACCGGCCTCTTTCCACATCTCGGCCAGGATCTGCGCGGTCGCGGTCTGGTTGGTGTAGTAGTTGTTGAGCAGGCGATAGGGGATCGCCTCGCCCTTGTAGCCGGCCTGCTTGACGAGATCGCGCGCCAGCTTGAGGTCGAAGGCCGGCACCGCCCAGTCGGCGACGAACATCTCGCCATAGTAGGGCCATTGCAGCCCCTTCGGGATCACCGTGCGGCCGGCCCAGAGCGAGTCGACAATCGCCTGGCGGTCGATCGCATGCGTCATGGCGCGGCGCACCAGCGGGTTCACGAGTTGGGGATGGTGCTTGTCGAACACCGTCAGGCGGTGGTTGAGGATCGTGCCGCCCTGCACCTCGAAGGCCGGGTTCTGCTCGATCTGGGAGATCTGGTCCGGCGGAATGTCGCAGGCGAACTGGTATTGGCCCGAGAGCAGGCCGTTGATGCGCGAGGCGGTCTCCGGCACCTCGACGAAGCGGATCGATTTCAACGGCGGGCGGCCGCCCCAGTATTCGTCATGGGCTTCGAGCAGGAGCGAGACGTCCGGCCGGTATTCGGCGACGCGGTACGGCCCGGTCGTGACCGGCTTGCTGGCCCAGTCGCTATAGGTCTTGGCCTCCTCGAAGGCGCGCCGGTTCATGATCTCGCTGCCATAGCGCGAGATGCGGCCTTCCATCGTCACGTCCGGCGTGCCGTTGACGAAGCGCACGGTGTATTTGTCGACGATCTGGACGCCGAGCAAAGCCGGCCAGGACCGACGCGCCACGGCCGGCACTTCCGCCGGCAGCTCCTTGCTGGCCCGGCCGCCGCCGACGACGAAATCGACCGAGATAGTCTTGCCGGCCGCCGGCTGCGTGTCGCCGAACATGCGCTCCTTGCCGAAGGAGAAGGCGATGTCCTCTGCGGTCATCTCGTCGCCATTGTGGAACTTGACGCCCTGGCGCAGCTTGAGCTCGACGGTCCTGTCGTCGATGCGCTTCCACTCGGTGGCGAGGCCCGGCACCGTCTCGAGATTGCCGAGCCAGTTCCTGCCGATCAGCCCTTCCCAGAGCGAGGAGAAGAACACGCGCTCGCCGACATTGGACTGCTCGCGCAGCACGTCGAGCAGGTTGGAATTGGCGATCTTCTGCACCGCGATGGTGATCGAGGGCCGGTTGTCGGCCTGGGCGATCGCGAAGCGCGGCAGGATCAGCGCGGAGCCGCCGAGGGCTATTGCGCCGCGACGCGTGACGGAACGGACCATGATTCGCCTCCTTCGGATTCGGGATCGGGCTTGCGCTCCTCGAGCCCGCGCGGGCTCGAGCGGAAATGGGTCAGCGTCCGGTCGGCATGGGTCAGCCGCCAGGACAGCGCCTTCTGGGCGTAGTCGCGCACCAGCGCCGCATAGGCCGGGTCGTCCGCCAGGTTGACGAACTGGTTCGGGTCCTTGGCGAGGTCGAAGAAGAGCGGCGGAAGGGCAGCGAAATGGACGTATTTATAGCGCTCGTCCTGCACCACGCAGAGGCTGGACTCGTCCATGCCGAGGCCGAGGACCGCCTCCGGCTGCGAGTAATGCACGTCGCGGAAATCATATTCGTAATGCAGCTCGCTGCGCCAGTCGGGCGGGCGGACGCCCTGCGTGAACGGCATCACGGAGCGCCCGTCGCAGGCGCGCGGCGCCTCGCCGCCGAGCCAGTCGAGAATGGTCGGCATCACGTCGACGCTCTCGGTGAAGGCCTCCTCGACCGAGCCGCGCCGCCCTTCTGCGCCACGCGGGTCCTTGACCACCAGCGGGATCCGGAAGCTCTCGTCATGGAAGCCGATCTTGCCGAGCAGGTGATGGTCGCCGAGCTGCTCGCCATGGTCGCTGGTGAAGACGACGAGCGTGTCGTCCCATTGCCCGGTCTCGTCGAGATAGGCGAAGACCTTGCCGAGGCAGTCGTCGATCTCGCTGATCAGCCCGCAATAGGTCGCGCGCATCTGGGCGATCTCGGCCGCGTCCAGCGTCGCCCCGGACCCTTCGGCGCCGTGGAAGAAGGAGCCGCGCTTGATCGAGTCGATGTAGAACTTGGTCAGCGGATGCTGCGCCGCCTCGGCATCGGGCGACTCCGCCCGCACGAGAGCCGGCATGTCCTCCGGCCGGTACATGTCGTGATAGGGCGCAGGCGCGACGAAGGGCGGATGCGGCCGGTAATAGCCGAGATGCAGGAAGAACGGCCTGCCGGCGCGGCCCTTCAGATAGGTCAGCGCGCGTTCGGTGAAGAAGGAGGAATCCGACAACGCTTTTGGAATGCGCGCCGGCCGCTCGGTCGCACCGGGCACGGCGTCCTCGCCCTCCGGCAGCCAGATGTCCTCGCGCTTCTCGGGCAGCGGGAAGCCGTTCTGCGCCACCCAGCCGAAATAGCCATCCATATTCGGCTCGAAGGCGCCGACGGAGCGGAAGCCGTCCATCAGGTCGCCGAGCACCAGGAAGCGCGGGTCGTTCTTCGACGCGCTGCGCGGGTCCGGCGTCGTCGTGGTGTAGCCGACCAGCGCCGGATCGTAGCCGATTTCGCGCAGGGCCTTGCCCAGGTTGAAATGGCGGTGGTCGAGCGGCACCGTGTTCTGCACGGCGCGATGGTTCATCAGATAGAGGCCCGTGAGCAGGCTGGCGCGGGCCGGGCCGCAGGGCACGCAGGCCGTGACGTGGTTCGAGAAGGTCACGCCTTCCTGGCAGAGCCGGTCGAGATTGGGCGTCTTGAGGAAAGGCTCCTGCCCTTTCGCCCGCATCAGATGAGGGATGAAATCGGCGCGCCACTGGTCGACGACGACGAGGAGAACATTTCGACGGTTCATGCGCAAAGGTCCTAGGCGTGTGACCGCTGCCTAGGCCGCGTCGATGACGACGGGATGACTATCGGCCGGCGGCGAATCCCGACGCTGCGTCATGCGTACCGGTCTGGACGCCCTGCTTTCGCCGCGCTTGCCGTGCCAGGGCGGCGCCGCGCATATGGCGCCGTGCCGTCCCCCGTTCGGGGCGTTTTGTTCTGAAAGCCCTCACGTGACCCAGGCCGCCCGGTCGCAAGCCCCTGCTCCCGTCAGGCCGGCAAATCCCTGGCTCGGCTTTGCCTGCGGCATCCTGGCGGCGCTGATCTGGGGCGTTCAGGCCGTGATCTCCCGCCAATCGGTCGCGGACGGGCTCACGGCCGCCGATGTCACGATTCTGCGCTTCGTCGTCGCCGCCCTGGTCCTGCTGCCCTTCGCGCTCAGGCGGATGCGGCCCTTCCCGGTCGGCCGCCTCGGCTGGCGGCGCGCGCTGATCCTGACCGCCATCGTCGGCCCGAGCTACAGCCTGATCCTGGTCGGCGGGGCGCATTTCGCGCCGGCCCTGCATTCCTCGGTGATCTCGCCGGGGCTGATTCCGGTCTGCACCGCCCTCTTCGCCTGGTGGCTGCTCGGCGAGCGCGCCAGCCCGGGCCGGCTCATCGGGCTCGGCGTGATCGTGCTCGGCATCGCGGTCTTTTCAATCGAGGCGCTGGCCAACACGCCGACGCGCGAAGGCGCCTGGATCGGCGACCTGCTCTTCGTGCTGATCGCGGTGCTCTGGTCGGTCTTCGGACTGCTCTGCAGGCGCTGGGGCGCCGACGCGATCGAGGTCACGATCGCGACCTGCCTGCTCTCGGTGCCGCTGCTGCCGCTGCTGCCGCTCGTCCAGCCGGTGCATCTGGCGCAGGTGCCGCTCGCGGCGGTGGCGCTGCAGGCCGTCTATCAGGGCCTGATCGTCGGCGCCGCCGCGCTCTTCCTCTACACCCAGGCCGTAGCCCTGCTCGGCGCCGGGCGCGCGGCCCTGTTCCTGCCGCTCGTCCCGATCGTCACGGCGCTGTCCGGCTTTCTGCTGCTCGGCGAGAAGGCCTCGCCGACCGAGATCGTCGGCATGGCGCTCGCCGTCACCGGAATGGTCATCGCGCTCAGGGCGCGAAGCACCGCCTGAGCCTCAACCCTTGTGGTCCTTGGCGATCGGCTCGACATAGGAGAGCCCCATGTCCCAGGGGAAATAGATCCAGGTGTCCTGGCTGACCTCGGTGACGAAGGTGTCGATCGTCGGCACGCCGGCCGGCTTGGCGTAGACCGTGGCGAAATGCGCGTTGGGCAGCATCTCGCGCACGACCTTGGCGGTCTTGCCGGTATCGGTCAGGTCGTCGACCACCAGCACGCCTTTGCCCTTGCCGTCGCCGATCGCCTTGATCGAGGGTGCGACGTCCTTCAGCACTTTGAGCTCGGACTGGTTCTTGTAGTCGTGATAGCTCGCGACGCAGACCGTCTCGATCAGGCGCAGGCCCAGTTCCCGGCAAATGACCGCAGCTGGCACGAGGCCGCCGCGGGTGATGCAGACGATGGCCTCGAACGGCCCCTTCTCGGCCAGCCGCCAGGCGAGCGCGCGCGCGTCGCGGTGGAACTGGTCCCAGGAAACGGGGAAGGCCTTGTTGGAGGTCGGTTCGGCCATGGGCGGCTCCAGGCGGCAGGGCATATGTGCACCTTCCGCAAAAGCGCATCCGCGACGCCGGCGCAAGAGGCAGCGATCCTGCGTCCCCAGCGGCCTTGACGATAACGGCGTTCAGCCGGCCAGCCGCGCCCGCTCGCTCTCCAGCATGGCTTTCACCGCCGCCATCGCCTGGAGCAGCTTTTCGGCATCGCGCGAGCGCACCACGACATTGGTGTCCGGCCCGGTCTCGGACCAGAAGGGATAGGAGCCGATCGAGACCTGGGGATGGGCGGTGGCGATCTCGCCGAGCGCCGTGCCGATATCGCCCTCGCGCAGGCCGGCGCGGACCGTGTCGGACAGGATGCGGGTGCCGGTCTTCAATGTCGGGCCGACGACCTCGAGCATCGCCTGCATGATCGCCGGCACGCCCGCCATCACGATGACGTTGCCGATGATGAAGCCGGGTGCCTTCGATACCGAATTGGCGATGAGCTCGGCACCCTCCGGGATGCGGGCCATGCGCATGCGCGCCTCGTTGAGCTGATCCGGCGGAAACCGTTCCGACAGCATCGCCACGGCCCGGGGA
This sequence comes from Allobosea sp., assembly GCF_051860145.1. GTDB lineage: Bacteria > Pseudomonadota > Alphaproteobacteria > Rhizobiales > Beijerinckiaceae > Allobosea. Next base: position 355,043 of record NZ_JBHYEM010000004.1, on the reverse strand, counting down.
TCGTAGTCGATCGAGACGCCGAAGGCCGCCGCGATCGAATCGGCGGTGATGTCGTCATGGGTCGGGCCGATGCCACCCGTCGTGAAAACATAGGTATAGCGCGCGCGCAGTCCGTTCACCGCCGAGACGATCTCGTCGGTCAGATCGGGCACGATCCGGACCTGACGCAGCTCGATGCCGATATTGGTGAGGTATTCGGCGATATGGCCGATATTCTTGTCCTTGGTCCGGCCGGACAGGATCTCGTCGCCGATCACCAGGATGGCAGCCGTGACGGGCGGGCGGTTCAGCGGTGCGTCGGTCATGGCCGGCTCCTCCGTTGCCGGGCCGCGAGCATGCGGCCGGCTCGTGACGATGATGGTGATCCGTCCGCCTGCCCGCGCCCACCGAGATTATGGGCACGCGCTATCCTGATCGCGCTTTAGAGCTAAGGCTTTGGGACGGTGGGCTCAAGCGGGGCAAGCGCCGCATCGGACAGTCCCGTTATGCACGGGAAGCCGCTCGGCAATGGAAAACTCAGCCGCGCTTGCGTTCGAAGACGAGGTTGAGTCGGGTCTGCACCAGCAGCTCATAACCGCGCTGGGCCAGCAGGACGGTGAGGTCGTTCTGCCAGCGGGCGCGCGAATCCTCGATGATGACGAAATCGGGCCAGAGCGCCTCGGGCGCGTCGCGCAGGAACGGCTCGAGGATCAGGTCCTCGGCGCCCTCGACATCGAGCTTGATCGCGTCCAGCCGGTCGTAGCCCTCGTTCTCCATCAGCGCGAGCAGGGTCGTGGCCGGCACCCTGACGGTGCTGCCGATGCTGGAGCGCAGGATGCGGACGCTGGATTCGCCGCGGTTGGTGGGGTCGAGGAACAGCGTCAGCTCGCCCGGCTTGTCGGCGAGCGCGCAAGCCACCGCCTTCACCGAACCGAATGGGTTCTGGGCGATGTTGTAGGTCAGGCGCGAGAAGATCTCGGGCTGCGGCTCGACGGCGAGGATGCGCGCGCCGGGCCCGGCCTCGGCCGCCACGAACAATGAATAGGCGCCGATATTCGCGCCGATATCGATGAAGCGGAAGCCTTCCCGCCCGCGCGCCCGCGCTGCCAGCAGCTCGCGCTCGCGCGGGTCGAAATATTGCGGCGTGAACAGGACGCGCTTCTCGCAGACATTGCCGTCGGGATAGAGCCGCATCCGCGCGCCCAGCGACTCGATGTCGACCGGCTGGCCCTTGAGCGAGCGCAGGCCGAGGCGGCGCAGCGCATAGGCGAGCTTGCGCCCGAGGAAGCTGTCGGAGGCGCAGCGCGTCCAGCGGATGATCCGGGCCACGAGCCCCTGCGGTGCGAAGGTGCCGAAGGGCTGCGCCTCAGCGGATTGGATGTCGTTCAGTGCCATTGGCCGGCCTGATACACGCCAAAGCGGGTAGACGCCAGCGGCTTGGCGCGCCCGCCATGCTGCAAGCGTCTTGCACCTCCGGCCAAACGCAATAGATATGATGGGCAAGGAGCAGCTTGCGCATCATGACATATGACGAGAGCCTGGGACGGTCGCGCACGCGCGATCCGGTCATCAAACTTCATGGGCCCGAGGCTTTCGCCGCGATGCGCAAGGCCGGCCGCCTGACGGCCGAGGGCCTCGACATGCTTGGCGAGCACGTCAAGCCCGGCGTCACCACCCAGCGGCTCGACGATCTCGCTTTCCAGTTCGCGATGGACAATGGCGCCTATCCCGCGACGCTGTTCTATCGCGGCTACACCAAGTCGATCTGCACCTCGATCAACCATGTCGTCTGCCACGGCATTCCCGACGACAAGCCGCTGCGCGAAGGCGACATCCTCAATATCGACTACACGCTGATCGTCGAGGGCTGGTACGGCGATTCCAGCCGGATGTACGGGGTCGGCGACATCCCGCGCAAGGCCGAGCGGCTGGTCGAGATCACCTATGAGAGCCTGCTGCGCGGCATCAAGGCGGTCAGGCCCGGCGGCACGACCGGCGATATCGGCTTCGCCATCCAGCGCTATGCCGAAGGCGAGCGCTGCTCGGTGGTGCGCGATTTCTGCGGCCATGGTCTCGGCCAGGTCTTCCACGACGCGCCGAACATCCTGCATTACGGCAGCCCCGGCGAAGGCGTGCAGCTCAAGCCCGGCATGCTCTTCACCATCGAGCCGATGATCAATCTCGGCAAGGCCGGCGTGAAGATCCTGTCCGACGGCTGGACCGCCGTGACCCGCGACCGCTCGCTCTCGGCCCAGTTCGAGCACACGGTCGGCGTCACCGATACGGGCTGCGAGATCTTCACGCTGTCGCCGGCCGGCCGCGACAATCCGCTCACGGCACGATGAGCGCAGACGGCGGCCAGCGCGGACCCAAAGTCCCGCCGCCGCCGGGAGCCCGCCCCGATACGCAGCCCCATTATCACGGCCATCGCGAACGCCTGCGCGCCCGCTTCCAGGAAGCGGGGGCCGACGCCCTGCCCGATTACGAGTTGCTCGAGCTCCTGCTCTTCCGCTCTATCCCGCAGCGCGACGTCAAGCCGCTCGCCAAGGAGCTGATCCTGCGCTTCGGCTCCTTCGCCGAAGTGCTGGGCGCGCCGGCCGGGCGCCTGACCGAGGTCAAGGGCGTCGGCGAGGGTGTCGCGCTCGACCTCAAGATCGTCGCCGCCGCGCTGCAGCGCATGGCCAGGGGCGCGATCGCCAAGCGCCCGGTGCTCTCGTCCTGGTCCTCCGTCCTCGACTATTGCCGCATGGCGATGGCCTTCGCCGAGCGCGAGCAGTTTCGCATTCTGTAACAAGTCATTGATTTAGTTAGCTGACGTCCCCTGCCCTGCGCTGGACGTCCTTTATCAGCATTGCAATTGAACGACAGGAGTCTGCGAATGCAGATCGCTGAATTATGGCCCGAGCACTGGCACGGGTCCGACACTGTTGCGCGCTTCAACGTGCGCCTTTCACCCGACCTGAAACTCGTCGGACTGAAACTCCAGAAGAAGGCTGACGGTTCATACCGCGTTCGCCCGCCTAATCGTGCTGGCGCGGCGAGCTTCCACATCGGTCCGACCCTGGCCCGTGAGATCACAGACGCCGCAGTTGCGGTCATGAACGGAGGGCGTGCGCCCCGTGAATTCAGTAACTGAGACTGCCGATATTGACGATGACGAACTTCCGATTGACTGGGGAGCGCTCCTCGCGGACGACTTGCCCGAGACCGACGACCCCAACTTGGCTCGAGTTTATGAGTTGGTGCGACAGGCTAACGCCGATCGCGCGGAGGCCGCAGACCTTCGTCGTATTGCCGAGCGCGACCTACGACGCGCGGAGCGCCTGACAGCGGGCGCGGCCCCTCCAAAAGCCGACAACGACAACGACCCCGCAGGCCCAAAGGGCGCGCCGCTTCCTGTCATTTGCCCGACGGACTGGCATGGCCTGCCTGTGCCGCAGCGTGAGTGGTTCATAGAAGGCCTCATCCCGACACGGCAAGTGACAATGCTCGCCGGTGATGGCGGCGTGGGTAAGAGCTTGCTCGGCGTTCAGATTGCCGCCGCGGCTTGCCTTGGCATCGAAACGCTGGGGCTGGCCCCGGCCCGGTGCGGCGTCGTCTATCTCGGTGCGGAAGACGAGGCAGACGAGTTCCACCGCCGACTCGCCGACATCGTCGCGGCGCATGGCCGGACGCTAGCCGATCTGGTGGACTTCCGACTCATCCCTCTGGCCGATCGTGACGCCTTGCTGGCGACGCCGGACCCCAAGGGCGTTATGCAGCCGACCAGCAACTTCGTCAGCCTCGACAATCATATCGCTCGGCACCGGCCGGGGCTGGTCATCCTCGACACGAGCGCCGACCTGTTTGGCGGCGACGAGATCAAGCGCGGGCAAGTCCGGCAGTTCGTCGCGATGCTCCGCGGGATCGCCATCAAATGGAAATGCGCCGTTGTTCTGCTCTCTCACCCGTCACTTTCGGGAATGCAAACCGGCGCAGGCACGTCCGGCTCTACGGCCTGGAACAACTCGGTACGCAGCCGGATCTATCTCACTCGGCCGGACGGCAAAGACGTCGACCCGGACATTCGTGTCCTGAAGACGATGAAAGCCAATTATGGTGCCGTCGGCGATGAGATGAAGCTGCGCTGGCGCGCCGGCGCTTTCGTGCTGGACGACGGTTTGCCTGCTGCCGAAATCGCCTTCGTCAATCGGGCACAGGATGACGCCTTTGTCCGCCTCCTGAGAGCGGTGACGCGATCTGGTCAGGTGGTGGCGCCGACCAAGGGCGTGAACTTTGCGCCCAAGGTGCTGGCCGCTAGGCCGGACGCCGCGCCCTATGACGAAAGGGCGCTTGAGAAAGCCATGCATCGGCTCTTGGCCGACAGCACACTCAAGGTCGTAAGGCACGGTCCTCCGTCCAAACGCCGGCAACAACTGCTCGTTTCGGCGGATGATTTCGGCGGGGAGGACTAGGTGTTCCACCCCACCTTCCACCCCCTTCCACCCCTATACCAGGGGGGTGTTCTTCCACCCCCCTTATACCCCCCGCAGGGTGGAACACCCTGGTAGGAGCTGGACGCCCCACCGGTGTCCCTATCTGCTTACGGGCACTCAGGCAGGCTCAACAGGTTGTTGGGCTCATCGCCATCCGCGGTTGTCTTCAGATACTTGTTGCCAAACCTGCTGACCGAAACGATCACCTCGACCGTATCCCCCTGCGGTCGGCTTACAAAAAACGCTTCTTCTCCGCGTTCGATACGGCCGATAACCGTTGCCGTATCCAACTTCCACTGTGTTGTGCCACGTCCGCCCACATGCGTGATGCGTTCGTAAGCGTTCAATCGATCGTTCTTATTGATGCAACGGATCTGAAATTGCCCCGCCATTTCACCCTCCCCGGCTTCATATGACGCGGCATTATCTTACGTCACTCAACCAGGAGTCGAGGGTTGGGGATACAGTGTCCACAAGCACAGGGGCGCCCTCGAGCCCTACCGCCGCCACGCTGGTAGCGGTTCGTCCGGCTTTGCCGGCAATCGGTCGGGAAAGCGCAAAATCTGCGATTGCACATTATCGCGCTCGGCTTCGGCGACGGCCTGGATGAGTAGCTCCACGGCGCGCCGGAAAAGACCGTCTCCCGGCGCGTCACCTTCTATCGCGAGAAAAGCGGCCGTGAGATGCGCCAGGACAATCCGATAGTCTGTGCTCGCCATTTGCGCCTCCCTCGCAAAGGCGGCAGTTCGGGCGATGAACCTGAACGGTTTCTCAAATATTCGTTCTCAAGTTTACCCACCACCCATGGGGGGTAACCCTGTCTCGCCCGTCATCGATCTCGCGCAACGGCCCCAGAGGTTACTGCCTATGCAAACTCAGATTTTCTTGCGCGTGCGCGCAAGCGCGCGAGGGGGTGGGGCTGGGTATCGGTCTAGAGCCTTGCTCAACCAGACCGGCGCCCAAGTGAAATTCTCTCGTCCGCAAAATTTGGAATCTGGAATAGGCGATGGCGCGACCGAGGAGCCGAATCTGGCGGTCGACATCAAACATTGTGTGAGGCGCTGCATATTTCCTGTTTAATGTCAACGCTGTTTGACAAAGCAAATTAGGATGCTCCTTATAGGACGTGGCCTGCCGCTTCTGGCTCGCTCGCCCTCGGGTGCCGCCACCTCGCTGCCTAAATCCTCGCCATCGCCGTCAGCGGCCCGCTGTGGGCCGGCAATCGGCATTCAATAGTTAGACCGCGCAAAGCGGCTCCTTTCTCATTCAAAGTTTGCCCGGGAGGCAAGATTGATTACTGCGCATAACGACAATTTCCGCACGCCTGAAGAGCATCGCGCCGCAGTCGAGGTCTGGCGAAGGAGCGCGCCTGCGACAGACGGCAAAATCTTCGGACGCGCCGCAAAGCCGAAGTCGCCAAAGCACGCTGTTCTCGCTGAGAAGTTCCGATCGCTGTTGAAGTGGATCGCCCTTTGGGAGGCAGCGGAGTCGGATCCGGTTCAATCATCTTGGATGGCTGCAGCGCATATGGTGCTCGACCGCGATGAGGACGACGAGGCCGAACCTATCGCACCGTCCAATGAAGGGGCGGAAGAGGACTGGTTGCCCCGGAGCAAAACGGCAGCCGAACGCCTCTTGGCGAAGATGCTGGCGGGCGTCGAGATAGAAGATCGCCCCGAGTCGATCGTCCGCACCGCGTCGGACGGTACGCTCGAGGTCGTGGAGACCCGCACGCGCCGTGTGGTTGTCGGCGGCGATGTCGAGATATCGCCCTTCTCCAAGCGGCTCGTACGGGCCGGTGATGTCAAGTTCAATGACGGGCCAAGCTTCAACTATGTCTCTGCCGCGAACGACAACTTCGACGATGAAGACGACGAAGCCGGCCTCGTCGCCGTAGATCGGTTCACGCCCACTCCCGACGACCTGCGGCCGGATGACGACGATCTACCCGACGAGGAGAGTGACGACGACGACGCGGTGAGCGACTACTATTGGGACGAGCGCGTGCGGGCCGGCTCGATCCGCGGGTTTCGCCACACCTTCGAAACGGGCAATCAGATCGTCGTGCCGCTCAGGACGAAACTGCGCTTCACCGTGGCGCAAACTCGTGACGCGAAAGACGCCCTCGCCTTCGCGTTGAAGCGATTAGGACCCGAGACCGTTGCCCTGCTTAACGAGTATCGGGCCGAAACATTCGAAAAAATCGGCGAGACACTCGGAAAATTCGGAAAGACGGCAGAGCGCCACGGCCAGGACGCAATGCGATCTGCCTGCGCCGAGTTGGCTGCTGTGCTTGTCGAGCACGAAGAGATATCCGCGCGAGAGATTTCAGAAGAGGATCGCGAGGCCGCGTAGCGTCCCCTTTTTACGTCGTCTTCCCATTGTTGGTAGGAGGATAGTTCTTCTTCCCCTCCTTGCCCTCCCGGCAACACTAACGCCCTGGCCTCGCGCCGGGGCGTTTCTTTTTGCCTGTCTGTTTGCAGAATTCGCTCATTGAATAAGGAATCGTCCATATGGCAACCGTCGCCGACGCTGTGCGCGTCGTGGCGCAAGAACTGATCGCACCACCGGGCCGCGTCAAACACCACAGCCGTCGCCTTCAGGACGAGGGCATTCTCCCCCTCGCCATCGGCACCGCCGTGCCGCACATGTCGATCGAGGACGTGGCAGCGCTGATCATAACGGTAGCTGTCGATCGCGATATCAAATCCGCCGCCGTCACCGTCGCGGATTACCGCGGTCTTTTCCGGGGCGGGTTGAGTCCCGACATGCTGCCGCCTCAGATGCAGGCGGAGGGCGTCGACGCTGTCCACTATCTAGCCTGCATGCTCGCGGCATTTGCAGAGCCGGATGGCGCGCCGGACCTAGCCGGCCTTCGTTTCGAATTCGGCTGCAATTGGCCCGAGATGCGCGTGACCGACCGCGACGGACACCTCGTCGCCGTCTTCTCCCGCCCCGGTGAGTTGGCGTCGCATTGGCGAAACGGCGCGGTTCGTCGCTCCTGCACCATCACGGCGCTCGCGCTCTTTCACATCATGAAGAATCTGGAGGCCTGATAGTGGCATTTCTGAAAAAGACGACTACGCCCGAACCCTTCCGCGTCCCCAGCCTCGCTGAGGCGTCCACCGAATACGCAGGGCTGATCGCAAAGCGGGCAGAGCTGCTCGCGCAGCAGTCCACCCTGACCGCCGAGCGGCGCGACCTTGAACAGAAGATTGCCGACGCGCCTGCACCCGCCATGCGCCCCGGCGTCGCGGCTCTGCTCGGCGAGACAAGCGACAGCACGACCGGACTTCGAGCCCGACTGGCTGAGGTCCAGAAGCTCGGTGCGGACATTACTGCCGCACTGGAGATTGTTCGCCAGCGTCTCGCGGTTGCCCGCGGTGCCGCGTCTAAGACGATCTGCGCCATGGCCCGCCCCGAATACGGACGCCGCGTTGCCGCCATCTGCGACGCGCTGCAGGCCCTTGCCGCTGCTCGCGCCGCTTATGACGACCTTCGTTTCGAATTCGATACCCAGGACGTGTCATGGGGCTCGCTGGTCCCGATGAGCCCTAATTTCCTTGGCGATGCTCGTGACGGCCACATTCAACGCTACCTCAGCGAAGCGAAGGGGGCCGGCTACTATGTCGATTGAAAAAGCGACAGAGCGCCGCGAGTACGAGAAGGCGGACGGGCGCCGGCGGAAGGGCCTTCGCAGTGTAAAACTGCCAGGCGAAGCGCGGCATATCGAACGCTCTGAATCGGCGGAGGCGATTGCCCGAGGGATCGCGATCAGCAAGCGCGAGAAGCGCCTCGAGGCGCTCCGTCGTGGCTGAAATCAGCGGTTACGCCATCCAATGGAACAAGCCCGCGGTCATCGCCGGCTTGTTTGAAGAAAGGTTCGCGCCCGGTGCATTTGATGCGTCGATCCGGGAACACCCCGACGTCGTTGCCTTGTGGTCTCATGATGCCAGCCGCCCGCTTGCTCGTGCAAAAAATGGCACGCTCACCCTGCGATCTGATCGTGTTGGCCTTTGGTATTCGCTGACGCCCAATCCAGACTCTCCTCTAGGGCAAGAGGCGATCGCAACGATCGGATCCGGCACGCTCGATCAGGTTAGTGTCGGCTTCGCCTCCGAGGTCGAGGAGTGGGAAGACAACGATGACATCCCGCGCCGCCTCGTGACGAGGGCGCGGCTATACGAGGTTTCGCTCGTCGTTTGGGGTGCCTATGGCGATGCGACGAGCGCCGCGATCCGCTCTGACAACGCGAATGCTGTTGCGCTGCGCGCACGCCTAAAGATGGAAGCTGCCATGCGGCTTCGGGGGATCACACCGTGATAGGCATCATTTCCGAATGGAACAGTGCCCGCAACAGCGGACGTGTGCGGCCAGCCGATGAGCCTGCCCATCCCGGCTATTACGTCCATGGCGGTGCATTCAAAAACAAGGCGCAGTCTATCGGAACGCGGGTTGTCTACACACCATGGACATCACGCGACGGTTGTGATTTCGCGGTCAATGTGTCGCTGGCGAGTGCAGAGTCCGAGGAGGTTGACCGGTGCCTCGGGTAGACGCCAAGCGGCCTTGGCTGCGGTGGTACGGGTTGTCTAGGTGGAAGCATACGCGTCAGCATCAACTGGCCGCCGAGCCGCTATGTCGACTTTGCTTGGACAGTGAGATCGTCACCGAAGCTACCGTTTGCGACCATGTTATTCCGCATCGCGGAGACGAGGCGCTATTTTGGTCGGGGCCTTTTCAGTCGCTTTGCGCCGGATGTCATAGCCGGTTCAAGCAGCAGGAAGAGCGTGGACGAGCCGTCGTTCGCTATGACACCAGCGGCTGGCCCGTCTGAACCGGGGGGCGGATCAGATCGCTCCCGGGCGTCGCCAGAGCGCAACGGTGATGGGCCAACGTGCGCATAAACCCAATTCAAATGTTGAGGGTAACGCGTGGCTAAGCCGGAGCTCCCGAGGCATCGTTTGAGGGTTAGGCGATGACCACAGCTGCAGCCCACATTTCGTCGTATGCTGCTACTTTTAGCGCAGCCGTCTCGGCGTCCGCCTTCATAATGGACGCCGGGGAACGCGCCGCGATGTCCTTGAGCGATTGCGACACAATAAATACTGACAAAGCGTCGACGATAAATATTCGATCGTGCAGCGCCCTTGGGCTCGCCAGGCGGGCGTCTAGAGGCCTTGCCTTATACTGAGCCCGCCACGCACCAACGGCCGGCACTAACGCGGGGCGCACGGTTGCGGCGTCTGACATCAATTCTATTGTCACACCCTCGTTTGCCAAGACGGCAAAACTTGTTAGGGCTTTTTCATCCATGTAGGGATCGATTATCCGCGCGGATTTCTTTGCTTCCTGTAGTATCCTCGCGACCGCAGCCAGCGCATCCATCGCGTTCCCTACACCGACGAATGCCCCCTGCGCCTCAACAGGCAGGCGCAATTCAATTCTTGCGCTGCTCCTAAGTAAAATGGCAGCCATCTCCGTAGAAGCTCTATCCGATCTACCCATACCCTCCAGCTGCGCAATGCGCGACAACTGAGCGAGATCCCTAGGAACGTTAAGAGCTTCAACGACAGCGTTAGATTTACTTAACCAAATCGCGACCTCTTGCCTTGTAGCGCCCTCCTGCGGCGCTTCCTGAATGAGAGCGGTCACCCGCGCAAAGGCTTCTTGATCGTTCATTTCTTACCCCCCGCGGGTCTGCGATTTTCAGTCTTTAGCAGTAGACCACCCGCGCCGCTTTAGCGCGGCATTAAACCGTCGGCACGCCCCTTGTTTTGACCCGGCGTGCCGACGGCAATCCGTGAGCAACAACCTTACGGCAAATCCGAAGATTCAGCTCCACTCATTTCGCAACTCACATCATAGCCCAGCATCTTTGTCCCCCCTGCTTTCATCCAAATGCGTTTCGCATCGTGCTCGTAATAGAATAATTCAATCATATTCTCCATACTTGCGACATGCCTATAATCAATATTAGGCCCTCTACATACAATACTACCCGCGGCAAAGCGGGTTATTAGTATTTTTTTCTTAATCGGGCCGGGCACAAGCGGCGCAGAATGAGCGCCAGTCGATGCCAAAATTACAAGTATTGCAGTGATAGTCCTCAACATTGTGTCCCCCACGGTCTCTCCGCCTGTCGAAGACGGCGGAGCGTCAGTATTGACGAGCAAAGGGTCAATTTTCAACCTTCCCGTATAGATACGTAGCGCCACGGCGCCATAGGAAATTCATGGCCACAGAAGTCGAACGCATGACTGTCGTCCTCGAGGCGAACGTCACGAAGTTTCAGAACACGATGAAGCGCCAGCAGGCGCAATTTTCTAAAATAACGAAAGAAATCGAAGCGCATGCCGCCAGAATGGAATCCTCCGTCGGCAGCTCGTTTGCTTCATTGGGCAAACGCATGGCTGGCGCCTTTGCAGGTATTGCTGCCGGCGTTGGCCTGAATGAATTTCGGAAGACCGCCGATGAATACACCCGGATCGTAAATAGCCTGAAGGTCGCCGGTGTCTCCGGCGGAGCTTTGCCGGGCACGTTGGATGCGCTGTTTGCATCTGCTCAGAAAAATGCGGTCCCGCTCGAGGCGCTGGCTAGCCTTTACGGTCGCGTGTCGCAGGCTCAGACGACGCTCAAAGCGTCCTCGCAGGAGGTGCTGCAGGTGACGGATATCGTCGCCCAATCGCTTCGTGTGTCCGGCAAGAGCGCTTCAGAGTCATCTGGTGCCCTGCTCCAGCTCGCCCAGGCCTTCAGCAACGGCAAGGTACAAGCCGAGGAGTATAACTCGCTTCTGGACGGGGCCTATCCCCTCCTGCAGGCCGCAGCGGCTGGCATGAAAGAAGCCGGTGGCGATGTCGCGAAGCTGACCGCGCTAGTGAAGGACGGAAAAGTCTCGTCGGAAGCATTCTTCCGGGCAATCCAGGCCGGGGCCCCCCTGCTTGAGGAGAAGCTAGCCGGCGCTGCGCTCACGACTGAGCAAGCCATGACGAAGCTCCGCAACGAGTTCACACTTGCAGTGGGGAAATTCGACGAGGCCACGGGCGCGTCGCAGGCGCTAGCGGGCGGGTTGAGCACCCTTGCAAGCAGCATTGGCGGCATCGGTTCCGCCGCGACGGGCGCTGTGACCGGCGTCCAGGCGCTGATCAACAAGGTGGCGGAGCTTGCGGCGGCTAACGCAGGCGCGCAGCGTGCGCAGGCTCTGACCTACCAGCAGGAGCGGGCCGGCCGTACGGACGCCGCCCGTGAGATGGGCACCGCGAACGCCGGCGGCAGGCTGGCTGTTTCGACCGAGCGCCAAACCAAGCTCGCTCAGGATATCGCCGCTCACGTCGAGGGAGACATCAACTCCGCCTTCGACATCGCGGGCCGTTCCATATCAGCACCGCAGCCGACGGCGCGTCCGAAAGGGCTCGGCAGCACCATAAAGCCCATCAGCCTGGCCGACTTCAAAGTCCCGGGCGGCAAGGACGGCGGTGGTGGCGGTGGAGGGTCGAGCAAGGAGGCCCTGGACGCCTACGATCGCGAGCTTGCCGCGATTCAGAAACGAACCGCTGCCCTCGACCTGGAGGCGGCCAGCGTCGGCAAATCGACGTTCGAACGCGCCAAGGCCAAGGCGGCACTGGATCTCGAGACCGCAGCGAAGAAGACGAATATCCCGGTCACAGCCGAACTAAAGGCGAAGATCGACGAAGCAGCTACCGGCTACGCCAACGCGCGAGTGAAGGTCGACGAAGTCACTAAGGCATACGAAGCCGCCAAGGAATCCGGCGAGTTCTTTGGCAGCGAAATAACTGACTCGCTGTCCGACATGGTCTTCGAAGGCAAGAAGGCCGAGGACGTTATCAAGAGCCTGGCTAAGGCCATCGGCAAGGCGGCTCTGGAATCTGTGTTGCTCGGCAAGGGCCCGCTCGGCGGCCTGGTGGGCGGCAGCACCGGTATTTTTGGAAACTCATATTTTGGGAGCGCAGCATGAGCGCCATTTCAATTTTTCTGACTGACGACGCGGCCGAGGTCTTTACGGATGCCGCGACTTATGACGGCGACGGGCGGATCGTCTCGATCGAGCCGAAGGCGTATCCGATGGCACACTTGGGATGTGTCGTGAACGTTAGAGGCTCGCAGGCCTTCGCTCGCGATTTTGCACCCCGCATTTCGCGCGCATTTTGGGACTTCGAAGACCTGATTAGCCACCTTGCCCTGGCCGCTGAGGTCGCGTGGGAGGCCAACCAAGAGATGCTCAACGCCTGCCACACCGGCCCGGACGTCGAGATCTTTGTCGCGGGCTGGTCGAAAGTGCGTAACCGGGCAGAGGCCTATGTGGTGGCATCCCACGACCGGAACGGTGAGCGCTGGGCGCTGACCCCAATCGGCCCGTTTGCCGCAGCGCCATTTGACGACTCCTGCCCCCTACATGACCGGATGACGGACGACGTTCTGGCTGCCGGCCTCGAGCTGATGGAAGCGCAGCGCAACGTTCGCGACGAGCAGGGCCGCGGCGGCGTTGGCGGCTTCATTCAATGGTCCCGGGTTACCCGCGACTCCATCCATACCACGGTGGTCAAGCGCTGGCCGGATGCGGTCGGTGACCTTCTTGGCGGGGAGCCGCTGGCGGCCTGATCGCCGCGCCTTCTTTTCATTCTCTCGGAGATTCAAATGGTTTTGGTTACGCGCAGTGCGCGGGATATCTATGCGCCGACTTCAGCGGGCGGCGCGCCGCGTGGCGCCGATATGTCGGAAGCCCAGCTTTGGGGCATTGAGGTCGAGCGACTTCTTGTTTCGACTTCAACTTCAGGTGGGGCGAAGGTCTATCAGTCGCTGGCGCTGATCAATAGTGACCTGACGCCCGTCGCAAACACGATGGCTTGGGTGGTCGGCGATGCGACCGCGGCCAATAACGGCATTTATCGCAAGAACGGTGGTGCTGGCACCGGCTCATGGGTTCGCGTTGCGGATCTGCCTTATCAGCTCATTCGCGTCGGGCTGACGGGCTTCGGCACCGCCAACAACCTGATCGGCACGTCCGACCTGCCGATTCCGGCTGGCGACAACGCAGCGGTCATCCTGTTTTCGCCGCTCGCGGACAATACCGGAGACGTCGTTCTGGCGGTCAACGGCGGCGCTGCGTTGCCGGTGTTCGATCGCAATGGCTTGCCGCTCGGCGCTGGGTTTCTGAAAACCGGCAACGTCGAGATGGTGGTCCGCAGCGGGAACACCTACCGCACGTTTCTGGACGTAAATTATGTGTCGGCCGTCGCCGACGCGGAGCTCTACGCTCAGCAGGCCGCGGACGCTGCAGCCCTGGCGCTGACATATGCCGGCGAGTTCTTCGGCGATTACAACAGCGGGCACACCTACGCCATGCTCGACAGGACGCGCTTGAATGGCGCGCTCTACATGTCGCTGCAGGGCAGCAACATCGGCAACGACCCCGACACGTCACCGCTCTACTGGGAGCGCCTGTTCGGTATCGAGCAGGGCATGCAGCTTGATCGGTGGCGGGGGATTCCGAACGCCGCCAACACTACCGTGACAGGCGCGAGCAACGCGATGACGTTGGGCGTTGCCACGCCGAGCCCGACGGCAGGGACTGAAGTCTGCTCCGGCAACTACGCCTGTAAGAGCGGGTACAGCATCCTCGACATTGAGGCGTATGTGAACGTCGCGTGCGCCGCGACGGCCTACATCGTCTTGGCGCTATTCCGCGATGACACCACGTGCATCGGCGCGATTTATCAGAAGCTCGAGGCGAATGGCTGCTTTGCGGGTTCGGTCAAATCCGTCATTCCGGCGCACCCCGGCAACACGAATAGCCACAAGTACTCCTGCAGGCTCTACGTGACGAACGCCTCGTACTCTGTCGGCATCAATGGCTCGGCGGCGAACCCAGTGCTGAGCGCGGCGTCGCGGTGCTATATCGAGGGGGTGGAGACGGCGATTTGAGGTGGCGGGCCTATCCGTGACCATGGAGTAATCGTCCCCCGGACGACCTACTTTTTGCTGGGCCCTTGCGAGGGCGATGAGGGAGCGGGTTTCGGCGGCGATACGGCAGGCATCGAGATCTTGAGATTCGAACCTGGTAGTACGGCGCCTTTTTGTTGGGTTACATGGCTTCCCCCACCAGAAGGCGGTCGGCCTTTGTTGTTCGACATAATCCACTCCTCAAGTCAGCGTGCGGACTCGACACCAAAGTTGGCCAAGAAAAATGCCTTCGCAAGAGATTCAGCCTTTTCCAAAGCGGCTTTATTTTCTGGCAGGGAAGCGTCCCGGAAATTACTATTTATAATATCGAGCTTCTTTCGCCGTAACTGAAGCAATTTTGTATGAATCTCAACCTCAGTCATCTCACCTCGACTAATAAAAAACCAATCTCCTTCAGCAACTATTGCAAGTGCATCAAGCTCTGGGGCGAATTTATTTAGTGAAACTAATCTTTTTCGAAAAGGCATATATGGCCTGACAACTTGGATAACTTGAGATAAAGCAATCACGATTCCCGATAACATTGCTAGTTCTCGCCATATCGCCCAGCCTGCAATTGAAGCGCTTGAGAGTAGCGCCGAAAACACGCTGATTTGCCAATCAGTCGCCTCTGTTCTCGATCTATAGCAGTTAGCATAATACGCGTCGCGAACTAAATCGACATAAGCTTGCCAAAATCGTTGCTGAATTTCCATCGATCTAAGCCAATATGATTTGGTTCAAGGGTAAGGAGCGGACTACGACGCGCCGCACCTCAAGGAATATTGAACGCAGAGCGCGCTTAAGGGCAAAGGTCGTCATAGAGCGGCGGGTTTCCCCGCCGCTCGGTAGTCTCAGCGCCGATGTTTGGTCCGATCGACCTCGACGAACTTCATGCCGGGGCGGGGCGTCGGAGGGGCGGGCTCACCCTTCACCACCGTACGCTCCTCGCCGGTACGGCCACCGCGCGGACCGACAATTTCCACCTGGGCGGACCGGCGAATAGTCTCGCCCGGGCGGTACTCTTCCTTTTTCGACATTGGTATGCGCTTTCTTCAGTTGAGAAAGCCTCATGGCCGCGCTACCACGTGTTTGCACACTACGTAGTGGCGGTTGTCTCTCGGGACGGCACCCAATCGACGAGGCAGGGCCGCGGAAGCGACCCTGCCTTTTTCTTGCGCACATTAGCTCTACCGTCAATGATTAGGGTGCCGCAAAGACTGTGGACACGACATATGGTAGGCAAGTGTGGGTAACGGGGATAAGTTCCAAGCGTTAGTCCAGCGCTTGACTTTCGGGTACCCACCTGCGCGTTTCCTCCACGGGTACGATGCTCGACCCGGTTGGGAAGTCGAGGGCATCTTTCGATCAACGCCAGCCTCACCCAAACTTCCGCACTGCCCAAAGCTGTCCCTTCACATAGCCTTTTGACACCGTCGCCGCGTGATCCTCGGCCAGCATTTTGAGATCGTGCAGCAGTGCTCGGATGGCCGCTCGCGGGTCGCCCTTGAACTCGTAAATGACTGCGTCAATCTCGGCTTCCGTGACCGTCTCCGGGGGCCGGTTCTCGTCGTCCACAGCCATGACTTGACTCCTGCGCATGGGATAATGTTCCTTGTTTGTTCTCGCAAGGAGGAGCGGCATGGTCAAGCGCACAGGACGAAGTTTCACCCCATATGATGCCCGGGCACTGGTCGAGCAGATCGAACGGGCGGGGCGGGAGGTTGGCGCCTGGCAAGCGAAAGTGCCGATCGACGCGCCGATCTACGTCGCGCTGCGGGCCTACGGCGAGGCAGCAAGGCTCCTAGCGGACACTGCGCGGGGTGACATTGGCAGGCCGATAGGCACGCCCAGTGGGCTACTGAGCGGCCAGCCCTAAACCCACCCCAGGCGGCGAGACAGCAACGCTAGGACGGCGCTGGCCAACGCCACGGCCAAGAGCGCCAACATGGTCGTCCGGTGGCTCCGTTCGCGGTGCTCTAACTCTGCTTCTAGCTCAGCTTCCCAGCCAGGCGGCGGCGCCTCGAGCTGTGGTTCGTCGGCCTGATGCGACCCCGTGCACCGGTGCTCAAGACTGCGGCCTGGCTCGCTTGAGTTTGACGGCCCGGATCGCCTTTCGCAGGCCGTCGATCCTGGCTTTGCTGGACTGTGCTGCATCCTTCGTGAATTGCCTCTCCGCACGCGGTGGCTTGGCGCAATTGACTATCTCGCCCGCGCCACGTGGCGCCTCTGTTTCTTGTTCAGCCATTGTGCCCTCCCCCAACGGCACGTCACCTTGTGGTGGGGCGGGAGTCAATGGCCTCCGACTCGCCGCACTTGGCGGCGCCGAACTACTTCACGGCCACTGCCTTGGCGACGATGATGGACCAGCAATTGGTCCAGAGGGACGTTCCGTCGGGCGAGTATGAGACCCCCACGATGGCCTTTGCGCCCAGCGCGGCGGCTTTGACTTGAAGCTGCGCAAGCGCGTCAGCCTCTGACGGGTCCGGGTCCCATATCTTGTTTTTGCAGGACGCCGCCTCCACTGGCCCGATGACCGTAGAGCGCGGCGGCTGTGAAGGAAGCACCTGTACGGTGCTCGCTGCTGCGGCCTGTTCGGGTGGAACCTGCGCGACGTCGACAACGCCAAGATTTGGATTTGGGCCTATGCAGCCGGCCGCGCACGCCGCTATTGCGGCCGCCGTAAAGATTTTCATTATTATTGCCCCGTTTCCCCACCGTCACGATGCTCGGCCCGGTTGAAGAAGTCGAGCGGGTCTTTCGATTAATGGGCAGGGAACGCTGGGCAATCTATCCCGACTTGAGCGTGACGAGTACCTCGCTCCGTTGATTGAGTCATGGGGCGGGGTCTTCGGGGTCGCGGACCTTCGGCTTGATGCGCCTCGCTTTTGTGGGCCATCCAAGCAACTGCCTTAGCCTTTCCGGCAGCGAAGGGTCGGCCGGGTTCTTTTGAGTCGCCTCATAATAATCCGTCACCAGCAGAGTTGTTTCCACCACGCCATTTGTAATCTCGCTGGGCTCGGCGGGGCGTGTTAGGAGCAACCAATACGATGGGGCAAAAATCTCTGTGACGAATATCCTCTGATAAACAACCTTTGCATAATAATCGTCTGGATTATTGATATCCGCTAAATAGTCGCCGACGCTTGGGATTGTCCCAAGATCTTTAATGTAGAACGTTCCGTAGCCTACAATTTGACCGTCATCGGTGGTCTGCAACACTCTGATGTAAGGGTGTTGGCTCTCATCTAGGCGCTCAAGCATGCTTCAACGCCACTCCAAGGCCAGTAGCTACCTCTCCATCGACGAGGAAGGTGACGCCCGCAGCCTCTAGGGCGGAGCGGATGGCTGCAAGGTTGTTGGCAATCGGCGTTTTGTTGGCAGTTTCAAACTGGGCAAGGGTCGATCGCGATACCGAGGCGGCTTGCGCTAGGTCGGATTGCGACCAGCCTAGAAGGCCGCGGGCAGCTCGGCACTGAGCGGGCGAAATAATCATTTTGAGTGACCTGCAACTTTCTGCTTGACGACTTGATGCGACTCAACCAATTTGATTGAGGTACAACGAATTGTCTGCAGGAGCAACGCCATGATCGCCAGCACAGTTAACGCACCGCCATGCGGCTACACACCTTTGCCAGTCGGCGACTACACACTTGAGATCGTCGAGAGCGATTACGTCGTCACGAGAGCGGGTGACGGCTGGGTATTGAAGACGAAGGCGCAGATCGTGGGTGGCGAGTACGACGGGCGTCCTTACTACATCAACTACAACCTTGAGAATGCGGACCCGCAGGCCGAGAAAATCGGCCAGCGTGACTTCGCAGCCTTGCGCCGCGCTACAGGCGTCCTGGCTCCCGAACTTACCGAAGAGCTTCACTTCAAGGTGTTCGGCGTCAAGATTGGCATCAAGGCCCGCAAGGACACCGGCGAGCTCGAAAACGTCATCAAGAGATATGGCCTGCCGCCGCTGGCAGCTTGACTCGGCCATGTAACCACTCGGCTATTAGAGGGCATTCGCTCTCGTCCTTGGAGCCTCCAATGCCCGCAGCCAACGATAACTCGCCGCTGTATTTGCCCGAGCAAGCTATCGCTCAGCGCATCCTCGGCCCGAAGCCCACGGTCAAGTGGGACTCCCTCTCAGCAGTCTGGGAGCGGGAGGGCCTGCCGCGGATCGACCCGTTGACAGGGTGTAGGTACTGGCCGGCGGTTCGGGAGTTTCTCGACCGCCGTCATGGCATCAGACAAAGCGCCCTGCCCTCGGCGGCGGATGGCATTGAGGTTTGGCAGTGACAGATTCTCCGGGCCTGAAGCGCAAGCGGAATAAGGACGGCTCCGTACGCGAGTACTGGGAAGCGCGCGCCGATCTAGCCAAGCGCGGCTACCGGCCCTCATCCGTTCGCCTGCACTATCCTGCCACACAGGAGGGCCGCTCGGCCCTCGCTGCGCGCTGCAATCTCCTACAGGCGGAAATGCTCGCATGGGCGGCTCGAGGGCAGCATGCGGCGCCCGGCTACGACGGGACGATGCTGAGCCTGTCTCGGCTGTTTCAAACCAACGAGGACTCGCCTTTTCGAACGATGAAATGGAACAGCCGCGCAAACGTGCTCAAGTCCCTTGTCATCATCGAGGGGGCAGTAGGCTCCCGTCAGATAGCAAAGCTGCTAGGCCCCGACTTCAAGCGCTGGCACCGCCAATTCGGCGCCCCAAAGGCGCTCGACGCCCCTGCCCGCCCATGGCGCGCCAAGCATGCCTTGGACGCCGTGCGCCAGCTAATCAGCTACGGCGTAACGCTTGGCTACGATGATTGCTTCCGTGCGGATACGATCCTTTCGAAGATCCGCTTTCCCTCGCCGCCGGCCCGCTCCGCTGTGATGACTGCTGCGCACGTCGATGCGGTCCGCAAGACCGCCCATACTGAAGGTTGGCCGTCGGTTGCGTTGGCGACCGCGCTGCAGTTCGAACTTGCCATGCGCCAAAAAGACGTGATCGGCGAATGGGAGCCCGCGGAGACTGAAGGCGGAATCTATTACCGCGGTCGTCGATGGGTAAATGGCCTGCTTTGGTCCGACATCGACACGAACATGGTCCTGCGAAAGGTCCACACCAAAACCGGCTTCGCCGTTGAGCACGACCTAAAGCTGCACCCTGCCGTGTTGGAGGAGATTGCGCGCATTCCTCTCGACAAGCGGATTGGCCCCATGATCATCGCGGAGAAAACCCGCGAGCCATACAAGCATAGGAATTTCACCGATCGTTGGCGCGCTATCGCCAACAAGGCTGGCGTTCCCAAGACTGTATGGAATATGGACGCTCGCGCTGGGGCCATCACAGAGGCTTACGACCTGGGCGCTACGGAGACCGACGTCATGAAGTCGGCCGGTCATAAGAACCGCCAGACCAGCGCTCGATACAACCGCGGGACGATCGATCAGACCAGCCGCGTCGCTCAGCTCCGGCTCGCAAAACGTAGCGAGAACAAGCCATGAGGGACGCGGCAGGGACGTTTGGGGGACGCGACTCGTAAGCTTTTGGTGCATCTATGAAACTTCGAGAGGAGGAACACATCCGCATCCTCTTCCTCGACAAGAAGAACACGCTGATCGCCGACGAGGTGCAGCAGACGGGCACGGTCGACCACACCCCGGTCTATCCGCGCGAGGTCATGCGGCGCGCGCTGGAGCTCTCGGCTTCCGCCATCATCCTCGTCCATAACCACCCGTCCGGCGACCCGACGCCATCCGGCGCCGACATCAAGATGACGCGGGAACTCGTTGATATCGCTAAGCCTCTCGGCGTGGCGATTCACGACCACATCATCGTCGGCCGCGATGGCCATGCCAGCTTCAGGGGGCTGGGGCTGATCTGACCGCCGCGTCGGCGCGCCGCCAGCGCGAAGCCTGGCAGGCTGGGCCCAGGTTAAAACCGGGCGCCCTTGCGGAACGCCGCAGCCGGTTCCGGCGTTATCTCCGCCGGGGTCGGCGCGGACACTCTGCCCAAGAGCTAGGCAGATGCGCCGAAGGCATTGTCATTCCCCCTCTTTTCCTCTGCGCAGGAATGCGCATAGGCTGATCGAAACGGGGAAAGACGCCTGCATGGTCGCATTCGACGAGATGAGCGGCACGGGAGCCGAGCTGCGGCCGGCCTATGATGCACTCGACCGCTGGCTCAAGGAGGCGCCCCCCGAGATGCTGGCTCTGCGCCGCAGCCAGGCGGAGCTGTTCTTCCGGCGCATCGGCATCACCTTCGCCGTCTATGGCGACGAGGAATCGACCGAGCGGCTGATCCCCTTCGACATCATTCCCCGCGTCCTGACCAAGCCGGAATGGGCCAAGCTCGAAAAGGGCCTGCGCCAGCGCGTCACCGCGTTGAACATGTTCCTCGCCGATGTCTACGGCTCCAAGGAGTGCCTGAAGGCCGGCATCATCCCGGCCGACCTGGTCTATCGCAACGCCTGCTACCAGCTGCAGATGGTCGATTTCCAGGTGCCGCACGGCATCTATTGCCATATCGCCGGCATCGACATCGTCCGCGTCGACGCCGACACCTTCTACGTGCTGGAGGATAATGCACGCACGCCGTCCGGCGTCTCCTACATGATGGAGAACCGGGAGGTGATGCTGCGGCTCTTTCCCGAGCTCTTCGCGATGCATCGCGTCGCCCCGGTCGACAATTATCCCGACCAGCTTCTGGCGACCCTGCGCTCGGTCGCGCCGCGCAGCGCCTCCTCCGATCCCTCGATCTGCCTGCTCACGCCCGGCCAGTACAATTCGGCCTTCTACGAGCACTCGTTTTTGGCCGACAAGCTCGGCGTCGAGCTGGTCGAGGGCTCCGACCTGCTGGTCAAGGACGACGTCGTCTACATGCGCACGACACAGGGGCCCAAGCGCGTCGACGTGATCTACCGGCGCATCGACGATGATTTCATCGACCCGCTGGTCTTCCGCGGCGATTCCGTGCTCGGCGTGCCCGGCATCATCGGCGCCTACAAGGCCGGCAACGTCACGCTGGCGAACGCCGTCGGCACCGGCGTCGCCGACGACAAGGCGGTCTACAGCTACATGCCCGAGATCGTGAAATTCTTCACCGGCGAGGAGCCGATCCTGAAGAACGTCCCGACCTTCCGCTGCCGCGAGCCGGAAGCGAACGCCTATGTGCTCGACAATCTCGAGAAGCTCGTCGTCAAGGAGGTCAACGGCTCGGGCGGCTACGGCATGCTGGTCGGCCCGCATGCCAACAAGGCGCAGATCGAGACCTTCCGGCGCAAGCTGAAGGCCCAGCCCGAAGGCTTCATCGCCCAGCCGACGCTGGCGCTCTCGACCTGCCCGACCTTCGTCGCCTCCGGCGTCGCCCCGCGCCATGTCGACCTGCGCCCCTATGTGCTCTCCGGCGCCAACGGCATTTCCTGCGTGCCGGGGGGCTTGACCCGCGTCGCGCTGCAGGAGGGCTCGCTCGTGGTCAATTCCAGCCAGGGCGGCGGCACCAAGGACACCTGGGTGATCGATGCATGACGGTCATGGCGAGGTTCAGCACATCCGACTTGAGACCCCTCCCCCGCGCATCGCGAAAAGGCCGGAACTGATCATGCTCTCGCGCACCGCCGACAGCCTCTACTGGGTCTCGCGCTATGTCGAACGAGCCGAATATCTCGCGCGCATCCTCGACGCGACGACGAGGCTCACCAACCTGCCCTCCTCCTATGGCGGCGCCGGCAGCGAATGGCACAGCGCGGTCTCGACCGCCGGCTGCGAGGAGACCTTCGCCAAGGCCTATGGCGAGGCGAACGAGCGCAATGTCTGCGATTTCCTGACCTTCAACCCCGACAACCCCACCTCGATCCGCAATTGCTTCGCGCTGGCGCGCTCCAATGCCCGCGCGGTGCGCACGGCGCTGACCTCGGAAATGTGGGACGCGCTGAACGGCGCCTGGCTCGAGCTCCAGCGCTTCGAGAAGAAGCGCATGGACCGCGAGGAATTCGCCCGCTTCCTCGACTGGGTCAAGAACGTCTCGCTGGTCTTCGACGGCTCGGCCTACCGCACCATGCTGCGCGATGACGGCTACTGGTTCTCGCGGCTCGGCGTCTATGTCGAACGGGCCGACAACACCGCCCGCATCCTCGACGTCAAATACCATGTCCTGCTACCGGAGAACGAGCAGGTCGGCGGCTCGCTCGACTATTTCCAGTGGACCACGATGCTGCGCGAAGTCTCGGCGCTCACTGCCTATCACTGGGTCTATCGCGAGGCGGTGAAGCCGCTGCTGATCGCCGACCTCCTGATCCTCAACCGCCGCATGCCGCGCTCGCTGGCGAGCTGCTACGAGAACATCTCGCGCTTCCTCGACGCGCTCGGCGACGCCTATGGCCGCCAGGGCCCGGCCCAACGCCAGGCGCGCAAGACGCTGTCCTCGCTGTCCAATACCCGCATCGACAGCATCTTCCAGCGCGGGCTGCACGAATTCATCTCGGATTTCATCGGCGAGAACGGCCGCCTCGGCGTCACTATCTCGGAGCAATATCTGCAATGAGCCGGACGGCCGGGCTCGCCTGCCCCACGGACGGAAGCTAAGACAGGAACCCGAGACTTCCTCGCGCGTCGAGACTGCAAGCAGCCATGCGGATCCGGATCTCCCACTCGATCACCTATGCCTATGACGAGCCAGCGCGGCAGATCACGCAGATCCTGCGGCTCACGCCGCGCGATCATGACGGGCAGCATGTGATGTCCTGGCGGATCGAGCCGAATATCGACGGCCGGCTTCGCACCGGCCAGGACCCATTCGGCAACATCACCCACACCTTCTATGCCGACGGTCCGATTTCCGGGATGTCGATCCAGGTCGACGGCGAGATCGAGACGATCGACCTCGCCGGCGTCGTGCGCGGCGCGATCGAGCGCGTGCCACCCGAGGTCTTCCGGCGCGACACGCTGCTGACCGCGCCGGACGACGCGCTACGCGACTTCGCCGTCGCCGCGACACGCAACGATGCGGCGCCGCTCGCCAAGATGCATGCGCTGACGGAGGCGCTGCACGCCGCGCTCTCCTGCGACCGCTCAGGCCAGCGCACCGGGGTCGGCGCGGCCGCGGCCTTCGCGGCGCGCAACGGCATCCCGCAGGACCTGACCCATGTCTTCATGACCTGTGCCCGGCAGCTCGGCCTCCCTGCTCGCTATGTCTCCGGCTATGTCGCGCATGCCGAGGCCTTGCCGGATGCCGAAGGAGCCCATGCCTGGGCCGAGGTTCATCTCGACGATTATGGCTGGATCGGCTTCGACTGCGCCAACGGCCTGTGCCCGATCGACACCCATGTCCGCATCGCCGCGGGGCTCGATTTCGCCGACGCCGCCCCGGTGCGCGGCGCGCGCAAGGGCGGCAGTGGCGAGAATCTCGCCGTGCTCGTCAGCGCGCGCGACACGAACGGCCGGTTCGCCGGCCAGTGACGCCGTGATTGCGGCTGTCGCAATCGCCTGATAGCAGCCGATGCCGAGGCGTCCGGGATTGCAAGGCGCACCCGCAACCGCCAACCCGAAGGACTGAAAGCCCGTGACCTATTGCGCCGGACTACTTGTGCAGGACGGTCTGGTGATGATCGCCGACACCCGGACGAATGCCGGGCTCGACGACATCTCGACCTTCCGCAAGCTTCATGTCTTCTCCTGGCCGGGCGAACGCACCTTCGCGCTGGCGACGGCGGGCAACCTCTCCGTCACCCAGTCGGTCGTCAGCCTGCTGCATGAAGGCCTGCCCAATGCCGAGACCGGCGAGATCGACACGTTGCAGAGCGTCGCCTCCCTGTTCCGCGCAGCCCAGCTCGTCGGCCGCGCGATCCGTGCCGTGCGCGACATGGACGGCCCGGCCCTGAAGGACGCAGGCCTCAAGTTCGACGTCTCGATGCTGTTCGGCGGCCAGATCAAGGGCCAGCCGATGCGGCTCTTCATGGTCTATGGCGCCGGCAACTTCATCGAATGCGGCATGGACGCGCCCTTCCTGCAGATTGGCGAGCACAAATACGGCAAGCCGATCCTGGATCGGGCCGTGACCTTCAAGACCGATCTCTACGACGCCTTGAAGGTCGGGCTGATCTCCATGGATTCGACCATGCGCTCCAATCTCGGCGTCGGCCTGCCCATCGACATCATCGTCATGCGTCGCGATGCCGACGAGCCCGAGCTGAATCGCCGCATCGAGGCCGGGGAGCCCTATTTCCACGATCTGCGCGAGCGCTGGTCTGCCGCGCTGCGGGCCGCCCACACCGCGATTCCGCGCCCGCCCTACGGACCAACTTCTGCCTGAATTTCTCCGACCACACGCTTGGCTGGCAACGGGATATCAACAAACCGCTGCAAGAGTGCCGATACTGACGGCCCTCTGAGACAGCTGATGCATTCGCCCCCTGTCGCGAAGACGACCAACGCGGACTCCTCGGCGCGCATGCTCACCAGCACTGTCGCGACGCTGGGTTGCGCATTCGTGCTGGTCATTGTCGCCGCCGTGACGGCGATGCTCGCGATCACCCACGAGGCCAACCGAACCGAAGCCGTGCGGCAGCGCGACCGTGTCGAGGCGGCCATCGAAAGTCAGGTGCGGCTGCGCCGCCTCCGCCTCGAAAACTTTGCCGCGGCCGGCGCGCTGCAACTCGTGCTGAATCCCGGCGTGCCGGCCAACGCGCTGCAATGGGCCTTCACCAAGCTCAGCAACCGCTTCCTCGAATTCGACGGCGCCTATCTCGTGACAGCGACCGGGCAGGTGCTCGCCGGCGTCGAGGGCGGCAAGCCGGCCGGCCAGCCCGGCTATGAGGGGCTCAGGCATTTCAGCCATGCGATCCCTGGCGCCGAGAAGCCGCAAGGCGGGGCGACCGGGACGGAAATCGCCGGCGCCAAACGCGACGCGATGAGCCTGAAGCTCGTCGATGACGGGCATGCGACGGTGGCGCTGATGATCGCGGAGCTGACCGCGCTGCCGGGCCTGGAGGAGACGCAGCCGGCGCGCCGGGTCTTCATGGTCGGCTACCGGTCCGTGACCGCGCCCATGCTCGCAGAACTGGCAGTCCGCTACCGCGTCCCGGATGTCAGGGTGGTCCGCGACATGCCGGCCGACCCGCTGCTGCGTCGCGAAATCTTCGCGCCCGATCAGAGCGTCAAGGCGTGGCTGAGCTGGACGCCGGAAAGGCCCGGCGACGCCATGATCCAGCAATTCGCCTGGGCGCTGGTCGGCGTCGGCATCATCTTCGCGGCGATCTTCGTCTACGTCATCCAGCGCCTGCGCGGCGCCGCCAGCGAGATCGGCCTGCGCGAGCGCCAGATCCAGCGGCTCGCCGCCCATGACGAGCTCTCGCTGCTGCCGAACCGCCGCACCTTCGATCTCAGGCTCGATCAGGAGCTCGCGCAGCTCGGCCGCACCAAGACCGGGATCGCGGTCCTGCTGCTCGACCTCGATCGCTTCAAGGCCGTCAACGACACCTATGGCCACACGGCAGGCGACGAGCTCATCAGGCAGGTCGCCGACCGCCTCGCCGGAATGATGCGCGCGGGAGATACGGTCGCTCGCCTGGGGGGCGACGAATTCGGCATCATCCAGACCAATCTCCAGGACGCGGCCGGCTGCGCCGCCCTGGGCGAACGCATTCTCGAAGCGCTGACCCGGCCCTTCGACCTGATGGGGATCGATACCATCATCGGCTGCTCGATCGGCATCGCGCTCGCACCGCAGGACGGCAGTGACCGCGAGACCCTGCTGAAGCTCGCCGACACCGCGCTCTATCAGTCGAAGAACGAGGGGCGGAACCGCTATTCCTTCTTCGAGGCGCGGATGAACCGCTCGCTGCAGCTCAAGCGCCTGGTCGAGGACGATCTGCGCAAGGCCATCGCCAACGACGAGTTGCTCCTGCATTTCCAGCCCCAGGTTTCCGTCGATGGCTCGACCATCACGGGCGTCGAGGCGCTGGTGCGCTGGCCCCACCCCGTCCATGGCATGGTCCCGCCCTCGGAATTCATCGGCATCGCCGAGGAGCGCGGCCTGATCGTGCCGTTGAGCGAATGGGTGCTGCGCCGCGCCTGCCTGGAGGCGAAGCGCTGGGATCGCCTCAAGCTCGCGGTCAACATCTCGCCGGTCCAGTTCCGTCACAAGGATTTCGTCCGCAACGTCATCCGCATCATCGAGGAGACCGGCTTCGATCCGGCGCGCCTCGAGCTGGAACTGACCGAGGGCGTCGTCGTCGAGGACGCAGACGCGGCCGAAACCGCGCTGATGGACCTGCGCGCCCATGGCATCGGCCTGGCGCTGGACGATTTCGGCATCGGCTATTCCAGCCTGATCTATCTGCGGCGCTTCGCCTTCGACAAGATCAAGATCGACCGCTCCTTCCTCGAGTACATGGAGACCACGGGCGAATCTGCCATCCTCGTCCATTCGGTGGTGCATCTTGGCCGGGCGCTTGGATTGCGGGTCTGCGCGGAAGGTGTCGAAACCACCGAGCAGCACCGCTTCCTGCAGGCGATCGGCTGTCACGAGCTGCAGGGCTTCCTGTTCTCGAAAGCGGTCTCGCCCGACGAGATCGACCGGCTTCTCACTCTCGACGCGCCCTTCGCCGACAGCCTTGCCGCGGCGTGAAGTCGCGGCTCAGAAGAAGAGGCCCGAGATCCCGCTCACGATCGCATAGGCGAAGCCGGCGCTCAGCAGCAGCCCGCCCGCCCCGACCAGCGCGCCGGCGATGATGAACAGCCCGTCACGCTCGACCAGCCCAAGCCCGACCAGGCAAACGGCGAGACCAAGCGGGATCTGCCCGATGAAAGGGGCCGACACCACCAGTCCGAGCGCCAGCACCAGGATCAACAGGCCGAGGATCGGGATCGCGACGGCCCCGCCCAGCATGGTCAGCCTCGGCCGCGAGATCCGCTCCAGCCTGACCAGCGGAGGCAAGGCGCGCGACACCGCCCGCGCCAGTTCCGGCTTGCCGATGGTCTTTCCGAGCAGCCCTTGCGGCAGCCAGGGCATGGCGCGCCCGGCCAGCATCTGCGCGGCGACGAAGGCGAGCACCAGCCCGCAGACCAGCGGGATCGGCGGCGGCATCGGCAGGCAATTCGGCAGGCCGAGCAGGACCACGAGCAGCGCGTAGGTCCGGTCCTTCAGCGCGGCGACGATCGATGCGACCGAGATCCGGTCCCCGGGCAGGCTGGCAAGGGCAGTGAGAAGTCCGGATGTGCGTAGAGGAGATGACAAGCGTCGTGGCCGGGCCGTGGCGGAAGCTGCGGCCTAGCACGCCCCCGCTTCGTGCAACAAGCTCCAGCGGCGCAGACGCTCAATGCAAGGTCAGCACGCCGTTCACGTTCACGATCTCTGCCGGCCGGATAAGCCGCGCATGCGCGACGACGACCGAATGCAGCGGGCCGTCGAGCTCCCGCTTCCAGAAATCGAGAAAATCGTGCAGGGCCGGAAACCTCGGCGCCAGATCATATTGCTGCCAGATGAAGGTCTGCAGCACGCTGGGATGATCCGGCATGCGATAGAGGATCGTCGCCGTCGTCAGACCGTAGCCCTTGAGCTGCCGGATGAAATCCTCTGACACCATCGCCACCTCCCTCGTCGCGATGCGATGAAAGCTTAGCCGATTTCCCGAGGCTGCGCCCGCTTGGTTAACAAAACCTTGCCATCCTGCGGCCAAGCTGCTGCAATTCTGACGTGTGACGGCAGCCTGCAATGGCTGGCGGCGTGAGTTCCGGGGGCGTGCGTGGCTTGTCGTTGCGCGGAGTTGGGGAGAGCCCGGCTGGCTGCTCTGGCCGGTGTGCTCGTCGCCGCGCCCGCGCTGGCGGAGGATGATGATTTCTCCCCGCCCTCTCCGGTCTCGGCCGTGCTCTTCGGCTCGCTCGAGGCCGGGGCCTCGAAGACGCTGGCGACGATCGGCATCAAGCAGGCCTGGGGTGGCGCTGGGCTCGATGCCAGCGGCTTCCGCACGCTCATGAAGATCGGAGCCGCCCGCGAAGGAGCGAGCCGCACCCGCCCGCGCGGTATCGCCTACAAGGCCGAGAGTCAGGCGCTGTTCGGCTATGAATGGCGCTTCGGCGATAACTTTATCGCTCTCTATGCCGGCCCGGATGTCGAAGCCGAGTATCGGGAGCAGTGGAACGCCTCGTCCTACATCGTCAGGATGGGCCCGCGCCTGCAGGCCGACCTCTGGGCGAGACCCACCGGAACGACGATGGTGCAGGCCGCCGCCTATCTCTCCTCGCTCGACCGGCGCGCCTGGCTGCGGGTCGCACCGGGCTGGGCGATCAGGCAGGATCTTTATGCCGGCCCCGAGATCGAGCTCTACCGGCAGGACGGCTACCACAAGCTCAGGGTCGGGCTTCATCTGACCGGCCTGAGGCTTTTCGGCCTGACCTGGCGGCTCGCCGGCGGCTGGCAGCGGACGAACCACCGGTCGTCGGAAGCCTATGCGACGCTGGGCCTGCACTGGCGGCGATGAGATCGGCAGAAGCCTACCCCGCCAGCGCCTTCAACGCCTCCGGCGTATCGACATCCAGCGCGATGGCGGGATCGTCGAGCGGCACCTCGACGATCGCCTCGCCAGCGGAATCGAGCAGGCGTCGTGCGCCCTCGTCTCCCGTCAGCCGTTCGACCCGGGTAAACAGCGCCCGGGACAACAGCACGGGATTGCCGCGCTGGCCGAACAATGTCGGCACCACGGCCGGCGCATCCGGGCGATCCGCGAAGGCCTCGGCCAGACGGTCGATCACTTGCGGCGTGACGTTCGGCATGTCGGCGAGCGACACCACCACGCCGGGCGCATCGGCCGGCAGGGCCGCGATCCCGGCCTTGACCGAGCCGGCAAGCCCCGTGGCGAAATCGGGATTGTGGACGAATGTCACATCGAGGCCGGCGAGCGCGGCCCTGATCTCGTCCTGCTGGTGCCCGGTGACGACCAGCACCGGCGCGGCGCGGGACGCCAGTTGCGCCTTGACCGCGTGACGGACCAGCGTCTCGCCGCGCACCGGCTGCAGCAGCTTGTTGCGCTCGCCCATGCGCGTCGACCGACCGGCCGCGAGCACCAGCCCGGCGACCGGCGCCGTCGCCGCGTGGCCCGGCGCACGCGGCTGCGGCCGCGAGACGATCTCCATCAGCAAGCCGCCCACGCCCATTTTCTGAACGTCGGCCCGCGTCACCGGAATGCCCGCGAGGCAGCGCTGCAGCACCCAGTCGAATCCGTTCTCCTTGGGCGAGCGGGCGCAGCCGGGCGCGCCGATCACCGGCTTGCCGTCGAGCTCGCCGATCAGCAGGAGGTTGCCGGGGTCGACCGGCATGCCGAGATGCTCGATGCGCCCCCCCGCCTCGATCAGCGCCTGCGGGATCACGTCGCGGCGGTCGGTGATCGCGGACGCGCCAAAGACGACGACGAGCTCGGCCGGCCCCGCCACCGCCTCGCGGATCGCCACGGCAAGCGGCGCGGCCTGATGCGGCACGCGCTCGTCGGACACGACCTGCGCGCCGGCCGGTGCGACGCGTTCGGACATCACCCGCAACGTCTTGTCGACCACCGAGGGCTTCAGGCCGGGCAGCAGCGTCGAGACGACGGCGACCGAAGCGAGCCGGTATTCGGTGATCGCGATCGGCTTGACCGCGCCGATCCGCCCCAGCGCATCCTCGACGCGGTCGCTGGCGACGCCATAGGGAATGATCTTCACGGTCGCCACCATCTCGCCGGCGACGACCGCCTTCAGCGCCGGCAGCGTCGCGACGGTGATCGCCTCGTCGATGGCGTTGAAGGCGTCGAGCGCCGCGACATCGAGCGTCAATATCCCGGCCGCCGCGGCGAAGAGATTGACCCGCCCGGTGAAGGGCGCCTCGGTGACGACGCCGCGCCCGGCAAGCGCTCTTGCCAGCCGCTCCGCCGCCTCGTTCTCGTCGACATCGCCGGCCTCGAGCCAAACGGCAACGAGTTCGCTGACGCCGGCGGCCGTGAGGCGGCGGACATCTTCCTGCGTGATCGTCGCGCCCTTGCGGACGATCACGTCGCCGGCGCGCACGGAATGCGCGGCGACGGATCCGGCCGCCTCGGAGACCGCTATCGAGCCGAACTTCATGGCTTCGGCCGGCGCGGGCCGCGCAATGTGCTGATGATCTCGCCGAGGATGGCGAGCGCGATCTCGGCCGGCGAGACCGCGCCGATATCAAGCCCGATCGGCGCATGGATGCGGCCGAGCGTCGTCTCATCGAACCCGGCCGCCGTCAGCCTCTCGAGGCGCCTGCCATGCGTCTTCCGGCTGCCGAGCGCGCCGATATAGAAGCAATCGGAGCGCAAGGCCGCCTCCAGCCCGGGATCGTCGATCTTGGGATCATGGGTCAGCGCCACGAAAGCGCTGTAGGAATCGAGCCCGAGCGAGGCGAGCGCGGCGTCCGGCCATTCGGTCAGCAAGGTGACATCGGGAAAGCGCTCCGGCGTCGCGAAAGCCGCGCGCGGGTCGATGATCGCGAGATCGAGGTCGAGCAGCTTCGCCATCGGCGCCATGGCCTGCGAGATATGCACGGCGCCGGTGACGATCACGCGCGGCGGCGGCGCCTGCACGGTCAGAAAGTAGCTGTTTCCGCCAGCCTCCACGGTGCCGCTCTTGCCGGTGCGCAACTGCTTGTCGAGCAGCTCGGCCAAGGGATCGGCGGCGAGGTCGGCAGCTTTCACCAGCCGCTGCGCGCCTGAGCCGGTATCGGTGACCAGCACAGCCGCGCGGCGGGCGGCGCGCTCGGCGTTCAGCGCGGAGAGCAGCGACAGATCCATCGCGTCAGCCCTTGTCGGTCGCGAGCTTGATGCCGAGTCCGATCATCAGCGAGCCGCCGAGCCAGCGCCCGAGCGCGAAACCGGCGCGGCTCGCCTTCATCGTCTTCATCACAAGCGTCGCGCCGAAGACGGTGACGAGATCGGCCGAGGAGAAGGCGAAATTGACGAGCATGCCGAGGATCAGGAACTGCGCCCAGACCGGCAGCGAGCCTGCCGGGTCGACGAATTGCGGCAGCAGCGCGATGAAGAACAACGCCACTTTCGGGTTGAGCACCTCGACGATGAAGGAATCGGTCAGCGCCCGGCGCACCGTCTTCGACGGCGCGAGCGCCTGCGGCTCAGCCGCGCCGAGCCTGGAGCGGATCATGTCGATGCCGAGCCAGACCAGGTACAGCGCGCCGATGAGCTTCACCGCGAGATAGAGCTCCGGCACATGCTTGAACACGGCCGAGAGGCCGAAGGCTGCGGCGAAGACGTGGACATAGCAGCCGAGATGGATGCCGAGCATCGCCATCAGGCCGGCCTTCCTGCCATGCGCGATGGTCTGCGCGGCCGTATAGAGCAGCGCCGGTCCAGGGAAATAGGCGACGATCAGCGTCAGCGTCGCGAAGGCGAAGAGGGTTTCCCAGGAGGCCATCAGTTCACCTTTTCCACATAGACCCTGATGCGCCCGCCGCAGGAGAGCCCGACCTTCCAGGCCGTCTCGTCGGCGACGCCGAATTCGAGCGTGCGCGCCTTGCCGTCAGCGATGACGTCGGAGGCTTCCTCCACCACCGCGCCCTCGACGCAGCCTCCCGAGACCGAGCCGAGGAAATTGCCTTCCCCGTCGATCACCAGATGCGAGCCGACCGGCCGCGGGGCCGAGCCCCAGGTCTCGATCACGGTGGCAAGCGCGACGCCGCGCCCGGCCTTGGCCCAGGCTTCGGCGGTGGCGAGGATGTCGGTGTCGGTGCTGATCATGACTGGATCTCCTGCCGGGATTCCCTAGAGATCATGCCTCACCCCGCCTTCTTCAACCACAGGCGCGGATCGCTTCTCCGGTCTGCGTCCGGCGAGAGCGCAGCGCAGAGATCGGTCATCGCCGCGAGGTTGTGGATCGGCCTGAACGAGTCGACATGGGGCAGCATCGCCCGGATGCCGCTGGCGCGCGCTTCGAAGGCGTCGAAGCGCAGCAGCGGGTTGAGCCAGACGAGCTGGCGGCAGGAGCGGCGCAGCCGGTCCATCTCGAAACCGAGCTCTCCGTCGAGATGGCGCTCCAGCCCGTCGGTGAAGAGCAGCACCACCGCTCCCCCTGAGAGCACCCGCCGCGACCAAACCCGGTTGAAGCTGTGCAGCGCATCGGCGATGCGTGTGCCGCCTTCCCAGTCGGGCGCAGCCTTGCCGGCGAGCGCCAGCGCCTCGTCGGGATCGCGCGCCCGCAGCATGCGGGTGACATTGGTCAGCCGCGTGCCGAAGACGAAGGAATGCACGCGCCGGCGCTTCTCGGTGACGGCGTGCAGGAAATGCAGGAAGATCCGCGAATACTCGGCCATCGAGCCCGAGATATCGACAAGCGCGACCACCGGCGGATGGATTTCGGCACGCTCGCGGAAGGCGAGATCGATCGAGCCTCCCCCGCCCCTGAGCGAGCG
Organism: Allobosea sp.; assembly: GCF_051860145.1. Lineage (GTDB taxonomy): Bacteria > Pseudomonadota > Alphaproteobacteria > Rhizobiales > Beijerinckiaceae > Allobosea. The sequence continues at coordinate 322,236 of NZ_JBHYEM010000004.1, read as the reverse complement.
CCGGAAGGTTCGGCGCGGGTCGATCCGGGCGCCGGCATGGGCAGCCTGGAAACGCCGCGTCGGCACGGTGTCGTCGGGCAGGCGCAGCTCGGCGATGAGCTGCTTTGCCCTCGCGATCTCGGCCGCGCTCATTTGCGCGAAATCGCGCGACTTCAACAGCTCGCGGTCGGAGACCGTCAGCCTTGCCGAGAGCTCGGTCAGCTCGACCGGCTCCTCGCGCTCGTCGCGTGGCGGCGCGAAGGCCTCCGCGACCCGCAAGGCACCGGCCTCGGCCTTCTCGGGCTGGCTGTCGCCACCGGGCGAAACCGGCGACATCTGCGCCATGATCTTCTCGATCAGGTTGCGCCGCCGCCAGAACAGCCGGAAGGCCTGATCGTAGACCGCACTGTCCTCGTGGCGCTTCACGAAGATCGCATGCAGCACCCAATAGACGTCCTCGCGCCCGCCGAGCGCGCCATCGGCCAGCGCCTCGACCGCCTCGACCACCGCGCCGGCGCCGACCGGCACGCCGGCGATGCGCAGGGCCCGGGCGAAATAGACGATGTTCTCGGGCAGCTTGCCGGTCACGGTGATGCCGACCTCATGCCGTCTCGGTCATAAAAACCTTCTGCGCCACGACCCATTTGCCATCGAGTTTCACGAAGGAGAGCAGGTCGGTGAAATAGCGCGGCGGCATCTGGCACTTGACCTTGACCAGCGCCAGCGACGGGCCGACGAGGTCGATGGTCAGGACATGGTCGCCGCGCGCGAGGCCCGCCGCCTTCGGCGAGGCCCGGTTGCGCACCGCCTCGAACCACTCGGCCCGCGGCACGATCTTGAGCTCGCCCTCGAGCGATTGGGTCAGCGCGCTGGACGGGTGGAAGACCTGGCCGAGCTTCTCGACATCGCCCTCGTAGAGCCCGTCGAGATAGGTCCAGGTCGCGGCCTCGATCGCCTTGATGTCGTCGTTCATGGTCTGCTCCAGTTGCAGCGCGTCATGCTCGGGCTTGACCCGAGCATCTCGGAAACCAGCTCCATCCTGCAGGAGATTCTCGGGTCTGCGCTCCGCTCCGCCGAGAATGACGAGTCCCCTACGCCCGCGCCTCCGCCTTCACCTGATCCAGCAGCTCCTTCACCTTCGAGCCCTGCATCGCCTGGATGTCGTCCTGGTACTTCAGCAGGGCGCCGAGCGTGTCGGAGACGATGGCCGGGTCGAGCGCCACCGCGTCGAGCTCGACCAGAGCGCTCGCCCAGTCCAGCGTCTCGGCGACGCCCGGCGCCTTGAACAGCTCCTCCTTGCGGATCGCCTGCACGAAGGAGACGACCTGCCGGGCGAGCCTGGCCGGCGCCTCCGGCGCGCGCGCCTTGAGGATCGCGAGCTCGCGCGCGGTGTCGGGATAGCCGACCCAGTGATAGAGGCAGCGGCGCTTGAGGGCGTCGTGGATCTCGCGCGTGCGGTTCGAGGTCAGGATCACGATCGGCGGTTCCGCCGCCTTGATCGTGCCGAGCTCGGGGATCGTCACCTGCGCATCGGCAAGGACCTCGAGCAGGAAGGCCTCGAAAGCTTCGTCGGTGCGGTCGAGCTCGTCGATCAGCAGGATCGGCGCTCCGCCCTCCTGCGGCTCCAGCGCCTGCAGCAGCGGCCGCTTCACCAGATAGCGCTCGGAGAAGATGTCGGATTCGAGCCGGTCACGGTCGCCGGCCGCGCCGCCCGCCTCCGCCAGCCGGATCGCCATCATCTGGCCGGCATAGTTCCACTCATAGACCGCCGAGGCGAGATCGAGCCCCTCATAGCATTGCAGCCGGATCAGCCGGCGCCCGAGCCCGGACGCGAGCACCTTGGCGATCTCGGTCTTGCCGGTGCCGGCCTCACCCTCGAGCAGCAGCGGCCGCTTCATCCGGAGCGCGAGGAACAGCACGGTCGCCAGCGCCCGGTCGGCGACATAGCCCTGCGATTGCAGCAGCGTGAGGGTGGCGTCGATGGAGGCGGGAAGCGGAGCGGTTTCAGGCATGCGCGACCTTTAGTGCAGGATGGCGAAAACTCGAAGCGGTTGGGCATGTCGGGCAGGGCTGCTGTCATGCTCTGGCGACAGGGAGGTGGAAGGATCGCGCCGCGATGCCGGCCACGGCATCGGGACTAAGGAGGTTGATATGACGACACAGGCTCTCGCACAGGATTTCACCGAGCTGCTCAAGGCCGGCAAGCATGACGAGGCGGCGGAACGCTACAATGCCGACGACATCGCCAGCTATGAGAACATGGAAGGCCCGATGTCCGCCTGCAGCGGCAAGGACGCGGTGAAGGCCAAGGGCGAATGGTGGGTCGCCAATCACGAGGTGCACGAGTTCACGACCGAGGGACCGTTCCTGAACGGCGACCAGTTCGCCGTGCGCTTCTATTTCGACGTCACGGTCAAGGAGAGCGGCGAGCGGCGCAAGATGGCGGAGATCGGCCTCTATACCGTGAAGGACGGCAAGATCGTCGAGGAGCGGTTCTTCTACTGACGCCGGCATCCGATTGGCTCAGGCCGCGGCGATCGCTTCGATCTCCAGGAGCCAGGCCTCGTCGAAAATACCCGCGACGATCACGGTGAGCGCGACCTTGCGGTCACCGAGGATTTCCTTGCGCGTCCGGCGGCTTTCCGCCGCGTAGCGCCGGTCCGACAGGAAGGTCGTGACCTTGACGAGGTTGTCGAGCGTCATGCCCGGCGGCATGGAGCTGCGCCTCGACATTGCGCCAGGCCAGCAGCGACTGCTCGGCGAAGCTGTCCGGCACGACGCCGTCGCGCGTGCTCGGGATCTGCCCGCTGATATAGAGCTGGCGCGACGTGCCCGAAACCAGCAGGGCCTGGGCATAGCCGCCGGCGGCTTCGGGCGCCTCGGGGGCGGCAATGACGGTCTTGTCCATGTGCACCTTCGCAAATTGCCGGAAACGATTCCGTCGAGTCGAACCGTCATTGCGAGGAGCGCAGCGACGAAGCAATCCAGGGGGACTGCGTGAGACCCCTGGATTGCTTCGCTGACGCTCGCAATGACGGCCGGCGCTCGTCGAACCCGGAAAAGCGCGACGGACGCCGCAGCCGGGCTACTTGCCCGTCGCCCTGGCGACGGCTTCCTTCGCCATCACGCCGATCAGATGGGCGCGGTATTCGGCGTCGGCATGCATGTCGGCATTGATGCCCTTGGCGGAGGCTTTCAGCCCGTCGAGCGATTTCACAGCGAAGCGCGCCTTCAACGCCGCCTCGGCTTCCGGCCAGCGGAAGACGCCGCCCTCGCCCGCTCCGGTGATTGCGACGCAGGTCTCGGAGCCGCGCTTTGCGACGAAGACGCCGACCAGCGCATAGCGCGAGGCCGGGTTCCGGAACTTGGCGTAGCCCGCCTTCGAGACCAGCGGGAACGAGACCCTGGTGATGACCTCGCCTTCGTCCAGCGCCGTCTCGTAGAGGCCGGTGAAGAACTCCTCGGCCGAAAGCTTGCGCTTGTTGGTGACGACGGTGGCCCCCAGCGCCAGCAAGGCGGCAGGATAATCCGCGGCCGGGTCGTTATTGGCGACCGAGCCGCCGATCGTGCCGCGATGGCGCACATGCGGATCGCCGATATGGGCGGCGAGATAGGCGAGCGCCGGGATCGCCTCCTGCACCACGGCCGATTCAGCCACCTCGGCATGGGTCGTCATCGCGCCGATGACGATGTTGCGGCCCTTGCGCTCGATGCCCTTGAGATCGGCGCAGGCGGCGAGATCGACCAGATGCGTCGGCGAGGCCAGCCGCTGCTTCATCGTCGGCAGCAGCGTGTGCCCGCCGGCCAGCAGCTTGGCGTCTTCCTTCTTGGCGAGGAGGCCGGCGGCCTGACGCGCCGTGGCCGGGCGATGATAGGTGAAAGCGTACATCTCTTGTCCTTTCAGATCACTCTGCGGCCATTCGCCTGATGCTCTTCTGCGCGGCGCGCCAGACCACTTGCGGCGTCGCCGGCATGGCGACCTCCTCATGGCCGAGCGCATCGGTGATCGCGTTGATCACGGCCGGCGGCGCGGCGATGGCGCCGGCCTCGCCGCAGCCCTTGATGCCGAGCGGGTTGGAGGGGCATGGCGTCACCGTCATGCCGACATCGAAGGACGGCAGGTCGTCCGCGCGCGGCATGCAATAGTCCATGAAGCTGGCGGTCAGCAGCTGGCCGTCGGCGTTGTAGCGGGCGCCTTCGAGCAGCGCCTGGCCGACGCCCTGGGCGATGCCGCCATGGACCTGGCCCTCGACGATCATCGGGTTGATGACGATGCCGAAATCGTCGACGGCGGCCCAGCGTTCGATCTTGGTGATGCCGGTCTCGGGGTCGATCTCGACCTCGCAGATATGGACGCCGGCCGGGAAGGTGAAGTTGGTCGGGTCGTAGAACGCGCCCTCCTTCAGCCCCGGCTCAAGGTCCTGCCCGTTGAACTTGTGCGCGACATAGGCCTGCAGCGCGCAGGAGCCGAAATCGAGCGTCTTGTCGGTGCCCTTCACCCGGAAGTTGCCGTCCTTGAAGTCGATATCGGCCTCGTCGGCCTCGAGCACATAGGCTGCGACCTTCTTGCCCTTGGCGATCACCTTGTCGACGGCCTTGGCGATCGCCGACATGCCGACTGCGCCGGAGCGTGAGCCATAGGTGCCCATGCCCATCTGCACCTTGTCGGTGTCGCCATGGATGATGGAGACGTTGTCGATCGGGATGCCGAGCCGGTCGCTGACGAGCTGCGCGAAAGTGGTCTCGTGGCCCTGGCCATGGCTGTGCGAGCCGGTCAGCACCTCGACGGTGCCTACGGGATTGACCCTGACCTCGGCCGATTCCCAGAGGCCGACGCCGGCGCCGAGCGAGCCGACCGCAGCCGAAGGCGCGATGCCGCAAGCCTCGATATAGGAGGAGAAGCCGATGCCGCGCAGCTTGCCCTTGCGGGCGGAGTCACGCTTGCGCTTGCCGAGCCCCTTGTAGTCGATGATCTCCAGCGCCTTCTTCATCGAGGCGCCGTAGTTGCCGGCGTCATACATCATGATCACCGGCGTCTGGTGCGGGAACTTCCTGATGTAGTTCTGCATCCGGAACTTGGCCGGGTCCTTGCCGAGCTCGCGCGCCGCGACCTCGACCAGCCGCTCGACCACGAAGGTCGCCTCGGGGCGGCCCGCGCCGCGATAGGCATCGACCGGCGCGGTGTTGGTATAGACGGCGTCGACCTCGGCATAGATCGCCGGGATGTCGTATTGGCCCGACAGCAGCGGCGCGTAGAGATAGGTCGGCACCGAGGACGAGAAGGTCGAGAGATAGGCGCCGAGATTGGCCGTCGTCTTGACCCGGAGGCCGAGCATCTTGCCGTCCGCATCCGTCGCCAGTTCGGCATGGGTAACGTGATCGCGGCCATGCGCGTCGGAGAGGAAGGCCTCGGTACGGTCGGACGTCCATTTCACCGGCCGGCCGACCTTCTTCGCCGCCCAGACGCAGACCGTCTCCTCGGCATAGATGAAGATCTTGGAGCCGAAGCCGCCGCCGACATCCGGCGCGATCACGCGCAGCTTGTTTTCGGGCGCGATGCCGATGAAAGCCGAGAGCACGAGCCGCGCGACATGCGGGTTCTGGCTCGTGGTGAAGAGCGTGTAGGCGCCCTCGCCCTGGTCGTAGTCGCCGACGGCCGCGCGCGGCTCCATCGGGTTCGGCACGAGGCGGTTGTTGACGATGTCGAGCCTGGTGACGTGCTTGGCCGCCTTGAAGGCCTTCTCGGTCGCATCCTTGTTGCCGAGATGCCAGTTGAACACCGTGTTGTCCGGCGCCTCGGTATGGATCGCCGTCTTGGCCTTGGCGGCGCTCGCGGTATCGACCACCGCCGGCAGCACGCCATAATCGACCACGATCGCCTCGGCGGCGTCGCGGGCCTGCGCCAGCGTCTCGGCCACCACGACGGCGACATGGTCGCCGACATAACGCACCTTGCCCTGCGCCAGTGCCGGATGCGGCCCGGCCCGCATCGGCGAGCCGTCCTTGTTGTGGATCATCCAGCCGCAGATCAGCCCGCCGACCTTGTCGGCGGTGAGGTCGTCGCCGGTGAAGATGCCGAGCACGCCGGGCATCTTGGCCGCGGCCTTGGCGTCGATTGTCTTGAGCGTCGCATGGGCGTGCTGCGAACGCAGGAAATAGGCATGGGCCTGTCCGGGGCGGTTGACGTCGTCGGTATAGCGACCCTGGCCGGTGATGAAGCGGTGGTCTTCCTTGCGACGCACGGCGGCGCCGATTCCGGTTGCGGACATGGTGTTCCCTCCTCGCACGGCGCCTCTGACGGGCGCCTCATGGCATGAGAACCGGCTCGCGCGGGATGGCGCGGGCCGAAGGCGTCACTCGGCGGCCTGGCGCGCCGGCTTGGCGCCCTTGCCCATCGCTTCCGCCCCGGCCGCGATCGCCTTGACGATGTTGTGATAGCCGGTGCAGCGGCAGATATTGCCTTCCAGGTCCTCGCGGATCGTCACCTCGTCGAGCGCGTGACCGCGCCGGTTCACGATGTCGACGGCCGCCATGATCATGCCCGGCGTGCAGTATCCGCATTGCAGGCCGTGATGCTCGCGGAAGGCTTCCTGCATCGGATGCAGCGCGCCATTCGCGGCGAGCCCCTCGATCGTCATCACCGAGGCGCCCTCGGCCGAGACCGCGAGCGTGGTGCAGGATTTGACCGCCTTGCCGTCGACATGCACGACGCAGGCGCCGCATTGGCTCGTGTCGCAGCCGACATGCGTCCCCGTCAGCCTCAAATTCTCGCGCAGGAGCTGCACCAGCAGGGTGCGAGGGTCGACTGTCGCGGTGACGGCTTTGCCGTTGACCGTCAGCGAAACGGTGGCCATGAGCATACCTCCTGTACCCATCTGTCGCCCGGCTGCCGACAAATGGGCAGCCGATGCGTTTGGAGCCGCGACTTCCCGGAACTGCTGAATCCCCCTCGGGCAGCTTTTCCTTGGAACAGCTCGAAACGGAGTGTGGACCCGGGATTTTGCGCGGTCAAGCGCGATCGCGATTGGCCGAGATGCCAATTTTGCGGGTTTTTTGGCTCGATTCTGGATGTTTGGCGACTATCCTGGGTTTCGGGCGGGGCGGGATCGCTCGCAGCCGCGGCTGCATTCGCAGAATGTTAACGCCGCAGCAGCAGGCTTGCTGGTCGGCAGCCATTCCAAGCGGTCGGATCATGAGTTCCATGTCCACCATCTCCGATCAGATTCAGCGCCGGCTGCGGGCGATCGGCTACGACGAGGCCCAGCGCGCCCGGCTGAGGGTCTACCGCGCGATCGTCGACCGGGTGATCGAAGAGATCGTCTCGAAAGACTTCGCCCGCGCCTTCTCGATCCATGCCAGCCTGCGCGATTCGGTCGACCCCGTCGCCGACACGCTCTACCCCGCCGAAGCAGAGCATTTCCGGCTGCTCTTCACCGGTGATTTCGACGATGCCTATTGCGCCTCGATCGAACGCCTCAGCCATATCGAGCGCGTCGCCAAGGTCGGCCCGCGCCCGCGCGCCTCGATCGCCTTCACCCTGATGCGGGCGATCGCGGTGGAAAGCCGCCTGCGCCTGGTGCTGTCGCCGCGCAAGGTCACGCGCGATCTCTACATCATCGAGCGCATCCTCACCTATGACGTCAACACGGCGATCACGCTCGACCAGCAGATCGAGGCGGGCGAGGCCGCCCGGCGCCGGGTCGCGCTCGATGAGGCCGCCGCCACCATGAAAGCCCGCATCGGCACGCTCGACACCACGATCAGCGGGGCCGTCGAGCAGTTCGTCGCGACCTCGGGCGAAACCACGGAAGCCACCGCCTTCATCAAGGACCAGGTCGGCGGCGTCGCTCGCGCCTCGGCCCTCGTCCGCGAGAAGGCGATCCAGACCGCCGCCGCCACCGAGGAGATGTCGGCCAACATCGCCGAGATCGGTCATCGCGCCCGCCAGAGCCTGGAGATCGCCAACCGCGCCGTCGGCGACGCAGAGGCGATGAACGAAGCCATCGCCCGGCTGCGCGAGGTTACCGGCAGCATCGGCACCGTGGTCGGATTGATCGCGGACATCGCCGCGCAGACCAACCTGCTCGCGCTCAACGCCACGATCGAGGCGGCGCGCGCCGGAGAGGCCGGACGCGGCTTCGCCGTCGTCGCCTCCGAGGTGAAGTCGCTGGCGACGCAGACCGCGAGCGCCACCCAGGACATCGCCCGGCAGATCGCCGAGCTGGCCGCCAGCGCCGAGGTCTGCAGCGTCCGCGCGGCCTCGATCGGCGAAACCATCGGCGAGATCAGGATCGATTCAGAGGCGATCTCGGACGCGGTCGCCCAGCAGAGCAACGTCACGACCAGCATCGCCCGCGACGCGGCCGATGTCGCCGGCAGTTCGGACGAAGCCATCGCCAGCGCCAATGCGGTCAATGACAGCCTCGAGACCACGGCCCGGGCGCTGGAGCGCGCCAATGCCGCAGCGGCCGATATCGCCATGCAGGTCGGCGCGGCCGAAGCCACCGTCAGCGGCGCGCTGGACTCGCTGCGCCAGGCATCGTGACGGTCCGGCTCAGCCTTCGCTCACCGCCTTGGCGAAATTGGCGAAGAACTCGTCGGCGAGCTTCTTGGACACCGAATCGATCAGACGCGAGCCGAGCTGCATCAGCTTGCCGCCGACCTGCGCCTCGACATCGTAGCGCAGCAGCGTATGCCCGGCATCGGCGTCGCTGAGCGCCACCCTGGCGCCGCCCTTGGCGAAGCCGGCGATGCCGCCCTCGCCTTCCCCGGCGATCCGGTAGCCGTTCGGCGGGTCGAGCTCGGTCAGCTCGACCTTGCCGCGGAAGGTCGCCTTGACCGGGCCGAGCTTGACCTTCACCACCGCGGAGAAATGCGTGTCGTCATCCTTGGTGAGCTGTTCGCAGCCGGGGATGCAGGCCTTCAGCACCTCGGGATCGTTGAGCTTGGCCCAGACCACTGCCTTGCTGGCCGGCAAGGTCGCCTCGCCATTCATCGTCATCGCCACGGCGTCGCTCCTTCATTCTCGCTGAGGTGATTGGCCATGTTGCGGCCAGCCTCGCCTCGGGTCTATCCAAGACTGCCGGTCTATCCTTGATCGCAAAGCACCGGCACGCACAAGGGAGCACGCTCGCATTGCGCCACGCATTTCCCGAACGCCCATTCCGCGCAAACGCCCTTGCCGCGCAAATGCCTGCCGCACATGAGTGACGGCCCCGGACTCCATGGCGAGCTTTTCGTCGACCGCGAGATGGCCGCCCTGTTCGACGACCGGGCGACCTTGCAGGGCATGCTGGATTTCGAGGCCGGGCTCGCCCGCGCCGAAACGTCGGCCGGCGTCATCCCCGCTGCGGCGGCGGAGGTGATCGCCGCGGCCTGCAAGGCGGAACTCTACGATATCGGCGCGATCGGCAGCGCCGCGACGCTCGCCGGCAATCCCGCGATTCCGCTGGTCAAGGCGCTGACCGCCCGCGTCGCATCGACGGATCCGGACGCCGCCAAATGGGTCCATTACGGCGCGACCAGCCAGGACGTGATCGATTCCGGCCACGCCCAGCAACATGGCGCGGCCTGGGAGCTGATCCTGCGCCGCGCCGCCCGGCTGGCGCATGCGCTGGCCGAGCTCACCAGGCGCCACCGGCAGACGCCGATGATTGGCCGCACCTTCCTGCAGCACGCCGTGCCGATCAGCTTCGGCAGCAAGGCGGCGCGCTGGCTCGGCCCGATCGTCCGGTTCCATGACGGCTTCATGGCCTTCGGACAATCCTCGCATCAGCTCGGCGGAGCAGCCGGGACACTGGCCTCGCTCGGCGACAAGGCCGAAGCCGTGCTCGAAGCCTTCAACCGGACGATGCCCTCGATCGGCGCCGTCATGACGCCATGGCACACCGAGCGCGACCGGCCGGCGCGGATCGCGGCCGAGCTCGGCATCCTGACTGGCCATCTCGGCAAGATCGCGCTGGACATCGCCTTGATGGCGCAAACCGAGATCGGCGAGCTTGCCGAACCGGAAGCGCCCGGCAAGGGCGGTTCCTCGGCCATGCCGCACAAGCGCAACCCTGTCCTGTGCACGCTGATCCTTGCCGCCGCGAAGCGCTCTCCCGGCCTGGTCTCGACCATGCTCGCCACGATGCCGCAGGAGCACGAGCGCGCCATGGGCGGCTGGCACGCCGAATGGCCGACCCTGGCCGAGCTCTTCAAGCTGGCCGGCGCATCGCTTCATCACAGCGCGATGCTGATCGAAGGGCTCCAGGTCTTTCCCGAGCGCATGCGGCAAAATCTCGAACTGACCAACGGGCTCATCATGGCCGAGCGCGTCTCGCTCGCGCTGGCAGGCACGCTCGGCCGCGGCGAGGCACATCACCTGCTGGAGGAGGCGAGCCGCACCTGCGTCGATAGCGGCAGGCATCTCAAGGACGTTCTCGCCGAGAGCGTGGCCCTCGCCGGCAAGCTGGATGCCGCCGAGCTCGACCGCCTGTTCGATCCCACGACCTATCGTGGGGCGAGCGACGCCATCATCGACCGCGTCCTTGCACTCTACGAGCAGGAGCGGGAGCATATGCTCTGAGATGCAGCAACTGACGCATGACGAGCAGGCCATCGCTTCGGGCGCGCGCGGCGACGGGGCCGCGGCGGCGCTGCGCATCGTCGCCGAGGCCGCGCGGCTGATGGGGGCGCCGCGGCTGATCCCGGTCGCCTCCGCCCATATCGACGGCGCGCTCTATCACGGCGATTCAGGCACGCTCTTCGCGGAGAAGCTGGTCGAGGGCGGAGCGCAGGTCTCGGTCCGCGCGACGCTGAATGTCGGTTCGCTCGCGCCCGCCGGCTGCGCCGCGATCCGGCTGCCTGCGCATGAACGCGACATGGCCAGGCGCATGATGCGCGCCTACGAGGCCATGGGCTGCGAGCCGAGCTGGACCTGCGCGCCCTATCAGGCCGGGCACCGCCCGGCGAAGGGCAGCGACGTCGCCTGGGGCGAATCCAACGCCGTCGTCTTCTGCAACTCGGTGCTGGGCGCGCGCACCAACCGCTATGGCGATTTCCTCGACATCGCCTGCGCCATTGCCGGCCGCGCGCCGGATTACGGCCTGCATCGGCCCGAGAACCGCGTCGCGAGCCTGGTGATCGATGTCGGCGGGCTTTCGGAGGTGTTGCGCCGCTCGGACGTGTTCTATCCCGTGCTCGGCACGTTTCTCGGTCGAACCGCCGGCAGCACGGTCGCGGTCATCGACGGGCTTCAGGGCTGCACCACGGAGGACCGCCTCAAGGCGCTCGGCGCGGCAGCCGCTTCCGCCGGCGGCGTCGGCCTGTTCCATGTCGCCGGCGTCACGCCCGAGGCCCCGGACCTCGCGACGGCGCTGGGCCACGAACCGCCACGCGAGCGCATCCTGCTGACACCGGAGCAGGTCCAGGCGACGCTCGCCCGGCTCTCGACGGCCGGCGGAACCGACAGGATCGACGCCGTCGCGATCGGCTCGCCGCATCTCTCGCTGGCCGAGATCGCCGAGCTGGAAAGGCTGATCGCCGGGCGCCGGCTCGCCCGCCCGCTCTACGCCAATACCGGCCGCCATGTCCTCGCGCCGCTGGAGGCGCAGGGTCGCCGCAAGGCGCTCGAGCAGGCCGGCGTCGCCTTCGTCGTCGACACCTGCGTCGTCGTCACCCCGATCCTGCCGGAGATCGAGGACGCCGTGCTGATGACCAATTCCGGCAAGTTCGCGCATTATGCGCCCGGCAATACCGGCTATGCCGTGACCTATGGCTCGCTCGCCGAATGCGTCGAGAGCGCGGTCGCGGGCCGCCTCGTCAGGGAGCCGCGCGCATGGTCGTGACGGGCGAGATCCTGATTCCCGGCGAGGACGCCTCGGGCGAATGCCTCGCGCTCACCGCGCCGATCAGCTTCTGGGGCGGCGTCGATCCACGGACCGGCATGATCATCGATGCCCGTCACCCCGAGCGCGACCGCAACATCGCCGGCATCGTCCTCGCTCTGCCCGGCACGATCGGCTCGTCATCGGCCTCAGCCGTCCTGCTCGAGCTCGTCCATGCGGGCAAGGCGCCGGCCGCGATCCTGATGGATGCGCCGGATGCGATCCTGCTGCTCGGCCTCGTCGTCGCGCGCGAGATGGGCTGGAAGACGCCGCCTGCGCTGCGGCTGCCTGCGGCCGCACAGGCCGCTCTCGCCGGGCGCAAGCTTCTGGTATCCAGCGACGGAACCATCACGACAGAATAGCGACGGAGAGACGCCGATGCCGATCGAGACCATCCGGGGCGAGCCCTTCAACATCAGGTTCGATGGAGCAGAGGACCGCCCGGTGCTGATGCTGTCGAACTCGCTCGGCACCAATCTGCACATGTGGGATCCGCAGATCGCCGAATGGGCGAGCCATTTCCGGGTCCTGCGCTACGATTCGCGCGGCCATGGCCAGTCGACCGCGCCCGACCGGCCCTATTCGATCGCGGAACTGGGCAGCGACGCCGTCGCGATCATGGACCATTTCGGCATCGACAAGGTGCATTGGTGCGGCCTCTCCAAAGGCGGCATGGTCGGGCAATGGCTCGCGACCCATGCCGGCAAGCGCCTGGACCGGGTGGTGCTGGCGAACACCGCTGCCCATATGGGCCCGCCCGACCTCTGGAACGGCCGCATCCGCAATGTCCGCGCCAACGGCATGGCCCCGCTGGTGCAGCCGACGCTGGAGCGCTGGTTCAGCCAGGGTTTCCGCGAGCGCGACAAGGAGACCGTCGCCAAGGTCAGCGAGATGTTCGGCGCGACACCGCCGCTCGGCTATGCCGGCTGCTGCGCCGCGATCCGCGACATGGACCAGCGCGAGGCGATCTCGGCCGTGATCCTGCCCGTGCTGGTCATCGTCGGCGCGCTTGACCCCGCGACCCCGCCCGCCGCCGGCCAGCAGATCGCCGGCGCGATCCACGGCGCCGAACTTGCCGAGCTCGACGCCGCCCATCTCTCCAATCTCGAGCAGCCCGAGGCCTTCACCAAGGCCGTGCTCGATTTCCTGAACGCCTAAGGAACCCGCCCATGGACGAAACCGCCCGCCATGCCAACGGCATGAAGACACGCCGCGCCGTGCTCGGCGAAGCCTATGTCGACAAGGCCAGCGCCGGGGTCAACGAGTTCAACCGCGACTGGCAGGATTTCATCACCCGCACGGCCTGGAACGACATCTGGAACCGGCCGGGGCTGGTGCGGCGCGAGCGCTCGATCATCGTTCTCTCGATCGCGGCCGCGCTCGGCGCCTGGGGTGAGTTCCGCATCCATGTCCGCGGCGCGTTGAACAACGGCCTGACCCGCGACGAGATCAAGGAAGTGCTGATGCAGGCGGCGATCTATGCCGGCGTGCCGGCGGCGAACCATGCCTTCAAGGAGGCCGCCAGCGTCTTCACCGAAATCGACGCCGAAACTGCGAAAGGCTGAGGGCCTTCAGGTCGCCGAGAAGCCGCGCTGCCGGTAGATCAACCCGCTGCCCTGCCCGGTGCCGCCGATTGCCACGACCTCGCCGATGAGGACGCGGTGCGTGGCGACGCGATGGACCTCGATCAGCCGGCAGTCGAAGGCGGCGAGCGCGCCGGCCAGAACCGGCGCGCCAGTCGCCAGGGTCGTCCAGGCGGCGGTGGCGAAGCGCGCCTCACCCTCGATGCCCCTGCGGCGCGCGAAAATCTCCGCGAGCTCGGCATCGCTTCCCGTCAGGGTGTTGATGCAGAACGAGCCGCTCGCCTCGATCGTCGCAAGCGTGCGGCTGATGCCGTCGACGCAGACCAGCATGGTCGGCGGCGCATCCGACACCGAGGCGACCGAGGTCGCGGTCAAGCCAGCCCTGCCCTGAGGGCCGCGCGTGGTGACGACGTGCACGGCGCTGGTGACCTGCGCCATCGCCTGGCGGAAGGCCGGCCCGTCGGGAATGGCCGTCGCATGCGGCACGGCCTGGAACGTCTTGGTCATCAGCCCGATCTACAGGAGTGAGGGTCTTTGCCGGCTGATGTAGGGGCTTTGAGGGGCGAAGGCCAGCACATGCCGGTAATACCACGCCGCGATGCGCCTCAAGGTTGTCGAGGAAGATATATCAACGTAGCTTTCGTGCAGCCCGATGCCGCCTCCGCGCTCGTCAATCGCGCCTCAGGGTCGCGAGCAGGCCGTTGCGCAGATGCAGCATCAGCGCGTCGCTCGCCGCGCCCGCCGCAACCGGATCGGCCGTCGCCAGCGCCTGCGCGAAGGCGACATGATGCGTCGCCGCCGGCACGAGATCGTCCTGCCGCTCGAAATAATACCAGGCCCGCCGGATCAGGGCCTGGAGCGGCTCGACCGCGCGGGTCGCATAGGGACTGCGCGCCGCCGCGGCGACCATGGCGTCGAGCTCCTTGTCGAGCCGCATATAGGCGTTCGCGTCGCCCATTTCGGCCGCCGCGCGCATCGCCCGCGCCTTGTCGATGATGGCGATGCGCTCGCCCGGGCTGGCCCGCTTCGCCGCATCGGACACGATCAGCCGCTCCAGAACCTCGCGTGCATCGAGCGCCGCCATGATGTCGATCGCGTTGATGTCGGTGACCGCGACGCCCTTGCGCGGCAGGATCTCGACCAGCCCCTGCTGCGCCAGCCGGATCAGCGCCTCGCGCACCGGCGTGCGGCCGACGCCGACCAGATCGATCAGCTGGGCCTCGGTCAGGATCGCGCCTGGCTTCAGCGAAAGCGTCACGATCGCTTCCTCGAGTCGGCGGTAGGCGATCTCGGCCAGGCTCGTCGCCGCTGACGACCCGAGACGCGCATCATCCTCCTCCGCGGCAGAGCGAGGATCGGAGCCCGGCTGCCCTGTCGTCTTGCCTGTCATCTTGCCTGTCATCTTGCCCTCCAGCACCGCAGGCCCAGGATTGACGCGATGTTCAGCATTGATATATCAATCTCCGGGAAACAGGCCAAAGACAATGGAACTGCAATCTGCAAGCGAAACAGGCCTGCGCGCAAGGAGCATTCTGCCATGACGAAATGGACCGGCGTACTCCCCGCCGTCACGACGAAATTCACCGCCGACGACAGGCTCGACATCGCCGAGATGGAGCGCTGCTTCGCGCTGCAGGTCGAGGCCGGCGTACATGGCCTGATCGTCGCCGGCTCGCTGGGCGAAGCTTCCACGCTGGAGCCAGAGGAGAAGATCGAGGTCCTGAAGACGGCGCTGCGCGTCGCGAACGGCAGGATCCCGGTGCTGCTGACCGTCGCGCAGGGCTCGACCCGGGCGGCCTGCAAGCTGGCCGAGGATGGCGCCAGGGCCGGCGCGGCCGGCTTCATGGTCCTGCCCGGTATTCCCTATAAATCCGAGCCGCGGGAGACCGCGGCCCATTACCGCACCGTCGCCAGAGCCGGCGGCCTGCCGGTGATGATCTACAACAACCCGGTCGCCTACGGTGTCGACATCCCGCCGGCGATGCTGACCGAACTCGCCGACGAGCCGCTCTTCACCGCGATCAAGGAATCCTCCGACGACATCCGCCGGGTCAGCGAGATCAAGTCGCGCTGCGGCGACCGTTTCGCGGTTCTGACCGGCGTCGACAACCTGGCGCTGGAGAGCCTGGCGATGGGCGCCGACGGCTGGGTCGCCGGCCTCGTCGTCGCCTATCCGCGCGAGACCGTGGCGATCTACGAACTCGCCCGGGCCGGCCGCATGGAAGAGGCCATCGCGATCTATCGCTGGTTCCGGCCGCTGCTCGACCTCGACGTCTCGGCTCGACTCGTCCAGAACATCAAGCTGGTCGAAGCGCTGGTGATCGGCTCCAATGATCGCTGCCGCGCGCCGCGCATCGCGCTGGAAGGCACGGAGCGTGCGCGCCTGACGGCCATCGTCGAGGCGGCGGAAGCCAAGAGGCCGACGCTGCCCTCCTTCTGAACGGAGGCCCAATGGCATTCGCCTGCACGACGCCCGCTGTCCCGACCGTCCAGCAGGACGACGAGGCGATCCGCATCACGCGCTGGGATTTCGAGCCCGGCGCTGTGACCGGCTGGCACAGCCATGGCTGGCCCTATTTCGTGATCATGCTGGTCGAAGGCACGCTCAGCATCCATGACGGCGCGAAGGTCACCGACGTGCCGCTCGCCCAGGGCCAGGCCTATATGCGGCCGGCCGGCATCGAGCACGACGTGATGAACGGCTCGCAGCATCCGATCGCCTTCGTCGAGATCGAGGTGAAGCGGCCGGGCGCGCTCAAGGAGCTCAGCCTGTCATGAAGGTCGCGATCGTCGGAGCCGGCATCGTCGGCGTCGCCACTGCGCATGCCTTGCTCGACGACGGTCACGAGGTCCTGATCATCGACAAGGAGGAGCCGGCCTTCGGCCCCTCGCGCGGCAATGCCGGTTGGGTGGCGCATACCGACATCCTGCCGATCGCCAGCCCGAAGAACCTGCGTCAGGTCCCGAAATTCCTGACCGATCCACTCGGCCCGCTCTCGATCCGCCCGGCCTATCTGCCGCGGCTCCTGCCCTGGCTCGGGCGCTTCCTCCTCGCCGCGCGCCCGGCAGCCTATGAGCGCTCGATCCAGGGCCTGGCGGCGCTCCAGCAGCGCGCCCTGCCCGCCTGGCTGAAGCTGGCGGAAACAACAGGCCTGACGGCGCATCTCCACCGCAAGGGCGGGCTCTACGTCTTCACCGACAAGGCCGCCTTCGACGAGGCCGGCCATATCGCGAAACGACAGGCCGAATTCGGCATCAAGGTCGAGATGATCGGCCCCCACGAGCTGCGCCAGCTCGAGCGCGCGCTGAAGAGCGGCTTCGTCGGCGCTGCCTTCCATCCCGGCGCCGCCCATATCAGCGACCCGCTCGAGCTGACGCTCGCGCTGTTCGAGGCGGCGCTGGCGCGCGGCGCGACCTATGAGAAGGCCGAGGTCACCAACCTCTCCATGGCCGAACGCCCGGCCCTGATCGGCCCTGACGGCTGGCAGCGCGTCGTCGACCGCGCCGTGATCGCCACCGGGGCCTGGTCGAAGCCGCTCGCTGCCGCATTGGGAAACCCGGTGCCACTCGACACCGAGCGCGGCTACAATGTCAGCTTTCCGGGCGTCACCGGCCTGACCTCGCGCCCGATCGGCTTCGAGGGCCACGGCTTCGTGGTGACGCCGCTCGACAGCGGCTTGCGCATCGGCGGCGCGGTCGAGTTCGGCGGGCTCGACGCGCCGCCCAATCACGCGCGCACGCGAGCGCTCTATGACAAGGCGAGCCGCTTCGTCGACGGACTGCCGGCCTTCGACAGCGGCCGGCTCTGGATGGGTTTCAGGCCGTCATTGCCTGACTCGCTGCCGGTCATCGGCAAGGCCGCGCGCAATCCCAGCGTCGTCCTCGCCTTCGGCCACGGCCACTACGGCATGACGCAATCGGCGGCGACCGGCGGCCTCGTCGCCGATCTCATCGCCGGCCGGGAGCCCCCGATCGATCTCGGCTATTTCAGCCCGAGCCGCTTCTGATCGCGATGAATCATTTTCCGAGCCAATAGAGCCAACCTCATGACGACCCACACCTTCTTCTGTGTCGATGGCCATACCTGCGGCAATCCCGTGCGTCTCGTCGCCGGCGGCGGCCCGGCGCTGAAAGGCGCCAACATGGTCGAGAAGCGCGCGCATTTTCTCGCGGAATTCGACTGGATCCGCACCGGCCTGATGTTCGAGCCGCGCGGCCACGACATGATGTCCGGCGCGATCCTCTATCCACCGACCCGCGATGACGCCGACATCGCCTTCCTGTTCATCGAGACCTCGGGCTGCCTGCCGATGTGCGGCCATGGCACGATCGGCACCGTCACCATGGCGCTGGAGCGCGGGCTGGTGACGCCGCGCGAGCCAGGCGTGCTCAAGATCGACACGCCGGCCGGGCTCGTCACCGCGACCTATGTCCAGAACGGCCCTTATGTCGACAGCGTCCGCATCACCAATGTTCCCGCCTATCTGCATGCGACCGGCCTGAGCGCCGAGGTCGAGGGGCTGGGCGAGGTCACGGTCGATGTCGCCTATGGCGGCAATTTCTACGCGATCGTCGATCCGCAGGCCGCGATCAACGATATCGCCGAGGTCAACCCGTCCGACCTGCTGCGCTGGAGTCCGAAGCTGCGCGCGGCGCTCAACGCCAAGTACAAGTTCGTGCATCTTGAGAACCCGGCGATCAACGGACTGAGCCACGTGCTCTGGACCGGCAAGCCGACCAAGCCCGAGGCTCATGCCCGCAATGCCGTGTTCTACGGCGACAAGGCGCTCGACCGCTCGCCCTGCGGCACCGGAACCTCCTCGCGCATGGCGCAATGGGCCGCCCAGGGCAGGCTGAAGGTCGGTGACGAGTTCGTCCACGAAAGCATCATCGGCACGCTCTTCCGCGGCCGCGTCGAGGCGACGGCCAAGGTCGGCGACCGCGACGGCATTATACCTTCGATCGAGGGCTGGGCCCGGATGACCGGCTACAACACGATCTTCATCGACGACCGCGATCCGCTGGCGCACGGCTTCCAGGTCACGGATCGGCTCTGAGAAGGCTTGCGAAGCAGGTCTTATTGGCGACCACGGAGGGTTTTGCACAGCACAACGGACAATCATCTTGCGCCAATTTGGCGCTGCGCCGCACAGAGTTCTGCCTATTTCGAGAGCAAATCGCGCGAGATTGCTTTTGACAGAAATATGGACCGGGTGGATTGTCGCAACCGCAAGCCATTGGTAGCTCTGCGTAGCAATCGCATCCCGCATGCGCCGGCGTCATGCCGGCCGAAGAACGGGTCTGATTCGAGGGGTTAGGCGTCTCAATGGAAGTATTCCTCCAGCAGCTCATCAATGGGCTGACCCTGGGGTCGATCTACGGCCTCATCGCCATCGGCTACACGATGGTTTTCGGCATCATCGGCATGGTCAATTTCGCCCACGGCGATGTCTTCATGCTCTCGGCCTTCATCGCGCTGATCTTCTTCATGCTGATCACGGCCGTGGTCGGCACCGGGGCGGGCATGATCATGTTGGCGCTGATCGCCGTGCTCTTCCTGGCGATGTTCTTCACCTCGCTCTGGAGCTGGACGATCGAGCGCGTGGCCTACAGGCCCCTGCGCGGCTCCTTTCGCCTGGCCCCGCTGATCTCCGCGATCGGCATGTCGATCTTCCTGATGAATTTCGTGCAGGTTGTGCAGGGCCCGCGCAACAAGTCGACGCCGCCCATGCTGAACAAGTCGATCACGCTGATCGACAGCACGACCTACAGCGTCACCATCTCCTACAAGCAGATCGTCATCATCGTGACGACGGCCGTGCTCCTCGCAGCCTTCTGGTACATCGTGCAGAAGACGCCCCTCGGCCGCGCCCAGCGCGCCTGCGAGCAGGACCGCAAGATGGCGAGCCTGCTGGGGATCGACGTCGACCGCACCATCTCGGTGACCTTCGTGATGGGCGCGGCGCTCGCCGCCGTGGCCGGCGTCATGTATCTCGTGCTCTACGGCGTCGTGAACTTCGCCGACGGCTTCACCCCCGGCGTAAAGGCCTTCACGGCCGCGGTGCTCGGCGGCATCGGCTCGCTGCCCGGCGCAGTGATCGGCGGCCTGCTGATCGGCCTGATCGAGGTGATGTGGTCGGCCTATTTCACCATCGACTACAAGGACGTCGCCGCCTTCTGCATCCTCGCGCTGGTGCTGGTTTTCATGCCGTCGGGCATTCTCGGCCGGCCCGAAGTCGAGAAGGTCTGACGCATGGCACCCGTCTCCCAGACCCCGGCGGCCCGGCAGGCCGACATGGTGAAGGCGCTCAAGGAAGCCGCCTTCGCCGCGCTCGTCACCTTCGGCCTGTGCATCCCGATCATCGCCTGGGGCACGCGCCAGAACATCAACAACGTCCTCGAGCTCGACCCGCGCTGGGATGCCGTCGCCTGGGCCGTCGCGATCGTCTTCGTCGGCCGCTTCGTGCTGGCGCTGCGCCAGCTGAAAAAGACCGAAGGCAAGCCGGCCGTGCGGCTGCTGCCGCACGGAACGCTCGGCTTCTTCCAGCGCCACTCACGCATCTTCTCGCTGTTCGGCCTCGGCTTCCTGCTCACCTTCCCGATCATCGCGATCAACCTCGCGGGCTGGGGCGGCGCGCTGAAATGGATCGACAATTTCGGCGTCCAGATCCTGATCTATGTCATGCTCGGCTGGGGCCTGAACATCGTCGTCGGCCTCGCCGGCCTGCTCGATCTGGGCTATGTCGCCTTCTATGCGGTCGGCGCCTATTCCTACGCGCTGCTCGCCAAGAATTTCGGCCTGTCCTTCTGGATCCTGCTGCCGCTCTCCGGCATCCTCGCCGCCTTCTGGGGCATGCTCCTGGGTTTCCCGGTACTACGGCTGCGCGGCGACTATCTCGCCATCGTGACCCTGGCCTTCGGCGAGATCATCCGGCTCGTCCTGATCAACTGGGTCGATTTCTCGAACGGCTATGCCGGCATCTCGGGCATTCCGCGCCCGACCTTCTTCGGCATCCCGTTCACCGCCGCCGACAATGGCTTCGCGGCCGTGTTCGGGCTCGAATTCTCGCCGCTCTACCGCACCATCTTCCTCTATTACGTCATCCTGGCGCTGGCCCTGCTGACCGCCTTCGTGACGCTCAGGCTGCGGCGCCTGCCGGTCGGGCGGGCCTGGGAAGCCTTGCGCGAGGATGAGATCGCCTGCCGCTCGCTCGGCATCAACACCACCAACACCAAGCTCACCGCCTTCTCGCTCGGCGCGATGTTCGGCGGCTTCGCCGGCTCCTTCTTCGCCGCGCGCCAGGGCTTCATCAGCCCTGAATCCTTCGTCTTCATGGAATCGGCGATCATCCTCGCCATCGTCGTGCTCGGCGGCATGGGCTCGCTCTGGGGCTGCGCCATCGCCGCCATCGCCATGATCGGCGGCACCGAGCTCCTGCGCGAGCTCGACTGGCTGAAGCAGATCTTCGGCCCCGATTTCGACCCGACCAAATACCGCATGCTGATCTTCGGCTTCGCCATGGTCGCGGTGATGATCTGGAAGCCGCGCGGGCTGATCTCGACGCGCGAACCGACGGCCTTTCTCAAGGAGAAGAAGACGATCTCGGCCGACATGGTCCAGGAGGGCCACGGCTGATGACCGAGATCGCTTCCGCCACGACCGCTACTACGGTCGCGCCGCCCGGCACCCCGCTTCTGAAGGTCGAGCATCTGACGATGCGCTTCGGCGGCCTGACCGCCGTCAACGACCTCTCCTTCGAGGCCCGCAAGGGCGACATCACCGCGCTGATCGGCCCCAACGGCGCCGGCAAGACCACGGTCTTCAACTGCATCACCGGCTTCTACAAGCCGACCGAAGGCATGATGACGCTGACGCAGGACAGCGGGGCGAGCTACCTGCTCGAGCGCATGCCCGATTTCAGGATCTCCTGGAAAGCGAAGGTCGCCCGCACCTTCCAGAACATCCGCCTCTTCGGCGGCATGACGGTGCTCGAGAACCTGCTGGTCGCGCAGCACAACCCGCTGATGATTGCGTCCGGCTTCACCTTTCTCGGCGTCCTCGGCATCGGCGGCTACAAGGCGCGCGAGAAGGAGGCGGTCGAGAAGGCCAAGTTCTGGCTCGAGAAGATCAACCTGATCGACCGCGCCGACGACCCCGCCGCCGACCTGCCTTATGGCGACCAGCGCCGCCTCGAGATCGCGCGCGCCATGTGCACCGATCCCGTGCTGCTTTGCCTCGACGAGCCGGCCGCGGGCCTCAATCCGCGCGAGAGCCACGACCTCAACGAGCTCCTGCTCTCGATCCGCAAGGATCTGGGCACGGCGCTGCTGCTGATCGAGCATGACATGTCCGTGGTCATGCAGATCTCCGATCACGTCGTGGTGCTCGATTACGGCACCAGGATCGCCGACGGCACGCCGGCCGAGATCCAGGCCGATCCGCGGGTGATCGCGGCCTATCTCGGCGTCGATGACGAGGACGTCGCCGCGGTGGAAGCAGAGGTTGGGCTGCAATGACGGACGCCGCGCCGCTGCTCTCCGTTCGCGGGGTCAAGACCTTCTACGGCAAGATCATCGCCCTGAAGGGCGTCGATCTGGACATTCACCAGGGCGAGATCGTCACGATGATCGGCGCCAACGGCGCCGGCAAATCGACGCTGATGATGACGATCTTCGGCAATCCGCAGGCCCGCGAGGGCACGGTCACCTATGAAGGCCGCGACATCACGAAGATGCCGAGCCACGAGATCGCGAGGCTCGGCATCGCGCAGTCGCCGGAAGGCCGGCGCATCTTCCCGCGCATGACGGTCTACGAGAACCTGCAGATGGGCGCGGCTCTGCGCGACCTCAGCCATTTCGACGAGGACCTCGAGAAGATCTGCGTGCTCTTCCCGCGCATCCGCGAGCGGCTGCAGCAGCGCGGCGGCACGCTCTCGGGCGGCGAGCAGCAGATGGTGGCGATCGCACGCGCCCTGATGGCGCGCCCAAAGCTGCTCCTGCTCGACGAGCCGTCCCTCGGCCTCGCCCCGCTGATCGTCAGGCAGATCTTCGAAGCGATCCGCGAGCTCAACCGCACCCAGGGGCTGACGGTCTTCCTGGTCGAGCAGAACGCCTTCCATGCGCTGAAGCTCGCGCATCGAGGCTATGTCATGGTCAACGGCGTGATCACCATGAGCGGCAGCGGCAAGGAATTGCTGGCGAACCCGCAGGTCCAGTCGGCCTATCTCGAAGGCGGGCGGCATTGATCGGAGCACGGCCATGCAAGGCATAATCTACGAGGAGCCGACAGTCTGGCTGTTCCTGCTCGTGACCGTGGTGTTCGGCGGCTGGGCCGCCTGGATGACCGGACGGGCGGTTGCCATCACCTGGCGACCGGTCTTCCAGCTCGTCCTTTACATCCTGGTGCTCGGCCTCTTCGTGCGCTTCATCCACTTCGCTCTGTTCCAGGCGACGCTGCTGACGCTGCACTATTACGTCATCGATACGGTCGTGCTCATGGCCTTCGGGTTCGCCGGCTGGCGCTACTACCGCACCCGGCAGATGACGACGCAATATCGCTGGCTCTACGAGCGCACCGGCCCCTTCGGCTGGAAGGCCCGTGAAGGCGGCTAACCCCCTCCGAAAGAGGCAAATTCCGCATCGAGCTTGCCGCGTGACAGACCGTTGAAAAAGCGCAAGACTGCATTTCACGGTGGCACCACGCGCCGAGACGGACCGACCATCTGGCCCGTTCATAGTGACATACAGGGGAGTCTCATCTCATGAAGAAACTGCTGTTGGGCGGTATTGCGCTCGGCGCGGTCCTCGCCTTTTCCGGCGTGGCCAATGCTCAGATCAAGCTCGGCGTCGGCGGCCCGATCACCGGTCCGAATGCGGCCTTCGGAGCGCAGCTCAAGAACGGCGTCGAGCAGGCGGTGGAGGACATCAATGCGGCCGGCGGCGTGCTCGGCCAGAAGATCTCGGTTTCCGTCGGCGACGACGTCTCCGATCCGAAGCAAGGCGTCTCGGTCGCCAACAAGTTCGTCGGCGACGGCGTCAAATGGGTGGTCGGCCACTTCAACTCCGGCGTCACCATGCCGGCTTCCGAAGTCTATGCCGAGAACGGCATCCTGATGATCAGCCCCTCGGCCACCAACCCGAAGATCACCGAGCGCGGTCTCTGGAACACCTTCCGGACCTGCGGCCGGGACGATCAGCAGGGCGGCGTCGCCTCGGCCTATCTCCTGAAGAACTTCAAGGACAAGAAGATCGCCGTCGTCCACGACAAGACGACCTACGGCCAGGGCCTCGCCGACGAGACCAAGAAGGGTCTCAATGCCGGCGGCGTCAAGGAAGTGCTCTATGAAGGCGTCAACGCCGGCGAGAAGGATTTCTCGGCGCTCGTCTCCAAGATCAAGGCAGCCGGCGCCGATTATCTCTACTGGGGCGGCCTGCACACCGAGGGCGGCCTGATCGTGCGCCAGATGCGCGACCAGGGCCTGAAGACCGTGCTGGTCTCCGGCGACGGCATCACCACCGACGAGTTCGCCACGATCGGCGGTCCCGGTGTCGAAGGCACGCTGATGACCTTCCCGCCGGATCCGCAGAAGCGTCCGGAGGCGGCTGCCGTCCTGGCGAAGTTCGAGGCCCGCAAGTTCAAGCCGGAAGCCTATACGCTGTACAGCTACGCCGCCGTGCAGATCATGGCGGAAGGCGCCAAGCGGGCGAACTCGGTCGATCCCAAGAAGATCGCCACCGCGCTCCAGGGCGGGCAGCCGGTCAAGACCGTGATCGGCGACATCGCCTTCGACAAGAAGGGCGACATCACCCGCCCCGACTACACCGTCTACACCTGGAAGAAGCAGGCCGACGGCAAGGTCACCTATGTCGAGAATTGATCCCGGCGCCTGATCGCCGCGATCGACATCAGACCCGCCCCGGAGCGATCCGGGGCGGGTTTCGTTTAGGCTGAACCATTCGCATGCTTGCGCGGCGCGCAATCCCCGCCCTACGCTACCCACCGTAAAGTGCAGTCATTGGCGCGCGGGGGGCACGCAATGGCGGATCACGACCCCAGGAAGATCATCCTGCTCTCGGACGGCACCGGCAACAGCGCCGCTGCCCTGTTCAAGACCAATGTCTTCCGGCTGTACCAGGCGCTCGACCTGTCCCGGAAGGACCAGGTCGCCTTCTACGATGACGGGGTCGGCACCTCGACCTTCAAGCCGCTCGCCATGCTGGGCGGCGCCTTCGGCTTCGGCCTGAAGCGCAACGTGCTCGATCTCTATGTCCAGCTCAGCCGCACCTATCGGCCGGGCGACAGGATCTACATGTTCGGCTTCAGCCGCGGCGCCTTCACGATCCGCATTCTTGCCGGCCTCATCCTGAAGCAGGGCCTGGTCGCCAAGGGCGGCGAAGCCAAGATGCAGCGCAGTGCGCAGGCTGCGTTTCGTCGCTACAGGCAGGATTTCGTCAGCAAGAGCCGCGTCTTTCACGCCATCCTCACCGGTTTCCGCGCCCTGCGTGACGCCGCCCTCGCGGCTCTCGACAAGCTTTTGAACCGCAAGCGCGAATTCGGCGCCCATCGCGACACGATCGAGGTCCGCTTCATGGGCCTCTGGGACACCGTCGCGGCCTATGGCCTGCCGATCGACGAATTGACCCGCGCCTGGGACGCCATCTTCCCGCTTTCCGTCCCGGACCGCGACCTGCATCCGCGCGTTCTGAAAGCCTGCCACGCGCTCGCGCTCGACGACGAGCGCAACACTTTCCATCCCGTTCTGTGGAACGAGGCGCTGGAGCCGGCCCGCGACCGGATCGCCGACGAGCGCATCAGCCAGGTCTGGTTCGCCGGCATGCATTCCAATGTCGGCGGCAGCTACCCGCTCGACGGCCTCGCCTATGTCACGCTGGACTGGATGATGCAGCAGGTCAGCGAAAGCGGGCCGCTGGGCACTGAGGGGCTGCGCTTCAACGCGAACGAGCCGGACCGGATCAGGCTTCTCGCCGATCCGGATGCACCGATGGCGGATTCCCGCCAGGGCTTCGGCGGCACCTATCGCTACCGGCCGCGCAAGCTGGTCGAGCTTTCCCTCGACACGCTCGATCCGCGCAATCCGGTGCTGATCCACCGGATCAAACTCCATGAGAGCGTGATGAAGCGCATCGCCAGCGGCGTGACCGGCTATGCGCCGATCGTGCTGCCAGATCACTATGCCGTGGCCGGCAATGACGGCGCCATCCTCGCCATGCCCGACGGCAAGCGCCCTGCCCGGCCGGCCTTGCCGATCGAGCACCGGCTGCAGGGCGAAAGCCGCGCCAACGCGCAGGAATCGGTCTGGAACCTGGTCTGGGCCAAGCGGGTCGCCTATTTCAGCTCGATCTTCGTCGCGCTTCTCCTGGTCGCGCTACCGCTGCTGACCCCGGCGGAGGATGTCTGTGCGGGGCCGGCCTGTTTCGTCACGCCAGCGATCGACGCGCTGGGGTCGTTCCTGCCCGGCTTCGCCGAGACCTGGCTCGCGACCTATCGAAGCCATCCCGGAACCTTCCTGATCCTGGCCGCGATCCTGCTGCTGCTGGTCAAACTCGGCGACATGCTCAAGACCGAGATCGATGACCGCATGCGTCCCCTGCTCGCCCCTCTCGCTGCAGCGGGCGGCAAGCCGCCAGCCACGGTCGCACCGCTTCCCGACAGCAACCTCTTCCGCCTGCGCAGCTCGCGCCTTTACCAGCGTGTCTTCGGCGTGCTGAAGCGGGTCGTGATGCCGACGCTCGCCGGCGTGATCGCGCTCCTGCTGATCGTGGCCGGGCTGAACCGCGTGCTGGTCAGCGCCGCGTCCTCGAGCGGGCTGATCTGCCGGAAGGCGCCGACCAGCTACACGCCGGCGACACCGTTCCGCACCAATGATCCATGCTGGTCGAACGGCGCGATCCTGGAGAAGGGCAAGCGCTACACCATCACCCTCACCATCCCGCCCGGCGACGACAAGGCGTGGAGCGACGATGGAACGCCGACCGGCACGCTCGGATCCCCATCCGACAGCCAATCGATCTCGGATCGCGCCTTCGTGCTGCTTCGGCGCCAGATCGGCCGCTTCTGGAACCAGCCGATCGCGCGGATCGGCGGCCTCGGCGACGACGAGTATCCGCTCTATCCCGAGGATTGGTCGCTACCGACCGGAACGGAAACCCGGCTGAAGGCGCAGATCACGCCGAAACGCGAAGGCCCGCTCTATCTTTACGTCAATGACGTGGTTCTGCCCTTCGGGCGCTGGCAGCCGGGCTACGCCAATAACCGGGGCGAGGCGACGGTCGAGATCGAGCCGCCGCCCAAAGGCGTCGTCACAACCCCTTGAGGAAACTCGCAAAGCGCAGCAAACCGTCCGGCCACGGCCCATGGCCGGATTCGCTGTTGAGATGGCCGCCATCGCCGGCATCGACGAACTCGGCGCCCCAGGCCGCGGCCAGCGCCCGCGCCTCGTCCTGCGAGCAATAGGGATCGGTCGCGCTGGCGATGACGATGGCGGGAAACGGCAGCTTCTCCAGCCGATGCTCGGCAAAGGCCGCTTCCATGCCGGGAATGGCGCGCTTAGCCGTCTCGGACGGCGGAGCCACAAGGAAGCCGCCCGCCACCTCGCCGGGCTTCAGGTGCTCGGCCGCATGGGCCACCGCGCTGACCCCGGCCGAATGCGCCACGAGCACCACCGGCCGCGTCGCGGCCCGCACCGCCTCGACGATGCGCCGCGACCAGTCCTCACGCTCCGGCTTGTACCAGTCGGCCTGTTCGACGACGCGGGCCGTCGGCAATTTGGCGACCCAGCGGCTCTGCCAGTGGTCGGGTCCGGACCCGGACCAGCCGGGGATGATGAGGATATCGGCTTCGGAGGATTTCATGGTTCACCCCTCCCCGAACACCCGGGCGAAGATCGTGTCGACATGCTTGAAGTGATAGCCCTCGTCGAACATCGCCTCGAGCTCCGCTGCCGACAGCTTCGCGGTGACGTCATTGTCGGCCTTGAGGTTGGTCAGGAAATCCTCGCCATGCTCCCAGGTGCGCATCGCGTTGCGCTGGACCAGTGAATAGCTTTCCTCGCGGCTGGCGCCCGCCTGGGTCAGAGCGAGCAGCACGCGCTGGGAGTTGTGCAAGCCACCGAGCCGGTCGAGGTTCTTGCGCATGTTCTGCGGATAGATCAGCAGCTTGTCGACGACGCCGGTGAGGCGCGCCAGCGCGAAGTCGAGCGTCACCGTGGCGTCGGGGCCGATCATGCGTTCCACCGAGGAATGCGAGATGTCGCGCTCGTGCCAGAGCGCGACGTTCTCCAGCGCCGGCGTGACCATGCCCCGCACCAGCCGGGCGAGCCCGGTCAGGTTCTCGGTTAGGACCGGATTGCGCTTGTGCGGCATCGCCGAGGAGCCCTTCTGGCCCGGCGAGAAGAACTCCTCGGCCTCATAAACCTCGGTACGCTGCAGATGCCGTATCTCGGTCGCCAGCCGCTCGACGCAGGATGCGACGACGCCGAGCGTCGCGAAATACATCGCATGCCGGTCGCGCGGGATGACCTGGGTCGAGACCGGCTCGACCGTCAGCCCCATCTTCGTCGCGACATGGGCTTCGACCTGCGGGTCGATATTGGCGAAGGTGCCGACGGCGCCCGAGATCGCGCAGGTCGCGATCTCGGCGCGGGCGGCGACCAGCCGCGCACGGCAGCGGCTGAACTCGGCATAGGCCTGCGCCAACTTGAGCCCAAAAGTCACCGGCTCGGCATGGATGCCGTGCGAGCGGCCGATGGTCGGCGTCAGCTTGTGCTCGAAGGCGCGCCGCTTGATTGCGGCAAGCAGCGCGTCGACATCGGCGATCAGGATATCGGTCGCCCGCGCGAGCTGCACCGACAGCGTGGTGTCGAGGATGTCCGAGGAGGTCATGCCCTGATGGACGAAGCGCGCCTCCGGTCCGACGATCTCGGCCAGATGCGTCAGGAAGGCGATGACGTCATGCTTGGTGACGCGCTCGATCTCGTCGATGCGCGCGACGTCGAAGGTGGCATCCTTCGCCTTCGCCCAGATCGTCGCGGCCGCCTCCTTCGGCACCACACCGAGCTCGGCCAGCTTGTCGGTGGCGTGAGCCTCGATCTCGAACCAGATCCGGAACCGGGTCTGCGGCTCCCAGATCGCGACCATCTCGGGGCGGGAATAGCGCGGGATCATCGGAATACTCGCGTTGAATTTTGATTGCGTCCGCGCTCGCTAGCATGTGCGGGCCCCACGCGAAACGTCGGCCGCGTGCAGACCATCGGATTTGGCGCGATTGACATCGTACCGACCGGTTGGTATGTCAACAGAATGAACACGACGTCCGCCATCGAACAAGTCTCCGGCGATGCCCGCAGCCGCCTGCTCGCAGCGGCCGTCACGCTGATCCGCCGGCATGGCTATGCAGGAACCTCGGTCAACGATCTCTGCGCCGCCGCCGGCGTGACCAAGGGCGCCTTCTTCCATCACTTCAAGAGCAAGGACGAGCTCGGCGTCGCCGCTGCGGACCATTGGTCCGACACGACCGGCGCCCTGTTCGCCGAAGCGCCGTATCACGATCATCCCGATCCGCTCGATCGTGTCCTCGGCTATGTCGCCTTCCGCAAGGCGCTGCTGCAGGGCGGCGTGCCCGAGTTCACCTGCCTCGTCGGCACCATGGTGCAGGAAACCTACGAGACCGCGCCGGCCATCCGCGACGCCTGTGACCGCAGCATCAGCGGCCATGCCGCCACGCTGGAAGCCGATATCGAAGCGACGATGCGGGACCGGCGCATCACGCCCGGCTGGACCGCCAAATCGCTCGCGCTCCACACCCAGGTCGTTCTCCAGGGCGCATTCATTCTCGCCAAGGCGAAAGGCGGAGCGGAAATCGCCGCCGACAGCATCGACCATCTCGTCCGGTATCTGCAGTTGGTCTTCGGCTCCGGAAATACCGAACGTCTCTAATGACATCGCATCAGGAGGAGAAGAGCATGCCCAATACAATCCGATTCCACCGCGTGATCGCGACCAGCCCGGAGAAGGTGTATCGCGCCTTCCTCGAAAGCGATGCCGTGGCGAGCTGGCTCCCGCCTTACGGCTTCCTCTGCACGGTCCATGAACTGGACGCGAAGGTGGGCGGCACTCACAGGATGTCGTTCCGCAACTTCACCACGGGCGACAGCCATTCCTTTGGTGGCACCTATCAAGAACTCGTGCCGGGAAAGCGCCTCGTCTACACGGACAGGTTCGACGACCCGAATTTGCCGGGCGAGATGCGCGTGACGGTGACCTTGAAGGCCGTTTCGGTGGGCACCGAAGTCAATATCGAGCAGGAAGGCGTGCCGGACCTGATCCCACCCGAGGCGTGCTACCTCGGCTGGCAGGACTCCTTGCACAAGCTGGAAAAGCTCGTGGTGCCCGAAATCAACCAGTAAAATGGAAGGGAAGCCTTCGCCATTACCTGCGTGACGCCCGATGGCGTCCCGCCATTACCCGGAGCCTTCCAATGACTCCCACCATCACCGCCTTTGAGCGCTCGCCTGATCGCGGCAAGGGGCTGGCGCGTGACATGCGTGTTCGCTGGGCTCTCGAAGAAGCAGGCCAGCCCTACGAGGTTCGCCTTCTTTCGTTCAAGGCGATGAAGCAGACCGCGCATCTCGCGCTTAATCCCTTCGGGCAGATTCCAACCTATGAGGACGGCGATCTCGCCCTGTTCGAGTCGGGCGCGATCGTGTTCCACATCGCCGAGCGCCATGCGGGCCTGCTGCCGCGCGATGTGAATGCCCGGGCGCGCGCGATCACGTGGATGTTTGCCGCGCTCGACACGGTGGAGCCGCCGATCTTCGACCGCGCTCTCGCCAAGATCCTGGAGCGCGACGAGCCCTGGTACGAGCAGCGCCTTCGTGTCCTCGAGGACAGCATCCGGAAACGGCTGGGCGGTCTTTCAGCTCGCCTTGGCGATGCCGACTGGCTCGATGGCGCGTTCAGCGCCGGTGACCTGCTGATGGTGACGGTGCTGCGCAGGCTGCACGGCTCGGCTATGCTGGAGGACTATCCGAACCTCGCCGCCTATGTCGCACGCGGCGAGGCGCGGCCAGCATATATGCGTGCCTTCGAGGCTCAGTTGGCGGTCCTCACCGCCGCATCGACGAGCTGACGAGCTCGGCTCTGCGAAAGCTCTCATCGAGGTCTTTCGCTCTATTCATCGCCCTGACAGGGCCAACCAACCACAAGAGGAGAACGCCCATGTCCTATATCGATGGTTTCGTCGCTGCCGTACCCGCTGCCAACCGCGAGGCCTATGCCGAGCATGCCCGCAAGGCCGCGCCGCTCTTCAAGGAACATGGCGCCACGCGCGTCATGGAATGCTGGGGCGACGACATCATGCGCGGCAAGCAGACCGATTTCTATCGCGCCGTCGAGGCGAAGGACGACGAGGTCGTCGTCTTCTCCTGGATCGAGTGGCCGAGCAAGGAGGCCCGCGACGCGGCCTGGCAGAAGCTCATGGCGGATCCGCGCATGCAGCCTGACGCCAACCCGATGCCCTTCGACGGCAAGCGCCTGATCTATGGCGGCTTCGCTGAGATCGATATGGCGGCGTGAGTTGAAGCACTCGCCTCCCGATGAGGCGTGGTCGTCATTGCGAGGAGCGTAGCGACGAAGCAATCCAGGGGCCGTCCAGCGAGTCCTCCTGGATTGCTTCGCTCCGCTCGCAATGACGGTGGGCGGTGCCGTCTGTCAGACCCACTCCCCGCGGGCGGCCTCGGCTGCCTTGCGGATCGCCGCGATATTGGCGGCGTAGTGCGCGGGCCCGCCCTTGAAGGCGGCCGATCCCGCGACGAGCGTGTCGGCGCCGGCCTTGACCGCGAGCGGCGCGGTCTCCGTCGTCACCCCGCCATCGACCTCGAGCGCAATCGGCCGCTCGCCGATCAGCGCACGCACGCGGGCGATCTTCTCGACCACGGAACGGATGAAGCTCTGGCCGCCGAAGCCGGGATTGACGCTCATCAGCAGGATGAGGTCGAGATCGTCGAGCAGCGGCTCGACGGCGCTTTCCGGCGTGCCGGGATTGAGCACGATGCCGGCCTGCTTGCCCTGGGCCTTGATCGCCTGCAGCGTCCGGTGGCTATGCGGCCCGGCCTCGACATGGAAGGAGATCAGGTCAGCGCCGGCCTTGGCGAAGGCTTCGACATAGGGGTCGACCGGCGCGATCATCAGATGCACGTCGAAGAACTTCTTCGTGTGCGGGCGGATCGCCTTCAGCACATCGGGGCCGAAGCTGATATTGGGCACGAAATGCCCGTCCATCACGTCGCAATGGATCCAGTCGGCGCCGGCGGCGTCGATGGCACGGACCTCCTCCCCCAGCTTGGAGAAATCGGCCGAGAGGATCGAGGGAGCGATGCGGATGGGGCTGGTCATGGCCGAAGCGTTTAGCGCCCGTCGGCCAGCCCCGCAATCCGAGCATATCCTTTTTCGGGGCGTTTCACCGGGACGGACAGCCGCCTGTCCGCCTCGGCAATCTCTTCGGCCGCCACGGCGAAGGCCGGACGCTCCGACAGACGTCGCCACCAGCCGGACAGCGCCTTGAAGGCATCGAGCGGCGGAGCGCCGAGCCGCAGCGCCCAGAGCACGGTCATGAAGGTCGCGATGTCGGCGACTGAGAGCGCCTCGCCGAGGAAGTCCCGCCCCGCCAGCTTCTCGTCGAGCCGCGCGTAATGGCGCTCGAGCTCGACTTCGGCGATCAGGGCGTCAGTCTCCTGCTGCGCCCGCTTGTTGCGGTCCGTCGTCGGCGGCGCGTTGCGGTGCATCAGCGGCCGCACTGCCGCGAACATGATCTCGTCGGCGTGGAGTTCGTCGAGCCTGCACAGCGCCCGCTCGACGGGCGTCCGTGGAAAGAGCGGCGGCTGCGGATAGGCCTCGTCGAGATATTCGAGGATCAGCGTCGAATCGTAGAGCACCAGCCCGGCGTCGTTGAGCACGGGAACCTGGCGCTTAGGGTTCATCGCCAGCACCTCGGGATGGCGCGGCTCGTAGCCCGTGGTCTGGTTGAACGGCACCATGATGCGCTCGAAGGCGAGATCCTTCTCCCGCAGCGCGATCTCGACCTTGCGCGAGAACAGGCTCAGCGGTCCGGAATAGAGGGTGATCATGGCAACGCTCCCCAGAAATGGTGGAGCAAAGCTCGCAGGTCGTGCGGTCAGTCCGCGTCAGCAGGCGTTTCGCTGCGTCTGATCCGTGCGGCCACCCCGCGCAGCAGCCAGGGCAGCAGATAGATCGGGAACTGCGCCAGCGCGAAAAAGAGAAAAGTGGTCGGCGGCACGCCCGCCCCGAGCGCCGCGACCAGGAGCCCCATGTTCCGCTGACCCGTGCCATAGCCGATCATGAAGCGTTCCGAGCGCCGGAACGGTCGCAGCAGCAGCATGGACAGCAACAGGCCGGCGGCCGAGACGGCGAAGACGATCACGAGGAACAGCAGAACCTGGCCGGGATTCGCCAGGGCGGCCCGCGTCACCCCGTCCATCGCCGCAATGGCGAAGACGAAATACATCAGCACGCCAAAACCATCGAGATTGGCCTTCATCGCCCGGATGCGCGCGACGCCGAGCCAATGGCGCAGGATCGCGGCGACGACCATGCCGCCGCCGACGAACAGCACGAGCCTGAGCGTCAGGGCCCAGCGATCGAGCGGGACGGCGGCGCCCGCCAGCAATTCGACCACGACCGGCGCGACGATGGGGCTGATCACCGTCGTGACCACCACGCCGGCGATGATCAGCGACGGCTCGAAACCGTAGAGGATCGCGACCGCGGGCGACGACATGATCGGCGGCGCCGCCCCCATGATGGCGAGCCCGAGGATCAGGCCGGGATCGAGCGCGGCCCGCCCGACGAGCAGGAACGCTCCGCCTATCAGCAGCGCCGGGCCGAGGATGAGCCACAGGCATGCCAGGATCAGCTTGGCCGGGCGCCGGACGAGCCCGGCGATGACGCTGAAATCAGCGCGCACGAAGACGACGGTGGTGAAGCAGAAGATCGTCACCGGCAGCAGCGGCCGGGCCGCCGCCGAGAATTGCGGCAGGGCCAGGCCGAGGAAGATCGAGAGGGCGAAGCCTTGCGTGCCATAGCGGCCCAGAAGGGCGAGGCCGGCGGCGAGGAAAGCGGCGAAACGCGAGAGCATGAAGGCCTGAATCGGTGAGAAACCCGCGCCACACTGGCCGATCACGGCCGCTGCGTCACCCGCTCCTCCCGCAGACCCGTTGAGCGCAGACAGAATCTTGCGCCGAAACCGCTGGTTTGACGATCGCGAGAATGTTCTTCGCTGAGTTGGCGCAAAACTTGCGAAAGTTTCGCGATATGACCGCAAAAATGCGCCACGGCGCTGACATCGCGGCTGGGGCCGCTATTTTCAGGGTCGAGCCAGGGGCTGACAGGAGCAGGCAATGCGGACCGATACGATCGTTCTCGGGGCGGGGATCGTCGGCATCTCGGTGGCGCTGCATCTGCAGAAGGCCGGCCGCTCCGTGCTGCTGGTCGACAAGCGTGGGCCCGGCGAGGAGACCAGCTACGGCAATGCCGGGCTGATCCAGCGCGAGGGCGTCTATCCTTACGGCTTCCCGCATGATTTCGGGGCGCTGTTCCGCTACGCGATGAACAACACCATCGACGCCTCCTACCATTGGAACGCGATCCCGAAGCTCGCGCCTTTCCTGTGGTCCTACTGGATGCATTCGCGCGCCGCCAAGCACCAGGCGATCGCCCATCAATACGCGACGCTGATCGAGCATTGCGTCACCGAGCACGATGCGCTCGCGACTGAGGCCGGCGCGACGCAGCTCCTGCGCCGCAAGGGCTGGCTGAAGGTCTTCCGCACCGCAGCCCAGCAGGAAGAGCGCCTCTCCGAGGCGGAGCGCTGGAACAAGGAATTCGGCCTGAACTACCGCCCGCTCGACGTCGCAGCCCTGCGCACTGAGGAACCGCATCTCGACCAGAGCCTGATCGGCGGCCTGCACTGGACCGATCCGGTGACGGTGGTCGATCCGCACGGCCTCTCCAAGGCCTATGTCACGCTGTTCGAGATGCTCGGCGGCAAGCTGGCGCAGGGCGATGCCGGCTCGCTGGCGCAGGACGGCCAGGGCTGGAGCGTGACGCTTGCCGACGGCACCCGCGCCAGCGCCCATGATGCGGTCGTGGCGCTTGGCCCCTGGGCCGACGTGCTGACCAACCGGCTCGGCTACCGGCTGCCGCTGGCGGTCAAGCGCGGTTACCACATGCATTACAAGCCGCTCGGCAACGCCGTCTTGAACCACCCGGTGCTCGACACCGAGCGCGGCTATTTCCTGGCGCCGATGCTGCAGGGCGTGCGGCTGACGACCGGCGCCGAATTCGCGCTGCGCGATGCGCCCAAGACCCCGGTGCAGCTCGCCCGCGCCGAGCCGATCGCAAGGACCCTGTTCCCGCTCGGCGAGCGCATCGATCGCGAGCCCTGGCTCGGCAACCGCCCCTGCACGCCCGACATGATGCCGATCATCGGCCCGGCGCCGAAGCACCGGAACCTCTGGTTCTCCTTCGGCCATGCCCATCATGGGTTGACGCTGGCGGCGGTCACCGGCCGCATGGTCGCCGAGATGGTGACGGGCGAGAAGGTTTTCGTCGATCCCGCCCCGTTCTCGCCGGCGCGCTTCGGCTAGACGACACCCGTCATTCCCGGGCGGGCGCAGCGGAGACCCGGGAATCTCTTGATCCGGAGATGCTCGGGTCAAGCCCGAGCATGACGCGAAGGGCTGGCCTGCGTCACGCCCCCTCGCCTCCCGCGCCAAGCCCTGCCACGATCGCCGCCGCTTTCGATTCTGACCCAAGGTTGCGCCATGGCCCTCGCCAAGACACCGATCCAGGACAATGCCTATGCCGCCGCGCTCGCCCTGCTCGAGCGGGCGCCGATGATCGACGGCCATAACGACCTGCCCTACGTCATCCGGCTCGACCGCGAGGCAAAGGGCGACGTCGCCGCCTATGACCTGACCAGGGTCCATCCCGAGACCGACACCGACATCCCGCGCATGCAGGCCGGCAAGCTCGCCGGCCAGTTCTTCGCGGCCTATGTCCCGCCGAACCATCCCAAGCCCGCCGGCTTCGCGCTCGCCCAGATCGCGCTGATGCGCGACATCATGGCCAAGCACGCCGACGTCTTCCGCCCCGGGCTCTCCGCCGACGATGTCGAGGCGGCCAAGGCCGAGGGCAGGATCGCTCTGTTCATGACGATCGAGAACGGCTCGGCGCTCGACAACGAGCTCGATGCGCTCGACGCCTATTACGCGCTCGGCGTGCGGCTGATGACGCTCTGCCATAACGGCACGCATGACTGGTGCGATTCGGCCACCGACGCGCCCCGCCATGACGGGCTCTCCTCCTTCGGCATGCGGGTCATCCGCCGCATGAACCGGCTCGGCATGATCGTCGACCTCGCCCATGTCGCGCCCAAGGCGATGCATGACGTGCTCGATGTCAGCCGCGCACCAGTGGTCTGGTCGCATTCCAACGCCTTCTCGCTCTGCGACCATCCGCGCAACGTTCCCGACGACGTGCTCGACCGCGTCTTCGGCGCTGGCGGCCTCGTCATGGCGACCTTCGTGCCGGATTTCATCAGCCAGGCCTCGCGCGACTGGCACCGGCCGGCCAAGGACCAGTATGGCAAGACGCCGGACGGGCTGGACTACAAGAAGGCCGAGGCCGACATCGCCGCGAAATCCGGCCCTCGCCCCAAGGCGACCCTGGCGGAGTTCTGCGACCATCTCGACTACCTCGCCAAGCGCGTCGGGCACGATCATATCGGCATCGGCTCGGATTTCTTCGGCGGCGCGGTGCCCGAGGGGCTGGAGGACAATTCCGTCTACCCGTCGCTGATCGCCGAATTGATTCGCCGGGGCTGGTCGGAGCAGAATCTGGAGAAGCTCGCCGGCGGCAACCTGCTGCGCGTGATGCGCGCCGTCGAGGCGGCGGCCGACTGACACAGCCAGGCTCGTCATCGTCGGGCTTGACCCGACGATCTCTTTCCTGAGATTGCCGGGTCTTCGCTTCGCCCGGCAATGACGGTGCGCGGCCGGCCGAAAACGACGAGTCTCCCCATGCCCGGTTCCGGCACCGACCGCACCCGCCCCGCGACGCAGGCCGCAGCTCCGGTCGTCATCCTGGTCGAGCCGCAGCTCGCCGAGAATATCGGCATGTGCGCCCGCGCCATGGCGAATTTCGGCCTCTCCGAGATGCGCCTCGTCGCGCCGCGTGACGGCTGGCCGAGCGGCGGCGGGCTGAAGAAGGGTGCGACCTCGGCCGCCTCCGGCGCGACCCATATTCTCGAGAACGCCAGGCTCTATCCCGACGCGGCGGCGGCGATCGCCGACCTCAACCATGTGCTGGCGACGACCGCCCGCGAGCGCGGCCAGATGAAGCGCGTCGTCACTCCCGCCGAAGCCATGCCGGCCCTCGCGGAGCGTGTCGGTGGCGGCGAGCGCGTCGGCATCCTGTTCGGGCGCGAGCGCATCGGCCTCACCAATGAGGAGATCTCGCTCGCCGACGCGATCCTGACCTTCCCGGTCAATCCGGCCTTCGCCTCGCTCAACCTGGCCCAGGCCGTGCTGCTCGCCGGCTATGAATGGTTCAAGGCGACGGGCGGCGAACCGCCCTTCCGCGAGAACAACCTCTCGCCGCCGGCGACGCGAGAGACGGTGTTCTCGATGTTCGACTATCTTGAGGGCGAACTCGAGCGCTGCGGCTTCTTCCCCCCCGGCAAGAAGCCGGTGATGACCGCGAACCTGCGCGACATCCTGCATCGCCTGGAGATGACCGAGCAGGAGGCGCGCACTTTGCGCGGGGTGTTCAAGTCGCTCGCCGAAGGACCGCGCCGCAAGCAGACCCCACAAGGCGAATAAAAAAGCCGGCCGCGAACGGCCGGCCTTGATTGCGCGCCGTCTCCTGGGACGGCGCGCTGGAGGTTTCGTCAGAACTGATACTTCATCGTCGCCTTCACCGTGCGGCCCGGCTCGCTGTAATAGTCGCGCGCCTGGGGCAGCGCGCCGGTCTGGATGCTGACGGCGTCGAAATACTTCCGGTCGAAGATGTTGTAGACGCCGACCTGGAGCTGGATGTCGGCGAGCTGGGTCGGCCGCCACCAGGCCGTCGCGTCGAACACCGCATAGCCCGGCGCCTTGAAGCCGGCATTCACGTCGTCGCGCGCCGAGGCGAGCTTGGTCGACACTTCCGCACCCCAGACATTGGTCGCGTAGCTCACCCCGACGACCCCCTGCATCGGCGGGATCGAGTCGATGAACTGGCCCGTGTCGCGGTTCGTGCCGCGGATATAGGAGAAGGAGCCCCTCACCTTCCAGTTCTCCGCGAAAGCATAGTAGCCGGAAAGCTCGATGCCCTGGATCTCGGCGCGCGGGATATTGCGCGGCCCCTGGATGCCGCCCTGCGGATAGAGCGCGTTCGGCGGGGCGATCTGCACGACCTCGATGAAGTTCTGGTAGCTCGTGTAGAAATAGGTCGCCGAGCCGCCGAGCTGCTGGTCGCCGAAGCGGAAGCCGACATCGATGCCGCGGCTGATTTCGGCCTTGAGGTCGGGATTGCCGATCCGGAGATAGGTGCCGGGCCCGCCGAAGGTGCCGTAGAGCTCGCTGGCCGTCGGCGCGCGGAAGCCCTTTGACAGCTGGACGAAGCCGGTCAGCTTGGGCAGCACGTCGTACTCGACCCGCAGGCGCGGCGAGAAGGCCTGGTCGCTCGACGAGCGCGGCAGCCCGGAGAACGAGGCGTTGCCGGCATATTGCGCCGTCAGCTTCGGCACTTCCTCGTACCAGTCGAAGCGCGCGCCGGGCGTGATCCGCAGGCTCCCGCCCAGCAAGCCGATCTCGTCATGGGCGTAGATGCCGACCATGCGGCCCTCGACCTTCGGCGTGTCGGCCTGGTTGCTGTGCAGGTTGTTGCAGGCGGTGAAGGGCGCGAGATGGCGGCCGGATGCCGGGCGCGGCGGGCAGTTGTCGAGGCCCTTCGAATATTGCTCGAGCTCGGATTGGCGTAGCTCCACGCCGGCCGTCACTGTGTGCGAGGCGATGCCGGTCTGGAAGTTCTTGATGACATAGCCGTTGAAGCCGAAGGAGCTCTGCTCGGTCTGGTTGTCGCGGGCATAGAGACCGATAGGCGTCGAGCTGCGGATGCCGTTGACGGTCGCGTTCTGCTGGATGCGCTGGTAGTAGAGCACCGCGCTCGCCTCGTCGACGATGGCGCCGGGCAGCTTGAAGTCATAGGAGAGCGAGACGCGCTGGCGCTGGACCTCCTCGCCGGTCCGATAGTCGCCGGGCCGCCAGATCCCGGTCAGCGTCTGCGTCGTCCGGCCGTCGAAATTGTCCTTCCGGCGATAGATCTCGCCGGTCAGCCCAAAGCGATGCACCTCATCGGCCGAGCTTTGCTGCAGCTTGGCGAGGAAGCTGTACTTGTCGAAATCGTCCGGGTTCGGCTGCGTCCTGGTCGGGCCGAAGCTGTTGACCGTGCCCTTGCTGTCCGTCTCGTGGCCCTTTCGATAGCTCCCCTGCAACAGCCCCGAGGTCTGCGCGACGCGCGCCGCGACGGCCGCGCTGCCGAACCAGGCATCGTCGAGGCTGTCATAGCCGGTCTTGGCGAGCGCCCCGAAATTGCGGCCGCGCAGCAGATCGGCCGGGTCGAGCGTGCGCAGCGCCACCGCGCCGCCGAGCGCGCCGCCCAGCGTCGAGCTGCCGCTGCCGCCGCGCAGCAGGTCGAGCGTCGAGAGCGCGTCGAAATCGAAGGAATTGGTGCCGCTGCGATCGATGCGGGTGTCCGTCAGGAACGGGATGCGGATGCCGTCGATCGTGGTCAGCACGCGCGCGCCATCCAGGCCGCGGATATTCACCGAATTGGTGCGCCGGTTGAAATTGAACCCGGCCTCGCCGCGGCGCGCCAGTTCCTCGAAGCTCTGGATCTGGCGGTTGTCGAGTTCCTCGCGGGTCGTGCGGGTCGTCGTCGGCCCGGCGACCAGCGCCGACCCGGCCGCCGCGCCCTGTACCGTGATCGGGTCGAGCACCACCGGCTCTCCGTCGGCCTGCGGAGCGGCTGCCTGCGAGCGCGGTTGCTGCTGCGCTCCGGCCTGGGATGCCGTCATGATCAACGCAAGAACGCCAAGCGCCACGCCATAGCGCAGCCCGCCAGAATGCCCACCCATCGCCAGACCCCGTCCCTGCAGATCGCAACCAAGAACTGGCCACGTAGTCTGCAGTTTAAAATTGCTGAAAACTAAGCTTTACCATTCGTAATAAAGCCGTTATCCGATAGAAATTGAGTCAGGGCCTGTCAATCGATTCCAAGTGTATTTCATAACTATAGAATTGTTATAAAAAAGAACTACTGCACTTTATAATACTTCTATATTGCGACATGGGTCGGCGACCTCCCCGGCTGCCCCCCATGTGCTCCCGATCTCGTGATCGCCGTCATCCGGCCGCAAACGTCGTTGTGTATTGCAACGCACAAGCCGAGCCGCATCATGCGGTCCGGGGGGCGCATCACAGATCGCCGGATCAATGCTCAATCGCCGGACCTTCCTCATGAACACAGGCGCGTTCGCCGCGTCTCTCGCCGGAGCGCAGCGGGCGGCCTTCGCTGCCGATCTCGACGTCGTCGTCATCGGCGCCGGCGCGGCCGGGATCGCGGCTGCCCGCGAGCTCAAGGCGGCGGGCCGCCAGGTCCTGGTCGTCGAGGCCCGCGACCGGCTCGGCGGGCGCGCCTTCACCGACGCGTCGCTCGGTCCGGCCTATGATGCCGGCGCGATGTTCATCCACTGGGCCGAGCGCAATCCCTGGGTGAAGATCGCAGCGGACCTCGGGATCGACACACCCAGCGAGCCCTGGGGCGGCGGCTTCAGGGTCTTCGCCGATGGGCGCCCGATGCCCGACGCCGACCGCACGAAGCGGCGCGCCGTCTTCGGTCAGATCGACCGCCGGCTCGAGACGGTCGACATCGGCAAGCGCGACCTCTCGGTCGCGGAGCTCCTCGGCGATCTCGGTCCCGAGATGGCGCCTGTCGCCGCCTCCGGGCTGCTGCTCTCGATCGGCGAGGAATCGGACCGGATCTCGGCGCGCGACTACCAGCGCCTCTGGGCCGGCGACGATCTCGTGGTGCCGTCAGGCTATGGCAACCTCGTCGCGCGCCATGGCGAGGGGCTCGATATCCGCCTCGGTGAGCCGGTCAGCGCCATTCGCTGGGACGGGCCGGGCGTCGAGATCACGACGCCGTCCGGCACGTTGCGGGCCCGCGCCTGCATCGTCACCGTGCCGGTCGGCGTGCTCAAGGCCGGTTCCATCCGATTCACGCCCGAGCTGCCCTCGGCCACGCGCGACGCGCTGGATGGCATCGGCATGGGTGCGCTGACCAAGATCGCCCTCAGGGTCGAGGGCGACCGATTCGGTCTCGGTCCGGGCATGAGCTATCTCGAAGCCGGCTCGCCCAAAGCAATGATGAATCTCGACCTCTTCCCCGACGACAAGGACCTCGTCATCGCCACCTGCGGCGGCGACCATGCCCGCGAGCTGTCGCTCGCCGGCGCCGATGAGGCGCGGGCCCATGTCACCGACCTGCTCGCGAAGATGGTTGGCGAGAGCGTCCGCAAGGCGGTCACCGGTGTCTCCTTCCCGGCCTGGTGGACCGATCCGTTCTCGCGCGGCTCCTATTCGGTCTGCCTGCCCGGCTCGGAAGCGGCCCGCGACAGGCTCGCCGAACCGATTGGCGGGCGCATCTGGTTCGCCGGCGAAGCCACGGCCGGCGGCGGCGCGATGACGGTCGGCGGCGCGACCCTGGCAGGCCGCGCGGCGGCAGCGGCGGTCGCGCGACTGAAGGTCTGAGCGTCGCGAGTATGGGCTGCATGCGCCGTCACAGCGCATGACATGACTTGCCCAACCTGATCCAACCCTGCCACCATGGCCCCGCTGGGAACCGTAAGCGGAGCTTTGACATGAGGATGTCGATCGTTCTCGCCGGCGCATTGCTGGCCTTCCCGGCGTTCGCCGCCGGGCCTTTCGCCAAATTCTCGATCGGCAACTGGAGCGGCGGCGCCTTCACCCATAACGACAGCGGCCAGTTCTCGCATTGCGCGGTCACCGCCAACTACAAGAGTGGCGTCAGCATGCACGCCTCCGTCACCTCGGGCTTCGGCTGGAATCTCGGCTTCTCCAACCGGGCCTGGGGCTTGAAACCGGGCGACGACGTGCCGCTCGAACTGGTCTTCGACCGCAACGACACGGTGAAGATCAACGCCAAGGCGGTGCGCCCGCAGCTCGTCGTGGTCTCGATGCCGGCCAATTCCGATATCATCCGCGCCTTTCGCGGCGCCGAATTTCTCGAAGCCGCGATGCTCGGCGCGCGCTACACCTTCCGCCTGACCTCGACCGCGCAGATGCTGCCGGCGCTGGTCGATTGCGTGAAGGCGAATGCGAACCTCAAGGTCGCCGCCGGCGGCAATGCCCCGGCAACCACGGGCAATGACGGCGCGCTGCAGCTCGAGGCGGTCACCCTCGCCACCAACTTCCTGCTTCGGACGCAATTGCCCGAGCCAAAAGTGCTGAGCGGCAGCGAGGCGCCCGCCGGCGTCGGCGCCAACGCCGTCGGCTGGCGGGCCGATGGCGCAACCGGCATCGTCCGGATCATGCCGGCCCCGAACCAGAAGGATATCGACGTTGCCGCCGCGGTCTCCGCATCCGATGCGCGCGGCTGCCAGGGCAAGTTCGCCTCCGGCCGCACCACCGACGCCGCCGAGGGCGGCGGCAGCGTGCTGCGCGGCTTCTCCTCGTGCGAGAACAACGGCGCGACGCGTTACTCCGAATATTACGTGCTGCCGCGCAAGCAGGGCGGCTTCGTGATGTTCTCGGTCGTGACGACTGGAGATGGTTCACTGCACCAGCGGCGCCGTGCAGATTTCCAGCGGGCGGCCCTGACCTCGGTGCAGTGACGCCAGCGATGACGGCCTTCCTCACCAGTTTCTGGCGCTTCGACGGCCGCCTCGCGCGATTGGCTTATGCCTTGCGCTTCGCTGCCGCCCTCGCCGTCTTCCTGGTCGTGCTGGTGCTGGCAGTGGAGATCATCGGCCTCACTCCGGTCGGAACCTCCGGACCCTGGTTCTTCGTCGAACCGGTCCCCAACGCCATCGTCATGCTGCTGTTCTATTGGGTGACGATCGCGCTCTCGGCGCAGCGCATCCGCGATATGGGCTTCCCGGTGCTGCCGATCATCGCGGCGCTGGTCGTGCTCGAACTGCTCGAGAATCTCGTTCTGCCCCATCTGACCGAGGCGCGCCTGCCAGAGCCGCTCGAAGTCATGACGCCGCTCGGAGGCATCCTCTCGATTGCCGCGCTGCTTTGGCTGTTCGTCTGGCCGAGCGCTGGAGCCCGGCCCGATCAGCTTGCACCGCAAGCCGATCGGTGAAGCAGTCTCTAGAGCAGGATGCGAAAAAGTGGGAACCGGTTTTTCGCATGGATCCTGCTCTAACTTATTGGTGAGAGACGGATTCAGCTTTCAGATGGGATCGCAAAGCGATCCCATCTGAAAGCTGAATCCGTCTCTAGAGATCGCGCTCCCAGTTCTGCCCGACCAGATTCTGCCCGAAGGAATGGTGCTTCTCCTCGGCGACCAGCCTGAAGCCCTCGGCGACATAGATCGCGCGCGCCGCATGCAGGATGTCGTTGGTCCACAGCACCATCCGGCGATAACCGGAAGCGCGCGCGAAGCCGATCGCCTCCTGCACCAGCCGCTTGCCGAGGCCGAAGCCCCGTGCCCGCGCTTCGACCAGCACGAGCCGGAGCTTGGCGACCTCGTCCGACTCGCGCACGACGAAAGCCGATCCCACCGGCGCGCCATCGAGCTCGGCTATGAAGCAGCGCTCCTTCCCCGGCTTGAAGTCGCGCAGGAATTTTGCCGCGATCTCGGCGACGAGCGCCTCGAAGCTGATGTCCCAGCCATAGTCCTGCGCATAGAGCCGGCCATGGGCCGAGATCACCCAGCCGATATCGCCCGGCCGGTGCTCGCGAATGATCAAGCGGGGCGCTTGCGGCGCCCTTCCCGACAGCAGCGCCTCGGCCTGATCGAGCGCCGCCACAAGCCTCTGCCGCTCAGTGGGCTGCAGCCGCGCCAGGATCGCGCCGGCCTGGTCGCGAGACGCCATGTCGAGCGGCGCGAACGCCTCGCGGCCTTCCTGCGTCAGCCGCAATCTCAGCGCGCGGCCATCCTCCGGCGAACGCTCGCGCAGGAGCCAGCCCGACGCCGCGAAGCGCTTGAGGATGCGCGAGAGATAGGCCGGATCGAGATCGAGCTCGCGCGCCAGCTCTCCGGCGAGCCAGTCGTCGCGCTGCGCCAATTCATAGAACACCCGCGCTTCCGTCAGCGCGAAGCCGGAACCATGCAGGCTGCCGCCGAGCGCGCCGGTCCAGCGGGTGTGG
Source organism: Allobosea sp. (assembly GCF_051860145.1). GTDB lineage: Bacteria > Pseudomonadota > Alphaproteobacteria > Rhizobiales > Beijerinckiaceae > Allobosea. The sequence goes on along the minus strand of NZ_JBHYEM010000004.1, from coordinate 278,331 downwards.
AACCGGTTGAAGCGTCGGATCGCCGCGACGGCTTGGGTATCGTTGCCTTGCATCATCTGCCTCCGGCGCGGACCATTTTCCCAATTAGTGGACAAAGTCAACTAAATTGACACAGGCGTCCTCGGCGATCCTTGACCACTCCTTAACCGGCCTCTGGCCCAATCGGATCCTTGTCCACTCCCGAGCAGGCGCTGGCGCATGCAGGTCGATCTCCTGGCCGGAACAACCTATGGCGCTGCCGTGATCCCGAAGCGCCGCCCCACGATTCTCGCCTTCGATTCGGGCCTCGGCGGCCTCACCGTGCTGGGCGAGGCGGTTCGCGCCCGCCCCGATGCGCGGATCGTCTATGCCGCCGACGATGCCGGCTTCCCCTATGGCCGGCTGAGCGAAGCCGAACTGGTCGGCCGCGTGCTGCAGGTGATGGAACGGCTGGTCGCGCGTTCCCATCCCGATCTGGTGATCATCGCCTGCAACACCGCATCGACCCTCGTGCTGCCGGCCTTGCGGGCGCGCTTCACCATCCCCTTCGTCGGCACGGTTCCGGCGATCAAGCCGGCGGCCGAGATCACGCGCAGCGGCCTGATCTCGGTGCTGGCGACGCCGGGCACGGTCGCGCGCGATTACACGCGTGGGCTGATCGAGACCTACGCCGCAGCCTGCGACGTCACGCTCGTCGGCTCGACCCGGCTCGCCAGCCTGGCCGAGGCGGCGCTCAAGGGCGAGGCGGTCGATGACGAGGCGATCCGCGCCGAGCTCGCACCATGCTTCGTCGAACGCGACGGCGCCCGCACCGACGTCGTGACGCTCTCCTGCACCCATTACCCGCTGCTGCTGGAACGGATGCGGCGGCTGGCGCCCTGGCCCGTGACCTGGATCGACCCTGCCCCCGCGATTGCCCGGCGCGTGGCGCAGTTGCTCGGACCTGCGGGCGATCATGCCATCGACGCTGCCGGCGACGCGCCCGCGATCTTCACCAGTGGCGCCGGCATCACCGGGCCGTTGCGCATCGCGCTCGCAGGCTATGGCTTGACGCAGGTCATGGTGGAGCCGGTTCCGCTGGCCAATTGACGGCCGTCGCGACGCTCCGGGTTTGACAAATCCCCCTCGGCATGGTTCTAAGCCGGCGTCGCGCGGCTCCGTCAGGGGCCGCGTGGCTTTTTCCGCACCCGTGATCCGCTCACTTCAGAGCCGGATCTGTCGCCCCGGAGACGGGGACAGGAGGGCGCGGTCCTCAACTCGCAACCTTACGAGGACACGCGACATGTCGAAGCGCCACGAGGCGAAATACAAGATTGACCGCCGTCTCGGTCAGAACATCTGGGGCCGTCCGAAGTCCCCGGTCAACCGCCGCGAATACGGCCCCGGCCAGCACGGCCAGCGCCGCAAGGGCAAGCCTTCCGATTTCGGCACGCAGCTGCGCGCCAAGCAGAAGCTCAAGGGCTATTACGGCTCGATCTCCGAGAAGCAGTTCCGCCGCTATTACGCCGAGGCGATCCGCCTCAAGGGCGATTCGGGCGAGAACCTGGTCGGCCTGCTCGAGCGCCGTCTCGACGCGGTGATCTACCGCGCCAAGTTCGTGCCGACCGTCTTCGCCGCCCGCCAGTTCGTCAATCACGGCCACGTCACCGTGAACGGCAAGCGCGTCAATATCTCGTCCTACCAGGTCAAGCCGGGTGACGTGATCGCGGTCAAGGAGAGCTCCCGCCAGCTCGCCATCGTCATCGAATCGGCCACGCTGGCCGAGCGCGACGTGCCCGACTACATCGACGCCGACCACAACAAGTCGACCGCCACCTTCACCCGCACGCCGACCCTGACGGACGTGCCTTACGCGGTGCAGATGGAGCCGAACCTGGTCATCGAGTTCTATTCGCGCTGATTCAATCTCATAGCCGGCGGCCGCAAGCCTCTGGCCGGAATCAGAAAGGGCGGCTCGCAGGAGCCGCCCTTTTCGTTTTCCGTTGCCTGGACGGGCCCTGCCTGGTCACAGATGCGAGCCGGCCTCGTGGCGGAAGAAATAACAGCCGAGCCCGATGCAGCCGATCAGGATCGAGAGGCCATAGGGGCCGAACAGGCACAGCACGAATACGAAGGCGATGAAGGTTCTCATCAGCCATGTTAACCATGAAGTCTTCACGGCATTCTCCCTCTCGCGAGAGTTACTGCCGAACCCTAGGCGGTTAAAAGTGAACTCAATTTGAATGTTTATGGTAAACTGGCATTATCCATAGCTGCGGCGCGGCTTTGCTCGCGACTGACCCCATGCACGGTTCCGCGAACGGCGCTTGAATCGCCGGCGCAGCAAGATGCCGGAAGCATCTGACGCACGCCGACAAAAAAAGGGCGGCCCCGCGGCCGCCCTTGTCTTCCCCGGCAGAATGCCGTGCTCAGTTGCGGTCGCCCCAGCCACGGTCTCCCCAGCTGCGATCTCCCCAGCCGCGATCGCCGTTGTCCGAACGGTCACGCCAGCGGCGCGGGCCATGATCGTCGCCGTCACGACCACCACGGCGTTCGCTCCAGCGCTCGCGCATCCGCTCCATCCGGCCACGCCCATCGGCGATGGCCTCGCGCACGGCGCGGCGCGCCACCGTCTTCTGCTCGTCGCTGAGCGTCGCCCAGAGCGGGCGCACCGTGTCGGCAAGTTCCTTGCTGCGGGCGGCGCGCTCGGACTGACGGTTGGCCGTCATATCGAGCTTTTCCATGATGTCGGCATGGCGATAGGTCTCGCGCTGCTCGCGCATTGCGGTCCAGCGCTCGCGGCGCTGCTCGGCATTCTTCTTGACCGCATTCTCGACCGCCTCGAACAGCGGCACCTGCTCGGGCTTGAGATTCATGTCGGTGCGCAGCTTGGCGAGGCGTTCGTTCAGGCGGGCCTGCATCTGCTCGGCGCGACGCTCACGCCATTCGCTGCGGCGCTGCTCGCGCTGTTCGGTCCGCTCCTGGCGGGTGTTGTCGCGATCGGAGCCACCGGCCTGCGGGACCGGCTGGGGCTGAGCGATTGCCAGCGTCGCGGCTAGCGCTGCGGCCGACGACGCTGCGATGAGGGCAATGCGTTTCATCTTCGGTCTCCATCTGTCTTATCGACAAGGTCGGGTCGCTGAGCGGGTCTCGAAGCCGGTTCGCGATGCTGGCAAAGGTGGCCTCACGGCCGTGTCCCGGCGATGGCGCAAGCATGAAAAGATCGTAATGTGGCGATGACGCGCCAGCCAGCGCGAAGTTCCATCGTCAGCTTCCGTCTGTTCCTGGTCCCGATGCGCAATCTCATCACCGATGTCCGTGGCCTCCTGGTTGGCCAGGCCCATGACGCCGCTGCCGCCACCGGCGTCACCGTCGCCCTGTTCGAGCGGCCGACCATCGCCTCGCTCGCCATTCTCGGCGGCGCGCCCGGCACGCGCGAGAGCGCCCTGCTCGAGCCGGAGATGACCGTCGAGCATGTCGACGCCATCGTGCTCTCGGGCGGCTCCGCCTGGGGTCTGGCTGCGGCCGACGGCGTGATGGCCACGCTTGCCGCCAGCGGCCGCGGCTTCCCCGTCGACGGATTGCGTGTACCGATCGTACCGCAGGCGATCCTGTTCGACCTGCTCAACGGCGGCGAGAAGAGCTGGGCGAAAGGCGGAGCGGAGGCGCCCTATCGCGCTCTGGCGCGGACGGCGACGGAGGCCGCGGGGCAGGACTTCGAGCTCGGCAGCGTCGGCGCGGGCCATGGCGCGACCACGGCCACCCTCAAGGGCGGGCTCGGCTCGGCCAGCGCCCGGGCGGCGACCGGCCAGGTCGTCGGCGCGCTCGTCGCGGTCAATGCCGTGGGCAGCGCCACGATCGGCGACGGCCCGCATTTCTGGGCGGCGCCTTATGAGCGCGACGGCGAGTTCGGCGGGCTCGGCTGGCCGAGCGCGATCACGCCCGAGGATCTCGGCCTGCGCTTCAAGGGCGGCGCCGGCCAGAACACCACGATCGCGCTCGTCGCGACTGACGCCATGCTGACCAAGGCCCAGGCGAAGCGCCTGGCGCTGGCAGCCCATGACGGGCTCGCCCGCGCGCTCAGGCCGGCCCATGCGCCGCTCGACGGCGATATCGTCTTCGCCGCCGCGACCGGACATAGCGGCGCGCCCTCGGACGCTTTTGCGCTGACCGAGCTCTGCGCGACCGCCGCCGACGTCCTGGCGCGCGCCGTCGCGCGCGGCGTCCATGCTGCCACCGCCCTGCCCTTCGCGAAGGCCCAGCCATCGTGGAAAGACCGGTTCGGACGCTGAACGCATCGCCGCGCTACGCCGCGATCTGCCGCCCGTCATTCGCTGTTTGCGTTTACAGACTGGAAACGTTGGAAACTATATACTGATGCACTCAAAGGTTGCATCGCCATATTTTCATTGACTGCTTTGCGCCAGTGGCGCGTTCGTCGATACGGGCTGCCGCACATGCGTGAGATCGCCTTCGGCGTCGCGTTCAGTCTCGTCGTCGCGCTGGCCGCATTCCTCGCCGCTGCCTGGCCGGTCCCCGGTCGTCCGGTCATGTCCTATTTTCCAAACGCCACGGCGGCCGACGTCGTCGCAGCGATCGACCTTGCCGGCGGCCGCCTTCTGCAGATCGGCGACACGCCATCGCTCGTCGTCAGCATCAGCGATCGCGCGGACTACACGGAAAAATTGTATCGCTCGGGCGCCTGGCTCGTGACCGACGCGTCCTTGGCCCGGCTTTGCATGAACCGCCTGCGGGATGCCAGCACATGACCGATGTCGAGAAGCTCAGGGCGCGTTTCGCTTATGTACTGATCGCAGTGCTCTGGGCGAATACCGCGCTCCTGGCGCTCGCAGGCCAGATCACCGGGGTCGACAATCCGGGAATGCTCGTCGGAGCCAGCGTGGCGCTCGCCCTCCTGGCGACCCTGGCCTGGTGGGCGGACGGCACGAAATGGCTGTCCCGGCAGGTCTCTTCGGTCGCCACGATGGGACAGGTGATGCTGCTGGTCTACGCCTTCGCGCAGCACCCCTATCAGGCCGACATCCATATGTACTTCTTCGCCATGCTGGCAGTGCTCTCCGGCTGGCTCGACTGGCGCATCTTCGTCACGGCGACACTCGCGATCGCCGCGCATCACGGCATCCTGAGCATCGTCTACCCCTCGGGGGTCTTCCTGAATGGCGGCAGCGTCGGGCGGGTGCTGCTTCATGCCCTCATCGTCGTGGTGCAATCGGTGGCGCTCGGCTGGGTCGTGATCTCGCTGCGGAGCGCGCTGGTGGCCTCGGAAAGCGAGCGCCGCGCCGCCACGGACGCGAAGCTCGTCGCCGAGGAGGCGCGCAACGAAGTCGCCGCCACGACGCAACAGGCGGCGGCGGAGCGCCAGACGGTGCTGTTCGCCGTCGCGGACGATTTCGAGAGCAAGATCGCCGGCATCGCCAGGGATGTGATCTCGTCGGTCCATACCCTTCGTGCGGCCTCGCAGCAGATGAGGGCGGGGGCCACGCAGGTCGCGGAGCGCTCCGGCGCCGCCTCACTCTCGTCGCAGCACACCTCCTCCAATGTCGTCGCCGTCACCCAGGCGACGACCGAGCTCGCGGCCTCGATCGGCGAGATCGACAAGCAGGTCGGCGAGACCGCGCGGATCGTCGGGTCGACCACGACCAAGGCCCGCACCGTCCTCGCCACCGTCAACGAGCTCTCGAAGAAGGCGGACGATGTCGGCAACATCGTCGGGCTGATCTCGACGATCGCGTCGCAGACCAATCTGCTCGCCCTCAACGCCGCCATCGAGGCGGCGCGCTTCGGCCATTCCGGCAGCGGCTTTGCGGTGGTCGCTCAGGAGGTCAAGGCGCTGGCCAACCAGACCTCGCGTGCGACTGACGATATCCAGGCTCAGATCGAGGCGATCCACGCCTCGGGCGAAGAGGCGATCCGCGCCATCGACGCGATGAACGCGACGATTGGCTCGCTCAACGAGGTCTCGGCCGCGGTCGCGACCGTGATGGAGCAGCAGAACGCCGCAACCGCAGGCATCGCCTATAATATCGAGGTCGCCGCCCAGGAGACCGTGATGGCCTCGGAGAATATCGGCATCGTCAGCCGCGTCGCCGCCGAGACGGGAGACGCAGCCGCCTATGTCGCCGAATCCGCCGATCGCCTGGCCGAGCAGTCGGCGCAGCTCGATCTCGAGGTGGCTCGCTTCCTCGGCCGGATCCGGGCGGCCTGAGCGGGTCCGGAAGGCGCCATTCGGCCGCGTCCCGGCTCTGATCGCATCCTATGTCCCGCTGATCAGGAACGCAGGATGATACCGGACCTCGCCGGCCGGCGGCTCGCCTGCAAAGGACAAGGCGAGGAAATACTCCGGCGGCACGTCGGCCAGCCGGAGTTGCGGGCAAGCTGCGAAGCCGAAGCGGCCATAATAGCCCGGCGCGCCGAGCAGCACGCAGCCTTGGGCTGCCGAAGCGCGCAACCTGGCGAGGCCGGCGCGGACCAGCGCCTGGCCGATGCCCTGCCCTTGCGCCTCAGGCTGCACGGCGAGAGGGCCGAGGCCGAACCAGCCGCGCTCCCGCCCGTCGATCGTGACGGGCGAGAAGGCGATATGGCCGAGCACCACTTCCCCCTCGACGGCGGCGAGCGAGAGTGTCAGCGCACCCGCGTCGCGCAAGCTGTCGACGATGGCGGCCTCCGTCTGGCTGCTGTAAGGCGCATCCTTGAAGGCGGCAGCGACGAGCTCACGGATCACCCAGACATCCTGCGGGCCTTCATCCCTGATGATCATCGCCGCCCCTTTCTCGCTGGAGCGGCAGGTCGGCCCGCATTGCGGATTTTTCGATGTTGGTCATGTCGAACTCCTCGAATGCCGAATCGCTTCAACGGTTGTCGCCTTGCGCGCGCACGGAAAACCTGCCCTGCCGCGAGATGCGATAGGGCTCGCCATTCCGGGACTCGATCAGCCGCTTGCGTCGGAGCCTTGCGAACAAATCCAGCGTGCAATCAGTCAGGACATGACCTTCGCGCGTGAAGCAGTCGATATGGACAATGCGGCCGTCTTCGCCGCGATGGTGGCGGATACGCCCGCCCTGGGCCAGCACGTGCAGCACGCGCTGCTCGCCCCTGGAGATATTCATGTTGAAAGCCTGTGCATGAAACCATGACAGACACCGGCCCGAACGCGCGCATCGATTGCGGCGTTTCAGATCCAGCGTCGCGCCACGTTCCGCCTCAGCGGAACGTCAGCGGGTTCCTGCAATCTCCAACATAAAACCCCCGAACAAGGTCGCCCGGCGCATCGGCACCGAGGGACGCTGCGTTTAAGCGACAGCTTTTGCGGCGTCAATGCCGCGTTCATGGCACTGAGGTCGGCGATCGGCCCGGATCACGGCCCATCATGGCAGGCAGCGCCCGTTTCCCGCCCGCCGCAAATGCGCTATGGGGCGGGCATGTCGACCGATGCATTCCTCCAGCGCTTCGGCGCGCCCGGCGCGCGCCAGCCCGACCCCGTCGCCGCGGCACAGGGCGCGATGCGCAACGCCCTGCCCAAACGCTTCTATGAAAACGCCGCCGTACTGGAGAAGGACGGGCTGTTCCATGTCGCGCTCGACGGCAGGACGGCGCGCACCCCGGCGCGCAACGCCCTTGCCGTCACCTCGCGCCCCGTCGCGGAGGCGCTCGCCGCCGAATGGCAGGCGCAGGCCGAGCGTATCGACCCCGCCGCGATGCCGGTGACGCGCCTCGTCAATTCCGCGCTCGATGGCGTCGCGGACCAGGCCGCCGCCGTTCGCGCCGAGATCGTCCGCTATGCCGGCAGCGATGCGCTCTGCTACCGCGCCGGCGAGCCGGACAATCTCGTCGAGCGCCAGCGCGCGGTCTGGGATCCGATCATCGCTGCGACCGAAGCCGCGCTCGGCGCCCGTTTCGTCCTGGCGGAGGGCATCGTCTTCGCCGAGCAGCCGGCGCCGGTGCTGGAGGCCGTCACCCGCCGCGTGGCTGAGCTTCCGGCTCCGCTGGCGCTTGCCGGCGCGCATAGCGTGATGACCTTGACCGGCTCCGCCATCCTGACGCTGGCACTGGCCGACGGCCGGCTCGACGAGGAGCAGGCCTGGGCGGCCGCCCATCTCGACGAGGACTACCAGATCGCGATCTGGGGTCAGGACGAGGAAGCCGCGGAACGGCGCACCACGCGGCGGCGGGAATTCGCGGCCGCGGTGCTGTTGCTGATGCAGGGCTGAGGGTCGGCGCGACGCCGCCATCATTCCGATCTAACCCAACCTACCCTGCCGCGGCGCTCTCCAGCCCGGTCAGGATCCGGTCGATCAGCCCCCATTCGACGGCTTCCTCCGCCGTCATGAAGCGATCGCGGTCGAGCGCGCGCTCGACCTCCTCACAGCTGCGTCCGCAATGCTCGGCGTAGAGCCTGATCATGCGCTGCTTCGTCCGCTGGATCTCCTCGGCATGGATCAGGATGTCCGAAGCCTGCCCCTGGACGCCGCCCAGCGGCTGGTGGACATGCAGGCTCGCATTCGGCAGCGCCGCGCGTTGGCCCGGCTCTCCCGCCATCAGCAGGAAGGACCCCATCGAGCGGGCCGTGCCCATGCACAGCGTATGCACCGGCGCCTTGATGTAGCGCATGGTGTCGTAGACCGCGAGACCGCTGGTGACCACGCCGCCGGGCGAGTTGATATAGAGATTGATCGGCCGCTTCGGGTTCTCGGCCTCCAGGAACAGCAGCTGCGCGCAGACGAGCGCAGCGCTCGCGTCGTTGACCTCACCGTTCAGGAAGACGATCCGCTCGCGCAGCAGGCGCGAATAGATGTCGAAGGACCGTTCGCCGCGGCTCGACTGTTCGACGACCATGGGGACGAGCTGCATCGCTTCGCGCATCGGCAAATTCCTTCTGTCCAGATTGTCGGAAATGGTTCGAAGCGTCAGGCCGCGCGCATGAGCGCCGGTCGATTGCTGTTTGCCGCGGATGGCTGGACCGCAGCCCCGGCCGCGTCGTCCAGCCTGTGAATGATCCGCAACTGCGTGCCACCCTCGCCTGGCCTGATCTGAAACGTCACCGTGCTTTCGAGAAAGGGCGGCTGGTCCTCCCTCATTCTGTACTGCAGCTCCTGTCCGGGCACGCAGGAAACCGGCTCCGGCCCGGCCAACGCCTCCGCCGGCAGCCATCTTTCCCGGAATTCAGGGATGCTGAGCGCGCGCCACACCTTCTCGGGCGGGGCGCGCAGCCGATAATCGAGAACCAGGCGCTGTTCGGCGTCTTTCACGTCGCTCATTGATCCATGTCCTGCAGCAGAGCCTCGAGCGCTTCCACACGCGCCGGCCAATAGGCGCGATATTTCGCCAGCCATCGGGCGATCAGGGCGAGCCCCTCCGGATCGACCTCGTAGTTCACGAAGCGCCCCTCGCGCTCCTCCCGCACCAGCCCGGCCTGGCGCAGCACCGAGAGATGCTGAGACATCGCCGGCTGGCTGATCTCCATGCCCATCCGCAAGGCGCTGGCATTCATGCGGCCGGCCGCCAGCTTCTCGAAGATCCCGCGGCGGGTCGGATCGGCCAGGGCCTTGAAGATGTCCTGCTCCAACATGCCAATACATAAGCATACGCTTATCTGACTTGCAAGCGCCCAGCCGGGACCGGGCGCTCCGGCCCAGCCCGCCTTGCACCAAAGCGGCAGCTGCGCCCAATGGACAGGCACGGCTTCCGCCCTTAAGCCGGATCATCAAGCTTTCAGGCCGGCGACGGGGCGTTTCCATGAAGGATATTCTCGAACAGCTCGAAGACCGTCGCGAAGGCGCCCGCAAGGGCGGCGGCGAGCGGCGCGTCGAGGCGCAGCACAAGCGCGGCAAGCTGACGGCGCGCGAGCGCGTCGAGCTCCTGCTCGACCACGGCTCCTTCGAGGAGTTCGACATGTTCGTGCAGCATCGCGCCGTCGATTTCGGCATGGACAAAGCGGAAAAAATCCCCGGCGACGGCGTCGTCACCGGCTGGGGCACGGTCAATGGCCGCACCGTCTTCGTCTTCTCCAAGGATTTTACGGTGTTCGGCGGCTCGCTGTCGGAAACCCATGCCCAGAAGATCATCAAGATCCAGGACATGGCGCTGAAGATGCGCGCGCCCATCGTCGGCATCTTCGACGCCGGCGGCGCCCGCATCCAGGAAGGCGTCGCGGCGCTCGGCGGCTATGGCGAGGTCTTCAAGCGCAATGTCGCGGCCTCGGGCGTGATCCCGCAGATCTCGGTGATCATGGGGCCCTGCGCCGGCGGCGACGTCTACTCTCCGGCGATGACCGATTTCATCTTCATGGTCCGCGACACGAGCTACATGTTCGTCACCGGCCCCGAGGTGGTGAAGACCGTCACCAATGAGACGGTGACCTCCGAGGAGCTGGGCGGCGCCAGGGTCCATACCTCCAAATCCTCGGTCGCCGACGGCTCCTTCGAGAACGATGTCGAGGCCTTGCTGCAGGTGCGCCGGCTGATCGATTTCCTGCCGGCCAACAATACGGCGGGCGTGCCGGAATGGCCGTCCTTCGACGTGCCGGACCGGATCGACATGAGCCTCGACACGCTCGTGCCGGACAATCCGAACAAGCCCTATGACATCAAGGAGCTGATCCTGAAGACGCTCGACGAGGGCGATTTCTTCGAGATCCAGGAAGCCTACGCGAAGAACATCGTCACCGGCTTCGGCCGCATCGAGGGCCGCACCGTCGGGGTGGTAGCCAACCAGCCGATGGTGCTGGCCGGCGTGCTCGACTCGGACGCCTCGCGCAAGGCGGCCCGCTTCGTGCGCTATTGCGACGCCTTCGAGATCCCGATCGTCACCGTCGTCGACGTGCCGGGCTTCCTGCCGGGCACGGCGCAGGAATATGGCGGGTTGATCAAGCACGGCGCCAAGCTGCTTTTCGCCTATAGCGAATGCACCGTGCCGCTGGTCACCGTGATCACCCGAAAGGCTTTTGGCGGCGCCTATGACGTGATGGCGTCCAAGCATATCGGCGCCGACGTCAACTATGCCTGGCCGACGGCGCAGATCGCGGTGATGGGCGCCAAGGGCGCGGTCGAGATCATTTTTCGCGGCGGCGACGCCGAGACCATCGCGCGCCAGACCAAGGAATACGAGGACCGCTTCATGTCCCCCTTCGTCGCGGCCGAGCGCGGCTATGTCGACGAGGTGATCATGCCCCACTCGACCAGGCGCCGGATCGCAAGGGCGCTGGCCATGCTGCGGACGAAATCCGTCGAGCGGCCGTGGCGGAAGCACGACAATATTCCGCTTTAACGGAGCTTAAGAAGGCTTCCCCGCGCTGACGCGTTTCAGATGAGGGCCTGCCCTTCAGACTCTACGACCAGCGCCGGAACACCACACTCGCATTCACCCCACCGAACCCAAACCCGTTCGAAATCGCGTGCTCCATCGCGAGCGGCCTTGCCTGCTTGGCCACGAGGTCGAGCCCGGCCGCGTCCTCGTCCGGGGTCTCGAGATTCAGCGTCGGCGGCGCGATCTGGTCGCGCAAGGCCAGGATCGTGAAGATCGCCTCCAGCCCACCGGCGGCGCCAAGCAGGTGGCCGGTCGCCGATTTCGTCGCGCTGATCGCGATGCTCTTCTCCGTGCCGAAAACCGCCTTGATCGCCGCCAACTCGCCGCGGTCGCCGACCGGCGTCGAAGTCGAATGCGCATTGAGATGGCGGATATCGCCGGGCTCGAGGCCAGCCTGCTTCAGCGCGGTCTCCATCGCCCGCCGTGCGCCGGATCCGTCTTCCGGCCCCGAAGTGATGTGATAGGCGTCGGCGCTCGTGCCATAGCCGGTGATCTCGGCCAGGATCGTGGCGCCGCGTGCCTTGGCATGCTCCAGCGCTTCGACCACCAGCATGCCGGCGCCCTCGCCCATGACAAATCCGTCGCGATCGCGATCGAACGGGCGTGAGGCCTTTTCGGGCTCGTCGTTGAAACCGGTCGAGAGTGCCCGCGCCGCAGCGAAGCCGCCGAGCGCAACGAGATCGATGCAGGCCTCGGTGCCGCCGCAGAGCGCGATATCGGCCTCACCGGCGCGGATCAGCCGCGCCGCGTCGCCGATCGCCTGCACGCCAGCGGCGCAGGCCGTCACCGGCGCGCCGATCGGCCCCTTGAAGCCGTGATCGATCGAGACATGACCTGCTGCGAGATTGACCAGAAAGGAGGGGATGGTGAAGGGCGAGAGCCGGCGCACGCCGCGCGTATCGGTCGTCCGCACTGCCTCGGCAATCGCTGGGAAGCCGCCGATGCCGGAGGCGACCACCGTCGCGGTGCGCTCGCGCTGGGCCTCGCTTGCCGGCGCCCAACCTGCCTGTTCCAACGCCTCCTTCGCCGCGACCAGCGCGAACTGGATGAAGCGGTCCATCTTGCGTTGATCCTTGGGCGCGATCGCCGCATCCGGATCGAAGCCGCCCTCGCCGTCCTCCGCCTTGGTCGGCACGACACCCGCGACCTTGGCCGGCAAGGTCCCGACGATGGCCTCGGGCAAGCGCCGCAGCCCGGAGCGGCCGGCCAGCAGCCGCTGCCAGGCGAGCTCCGCTCCACACCCGAGCGGCGAGACCACGCCCATTCCGGTGACGACGATGCGAGGCATGGCGTGCTCCTATTGCGGGTTGACTGCTGCGGCGACATTGCGCGCCGCGGCCTTGGCAAGGCGCTGCCGCATGCCGGCGCTCGCGCGCGGCCCGGCGACGACGATGGCGCTCTCCGAGGTCACCGGCTGCAAGCTCGCGGCATCGACCACGACCGGTACGACCGGCGTCCCGGTTTCGCGATCTGCCAGCAGCAGCGAGGCGCCCTCAGGCGCGAGATGCCGGTTTGCATAGGCCACTAGCGCGGCGATGACCGGGAAGAAGTCCCTGCCCTTCTCCGTCAGCACGTATTCGTAACGCTTCGGCTTCTCGCTATAGAGCCGCCGCTCGAACAGCCCGCTCTCGGTCAGGTGCTTCAGCCGCCGGGCCAGCATGTTCGGGGCGATGCCGAGACAACGCTCGAATTCGTCGAAGCGGGTGAGGCCCTGCAGCAGCGCGTCGCGCAGGATCAGGATGCTCCACCACTCGCCGACGGTCTCGACCGCGCGGGCGCAGGGGCATTCGGCCAGTGGAAGGAGCTTGGGCTGCATGACGAGCGGGAGCTAGTGCAGTCACTATTATTTTGCAAGCTATATCCGATCGCGGCTTCCCCCGGCGCTCGGCCATGGCGCCGCGGCGCGAGCGACATGACTCCCGCGCCACGATCGTCTAAGGCGGCCTCGACCCAGAGAAACCGCCGTCGTCGATGCTGTTCAACTCCTTCGTCTTCCTGCTCGGCTTCCTGCCCTTTGCGTTCGCCCTGCACTGGCTGGCCGAGCGCTTCCGGCCGGGCTGGCGGCTGCCCGTGCTCGCGGCCCTGTCCTTCGCCTTCTACGGCTATTGGGACTGGCGCTTCATCCCGCTGCTCGCCTTCTCGATCCTGCTCAACTGGTGGATCGCCGAGGCCTTTGTGAAGACCAAGCGCGGCGCCCTGATCACGCTGGCGATCGTCCTCAACCTCGCCGTGCTGGCGCTGTTCAAATACTTCAACTTTTTCGCCGATCTCGCTGGCATGATTCCCGGTTTGCCGGCGCCGAGGCTCGACCTGGCGCTGCCGCTCGGCATCTCCTTCTTCACCTTCCACCATGTGATGTACCTGACCGATCTGCGGCGAGGCGAGGCGCCGCGCTACGATCTCGTCCGCTATGCGCTCTATATCGCCTTCTTCCCGCAGGTCCTGGCCGGGCCGCTGGTGCGCTGGCGCGAGATCATGCACCAGTTCGACGAGCGCCCGTATCTGCGCTCCGACGCGGCCGAGCGCATCGCGCGCGGGCTGATGCTGCTGACGGTCGGCCTCGCCAAGAAGGTCCTGCTCGGCGACCCGCTGGCGGAATATGCCAATCCGGTCTTCGCCGCGGCTGCGGCGGGGCAGGCCGTGTCGGTAGCCGAGGCCTGGCAAGGCACCCTCGCCTTCACCTTCCAGATCTATTTCGACTTCTCCGGCTATACCGACATGGCGCTGGGGCTGGCCCTGCTCTTCGGCATCGTCCTGCCGCAGAACTTCGATGCGCCCTATCGCAGCGCGAGCATCCAGGATTTCTGGCGGCGCTGGCACATGACGCTGTCCCGCTTCCTGCGCGACTATCTCTATATCGGGCTCGGCGGCTCTCGGCACGGCCTGCCGACCCAGGTCTGGGCGCTGTTCGCCACCATGGCGCTGGGCGGGCTCTGGCATGGCGCTGGCCTGACCTTCGTCGCCTGGGGCGTCGCTCATGGACTGGCGCTGATCCTCGCGCTGTTCTGGCGGCGCGCCGGACTGCCGATGCCGCCCTTGCTCGGCTGGCTCCTGACCTTCGTCTTCGTGATGCTGTGCTGGGTCCTGTTCCGCGCCACCTCCTTCGAGGCCGCGCTGACGATCTACAAGAGCCTCTTCGGCTTCGCGCCCCTGGGAAACGGTTTCAAATGGCGCGCCTTGCTGCCCGCCGCCGCTTTCGCGATCATCGGCCCGACCGCCTGGGCGCTGGTCCACCGCTTGCCACCGGCACGCTGGCTCGCGGTGCTGGCGGCGGTGCTCTTCGTGCTGGTCCTGTTCAAGATCGGCGACGACGCCAACTACGAGTTCATCTATTTCCAGTTCTGAGCTGGCGAGGCAGGCAGCACATTCCCGTGAGCGGTGACGCGACTCGGGCCCTGATCCCGCTCGCAATGCAGGCGACAGAGCCCGCATGCGCGGCCAAATATATCTCACGGCGCAAAATAACCAATAAATATCAAATATCTAGGGAATGATACTGAAACCCGACCGAACGCGATTGTTCCCGTTCGCCTCCCCCGCTATAAGGGCGCCAAATCGGCGGCCCGACTAAGGCAAAGTCGGTAGGCACGCCGGCACAGACACTCAGAGAGCGCGCCTATGTCGAAACAGATCATTCTCGATGCGGACTACCGCCCCTCCGACTCGGAACCCTTTATGAACGAGCGGCAGCGCGAGTATTTCCGCAGCAAGCTGGCGGCCTGGAAGGACGAGATCCTCAAGGAAGCCAAGGAGACGCTGGTCACCCTGCAGAGCGAGAGCGAGAACCACCCCGACATCGCCGACCGGGCCTCCTCCGAGACCGATCGCGCCATCGAGCTTCGCGCCCGTGACCGCCAACGCAAGCTGATCGCCAAGATCGAAGCCGCGATCGCGCGGATCGACGAGGGCTCCTATGGCTATTGCGAGGAGACCGGCGAGCCGATCTCGCTCAAGCGCCTCGAGGCCCGGCCGATCGCGACGCTGTCGCTCGAGGCCCAGGAGCGCCACGAGCGCAACGAGCGGGTCTTCCGCGACGATTGACGGTTCGGGCAGCGCGCCCAGGCAACAGGCCTCCTGCCCCGGCGGGAGGCCTTTTTCATGGGGGAAGCCCCGCGCGGGAGGCACGGGGCTTCATGGGCGCCGACGGTGAAGCTTGGGGAGCGTGGTCGGTGCCCGGGAGCAAGGCCGCCTCGGGAGAAGCGGCCCGCCGGCCGGCGCGGGGAAAGCGGGGAGCGTTCCGCGCCTGGCCGGGACTTCTCGGGAGCCTCAGAAGGGTAAGAGGATGTCCATCACCTGCTGGCCGTAGCGCGGCTGCTGGACATCGGTGATCTGTCCGCGCCCGCCATAGGCGATGCGGGCCTGGGCGATCTTGGTCGAATCGATCGTGTTGTCCGATTCGATGTCCTCCGGCCGGATCACGCCGGCGACGATCAGCTCGCGGACCTCGAAATTCACCCTGATCTCCTGCTTGCCCTCGATCACGAGGTTGCCGTTCGGCAGCGTCTGCGTGACCACGGCAGCGACATTGGTGGCGAGCTGCTCGGCCCGGCGCACCGAGCCGGAGCCCTCGCTGGTGCCCTCCGAATCGAGCTTGAGCAGCGAGCCCGGCTTGGCGCCGCCGTTGAACTTCTCGAGCTTGTTCTCGAAGCCGAGAATGTTCTCGGCGCCAAAGTCCTCGCCGTTCTTGCGGCTGCGCTTGGTGGTGTTGTCGAGCTGGGCCCTGTCGGTCACCCGCACCCGCACCGTGACCAGGTCGCCGACCATGCGGGCGCGCTGATCCTTGAAGAAGGCGCGCGAGCCGGTGCGCCAGAGCGAGTTCGGCGCGAAGGAGGCGTGCTCCACCGCCGGCATCGGCATCTGCACCGGCTTGTAGCCCTTGGTCGCGGTCGGGTCCTCGATCGGCGAGAGCGCCGGGGCCTGGCCGACATTGGCGAGCCTGTCGGCAGCGCCGCAGGCGCCGAGCGTGAGCCCGAGGGCGAGGACGCCGGAGAGCTTGAGGATCGTGCTTGAGGTCATGGCGATGTTCCGGATGCTCGAGATCAGCGCGCGCTGGCGATATGGCCGGCCATGGTCGACTTGACCGAGACCTGGCCGGGCCCGCTGACCGTGCCTTGCAGCACGCGCTTCGACTGAGGATTGGTGACCGAGACGACGTCGCCCATCGCGCCCGCCTCGCCGGCGCGTCCACGCATGGTGATGCGCAGGCCCGGCGCCTCGTAGATGATGGTGACGAGATCGCCGCGACCGACGATCTCCTCGCGCTGCACGTCGCCGTTGCGCAGCGGCAGGCCGGCCAGCAGGGCGCGCCTGGCCACCTTGTCGACGGCGCCCTGAATCTCGCCGATCAGCTCGCCGCTCTGTCCGTCGCGCGGGCGGCGCTCCATGATCACGTCGGCGGCCGTCAACGTCTCGCCGCGCGCGATCGCCCGGCGCGGCACCACGACCTCGACGGTTTCGACAAGCTGCCCCGAGATGTGGACTGGCTTGAGCCGCATCGCCGCGCTGCCCGGCACGGTCAGCCGGGCCTGGAGTCGGCGCGAACGCGGGTCGAAGCTGAGGTCGAGCACGCTCATCGCGCCGGTCAGCTCAGGCTCGACCGCGATCGAGGGCGCGCCGCCATCCATGGCCAGCGCGAAGGCGTGGCTGTCGACGCCGAAGCGCTCGCGCAGGCCGGTCTTGACCGCGGCCTCGATGTCCGACGCCATGATCCGGCGCGCGGCACGGCTGACGACGACCTGCGCGATGCCCTGGCTGTCGAGATCGGCGGCGTCGCGGAGGATGCCGCCGCTCTTGGCGGCCTCGACGATGCGCGCGACCTGGATCGTGCCGGTCTCGCCCAGCGCCGGGGCACGGAAGGCCGGCATCGCCGCATCCTGCGCCGACAACCCGGCAATCAGGTCGCCGAAGGTCACGAGATCGCGCGACAGGGTCAGTTCGCCGCGCAGCAGCGGCTTGTGCGGGGCGGGAGCCTGCCGCACTGCGCCGGGCGACAGGGCCGCGGTCGCGACAGCGCCGTCCTGCAGCGGCCCGGCCAATGCCGAACCGACCAGCGCGAGCGTGGCGAGGAGGATGGAAGAGCGGATCATGACGCTGCCCTCAGCCACGGAACATCTGGGTCGTCGCCGACATCATCTGGTCGGCAGCGGTGATGACCTTGGAGTTCATCTCGTAGGCGCGCTGCGCCGCGATCAGCGAAGAGAGCTCGGTGACGGCCTGGACGTTGCCTTCTTCCAGGTAATATTGCTGCAGGGTGCCGAAACCCTCGCCGCCGCCGAGCCCGTCGATGGCCTGGCCCGAGGCCGCCGTCTCCAGGAACAGGTTGTCGCCGATCGATTCCAGCCCGACCTTGTTGATGAAGCGGGTGAGTTGGAGCTGGCCGATCTGCTGCAGCGCCGTCTGCCCCGGCAGCTGGACCTCGACCGTGCCCTGCGCGTTGATGCTGACGCTGGTCGCGTTGTTCGGGATCGTGATCCCGGGCTCGACCTGGTAGCCGTCGCGGGTGACGAGCTGGCCCTGCGAATCGAGATCGAAGGAGCCGTCCCGCGAATAGGCGGTGCGCCCGTCCGGCATCCGGATCTTGAAGAAGCCCTCGCCCCTTATGGCAACGTCATACTGCTTCTCGGTCGGCGTGGTGTTGCCCTGGGTCATGACGCGGCCGGTCGAGACGGTCTTGACGCCCGAGCCGATGAAGGTGCCGGCCGGCACCTGCGTGTTCTGGTCCGAGGTCGCCGAGCCGGCCCTGCGAAAGTTCTCGTAGAGCAGGTCCTGGAAATGCACGCGCTGGCGCTTGTAGCCGGTGGTGCGCACGTTCGCGATATTGTTGGAGATGACCTGGACGTTGAGTTCCTGGGCCATCATGCCGGTGGCGGCTGTCTGAAGGGCGCGCATGGTGCTGCTCCTCTTTCCGGTCAGGCTTGCTGGTCGGCTAGGCGCGAGATCGCCCGGCTGCGCAGTTCATCGGATTTCGACATCAGGTTCGCGATGCTCTGGTAGGAGCGCTGCACCTCCATCAGGCGCGTCATCTCGATCACGGCCTTGACGTTGGAGGTCTCGATCGCGCCTGGCTCCAGGCGAGCCTGCGGGCCGGCCGGCAGCGCGGGCGTGGGGGACGCGAAGAGGTTGGCGCCGTCGCTGCTCAGCCCGCGCGGATTGTCGAAGCGGACCATGCGCAGCTTGCCGCGCGTGCCGAGATTGCTGGAGACGGTGCCATCGACGGCGATGCCGACATTGGTCTCGGTGTCGCCGAACTGGATCGGGCCGCCCTCGCCCATCACCGGCTGGCCGGTCTGGGTCACGAGCTGGCCGCGCGGGTTGATCGAGAGCGAGCCCGCCCGAGTATAGCGCTCGCCCTGCGGCGTCTGCACCACCAGGAAGTTGTCGCCGCGCAGGGCGACGTCGAGCGGGTTGCCGGTGCGTTCGATGACGCCCTGCGTCAGGTCGATCGGCGTGCCCTTGTCGATGACATAGGAGAGCTTGCGGTCGAAACCCTTGAAGCCCTCGGCGCTGGCGACCGGCATCAGGAACTCGTTGAAGCGCGCAGAACGCGCCTTGAAGCCGTTCGTGCCGACATTCGCCATGTTGTTGGCGATGACATCCAGCTCACGCGCCAGAGCCATCTGACGCGACAGGCCGACGAGAAGCGCGTTCTCCACGGCGAAATCTCCCGATCATGTCCCGCGAAGACCTCGACGCTCCCCAGCGCAGTCTCCGCACCGTCATCCTCGCAACGGCCGTGCCAACATGGTTAATTCCGCTTATCCATATGAAATATAACGATTATAATTGCGCTGAGCTGACCGCCGGCACCCGGCAAAGTCGAGGCTCCAGGCAGAAACAACCCGGCAAAAACTGCCGTCCTTAACGACGCGTTAACCCTGTTTCGTCAGGTTGGCAGGGTGAGCCGCCCAGGACGGTGCCGTGCTCCGGACCCGGGCCAGACGCAGATGTCCAAGAAGCCGACAACCGACGACGAAGCCGCCGAGGGGGCGCAGCCCCCCAAGCCCGGCAAGAAGAAGCTCGTCATGATCGCCGGCGGCGTCGCCCTGCTGGCCGCGCTCGGCGGCGGCTGGTTCTTCTTCAAGAAGCCCTCGGCCGAGCAGCTCGCCGCAATCGAGGCCGCCAAGCAGGTCAAGAAGCCGGCGACCTTCGTCGAGATGAAGGACATGATGATCGGCATCTCCAGCGGCGGCCAGCAGGACCGCCAGCCGATCATCAAGATCAAGGTCGTGCTCGAGATCGCGGACGCCAAGGTCTCCGAGGAGATCAAGCCGCTGCTGCCGCGCGTCGAGGATGCCTTCCAGGTCTTCATGCGCGAGCTGCGCCCGGCCGATCTCGACGGCTCGGCCGGCATGTACCGGCTGAAGGAAGAACTGCTGCGGCGCGTCAACGTCACGGTCTATCCGGCCAAGGTCGACGCGGTGCTGTTCAAGGAATTGCTGGTCCAGTGAGCCGGATCCTCGGCCCGATGTCCCCATCCAGAGCGACGACAAACGCATGACCGACAACGATCTCGAACAGACCGGCGCAACGCCCAAGGACGAGCCCCTGACGCCGGAGAACATGGCGGCGGAATGGGCCGCCATGCCCGAGGGCATCGAGGAGGAAGGCGAGGTCGAGGGCGGCACCGACCGCCTGATGTCGCAGGACGAGATCGACACGATGCTCGGCTTCTCGGCCGGGGACGACAAGGACAGCCGCAACGGCATTCAGGCGATCGTCGATTCCGGCTCGGTCTCCTATGAGCGCCTGCCGATGCTCGAGATCATTTTCGAGCGCATGGTCAGGCTACTCTCCACCAGCCTGCGCAACTTCTTCACCGACAATGTCGAGGTCTCGCTCGAGAGCATCCGCTCCGTCCGCTTCGGCGACTACATCAACTCGATCTCGCTGCCCGCCATGCTCTCCGTCTTCAAGGCGGAGGAATGGGACAATTTCGGCCTGGTCACCATCGAATCGGCGCTGATCTACTCGGTGCTCGACACCATGCTCGGCGGCAAGCGCGGCCAGCCCGCCGCCCGCGTCGACGGGCGGCCCTTCACCTCGATCGAGCTCAACCTGCTGAAGCGCGTGATCGGGCTCGTGCTCAGCGATGCCGAGGCCGCTTTCGGCCCGCTCTCGCCCGTCACATTCAAGGTCGACCGCGTCGAATCCAATCCGCGCTTCGTCTCGATCTCGCGCCCGGCCAACGCCGCGATCCGCGTCGAGCTGCGCTTCGACATGGAAGGGCGCGGTGGCTCGCTCCATATCCTGCTGCCCTATGCCACGATCGAGCCGATCCGCGAGCTGCTGCTCGAGAGCTTCATGGGCGAGAAGCTCGGCCGCGACCCGATCTGGGAAAACCACCTCGCGACCGAGGTCTGGCAGACCGATGTCGCGGTGAAATGCGTGCTGCACGAGACCAGGATGCCGCTGAAGCGGGTGATGAAGCTCGAGATCGGCGACACGCTGATGTTCGACGCCCGCCCGGATTCGGTGGTCGCGCTGCGCTGCGGCGATTTCATGGTCAGCGAAGGCCGGATCGGGCGCGTCGACGACAAGATCGCCGTCCAGGTCGTCAGCCCGCTGCGCCGCTCCAAGACGACGATCGCCGCGTTCGACAGCATCACCAGCCATCTCGGCTCCCCGGCCTGAAGCCTCGGAAACAAGCCATGACGATCACCCTCATCGCCGATGCGCTGGTTGCCAGCCTCCTCGTCGCCACGATCATCACCTGCTACGTCCTGGCCAAGCGCATCGAGCGGCTGAAGGCCGACGAGAGTGCGATGCGCCAGACCATCGGCGCCCTGATCTCCGCCACCGACACCGCCGAGCGCGCCATTGCCGGCCTGAAGCTCACCCTTGGCGACTGTGACCGCACGCTGGCCGAGCGCCTGCGCACGGCCGAGCGCTACGCGGCCGATCTCGCCGCCCAGGTCGAGGCCGGCCAGGGCGTGATGGAGCGCATCTCGCAGATCGTCACAGCCGCGACGCTGGTGGCGCCGAAGCCGGCGGAGGCTCCTCCCGAGGAGCCGACCGCGATCTCGCGCATGACCAGCGCCGCGGAGATGGCCGCGGCGATCCGCATGCGCGCCGCCAAGCGGCTGGAGGGCCAGGCGGCGTGATCGAGCGGCCCCGCCTGATCCCGGCCGTCATCCTCGGCGCCATGGGCCTCCTGGCGCTGAAGCTGCTCGCCTGGACCTCCGAGCCCTATCCCGGCAAGCTGCCCGTCACCGAGGCCTCCCTGTTCCCGTCATCCAACGCCGCCCCGGCGAAAGCCGAGCCGCAGGTCTGGGCTCTCGCCAAGGTCATAGCCCGCGCGCATGCCCCCGATGGCGTGCTCGATCCCGAGACGACAGGCACGATCGACCCTCCCAAGCCCAAGCCGACGGCCGCCGACGAAGCCGCGCGCGCCGCCAATCCCAACAACAAGGCCGGTATCGTCAACGGCACGGCGGCGCCGGTCTCCCCGGCCGAGCGCGCCATTCTCGAGCGCCTCGGCGAGCGGCGCGAGGAGATCGAATCGCGCATGCGCGAGCTCGAGATGCGCGAGCGCCTGCTCGACACCGCCGAGAAGAAGCTCGACGGACGCGTCGGCGACCTGAAGCAGCTCGAGGACAAGGTCGAGGGCCCCACCGCCAAGCCCGCGGAGGAAGAGGCCAAGGCGATCCGTAATCTCGTCATCATGTACGAGGCGATGAAGCCCAAGGACGCCGCCCGCGTCTTCGACCGGCTGAGCCTCGACATCCTGGTCCCGGTGGTGCAGCAGATGAACCCGCGCAAAATGTCCGATGTCCTGGCGGCGATGTCGCCGGGCACCGCGGAAAAGCTGACCGTGGCGCTGGCGACCTCCGGCCGCAGCGCCAGCGCGGACCGCATGAATCGCAACGCAGCCCAGTTGCCGCCGAACGAGCTGCCGGCCATAGCCCCGGCGGCCCGGCGCTAGCCGGCAGCCTCGGCGTTGCAAAGAGCCGTGCCCGGTGCGATGAAGCGCCATGATCAGCGCCAGACTCAAGACCGGCCTTACCCTCGCCGCCCTCATGCTCCTGGTCGCGGCCGGGCCTGTCCGGGCCGAGATCCCCGCCAGCGGCATCGCGCAGCTGGATGCCGCCTATGCCGAGCTCGACAGGCTCTACCGCCTGAAGCGCGATGCCAATACCGTGCCGCGCTTGTCCGATCCGGCCTCCGCCAAGGCTCTCGCCAGTTTCTGGGACGCGCCCGCCATTCTCGGCAAGCCGCCCTATGAAGCCGATGACGTCCCGCAGCTGATCACCATCGTCGAGAAGCAGTCGCAGGTGCTGAAGATGTACCTGTTCTTCTCCCCCAACCCTATCCTTCCGCCGGACACCGTCCAGAATGCCGTGACCTTCCAAGACGAGGTCATGCGCTCGCACGCCTTCCTCGTCCGCTCCGCGGGCGCCGTCATGCCCGCGCTCGGAGCCTTGATTGGCGCACTTCCGCCCAGCGAGATGAACGAGGCCCGCGTCAAGGGCCTGAGGCAGGTGCGCCTCGGCATGCAGCAGATCGTGAGCAGCGCCGCTTTCGCCCTGCGCAGCAACGGTCTCACGCCGGAAAACCAGGCGCTGGTCGTCGCGAGCTTCGCCGACAATGCGGCTGCCCTGGCACAGGGCACGACGCTGGCCGATCGCAAGGCCACCGCCGCGACCATGGAGGCGGCCCTGCCCGCGCTGGCGCCGGCCTCGCGGACCAGGATGCAGGCCTTCATCAAGGCGATGTCGGACCAGCGCTGCGAAGGGCTCTGCGCGCTGGAGTGAACGAGGCCGGCGGCGCGCTTTCCGCGCAGTCCCGCCTGGTTGACCTTAACCCGCCATTATCCTTGACACGCTAGCGTCCGTCGCGTGCGGGCTGGCTTGGTAACGTCGCGCCCGTCCGCTTGTGTCGCGTTGCGTGAGTTTGCCGGTTTGCGTTTCCCGCGTTCCCTTGCCTTCGGCGTCGGGTTGGCTGCGCTCAGCGTCGCCGCCGGCCTGCCCATGCCGGCTTCGGCAGCGACCGCGACCTTGCACGGCGCGGCCATGCCGCCCGGCTTCGGACGTCTGTCCCTCACCTTCGACGAACCGACGCCGATGCGCGTGCGGGTCGCCAACGGCGTCCTCGTCGTCGCCTTTGGCGCGCCGGTGAAGATCGACGTCAACAAGATCGCCAAGGAACTGCCGGATTATGTCGCGATCGCGCGGATCGACCCTGACGGGCGCGGCATGCGGTTCGCGCTGTCCCGGCCCTACAAGGCCAATCTGATCGAGGCGGGAGACAAGGCCTTCATCGATCTGCTGCCGGAGAGCTGGACCGGTCTGATGCCAGGGCCGCCCCCGGAGGTGATCGCGGCCCTGGCCGAACGCGTCCGCCTGGCGGAAGCGCGGGCGCGCGAGATCGAGCGCCGCCCGCCGCCGGCCCCCAAGCCTCTCCTGCTGCGCAGCGCGACGCTGCCGACGCTGGAGCGGCTGATGTTCCAGGCGCCGGCCGACACCAGGCTCAAGCACGAACTGGCCGAGGGGACGCTGAGGCTGAGCTTCGACCAGCCGCTGGTGGCCGAGGCTGCCGCGATCAGGCCCTCGCTGCCGGACGGCGTGACGCTCGCTTCCTCTGAGACGACGGCCGAGGGCACGCAGCTCGACCTGACATTGCCCAAGGACTGGCAGGTCCGCAGCTTCCGCGACGAGGACAAGCTCGTCGTCGACCTCCTGCGCCCAGGCAAGTCGAACGCGCTGAGCCTCGCCAGCCTCCAGACCGACACGGGCGCGCCAGCGGCCAAGCCTCCCCAGCCTGCGGCAGCAGTCAGGCCGCCCGCGGCAAATGACGCAGCGCCACCGAAACCTGCCGAGCAACCGCGCCAATCCGCGAAGCCGGCCGTCGAAGCGCCTCCGGCGGTGGATCCCACGCCGCAACCGGTCAGAATCGAAGCTACGACCGACGCCAAGGGCAGCCGGATCGACTTCCGCTTCCCGCGACCGACCGGAGCCGCCGCCTTCCTCGATTCCGGGATCGTCACGCTCGTCTTCGACACGCGCGACACGATCGACCCCGCCAGCTTCAGGCAGGTCCTGCCCCGGCTGATCGACGAGGCGGTCGTGACGCGCGAAGGCAAGGTCACGCTCGTGCGGCTTCGCCTGTCGAGCCAGCAGCTCGTCCACCTGAGCGACGACGGCACCGCCTGGTCGCTTGCCTTCGGCGACGAGGCCGGCAAGCCGGCCGACCCGGTCGCCCCGCATCGCGCGGTCGACGAGCGCGGCCAGACCATCCTCTCCGTGCCGCTGCCCGGCATGACCGGCGTCCATTGGCTCGAGACCGGCCCGGCGGGCATGCCGATCGCCGTCGCGACGGCGGTCGGGCCGACGCGCGCCGTGGTCAAGCCCTATCGCTTCGTCGAATTCGGATTGCTGCAGACCGCACACGGCCTCGCCGTCATTCCCCGCTCGGACGACATCGCCGTCCGCGCCGGCACCGAGCAGGCGTTGATCGGCCGCTCCGGCGGGCTGACGGTGACGCTGGACCTGCCCCAGGCCGAAACGGAGGCGCCCAAATCGCCCGTCGCGACGCCGGCGGCGCTGCTCGATCCCGAGGTTTGGGCGAAGCTGCGCGGGCCGGCGGTGCGCGAGCGCGCCCGCGAGTTGCTGCGCGACGTCGCCGACGCGTCCCGCGCCCGCAAGTCCGAAGCGCGGCTTTCGCTCGCCCGCTTCTATGCCGCCAACGGCCTCATGTCCGAAGCGGGGGGTCCGCTTCAAGCCCTTCTGGTCGACGATCCGGCGATGCGCGGAAATCGCGAGGCCCTGTTCCTGAAGGGCGTGATCGCGGCGAAGATGCACCGGAACCAGGAGGCGATCACGGCACTAGAGGCCGGGCCGCTCAAGGAGGATCCCGAGGCCGGGCTGTGGCGGGCCCTGGCCGAGCAGAGGCTCGGACGCAACGCCCAGGCCCTCGTCGGCTTCCGCCGTGCCGAGCCCATGCTCGATGGCTATCCGGACGATCTGCAAGCCCAGTTCCGGCCGGCCATGGCGCGTGCCGCCATGGCGATGCAGGACATGACCACCGCCGAGCGCCAGATCGAGCGCCTCGCCGAGCTGCCGCGCGAATGGGTCGACAAGGACGACCTCGCCTTGCTGCGCGCCATGCTCGACGACGTCAGCGGCAGGCCGGAGGCCGCGCTCAACGGCTACCGGCCGCTGTTCGAAGCCGCCAGCCGTCCGGTCGCTGCCGAGGCGCAATTGCGCGCCGTCAAGCTGATCCAGGCGGAAAAGCGGGCGGACATGCCGCTCGACGAGGCGATCGCCCGGCTCGAGACCGTCTCGATCATCTGGCGCGGCGGCGAGATCGAGATCGAAGCGCTCGCCGAGCTCGGTCGACTCTATATCGAGCAGCAGCGCTGGCGCGACGCCTTCCAGACCGCAAGGCGCGCCAACGAGAACTATCCCGACAACCCGCTGACCCGCCGCCTGCATGACGAGACGGCGCAACGCTTCGCCGAGCTGTTCAGCAACAAGGAGGCGGCGCAGGAGCAACTGTCGCGCATCGAGGCGCTGGCGCTGTTCTATGACTTCAAGGAGTTCCTGCCGGTCGGGCGGCGCGGCGACGAGATCACGCGGCTCCTCGCCGACCGTCTGGTCGAGCTCGACCTGCTCGATCAGGCGAGCGAGATCCTGCGTTATCAGATGCAGGCGCGGCTGACCGGGGCGGCGCGCTCGACGGTCGCGGCGCGGCTGGCCATGATCGCCCTGATGAACGGCAAGCCGGCGGAAGCGCTGCAGGCGCTGGCCTCGACGCGGCTGATCGAATTGCCCGGCGACGTCAAGCGCGCGCGCCTGCTGCTCGAGGCCAAGGCCCTGTCCGACCTGTCCCGCACCGACCAGGCGCTGGAACTGCTGGAAGCCGAGCGCGGTCCCGAGGTCGACCGCCTGCGCACCGACATCTACTGGACGGGCCGGCGCTGGCGCGAGGCCGGCGAGGCGCATGAGCGTATCCTCAGTGAGAGCTGGCGTGGCAACGCCGCGCTGAGCGAACGCGAGCGCGCCGACGTGATGCGCGCCGCCATCTCCTATGTCATGTCGAACGAGGCCCTCTCGCTCGACCGGCTGCGCACCAAATTCGCAGCCAAGATGGCGGAGAGCACGGACGCGCGCACCTTCGCCTTCGTCACGGGGGCCAGCCGCGCCAACGCCGCCGACATCCGCGAAATGGCGCGGACCGCGGCCGGGGCGGACAACCTGTCGGATTTCATGAAGGCCTATCGCGAGCGCTACCCCGCCTATTCGACGACGGTCCGGACCCCGGCGAAGCCCGAACCCGCGCCGCCAGCGGACACCTCGACCGGCGCCGAGGCCAGCCCAACGGCGGGTGCCGGACGCGGCTGAGCCATAGAGAACGCGTGGCTCTAGCCTACCCGGTATAGCTCTTCACCAGGGAGCCGGCCACCAGCCCCCAGCCATCCACCAGCACGAAGAAGATCAGCTTGAACGGCAGCGCGACCGTCACCGGCGGCAGCATCATCATGCCGACCGACATCAGGATCGACGCCACCACGAGATCGATGATCAGGAATGGCACGAACAGCAGGAAGCCGATCTCGAAGGCGCGCCGCAGCTCCGAGATCATGAAGGCCGGCACCAGGATCTGGATCTGGATCTCTTCCGGCGTCGCCGGCGGCGGCTCGCGCGACATCTCGACGAAAAGCTGCAGGTCCTTCTCGCGGACATGTTTCAGCATGAAGGTCTTGAAGGGGACGACGCCGCGGTTATAGGCCTCCTGCGGCTGGATCTGGCCCGCGACCAGCGGCTCGATCGAGACGCGATAGGCCTCGCGCAGGGTCGGCGCCATCACGAAACCGGTGAGAAACAGCGCCAGGCCGATGATCACGGCATTGGGCGGCGCGGTCTGCGTGCCGATCGCGGAGCGCAGCAGCGAGAGCACCACCGCGATCCGCGTGAACGAGGTCACCATGATCAGGATCGACGGCGCCAGCGACAGCACCGTGATGACGGCGATGAGTTGCAGCGCCCGCTCGGCGACGCCCCCGCCCTGCCCGAGATCGAGCGAGAGCGTCTGGGCCGCGACCGGGCTGCAGAGCGCGACGGCCAGCAGCGCGCCCGCGCCAGCGACGCGACAGCCGTGACGCCGTCTCGCACCCGTCAGAATCTGGATCACACGAAGCCGCCGGTCCCGCCCGACTCAGCTGATCGGGCCGCAAGACGCTAAGGCGGTGCCGCGCTATTCGGCAACCGACGGCACAGCCCCGCCGCCGGCACGCATCGACAATCCTGTTGATCGCGTCGCGAACGCGCGCCCGTCAGGATTTTGGCTTCGGGTCGCGCCCGAGCAGCCGCGCGAACTCGGCCTCGATCGCGTCGACCGAGAACGGATCGATCTGGGCCGGCTTGTCCTCGGGCTTCGCCTCGCCCTTCTTCTCCGGAGCCTCGGCTTCCGCGCTCTTCTTGCTGGCGGGCGCCTTGTCCGGCTCACTTTTGTCGCTGTCGGCGCCCTTGGTCGGGGCACCGTCATCGCCCTCGTCTTCCGCCTCAGCCTTGGTGTCGGGGCCGGCTGGCTTCGGCGCGGCCGGCTTCACCTCAGGCTGCTCCGCAGGCGACGGCTCGCCGCGCTTGCCCGAATCCTGCGACGGCTCGGAGGCGGATTTCGGCGCATCGGCCGGCTTCGGCGGTTCGGGCTTGCGCGGGGCCTCGACCGGCGGCGCGGATTTGGCCTTCGCGCCGTCCGGCTCCGGCTTCAGGCCGAGCGCCATCTCGAGTTCGGCCGCGACATCGGGCGGCACGCCGACCGGACGACCGAAGACCGGCGGCGGAGCGGTGGGAACCGGTGTGAGCGCCGGCGGGGCCAAATCTTGCTTCGGAAGATCCTGCTTCGGAGGATCCTGCTTGGCGACGGGAGGCGCCGGGGGTGCAGGCGGGGTCGATGGCGCCGGAGAAAGCTTGGGCGTCTCCTGCGGGGCAGCCGGCTCGGCCGGCGCATTGGCGGGTCGCACGGCCGAGAACGGCCGCTTCAGGGCCTCCTCGAGCTGGCGCGTCATATCGTCGAGCTCGCCCGAGCTCGCGCTCGGAGCGGGAGCCTGGCTGCGGCCGAAATTCGGCGCAGGGGTCGCGGAGGAGACGGCGGCGCCTGCCGCGGCAGCGGCGACGTTGGCGGCAGAAGCACCGGTCGGCGTGGCCACGGGCTCGGCGCGCGGCGGCGGGGGCGAACGGTGCGGCAAAGGCGGCAGCGCCTCCGGCTGCGGACCCAATGGCTGTGATACGCCAGCCGAGGTCCGGCGCGGCTCCTGTCCGCGCGAAACGCATCGGAGGAGAGCGCGGGATCGACCGCCAGCGGCCGCTCGGAGGTCTGGAACTCGGCCTGGGCCGGCACCGCGACGCGCGTGCCGCCACGCAGGATATTGGTCTCGACCACAACGTCCGAGGCGCCGCCGATCATCACCAGATGCTCGACATTGTCGCGCCGGATCAGCACCAGCTGACGCTGCCGGTCGAGGTCGTGGATGTCGACCACGCCGAGGCGGGGTTGGCGTGCCCTGCCCCCGCCCTGGCCCCTCGCTCTGAGGCGCCCGCCCGTGATCCGCCGCAGCAGGAACGCGAACAGCGCGACCAGGATGAGGACGATAGCGAACGCGATGATCCAGCGCAGGCCGGTCGATAGTTCGAAGCCAAACAACGTCTGCAAGGTTTGCCTCATTGAGCGACGGCGATAGCCCTTGGCGGCCCGTATTCCACACAAGGTTCAACACGTTGGCTATAGCATAACGCCCGCACTATCGGGAAACACGGTTAGCGCTTGGTTAATCCGATGCGCGAAACCGGCCGTCCTTAACGCGGCGTTAACCATGCACCCGGCAATATTTTCCCACTGGAACGGCTCGACAATGGGGCTGGCAGCCGACCCGCAACATCGGGCCACGTCTTGGGAATGGGGCAAAAGCCATGTCTGGCAATAGCTTGGGCGCAGGCGGTAACCTGATGCAGGCGCTGAAGACGCGCATGCACTGGCATCAGTCGCGCCAGAAGGTCCTGGCCGAGAACGTCGCCAATGCCGACAGCCCGGGCTTCCGTCCGCATGACCTCAAGGCCCCTGCCGCCGGTCCCGGCGCCGGCGGGGTCGCGTTGGCGCAGACCTCTCCCGGTCATCTCGGCCCCACCGGCCGGCGCAACGGCTTCGACTCGAACAACGCCCCGCGCTTCGAGATCACGCCCAATGGCAACGGCGTCAATCTCGAGGACGAGATGATGAAGGTCGCGCAGAACCAGTCCGACTATCAGCTCGCCGCCTCGCTCTACAGCAAGGGCCTCGGGCTGATGAAGATCGCGATCGGCAAGGGCCGCTAGGCCTGAGGAAAGAGGGCAGACGCCATGGATCTTCTCAAGAGCATCGCCGTCGCGACCTCCGGCCTGCGCAGCCAGTCGGGCCGCATGCGGATCATCGCCGAGAACCTGGCGAACGCCGATTCGGGTCCGGAACGCGCCGGCACCGATCCCTATCGCCGCAAGATCCCGACCTTCCAGCGTCGGGTCGACCGCGAGCTCGAGGCGCAGGTCGTCGATCTCGGCCGCGTCCAGCGCGACCAGAGCGCGTTCCGCACCAAGTTCGAGCCGGGCAATCCGGTCGCCGACGCCGAGGGCAATGTCCGCATGCCCAATGTCAACTCGCTGGTCGAGACCATGGACATGCGCGAGGCCCAGCGCAGTTACGAGGCCAATCTCAACCTGATCTCGTCCACGCGCCGGATGATCCAGCGCACCATCGACATCCTGCGCGTCTGACAAAGCCGAACGGAACCCGGATCATGGCCACCTCCAGCTTCGCCGCCGGCGCCTATGCCTCGATGCAGGGATTGGGCGCGGGCAACCTGATGCGCAAGCCCCTCGGCGCCGCCACGGGCGCCGCGGCCGGCATGCCCGATTTCTCCGCCCTCGTCGGCCAGGCGCTGGAAGCCACGGCCGATGCCGGCCGCAAGGCCGATACCCAGGCGGCCAATGTCGCTGCCGGCCGCTCCGACATCGTCGATGTCGTCACGGCCGTCGCCGAGAGCGAGGCTGCGATCGAGACGTTGGTCGCGGTGCGAGACCGCGTCATCGCGGCCTATGAAGAAATCATGCGGATGCCGGTCTGATGACCGGGCCGATCGGGACGACATCATGACCTCCGCAGCCATTCTCGACGTCGCGCGCGACGGCATCATCGTCTTCCTCAAGGCCGGCGGCCCCTTGATGATGGTCGCGCTCGGCGTCGGCCTCGCCATCTCGCTCGTCCAGGCCCTGACGCAGATCCAGGAGCAGACCCTGATCTTCGTCCCCAAGATCGTTGCGGTCTTCGCCGCGATGCTGCTGTTTCTCCCGTTCATGGGAGACGCGCTTGCAGGCTATATGGGACGGGTCGCCGTCCGAATCGCCACGGGCGAATGAGCCCGTCGCTGCTGCAGCCGGCTCTCGCCTCGGGCCTGCCGACGCGGCGTCCCGCGCGGCGAAGGGGCCAAGCCGGCACGATGCAGATCGCGATACTGCCCGAGATCAGCGCCATTTTCGTGCTCGTCTTCGCGCGGGTCGGCACCCTCGTGATGCTCATGCCCGGCATCGGCGAGCGCTTCATCTTCTCGCGCGCCCGGCTGTCGCTGGCCTTCTTCATCGCCCTGATGATCGTGCCGATGGCGCGCGGCCTGATCACCCCACCCGCCGATGTGCCGAGCCTTGTCGGCCTGCTCATCAGCGAGATCCTGATCGGCCTGACCATCGGGGTCTGCGTGCGCCTCGTCATGGCCTGCCTGCAGAGCGCCGGCGCCATCGTGGCCCAGACCATGGGCCTCGGCTTCGCGATGACGGTCGATCCGACGGGCGGCCTGCAGAACCCCTCGATCGGCAACCTGCTCTCGATGCTCGGGATCACGCTGATCCTGGTCACCGACCTGCACCATGTCGCGATCGCCGCCATTCACGAGAGCTACCGCCTGCTGCCGCCCGGCGGCTTTCCGGATGTCAGCGACGTCACGACCCTGGCGATCCGCGCGACGACGCAGGGCTTTGCGCTGGCGGTGCAGATCTCGGCGCCCTTCATCGTCTTCGGCCTGCTCTTCAATCTCGGCCTCGGCGTCCTGGCGCGGATGATGCCGCAGCTCCAGGTCTTCTTCCTCGCCGTCCCGGCCTCGATCCTCGGTGGCATGCTCGTGCTGCTCGCCGTCGTCGGCGTGATGATGGGCGTCTTCCTCGACGATCTCGGCGGCTTCCTGCGCCAGTTCACCGGCAACTGAGGAGCCACGATGTCCGAGGAAGCCGAAAACGACGACAGGACAGAAGAACCGACCCAGCGAAAGCTCGATCAGGCGATCGAGAAGGGCGACGTCGCCCGCTCGCAGGAGATCGGCACCTTCTTCGTCCTCTGCGGCTTCACGCTGGCATTGCTCGTCGCCGCCGGCTGGTCGACCAGCCACGCGGCGCTCTCTCTGCGCTCCTTCCTGATGAACGCGCATCAGGTTCCCTCCAGCGGCGACGCCTTCTTCAACGTCACCAAGCAGGGCGTCATGACCGGCTTCATGGCGCTCGGCCTGCCCTTCGCCTTCATCCTCTGCGCCGCGCTCGCCGGCGCGCTGATCCAGCACAAGCCGCTCTGGACCACCGAGCCAATGATGCCGAAATTCAGCCGCATCTCGCCGATGGCCGGCGCCAAGCGCGTCTTCGGCAAGGAAGCCTGGTTCAACTTCGCCAAGGGACTCGCCAAGATCGCCCTGATCGGCATCGTCGTCAGCCTGACCTTGTGGAACGAGCACGACCGGCTCGAGAGCTTCGCCCAGATGAGCGTCACCGCGCTGATGCCGGCGACGCTGGCGCTGACGATCAAGCTGATGGCGAGCGTGCTCGCGCTCTTTGCCGTGATCGCGATCGGGGATTTCGTCTATCAGCGCTTCACCTGGCACCGGCGCCAGCGCATGACCAAGCAGGAGCTGAAGGACGAGTTCAAGAACTCTGAGGGCAATCCCGAGGTCAAGGCCAAGCTGCGCCAGATCCGGGCCCAGCGCGTCAGGAAGCGCATGATGGCCGCCGTGCCGAAGGCGACCGTCATCATCACCAACCCGACCCACTTCGCCGTCGCGCTGCAATACGAGCCCGGCATGGGCGCGCCGCTCTGCCTCGCCAAGGGCGTCGACGCGATCGCGCTGAAGATCCGCGAGGTCGCCGGCGAGCATCGGGTGCCGATCATCGAAAACCCGCCTCTGGCGCGTGCGCTCTACGCCACAGTCGATATCGACGAAGAAATTCCTGTCGAACACTATCAGGCGGTCGCCGAAGTCATCGGTTACGTCTTGCGCCTGAAGGGCCGGCGCGCCTAACTCGCATCTTGCGCGAACTGCGTGGCGGACCACCTGTCACGGGGGCGGCGGGACAGCAACGGGACGGATCTGCCGCATGAGCGGAACCACGGCGACAACCGCGATCGATCGCTCCGACAAGCCGGGGCATGTCGGCGTGATCCTGCTCGTCGCCGGCCTCCTGGTCGGGGCTGCGATCGCGCTCGGCTTCATCGCCAACGAATGGGCGCAACCGCTGATCCTCGGGTTGCTCGCGCTGCTCTCGGTGATCGGCGTCTTCGGGCTCTTCGCCTTCGCCATCGGCCTCGTGCAGTTCTCCGGTCGGGCCGCACGCAACGACCTGACCAAGGCGATCGTCGACAGCGCCGATGACGGCGTCGTCGTCACCGAGGGCGAGAACCGCATCGTCTATGCCAACGAGGCCTATCTGACGCTGGCCGGGGCTCGTGGCGCCACCGATATCCGCCCGGTCGAGCGGCTCTTCACCGGACGCGCCGAGGTCTCCGAGGCGATCTACCGCCTCGCCACCGCCGCGCGCGAGGGCCGCAAGCTCAGCGAGGAGGTCCGCCTCGAGCCGGCGCTGAACGGGCGCGGCGCGGTCGGCTGGTACCGGATCCGCGTCTCGCCCGTGCGGCGGGACGGCCGCCCCGCCATGCTGTGGAGCGTCTCCGACGTCACCCCGGAGCGCGAGCGCCAGGAGAACGCCTTCCAGGAACTGCAGCACGCGATCGACTATCTCGACCATGCGCCGGCCGGCTTCCTCTCGATCGACGCCGATGGCGAGGTTTCCTATCTCAACGCCACGCTCTCCGGCTGGCTCGACTACGACCTCGCCCGCTTCGGCTCCGGCGGCCTGCATCTCGACGACATCGCCACCTCGAATGCCGCCGCCCTGATCCAGGCCATTCGCGGCCAGGCCGGCGATGTCCGCGTCGAGGTGCTGGACGTCGACCTGCGCCGGCGCAACGGCACCACCCTGCCCGTGCGGCTGCACCACCAGGTCGCCTTCGGCAGCGACGGCCGCGCCGGCCCCTCGCGCACGCTCGTGCTCAACCGCACCGCCGGCGAGGCGGGCTCCGACGGGCGCAGCGACGCCGAGGTGCGCTTCGCCCGCTTCTTCCATTCGACGCCGATGGCGATCGCCACGGTGGACCGCAACGGCGCCATCCTGCGCTCGAACGCCGCCTTCGCCCGCCTGGCCCAGCAGGGCGCGCAGCCGGCGACGATCCAGGATCTCGTCGCGCCGGGCGATGCTCTCGACGAGGGTCTCGCGGCGGCCATGGCCGGCAGCGGTGATATCGCCCCGCTCGACGCCACGCTCGCCGGCGAGGACGGCCGCTCGGCGCGCCTCTATCTCTCGCCGGTCGCGGCAACCGAGGACGAGGACGGCGAGCGCGCCATCGTCTATGCGCTGGAAACCACCTCCGAGCGCAAGCTGAAGGACAATATCGACCAGGCCCAGAAGATGCAGGCGGTCGGCCAGCTCGCCGGCGGCATCGCGCACGACTTCAACAACGTGCTGCAAGTGATCATCAACGCCTCGGAATTCCTGCTCGCCAGTCACCGGCCGACCGATCCGTCCTTCCCGGACATCATGCAGATCAAGCAGAATGCCTATCGCGCCGCGGCGCTGGTCAGGCAGCTGCTCGCCTTCTCGCGGCGGCAGACCTTGCGCCCGCAGGTGCTGGAGCTCGGCGACGTGCTCTCCGACCTCTCGCTGATGCTGAAACGCGTCGTCGCCGACAAGATCACGCTCGACGTGCGCCAGGGCCGCGACCTCTGGCCGGTCAAGGCCGATCTCGGCCAGCTCGAGCAGGTCATCGTCAATCTCGCGGTCAATGCGCGCGACGCGATGCCCGACGGCGGCAAGCTCCATGTCCGCACCCGCAATGTGGCGGCGCAGGAATGCGCGGCCCTCGGCCATCAGGCGCTGCCGGCGGCCGATTATGTCATGCTCGAGGTCGAGGACAGCGGCACCGGCATCCCGGCCGAGCATCTCGACAAGATCTTCGAACCCTTCTTCACGACCAAGGAGGTCGGCAAGGGCACGGGGCTCGGCCTCTCCATGGTCTATGGCATCGTCAAGCAGACCGGCGGCTTCGTCTTTTGCGATTCGACCCTCGGCAAGGGCACGACCTTCCGCATCCTGCTGCCGCGACATGTCGCGACCGAGGAGGAGATCGCCGCCGATCTCGCCGCCAGGGAGGCGCCGAAGAAGGTCGCGGCCGACCATACCGGCGCCGGCGTCATCCTCCTGGTCGAGGACGAGGACGCGGTGCGCGCGCTCAACGCCCGCATGCTGGTCTCGCGCGGCTACACCGTCCACGAGGCCGCCTCGGGCGTCGAGGCGCTCGACATCTTCCTCAAGCATGACGGCAAGATCGACCTCGTCGTCTCCGACGTGGTCATGCCCGAGATGGACGGCCCGACCCTGCTCGGCGAGCTGCGCCAGCGCAACCCGGCGACCAAGGTCGTCTTCGTCTCCGGCTATGCCGAGGAAGCCTTCCGCAAGAACCTGCCGGAGGGCGAGGAATTCCACTTCCTGCCAAAGCCCTTCACGATGAAGCAGCTCGTCGAGACGGTGAAGGCGACGATGGGGTGAGGCGGCGGCAGCGCCGGCGCGAGGGCTCCCGCATCGGCAAGGGGATGAACGCCTGCGATGTGGACCGGGAACTCACGCAGATATCTGATCCTGCTTCTCGCCCAAACAATCTGCGCGGCGATCATCCTCTATCACATCCAATCGGCCTTCCGCGTGCTGCTGGACAGTATCGGACGGCCGAACTCCGCCTCGCTCAGCAACGTCATCCAGCTTGCCTGCGCCGCCCTGGCCGGGCAGGCCTGCTATTGGTGGCGCCTGCGCAAGGTCGCGGTTCCGAACTCTTACAGGAATGTCTTTCTCGGCCACCTGCTCGCCTTTGCCAGCAGGATCGGCTTCATCTTCGGCGGCGCGCTGTTCTCGCTCTATTTCCTGCGACATGTGCCGGCACTTGACCTCGGCTATCTCGACCTGAGCTGGCGCGGCGCGCTCCTCATCGCCATTCTGTTCGCTCTCTACTGCTACTTGCTGGAGCTGGAGCGGCTCGGCAACGCATTCCAGGAGCGCTCCCGCGCGCGAGTTCCGGGCGAGCCCGGTTAACGCAGCTTCGGCCGGTTTGTCGCACGCCTTCAGGGAGAAACTTCCGCGATCGCGCCCGCGGCTCGCCGACGGGGCCACAACAGCGACGTCATGCAGAGCGTGTAGACGACGGCCAGCAGCACATAGCCGATCCTCGTCGCGAAGGATTCAGGGGTCGATGCCGGCAGCGGCGACAGCCCGGTTCCGAGCAGGATCAGGAAGGTCGTGAGCGCGCCGCCATAGATCTTGGCATAGGGATGAGCCGCGGTCGCACGCCCTCCCAGGATCAGCCCGACGAGCAGGACGACCAGGAACAGGGAGAGCAGCGAAGGCCGCAGCTCGACGAAGGCGAAGGCCAGCGAAGCCAGGACCCCTCCCAGCAGGTTGACGGCCACGAGCCCGAGCGCCACGCGCCAGCCGGCCGCCAGATCGAGCTGGAGCAAAAGGGACGCAACCGTGATCGGGATCACCAGCGCCGACGAGAACGCGCTGTTGGTCAGGCAGAACGTGACGGCCATGAGCAGGATGACCGCGCTGGCGAGGGCGTGCACCGCAGCCCCCTCGACACCGCCGGCGGCCTGCACCGACGCTTCATCCGGCATGTCGGCGTCCGGCAGCGCGGCATGGGCGA
The DNA here is from genome assembly GCF_051860145.1 of Allobosea sp. Taxonomy (GTDB): domain Bacteria; phylum Pseudomonadota; class Alphaproteobacteria; order Rhizobiales; family Beijerinckiaceae; genus Allobosea. The sequence continues at coordinate 242,022 of NZ_JBHYEM010000004.1, read as the reverse complement.
GCCAGGAGAGGATGGCTCCGCTCGCGCAGCCCTGGAGAAGAATGGCGATGATGCTCGTGTCCAGCTTGTCATGCACGCGGTCGAGCAGCGGGACCATGATCGCGATGACCAGGCAGACGAAGATCGCAGGCCCCCCTCGCCCCTCGGCCTGCAGGAAGAAGCACAGGAAGTAGAACAGGCCGAGCAGGCTGAGAAACTGCGCCGGCCGGTCGCCGAAGATCCCGCTCAGGAGAATGAAGGCCTGCCCGACGACCAGGACGATCCCGACCAGCCCGATCGCCTTGGCCAGCGGCAGCGGCCTTGCTCCCGAAACCAGGAACTGCGCGGCGAAGAGCGCGCCCAGGAACGGGATGACGGCGCCCGTCGCCATGTCGAATGTCAGCCCTGTCGCGACCGCAAGCGCGACACGCAGCCCGATCCGGCGCCGGCGGGCCAGACCGGCGGCGAGTGCCTCAGCTGGCATAGGTCAGGATCGAGATGAGGCGTATCCAGGCCCCACCGATGGCGTTCGCCACAGGATTGCTGCCGGTATAGATGACGACATTGACCTGCGAGCCGAAGCGAATGCCGCGCGGCGGCGTGCCGTCGAAGATCAGGCGCACCGGGAACCGTTGCGGATCGCGCACCCAGCTGCTGTCGTTCCTGATCGTCGGCAGGCCGGTATTCGGATCGACGCTGCTCTGCGAGACGCCCCAGCCGATGCTTTCGACTTTTGCGGGGAAGACCTGGCCCGGCAGGGAATCGAAAACGACCTCCGCCATGTCAGTCGTCGACATGTGCTCGAGGCTGTTCTCCTTGAAGCTCGCCGAGACCCAGATCGAGCCCGCATCGATGAAGGTCAGCGCTGCCTGACCCGCCCCGATGAACTGGCCGGTCGCGAGCTGGAGATTGGAGACGACGCCCGCGGCCGGCGCGGTGACGGTCGTATGCAGGAGGTTGAGCCGCGCGCGCTCCAGCGTGGCCAGCGCCGCCCTGAGCTGCGGATTCTCGGCTCCCCGGGGCCCAAGCTCCTCGCGCGCCTTGGCAAGATCGGCATCCGCCCCGTCGACCGATGCCCGCGAGCCGTCGAGCGCCGCGCGCGCCTCGTCTCCCTTGGATTTCGCCAGGATGCCGCGCTGGACGAGTTCGAGAACGCGCTGCGACTGGGCCTGGATATTGTCGAACTCGGCTGTTGCCCGCACCAGCCGCGCCTGCGCCGATTCCACGGCGGCGGTGGAGGCGCCCAGCGTCTGCCCGATCCGCTCGACCTGGGCCTGGGCCTCGGTCACCGCAATCTCGTAGGGGCGCGGATCGATGCGGAACAGCACCCGCCCCGGCTCGACGCGCGCATTGTCGGATACATTGACCTCGATGACCCGCCCGGCGACATCGGGCGCCATGCGAACGACATAGGCCTGCACCACGGCCTGCGAGGAGGATGGCGTGAGCCGTTCCATGACGATCGACAGGGCAAACAGCACGACGACCGCCGCGACCACCGCGAGAGCGACCCGGCGCAGCGGGTTCTGCGACGACGGCCGCTGCGCCGCTGCCGGCGGGTCGGCAGCGGCCGGAGTAGCTGCGCTCTTGGCTTCGGTGCTCATGGCCCCCGCCTGCCCCCTCAGACGCCTGCCGTCGCGCCCGTATTGCGGGCGTCCACCACCTTGGCCGTGCGGATGAAGAGCGCCCGGACCTTGCTCCAGAAATCGCCCCCGAGCACGAAGAAGCTCGCAAACAGCATGAGGTCGCCGAGCGCCTGGAACTGCCAGATATTGGGTCTCAACCCGGGCCAGAACTGGTCGATATACGGCTCCAGCATCGCCGAGAGGAGCGGCAGGCAGAACATCACCAGCCCGATGGCATGGCGAACGGGGCCGACCGTGTCGCTCGGCGACAGGCCCTTCACATAGCCGAATGCGAGCCCCTTGAGCTGCTGGAAGCCGGCCTTGCCCATGACGGCGATGCAGGTCAGCAGCAGGACCTTGTTGGCGACGAAGATCGCGCCCGTCATCGCCGCGATGCGGGTCGTTGGCGTGCCCAGCGAGGCCGCGAGCGGAATCAGCAGCCAAAGGGCGAAGGCGAATATGAAGATGCAGATCCCGAGCTTGAAGCGCCATCCGGCGGCTGCAACCGCGTCCGTGGCGTCGACTGAGGCGGCCATCCCATCCCCCCTCGAAATCTGCTGTCGCGAAGCCTCGTAGGTATGAAGGGCGACGTTCGCCCGGTAAGCGACGGCTTTAGGCCCGATCTCGCGCCAGCCAACGCGCGGGCGCAGTGTCCGTCTCAGGCAAATTCTGCGCTTGCTTCTCGGGACTGTCGAGAAAAATTCGTCGCAGTGCAGCCGGGCCCGGCGAAGCATTGCCGCAACGGAAGCCGGAGCCGGCCGAGTGGAAGGCGGCAACGAGAACAAAAAAAGAACTTGAAGGCGAGAACAAACCATGATCATAATTGCGCTTGGCGCGCATTGAGATGTGGTCGCGCCCCTGCCATAAGGAGCGCAAGTCGTGAATCAGGCGAATCTCAGGCTCGTGGAAGGCTCTTCGATGGACAAGGCCAAGGCGCTGGATGCAGCGCTCTCGCAGATCGAACGCGCTTTCGGCAAGGGCTCGATCATGCGGCTCGGCAAGAACCAGCAGGCGATCGAGATCGAGACGATCTCGACCGGCTCGCTCGGGCTCGATATCGCGCTCGGCGTCGGTGGCCTGCCCAAGGGCCGCGTCATCGAGATCTACGGCCCTGAATCCTCCGGCAAGACGACGCTGGCGCTGCACACCATCGCCGAGGCCCAGAAGAAGGGCGGCGTCTGCGCCTTCGTCGATGCCGAACACGCGCTCGACCCGGTCTATGCCCGCAAGCTCGGCGTCAATCTCGACGACCTCCTGATCTCGCAGCCCGACACCGGCGAGCAGGCGCTGGAGATCACCGACACCCTGGTGCGTTCCGGCGCGATCGACGTCCTGGTGATCGACTCGGTCGCGGCGCTGACCCCTCGCGCCGAGATCGAGGGCGAGATGGGCGATGTCCAGCCCGGCCTGCAGGCCCGCCTGATGAGCCAGGCCCTGCGCAAGCTCACCGCCTCGATCTCGCGCTCGAACTGCATGGTCATCTTCATCAACCAGATCCGCATGAAGATCGGCGTGATGTACGGCTCGCCGGAGACCACGACCGGCGGCAACGCGCTGAAATTCTACGCCTCCGTCCGGCTCGACATCCGCCGCGTCTCGACGCTGAAGGAGCGCGACGAGGCCACCGGCAACCAGGTCCGCGTCAAGATCGTCAAGAATAAGGTCGCACCGCCCTTCAAGCAGGTCGAGTTCGACATCATGTTCGGCGAGGGCATCTCGAAGGTCGGCGAGCTCATCGACCTCGGCGTCAAGGCCGGCATGGTCGAGAAATCCGGCGCCTGGTTCTCCTTCGACAGCCAGCGCCTCGGCCAGGGCCGCGAGAACGCAAAATCCTTCCTCAAGGCCAATCCCGACATGGCCGCCCGCATCGAGGCGACGATCCGGCAGAATTCCGGTCTCGTCGCCGAGCGCATCCTCGACGAGGCGACGCCGACCGACGACGATCTCGACGAGGGCGAGGCCTGAGCCTTCGGCTTTCCGGCAACGGATCCTGTGACGGGCGGCCTCGCGGGCCGCCCGTTTCCGTTTTGCGCCAAGCCTCTGTCTTTGCGCCGGAACCTGCCGTCTGGTTTCTGGACAGGTGCGAGGCGGCTGAGTAGATCACGTCCCTCGTATTCGGATGGAAACCCGCGCATGGCCTACGCGAAAAACCGGTTCCCACTTTTTCGCGCCATGCTCTAGAACCGATCCGCACCAGATGGCCTGCCCGGCCACCCAATCCTGAAGCAGAGTTCGAATTGCGATGAGCGGCGTCAACGAGATCAGGTCCACCTTCCTCGACTACTTCAAGTCGGCCGGCCATGAGGTGTTGCCGTCGAGCCCGCTCGTGCCGCGCAACGACCCGACGCTGATGTTCGCCAATTCCGGCATGGTGCAATTCAAGAACGTCTTCACCGGGCAGGAGAAGCGGCCCTATCCGCGCGCCACCACGGCGCAGAAATGCGTGCGCGCCGGCGGCAAGCATAACGACCTCGACAATGTCGGCTACACCGCCCGCCATCACACCTTCTTCGAGATGCTCGGGAATTTCTCGTTCGGCGACTATTTCAAGGATCGCGCGATCGAGCTCGCCTGGAAGCTCGTCACCAAGGAGTTCGGCCTCCCCGCCGACAAGCTCACCGTCACCGTCTATTCCGAGGACGACGAGGCGCACGGCCTCTGGAAGAAGATCGCGGGGCTGACGGATTCCAAGATCATCCGCATCCCGACCTCCGACAATTTCTGGCGCATGGGCGATACCGGCCCCTGCGGCCCCTGCTCCGAGATCTTCTACGATCACGGCGATCATATCCCCGGCGGCCCGCCCGGCTCGCCCGACGAGGATGGCGACCGCTTCATCGAGATCTGGAACCTCGTCTTCATGCAGTACGAGGAAGCCGCCGGCGGCATCCGCACCAACCTGCCCCGCCCCTCGATCGATACCGGCATGGGGCTGGAGCGGGTCGCGGCGGTGCTGCAGGGCACCCATGACAATTACGAGATCGACCTCTTCGCGACGCTGATCCGCACGATCGCCGATCTCACCTCGGTCGCGTCGGACGGCCCGATGAAGGCGAGCCATCGCGTCATCGCCGATCATTTGCGCTGCTCCGCCTTCCTGATCGCGGACGGCGTGCTGCCCTCGAACGAAGGCCGCGGCTATGTCCTGCGTCGGATCATGCGCCGCGGCATGCGCCATGCGCAGCTTCTCGGTGCCAAGGAGCCGCTGCTTTACCGCCTCGTGCCGGCCCTGACCCGCGAGATGGGCCAGGCCTATCCCGAGCTGCTGCGCGCGGAGGCCCTGATCACCGAAACGCTGAAGCTCGAGGAAACCCGCTTCCGCACGACGCTGGCGCGCGGCCTGACCATCCTCGACGATGCAGCCAGGGACCTGAGCTCCGGCCAGAGCCTCAAGGGCGACGTCGCCTTCACGCTCTACGACACCTATGGCTTCCCGCTCGACCTCACACAGGACGCGCTGCGCGCCCGCGGCGTCGGCGTCGATGTCGAGGGCTTCGACGCGGCGATGCAGCAGCAGAAGGCCAAGGCGCGCGCCGCCTGGTCCGGCACCGGCGAGGCGGCGACCGAGAAGCTCTGGTTCCCGCTGCGCGACCGCGTCGGCGCGACCGAGTTCCTCGGCTACGACACCGAGACGGCCGAGGGCGTGGTCACCGCTTTGGTCAAGGACAATGCCGAGGTCGAGACCCTGAAAGAAGGCGAGAGCGGCGTCGTCATCCTCAACCAGACGCCGTTCTATGGCGAATCCGGCGGTCAGGTCGGCGACAGCGGCACGATCACCGGCAACGGCTTCAAGGCCGAGGTCCTGGACGTCCAGAAGAAGCTCGGCGACGTCTTCGCCCACCAGGTCAAGGTCGTCTCCGGCGAGATCGGTGTCGGCAAGCCGGCCGAGCTGGCGGTCGACCATGGCCGGCGCAGCACCATCCGCGCCAACCACTCGGCCACCCATCTGCTGCACGAGGCGCTCCGGCGCGTGCTCGGCGACCATGTCGCGCAGAAAGGCTCGCTGGTGCAGCCCGAGCGCCTGCGTTTCGACTTCAGCCATCCCAAGCCGATCAGCCGCGCGGAGCTGGCGCAGGTCGAGGAGATGGCGAACCGCCTGGTGCTGCAGAACGAGCCGATCGTCACCAAGCTGATGTCGGTCGACGACGCGATCGCGTCGGGCGCGCGCGCCCTCTTCGGCGAAAAATACGGCGACGAGGTCCGTGTTGTCTCGATGGGCACGGATCGCGATGCCGACACCCCGAAGACCTTCTCGGTCGAACTCTGTGGCGGCACCCATGCCAGCCGGACCGGTGACATCGGTCTCGTCGCCGTGCTGTCGGAGTCCGGCGTCGCGGCTGGTGTGCGCCGTCTCGAAGCGCTGACCGGCGAGGCGGCACGTCGTCATCTGCGCGAGGAGAGCGTCGCGCTCGACGAGATGGCCGGACTGCTCAAGGCGCCGATCGCCGAACTGCCGGCACGCGTCTCGACGCTGATCGAGGAGCGCCGGAAGCTCGAGCGCGAGCTCACCGACGCGCGCAAGAAGCTCGCCATGGGCGGCGGCGGCGCGGCCGAGGACCCCATCCGGGAGATCGCCGGCGCCAGGCTGCTGGCGCGCGCCGTCACCGGCGTCGAGATGAAGGACCTGAAAAGCCTCGCCGACGAGGCCAAGACCCGCGTCGGCTCCGGCGTCGTCGCCATCGTCGGCGTCGCCGAGGACGGCAAGGCAGGCGTCGTCGTCGCCGTCACCGAGGATCTGACCTCCCGCTTCGACGCGGTCGCGCTGGTGCGCACGGCGTCCGAGCAGCTCGGCGGCAAGGGCGGCGGCGGGCGCCGCGACATGGCCCAGGCCGGCGGGCCGGACGGGGCCAATGCGCAGGCGGCGCTCGATGCGGTCGCCGCCGCCATGGGCTGAGAACGACCTTGGTGGCAAGGCGCCCGGAACCGGTCGAACCCCCGTGCATTCCTTCACGAGCATGATCAGGCTCCTCATCGCCATGCTGCTGGCGGCAATCGTGTCGGCCAGCATGGGCACGTCCCTTGCGCAGCCGCGCCCGCCGGCGCCCCCCACCTTGTCGGCGTCGCGCAGCGTCATGGCGGGCACGATGCTCTCGGTCTTCGTCGGCAAGGCGCCCGACGCAGCGCTTCTGGCGATCGCCCGTCCCACCGACGCGCCGGAAACGGCCTTCGTGTCGATTCCGCTAGGCCTGGTCTCGGCAGCCTCGATCACGACGCCGGGCGAAGCCGGCGTCTATGAGCTGCGGCTGCTGCGCGAAAACGCCGGCAAGAGCGAGATCCTGGCCCGCCAGCCGCTCGCGACGACGACGGCCTCGGCGACGCTGGCCGCGCCCGACAAGGTCAAGGCCAATGCAAGTTTTGCGGCACGCGGCATCGGCCCCAATGGCGGCCGCGATCGCGTCGTCATCGTCGCGCCGGATGCGGCGGTCGACGCGGCGGGGCCGAGCTTTCTTCCCGCGGAGAATGTCGAGGCCACGCTCGAGGCGCCGGACACACCCGGCATTTACGAGCTGCGCTATGTCATGAACGCGCCGGTGAGCGGACAGCGCATCCTGGCTCGCCGGCCATTGACGGTCGAGTGAACGGGGCCGGCATCGCGCGCCGCGTCACGGATCGCGCACGCCCCCTCCGACCGGTCGCATCGGCTGAACACGGTGCACCCCCGGCTCCGCACGAAAAAGCGCCCGGCACAAAAAAGCGCCCGGATCGGAACCCGGGCGCTTCTCTCATCCTGATTGCGGATGGTCGGATCAGGCAGTCATGGCCTTGCGCAGGTTCTCGCTGACCTTGTCGAGGAAACCGGTGGTCGAGAGGAACTTCTGGTCGGGGCCGACCAGCAGCGCCAGGTCCTTGGTCATGTCGCCGGCTTCGACCGTGTCGACCGTGACCTTCTCGAGCAACGTCGCGAACTTCGCGAGCTCGGCATTGTTGTCGAGCTTGGCGCGGTGCGTGAGGCCGCGGGTCCAGGCGAAGATCGAGGCGATCGAGTTGGTCGAGGTCTCCTTGCCCTTCTGGTGCTCGCGGTAGTGGCGCGTCACCGTGCCGTGTGCGGCCTCGGCTTCGACCGTCTTGCCGTCCGGCGTCATCAGCACCGAGGTCATCAGGCCGAGCGAGCCAAAACCCTGCGCGACGGTGTCGGACTGCACGTCGCCGTCATAGTTCTTGCAGGCCCAGACATAGCCGCCCGACCACTTCATCGCCGACGCCACCATGTCGTCGATCAGACGGTGCTCGTAGGTGATGCCGAGCTTGTCGAACTCGGCCTTAAACTCGGCCTCGTAGATCTCCTGGAAGATGTCCTTGAAGCGGCCGTCATAGGTCTTAAGGATGGTGTTCTTGGTCGAGAGATAGACCGGGTACTTGCGGATCAGGCCGTAGTTCAGCGAGGCGCGGGCGAAGTCGCGGATCGAATCGTCGAGATTGTACATCGCCATCGCGACGCCGGCGTCGGGGGCCTTGAAGACCTCCTTCTCGATCACCTGGCCGTCCTCGCCGACGAACTTGATCGACAGCGTGCCCTTGCCGGGGAACTTGAAATCGGTCGCGCGATACTGGTCGCCATAGGCATGGCGACCGATGACGATCGGCTGGGTCCAGCCCGGAACGAGGCGCGGCACGTTCTTGCAGATGATCGGCTCGCGGAAGATCACGCCGCCCAGAATGTTGCGGATGGTGCCGTTCGGCGACTTCCACATCTGCTTCAGGTTGAATTCCTTCACGCGCGCCTCGTCCGGCGTGATCGTCGCGCATTTCACCGCGACGCCATGCTTCTTGGTGGCGTTGGCGGCGTCGATCGTGACCTGGTCGTTGGTCGCGTCGCGGTTCTCGACGGACAGGTCGAAGTAATCCAGCTCGAGGTCGAGATAGGGGAAGATCAGGGTGTCCTTGATCTTCTGCCAGATGATGCGGGTCATCTCGTCGCCGTCCATATCGACGACGGGATTGGCGACCTTGATCTTGCTCATGTGATTTCGACCCCTGCTTCTGGCCAGACTGGAACGTTTCCGGGCTGCAGCAGTGACGCCACGGCCCGCCCGCGCGCTTCCTAGCGGGTTACGCGCGCAGGGGGAAGCCGGCCTTTTGGGCAGCGGCGAGCCGCCCGGCGCGGCCCGGTCGATCGGGCTTTTGCTGCACCGCCGCAAAATCTGCACCTTCACGTGACAAAGTCCCGTCTCAGCCATCGTCGAGCGGGACGATCGTTTGTCCGAAACACAGTGCCAGACAGGATTGCGGCCGCGTTCGGCCGCCTTGAGCATGGCCGTCGGCCTGGCCTTGTTCGCCGTAGCGCCGGGCTGGGCCGAAGATCTGCCCAAGGCCCGCGCCAAGCCGGCGCCGGACCGCTACGCCTTCGATCCGCTATCCGACGAGGTCGCGTGGGAGATGGCGAATGACCCGGTCCTGACCGTCCCGGTCTTCGTCGCGCCGCGCCTCGACAGGAATGCGGCTTATCAGGCTCGCGCCGAGCGCAACGGGCTGATCCGCCCGCCGATCAAGACGACGGTCATTCGCCAGGGGCTTGCCACGGCGCCTCGCGGACCGACGCCGGCGACCGAACGCGCGGTCGGGGTCAAGCTCGAGCCCGACCGGTTCTCGCTGGCGACGTCCTTCATCACCGGCAGCGGCACCTGGCAGGCGGCCGATACGCGCTTCGACTGGGCGCTGTCCCGGAATGTGCCCGCCGATGCGCTCGGCCTGGTCTGGGACGCCAACACCGGCGGTGGAATCGGCTTCTCCGGCACGGCCGAGCAGCGCGCCGGCGCTGCCTTGGGCTTCCGGACCCAGCTCTTCGACCACGTCACGCTGACCTCGCAGCTTGCGCTGGCCACGAGCTATGCCTTCGCCGCCGACAATCTCTTCGCAGCCAGCGTCACGCCGCAGATCCAGGTCCTGGCCGATCTGAGCCAGCCGATGGCAAGCCCCTGGAAGACCGTGCTCGACGTCAAGCTCAGCCGGCAGGTTCCGCTCGCCAGTGGCGAGTTCGACACCAGCGCCTCGGCCATGCTCCGGCTGAACTACACGCTGCGCTGAACAGCGCCGGGGGCGATCACCCCGTTTCCTGCGCAGCCGCATGCGGCTGCCACCCTTCCCGTCGCCGGCCCGCCATTCTAGCGTGCCGTCATGACAGACCCCTCCCCCAAATTCGCTCTCGTCACCGGCGGCACGAGCGGCATCGGCGCCGGTGCAGCGCTCGCGCTCGCCCAGGCGGGCTATGATGTCCTCGCCACCGGCCTCACCGAGAAGGAGGTCGCAACCGCGCCCCCTCACCCCGCGATCCGCCATGCCAGGCTCGACGTCACCAGCGACGATCAGGTCGCGGCCATCGTCGCCCTCTGCCCGCGCATCGATGCGCTGGTGAACTGCGCCGGGATGATCCAGCGCGGCGGCAAGGAGTTCGAGATCGAGGCCTTCAGGCTGACGGTCGAGGTCAACCTCACCGGCTCGATGCGGATGTGCGTCGCTGCGCGCGAAAAGCTCGCAGCGAGCAAGGGCGCGATCGTCAACACGGCCTCGATGCTGACCTTCCACGGCTCGCCCTTCGCGCCCGGCTATGCCGCCTCCAAGGGCGGCGTCGGCCAGCTCACCAAGTCGCTGGCCGCCGCCTGGGCCACTGAGGGCATCCGCGTCAACGCCGTCGCGCCGGGCTGGATCGCGACCGAGCTGACTCGGCCGCTGGTCGAGGACGAGGTCCGCTCGGCCCCGATCCTCGCCCGCACGCCGCAGGGCCGCTGGGGCGAGCCGGCCGATGTCGGCGGCGCGATCGTCTTCCTTCTGTCCGACGCGGCAAAGTTCGTCACGGGCGCGATCCTGCCCGTCGACGGCGGTTATCTGGCGATCTGACGCCACCCGCGCTAGCTTGGAAAACGCAGATACCGCAGGCACATGCGGCCGCTTCCGGAATCAGGCCGACAAGGCCTTGAATCATGATTTCAAGGGACAGATGCCATGGACAAGCCCAATTCCATGCCCACGCCCGTCGCGGCGACCAATGAGGAGCGCTGGACGCCCTATCGCCACCCCCAGCCGAAGGATTCCCCGCCCGAGCTCATCGTGCCGAACGTCATCCCGACCGACGAGCGCGTCTGGGTGCCGGTCGATGACAATGTCTGGTTCCGGCCCCTGCTCTTCTGCGTGACGCGCGGCTACTGGATGAACCTGCTCAAGGTCCGCCGCGCCGGCGTGCTCTCGCGCCATCGCCACCCGCTGCCGGTGCATGGCTACGTGATCAAGGGCCAGTGGCGCTATCTCGAGCATGACTGGGTCGCGACCGAGGGCTCCTATGTCTACGAGGCTCCCGGCGAGACGCATACGCTGGTGGTCGATCCCGAGGTCGAGGAGATGATCACGATGTTCCAGGTCAACGGCGCGATGATCTATGTCGATCCGGACGGCAAATGCCTGGGCTATGACGACGTCTTCACCCGGCTCGACAAATGCCGCGCCCATTACGCGACCAACGGCCTCGGCGCGGAGTACGCGGATCAGTTCATCAGATAGCGGCCGCTGCCGTTTCTCAGAACCACAGCCCTCATCCTGAGGAGCCGCGCAGCGGCGTCTCGAAGGATGCTCCAGCGCGCTCTGAAACATCCTTCGAGACGCGATCTGCGATCGCTCCTCAGGATGAGGCTATAGGATCATTCAGCGCCCGAGCTTGGCCAGCTCGACTGCCGCCCTGAGTTCGATATGGGCCAGCACATCGTCGAGGCGCGGATCGTCGGTGGTCTCGCGCCGCAGCGACAGCATGGTCTTGAGGCGCTCGAGCTCGGCGACCTGGACCCGCCCCGACAGCAGCGCCGCCTTCAGCCGGTCGAGCCCGTCGAGCAGGTCGTGGCCGCGCCGCGCCTGGCGCTTCTTGCGTTCGGTCGCATCGCCTTCGGCTTGCACTGCGAGCAGCGTGTCCAGCGAACCGGCAGTGCTGACCGCGCCGGCCTGCGCCGGGGTCGCGCTGTCCCGCGCGGGAAGCGCGAATGACGACCCGCTTGCCCGCCTGCCCTGGCTGGCCGAGCCTGGCCCGAGAACGGGCGCGCGCGGGTCGATGCGGATCATGCGCAAAGCCTTGGGCCGGCCTGGTTAACAAGCGGTAAATCACCCGGCAGAAACTGCCGGTCCGGCAGGAACGGCATAGCCGGATGCGCCGTCCCATTCACCCGCCTGATCGCCAATACACTCTGATATAACGGCTTTTTCTCAGGCGGCGATTGGCACGGGCTTCGCAGGGCATGGCGGCAACCATTCCGCTCACCCAGGTGCCCGATGCTTCGTCTGCCCGCCCTGAAACGTCTCGCGATACCGCTCGCCGCTTTGCTGGCGGCCGGGCTTGCGCTGGCTTCGGGCCCGGCGGAGGCGCTCTCGCGGATCAAGGACCTGGCCTCGGTCGAAGGTGTCCGCTCCAACCAGATCCTGGGCTATGGCATCGTGGTCGGCCTCAACGGCACCGGCGACACCCTGAACAACGCGCCCTTCACCAAGCAGTCGCTGACGGCGATGCTGGAGCGGCTCGGCGTCAACACGCGCGGCGCCAATATGCGCACGGCCAATGTCGCGGCGGTGATGGTCACGGCGAGCCTGCCGCCCTTCGCGACGCAGGGCACCCGGCTCGACGTCACGGTCTCGGCGCTCGGCGACGCAAAGTCCCTGCAGGGCGGCACCCTGCTGGCGACGCCGCTGCTCGGCGCCGATGGCGAGGTCTACGCCGTCTCGCAGGGGCCGGTCGCGATCTCGGGCTTCTCGGCCGAGGGCGAGGCCAGCAAGATCACGCGCGGCGTGCCGACGGTCGGCCGCATCGCCAATGGCGGCCTCGTCGAGCGCGAGATCGACTTCGCCCTGAACAAGCTGAAGACGCTGCGGCTCTCGCTGCGCAATCCCGATTTCACCACGGCGCGCCGCGTCGCCGCCGCGATCAACGATTTCCTCGGCGGCGACGCCGCCGAGCCGACCGATCCCTCGACCGTCGTGCTGCAGATCCCCGCGCGCTTCCAGGGCAACATGATCCGCATGCTGACCGAGATCGAGCAGCTGCGCGTCGAGCCGGACCAGCTCGCCCGCGTCGTCATCGACGAGCGCTCCGGCATCATCGTCATGGGCAAGGACGTCCGGGTCTCGACCGTCGCGGTCGCGCAGGGCAACCTCACGGTGACGATCAGCGAGCAGCCGCAGGTCAGCCAGCCCGAGCCCTTCAGCCGGGGCGAGACGGTCGTGACCCCGCGCACCAGCGTCAAGGTCGACACCGAAGGTGGCAACAAGCTCGCCCTCGTCAAGGAAAGCGTCACGCTGGCCGAGCTCGTCGATGGGCTGAACGCGCTGGGCATCGGCCCGCGCGACCTGATCTCCATCCTCCAGGCCATCAAGACGGCCGGAGCGCTGCAAGCAGAAATCGAGGTGATGTGATGACTGCCGCCCTCGCTCTCCCCGCCGCCCGGCTCGCGCTCAATGCTGCCGGCAGCCTGATCGACGGCATCGCCGGCGCGCTCGACCCGGCCAAGGCGAAAGCCAAGAAGCAGGCCGACGAGTTCGAGACCATGTTCCTCGAGCAAATGACCGACAAGCTCTTCGCGACGACGGAGAACGAAGGTCCGCTCGGCGAGAACGGCACCGGCGGCGGCGTCTACCGTTCGATGCTGACCCAGGAATATGCCCGCCATCTTCAGAAGGCCGGCGGCATCGGGCTGTCGGACACGATCATGCGCGATCTGCTGCAGGTCCAGGAACAGGCCGGCAATGCCAAACCGGCAACCGGAGCGGCTCATGTCCGTAGCTAGGCGCGTACTGGACGAGCGGCCGCGCGTCGCGACCGCGATCGAGGCCCGGGCGCTGATCGAGACCGTGCTCGAGACGCTCGGCGCGCTCTCCCATGTCGTCGGAGAGGAAACCGAGCTGGTGCGCGCCGGCCGCCTCCCCGATGCGATGGAGCGCGAGCCGCGCAAGACCGAGCTCGCCGGCATCTATATGCGCGGCGTCGAGCAGGTGAAGCTCAACGCCGTCGCGCTGGCGCGCTTCGTGCCCGACGAGGTCAAGCGCCTCAAGGCCGCCCATATCGCCTTTCAGGACCTGATCGAGACGAACCAGATCGTGCTGGCCACGGCGCGCGCGGTCTCGGAATCGATCGTCCGCGACCTCGCGGCGGAGGCGAACCGTCCGGCTCGCGCCGCGGGATACGGGCCGGCCGCCACGGTCGGAGCCGGCGCCTTCGCGCGCCCGAACTCGGGGCCCCTGGTCGTCTCGCGAAGCCTCTGAAACCCCGCGCTGCGCCGCCATTCGTCAATATTTACCTAATTCCCTTACGTAAGATTCAATTTTTACCGACATGATCGCTGTGATCCGATGGGCTTGGCCTATCCGGGCTTCGAGGATCATGGCCGTGGCCGTCAGCCGCTGCCTGGCTCCAGAAGGAGTGAGCGATGGATTTCGGCAGCGCCGCGCGGGCGACCGCGATTGGGCCCTTCAACGTTCCCGCCAGGAGCGACGCAGTCGCGACGAGCGGCAGCATTCCCGTCGAATTGCCACCAGCCAAGACCGTGCAATCGGCCGCCGCCGGCGAGGCCGTCCGGCTCGATTTGCGCGGGCGTTCCGAGCAGGCTGCCCGTGATGCCGCCGCCGCGCAGCAGCGCGCCTCCTCGGAACAGCAGAGCCAGCGCCTGCGCGAACGGGATCTGCGCGACCTTATCGAGCCTCGCACTCGCACCCTCGTCTACCAGAAGAAGAACCGCGAGACCGGCGAGACCGTCTCGCAGCTGCCCGACGAGACCATGCTGAAGCTGCGCGTCTTCTCCCGCGAACTCGCCGAACGCGCCCGCAGCGCCGAAGAGCAGCACGGCTCCAGCATCGAGCGCACGGCCTAGCCGAAGCGCGGCACCAGCAGCATTGCCAGAACGCCCGGCGCCCGCTCCCGCGGGCGCTGCCCGTTTGCGCGAGATCTCGCCGCCGCTCGCTCTTAGCGCGCGCTTAACCATGCCGTGGCTTTGCCCAAATTCACGGCAATTCGCCCTCTGAAATTTACCAGTTGTTACGGGCTGGCGGCCAGTGTCGCCCCGTCCTGGCCAGAAGGCCATGACGCCAGAAGGCACCATACCAGAAGGGTATAATCACATGGCCTCCACCATCTCGCTCTCCGCGGGCGTGCGCTCCGCGCTCTCCTCCCTCGCCCAGACCACCTCCGCCTCGCAGCAGGGTCAGTACCGTCTTGCCACCGGCAAGAAGGTCAACTCGGCCGTCGACAACGCCGTGAACTTCTTCACTGCGGCCGGCCTCAACGACCGTGCCGGGCAGTTCACCAACCTCCTGGACGGCATCTCGAACGGCATCCAGACGATCACGTCGGCCTCGAAGGGCATCGACGCGATCACCAAGCTGGTCCAGTCCGCCCAGTCGACGATCAAGCAGGCTCAGGCCGACGCCGCCCAGAACCGCCCCAGCGTCACCACCGCGTCTCTCGGTGCGACCAAGGCGGCCGCTCTGGCCTCGACCGTCGTCGGCGCCGGCACGCTCACCCTGACTGCCGGCAGCACGGAATTCTCGGTCACTCTCACGGCCACCGACACGATCCGTGACGCCGTCAACAAGATCAACGACTCGGGCATCGCCACCGCTTCGGTGAACAATGCCGGCGAACTGACGATCAAGGGCTCGGGCTCGGACGACCTGGTTGTCGCAGGCGCCAACGCCACCCTGGCCGCCGGCCTCGACGGCACCGCCACGGCTACCGGCAACTCGGACGTGCGCGCCAGCCTCGTCGATCAGTTCAACGAACTGCGCACGCAGATCGACCAGCTCGCCAAGGATGCTGGCTATAACGGCATCAACCTGCTGTCGGGCGACGCGCTGTCGGTCGTCTTCAACGAGAAGACCGGCGCCGCTCAGAACAAGCTCGACATTCAGGGCGATGAGATCACGGCCTCCAACCTCGGCATCCAGGAAGCCGGCGCTGCTGGCATCGACTTCCAGGACGATACCGACCTTTCGAACGCCGCCGACGCGCTGACCAACGCGCTGACCTCGCTGCGCTCGACGGCTTCGTCGCTGGGTTCGAGCCTCGGCGTCGTCCAGGCCCGTCAGGATTTCTCCAAGGACCTGATCAGCACCCTCACCCAGGGCGCCGACAACCTGGTGCTGGCGGATACCAACGAGGAAGGCGCCAAACTGCTTGCGCTGCAGACCCGTCAGCAGCTCTCCCAGACCGCGCTCAGCCTGTCGAGCCAGGCCGACCAGGCAGTGCTGCGTCTGTTCTGATCCTTCGTCCCGCAGATGCGGGCAAGCCCACTGGAGGTGGGCGGGTTAAATGGACGGGGGGGGGTTCATCGACCCGCCGCCTTTCTTGATTCCTGCACCCAATTCTTACGTACGCGCGCCCGCGCTTAACGTTTTATTAGCCTTAACGAATGATGATCGGTCCAGGGCAATCCGAGCAGGCGTTGAGCCGCGCTTTCAGGGGACCGAGAGATGGCCAACACGATTCTTACCAGCGGCGTGCGCAACAACCTGCTCACCCTCCAGCAGACGACGGCTGAACAGGGGGCGATCCAGAACCGCCTCGCCACGGGCCGGCGCGTCAACTCTGCGATCGACAATCCGATCAACTTCTTCACCGCGGCAGGGCTGAATGACCGCGCCGGTCAGCTCAACGGCCTGCTCGACGGCATCTCGAACGGCATCCAGACCATCCAGTCGGCCTCGAAGGGCATCGACGGCATCATCAAGCTGGTCCAGTCGGCGCAATCGACGATCAAGCAGGCCCAGGCCGACGCGGCCCAGAACCGCCCGACGGCGACCAGCGCCACGCTCGGCGCAACCAAGGCCGCAGCGCTCGGCGCCACCGTCACCGCCGCCGGTACGATCACCATCACCGCCGGCAGCACCGCTTACACGGTCACGGTAGGCGCGACCGAGACCATTCGCGACGTGGTCAACAAGATCAACGACTCTGGCATCGCCACCGCTGCCGTCAACAACGCCGGCGAACTCACCATCAAGGGCACGGGTTCGGACGACCTCGTCATCGCCGGCGCCGACGCGGTCACCGCCGCAGGCCTCAACGGAACCCATACCGGCGCAGCCGCGAACTCCGATGTGCGCGCCAATCTTGTCGACCAGTTCAACGAGCTGCGGAACCAGATCAACGAGCTTGCCACGGACGCCAGCTACAACGGCATCAACCTGCTGGCCGGCGACGCGCTCTCGGTCGTCTTCAACGAGAAGACCGGCGCGGCGCAGAACAAGCTCAACATCCAGGGCGAAGAGGTCACGGCCGCCAATCTCGGCATTGGCCAGGCGGGTGCCGGCGGCATCGACTTCCAGAACGACACCGACCTTGCGAACGCCTCGGACGCCCTGACCAATGCGCTGACCTCGCTGCGCTCGACCGCCTCGTCGCTCGGTTCACAGCTCTCGGTCGTCCAGACCCGCCAGGACTTCACCAAGAACCTGGTCAATACGCTGACGATCGGCGCCGACAACCTCGTTCTTGCCGACTCGAACGAGGAGGGCGCCAAGCTCCTGGCCCTCAACACGCGCCAGCAGCTTTCCCAAACGGCGTTGTCGCTCGCCTCGCAGGCCGATCAGGGCGTGCTCCGGCTCTTCGGCTGATCCCGAGAGCCCCGCCCTCCCCGTCAGCCAGAAGGCAGGTCAAGACATGGCCCTCAAGGTCGAGCTCAAGCCGAACGAGCGCATCATCATCGGCGCCGTCGTCATTCGCAACGACGAGCAGCGCACCCGCTTCTTCATCGAGGGAGAGGCGCCGATCCTGCGCGAGAAGGACATCATGACGTCGGCCAACGCCGACAGTCCGGCCAAGAAGATCTATCTCTCGATCCAGCTCATGTACCTGGCCCAGGAACCGACGCATCAGCACGCGACCTATTTCCAGCTGGTGCGCGATTTCCTGCAGGCCGCGCCGAGCGCCCTGCCGCATATGACCGAGATCAATAACTGCATCTTAAGCGGCGATCTCTACAAGGCATTGAAGGCAGCCAAGAAGCTGATCGCTTACGAAGCGGAACTCATCGAGAATGCAACACGGGTTTAACGCCTACGGCGCGGCCGCAAGGACCGCGCAAGCCACCGTCTCCCCCCGCGAACTCGAAGCCACGCTCCTTCTCAAGGCCGCCGTCAGGCTCCAGGCGATCGTCGACGACTGGACCGCCCGTGAAGGCGAGCTCGACGACGCGCTCGGCTATAACCGCAAGCTGTGGACGCTGCTGGTTTCGGCCGTGATCAAGGAAGACAATCCGCTTCCGGTCGAGATCAAGCGCAGCATCCTGACGCTGGCCAATTTCATCTTCAACCAGACCTTCCGGATTTCGGCCCAGCAGCAGCCGGCAGGCCTCGCGGTTCTCATCAACATCAACCGCGACGTCGCCGCCGGCCTGCGCGGCCGCTGATCGCCGGCTGGCGCTAGCTGCGCCAGTCCAGGCCGTCGAGCCAGCCGATCACCGTCTCGATCCGCGCCTCCTTGCGGATGTCGCGGCGGGTCATCAGCCAGACCTCGCGCGACGGGAACGGCCCGCCCGCCTCGCTCCGCTCGAGATCCGCATCGGCATCGGCGACGCGGCAGGGCAGCAGGGACTTGCCGAGCCCTGCCTTCACCGCCGCGAGAGCGCTCTGCACATCGTTGACCGCAAATCCGGCCCTGGGCTCGGATGGGGCATGAGCCAGCCATTGCGCCTGCGGCAGATGCTGGCTGCCCTCCTCATAGCCGATCCAGGACAACGACGCGGCTTTGCGGCCGCGCGCCGCATAGGGCGCGAAATCGAGCGTGCCGAGACGACGGGCCAGCGCGGCCGCCTCCGCCTGCGGCCGCCCCAGGCGCAGGACGATATCGGCCTGAAGCCGGCTCAGGCTGAGATTGCGCCCCTCGGCGATCAGATCGAGCCGGAGCGCCGGATGCGGCGTGAGCAGCTTCGGCAGGGCCGGCATCAGCACATGGTTCACCAGAATCGGCACCGCGCTCAGCCGCACGGTCCCTGAGACGAGCGCCGGCGCTGTGGCCACATTGGCCAGCGCTTCGACCTCCTGTTCGACCCGGGCCGCCCGCGTCACCGCCAGCTCGCCCGCCGCGGTCGGCCGCAGCCTGCCGTCGCTGCGCAGGAACAGGCTCGCGCCGAGCGCAGCTTCCAGCGCTGCGAGCCGGCGCGCCACGGTGGTCTGGTCGACATCCAGCCGGCGCGCGGCGCCCGCGAGCGTGCCCGCCCGGGCGATCGCCAGCGCATAGCGAAGATCGTTCCAGTCCATGCCTGCATATTTGCAGATTGGGATGGCAGTCGTCTGCATGTTCCTGCAGGATGCCACGGCGCATGCTTCGCCCTCGACCCAGGGAGAGACCCACATGCTGTTCGCCGTTCTGTTCACCGACGATCCGGCCCATGCCCAGGCGCGCGACCGCCTGATGCCTGACCATCTCGCCTTTCTTGAAAGCAATAGCGGTACGATCCAGGCCGCGGGCCCGCTTCGCGAAGGCGAGGAGGCGGCTGGGGGCCTCTGGCTCGTCGAGGCGCAAGACGAGGGCGCGGTGCGGCGTCTCTGCGAGAGCGATCCGTTCTGGCCGACCGGTTTGCGCCGCTCCGTCCGCGTGCTGCGCTGGCGCCAGGTCTTCGCGGACGGGCAGCGGCTCGCCTGACGAGCCGCGCCGGTCAGAGATATTTCGTCAGCGTCAGCTGCGACAGGATCGCGGTCGTCTGGTAGCTCGCCTGCAGACGGGTCTGCAGCGCCAGGATCTGCACCGCGACCTCCTCGGTGGTGACGTTCTCGATGCCGCCTAGCGCCGTGGTCAGGTAGTTCTGGGTGCTCTCGTGCCGCTCCTTGGCGCGCGCCAGCGAGGTCTGGGCCGTGCCGAGTTCGGTGATGATCTCGGCCGGCTTCTGTACGCCCTCGCCGAAACCGAGCTTGTTCTGCGCTCGGCTGGCCATGGCCTCGTAGCGCGCCTGGGAGTTCGGGTCGGTGGCCGGGAAGGTCTCGGTGGCGAGCACGGCGAATTGCGCCAGCCCGACCCGGAAGGCCTCCTCGTTGGCGCGGGCGCCAGTGCCGACGATCTGGCTCTGGTCGACCTGAACCGTCGCCGTGCCGCGCGCGGGTCCGGGACCATCGTCGCCCTGGTACCAGATCACGGTATTGGCCGCGGTGCCCGGCGCGGGAGCAGCCGTCGCCGTCGCGAAGGGCGGACCGGGCACCCGCAGCGGCGGGTTGCTCGTGCTGCCTGCGAAGAAGTTCTCGGCCGCGACCGAGGCCGAGGCCGCCGACAGGCTGGTCTTCGCCTCCTTGCCGAGCGCCGCGCTGATCGAGGCGCGAAGATTCGCGGCCGTCGCGGCCTCGTTCGCGCCGATCTCGAAGGTGGTGGCTGCGCTGCCATCGGTGCCTGCCGCACGGGCGGTCAGGACGATTTCCTGCTTGGTGCCGTCGGGCAGGTCGAGCTGGATGCGCAGCGTTTCGCCGGCCAGCGGCTGGCCGGCGACATCGACCGAGAGATTGGCCGGAGGACCCGCCGTATAGGTCGGCACCAGCGCGGCGCCGCTCGTCGAGGCGCCGGTGAGCTTGAAGCCGTAATTCGGGTTGCCGGCCTCTTCCGCGATCGTCGCCGTGGTGCCGGCGCCGCCTGCCGTCAGCCGCCCGAGCCCGGTCAGGCCGAGATCGGCCTCCTTGCGCTCGGCGATGAGCTGCTTCACGCCGGCCCGGCCGGCGCCGTCCCCCTCCATGATCAGCGAATAGCTGACCGTCGGCTCGACATCGGAGGTACGGCCGGAGAACAGGTAGCGGCCGTTGACATTGCTGTTGAGCAGGTCGAGCACCTGCTTGAACTTCTCCTCGGCCAGGACTTGAGGCGCCGAGCGACCGCTGGCATTCGCCGTATAGCTGCCCGGCCGCACGTCGTTCTTGGTCTCGGTCACCAGCTTCGCGTAGTTCTCGACCGCCTGGCTCTGCAGCTTGAGGTTGATGCTGGAAAGCTGGATGCCGGAGAGCCAGGAATCGATCGACGCCATCTTGGCGTTGAGATCGAGGCTGGTGCGCCGGTCCATGCCGAGATCGCCATAGCTCGTGACCTTCTTGCCGGTCGAAAGCTGGCGCTGCAGGTCGTCGAACTGGGCCCGGGTCGAGACGAATTCGTTGGGCTTGGCGGCGCGGTAGGCGCCCGATCCGGTTGCGGTGATCGTCATGGCGGCGCCTTCCTCAGACTCTCATCAGCAGATCCATCATCTCCTTGACCGTGGAGATGATGCGGGCATTGGCGGCGTAGGCATTCTGCAGTTCGATCAGCATGGTCATTTCCTGATCGACATTGACCTGGGCGGTCTCGGCGAAGCGGCTCTGCACCGAGGCGAGCGCGACCTGCTGGCCCTCGTCGAGGCGCTTGGCGGTCTCGACCGCCTGGCCCTGCGAGGCGACCACCCGTTGCACGAAGCTCGAGATGGTCGCGGTCGAGGTCGCCTTGGAGCCGTCAAGCGAGGTCGCGTTGGTGAAGCTGCGCTGGCTCTGGGTCAGCCGCTCCAGCATCAGCTTCGCCCGCGTGTCGTCGCCCTGCGGCGTCGCCGGCGTCGTGTTGAAGACGACGAGCTTGGACCGGTCGGCGATCAGGTCCGGATTGATCGCGATGCGCCCGGCATAGCCGAGCGCCTGCGAGCCGCCCTCGAAGGAGCCGGTATAGGGCCGCGTGCCATCGACGAAGAAGGGCAGCTCGGCCGATCCCGACTGCAGCCCGGCCGCGGTCGACCGCGCCGTCAGTCCGAGCACGTCGCGCGTATTGCCGGCGCCGTCATCGACGATGCTCAGCACCGAGCCGGTGTTCGAGACGGTGAAGCCGCCGCCGGTCGCCGCCTGGATCTGCGCCGCGACGGAGGCCGGCCCGCCGGAGAAGTCGATGCCGACGACGGTGTTGTTGGCGTCGCCGGTAGCCGAGGCCGGCAAGGGCAGCGAGGCCCCCGATTCGACCCGCACGAAGGTGAAGCGCCGCGTCGCGCCGCCGGGCGTCACGCGATAGTCGAGCGTCACGCTGTTGCCGGATTGCAGCCCGGCGAGATCGACCTCGAACCCCGTCGCGGCCCCTGCGGTGACGGCCGTGCCGGAGATTTCCCGGTCGGAGAGCGCGCTCGACATCTGCGCCGCGATCTCGTCGAGCTGGGCCTGCGCCTGCACCAGGGTCTTGTCGCGCAGCTCGATGAAGGCGGCGATCTCGCCCGAGCGGAACACGTTGTTGGCGATCGCGTCGCGCGTGTTGCCCGAGCTGTCGGTCATCGTGATGGTGCCGACGCCGCGCTCGGACGCGACCGGGCTCCACTGCGATTCCGGGCCGAGCGCCGAATGCTCGTCGAAGCCGAAGGTCACCGATGGGCGGCCGTCGAATATCTGGGCACCCGAGCCGGTGACGATGCTGAGCGAGCCGCGCGCATCCTCGCTCGTCTTGATGTCCATATATTGCGAGAGCTCGGCGACGATGCGGTCGCGCTGGTCCTTGAGCCCCGCCGTCGCCTGGTCGTTCTGGCCGTTGACGATCCGGGAATTGACCGTGGTCAGCGCGTTCAGCAGCTCGTTGACCTGGGTGACCGCGTTGCCGATCCCGGCCTCGGCCTGGGTGCGCAGGGTCTGGACGCCGTCGGACAGGCCGTTCAGCCGGCTCGCGAGCTGGGAGGCGGCGTCGATCACCGCGGTGCGGTTGGCATAGGAGGACGGGTCGTTCTGCAGCGCCTGAAGCGAGGTGGTGAAGGCGCTGTAGACGGAATCGAGCGCCGTCGAGCTGCCCGGCGCGCCATAGAGCTTGTCGAGGCTGGACATCGCCGAGGCCCGCGTCGAGGTATAGGCAGCCCCGGCGCTTTCCTGCCAGAGCTGGTGCTGGACGATCCGGTCGAGCAGCCGCTGGACCTGGCCGGTCGAAGTGCCGACCGTATTGCCGCTGACGGTGTCGAGCGTGTTGACGACGCGCCGGACATAGCCGGCCGTGCCGGCATTGGCGACGTTCTGCGAAACGACGCCGATTCCGACCTGCGTGGCGCGCAGGCCGGAAACCGCCGTGTTCAGGGATGTGCTGAGACCCATCGTCTACTCCCGTCGTCCCCGCCCCTCCTGGGGCGCGTACCGGTTACTCGCGGCGTCCTGCGCGTCAGCGGATGATGCTGAACACGTCGCGCAGCATCTCCTGCGCCGTGGTGATGACCTTGGTGTTGGCCGAATAGGCCTGCTGGGTGACGATCATCTTCGAGAACTCGTCGGCGATGTCGGTATTGGACTGCTCGACATTGCCGCCGATCAGCTGGGAGGTGCCGAGGCCGACGATCGGCGCGCCGGACTCGATCGTCTCCTCGAAGGCGCCGCCATCGAGCCGCTTCAGCGCATTGGCGGCGTTGAACTGCGCCACCGAGAGCTGCGCCAGCGCCACGACCTGGCCGTTGCTGAATGTGCCGACCACCATGCCCTCGGCCGAGACCGAGACGCGGTCGAGCGTGCCGGCGGTATAGCCGTCCTGGCGGATGCTGCGGGCATCGACCTCGCCGCTGACATCGCCGTTCTGCGTCAGGCCGTTGCCGCCCGTGGTCAGGCTGATGCCTGTCACCGTGGTTCCGCCGATCGTCATCGTCGGCAGCGCGATGGTCGCGCCCGAGGTCAGCTGGCCGGTCGGGCCGAAGGTGATGTTCGACGGCACGCGGCGATAGGCGACGGCGCCGCCGGTCGCGCCGGTATTCTCGGCGACGAACAGGCTCCAGGTATCCTCGACGGGCGGCGGGCCGGCCGAGGCCTTCGCCGTCTTGGCCCAGCGCAGCTCGACGCTGGTCGCCTGGCCGAGCGAATCATAGACGGTGACCGAACCGCCAGCGATCGACTGGTTGAGGAAGGTGGTCATGTCGCTGCCGACGACGGTGTTGGTGGTCATCGGATTGGCGCCGGTGAAATCGGTCGGGTCGAGCAGTTCCGAACCCGTCACCGTCGGATTGTCCCGGTGGTTCTTGGTCGACGGGGTGGAAGGCAGGTTGGCGCGGTATTCGATCGAGGTCGTCGCCTTGGCCGGGAACTGCTCCTTGGTGATGCGCAGCACTTCCGGCTGGGTGCCGATCAGCTGCCCTGTCACCGAGTCGAGCTTCAGGCCCTTGAGGTAGTAGCCGGCGCCGTTCACCAGGTAGCCGTCGGCGTCGAAGTCGAAATCGCCGCGGCGGGTATAGAGGTTCTGGTTGGCGAATTGCGTGTTGGCGCCGAGCCCGCTCAGGCGCTGGTCGACGACGAAGAACCCGTCGCCGTTGATCGCGACATTGGTGCTGATACTCGTCGCCGAGAGATCGCCCTGGATGGTGTTGGTCGAGCGGCTATAGGCCGCGACCGAGCCGGCGACCTGCCGGTTGAGCGCCGAATCCGGCACCAGATCCGCAAAGCTCGTGTCGACGCGCTTGAAGCCCGCCGTCCGCGAATTGGCGATGTTTCCGGAGATGTTCTCGAGCGCATAGGACTGCGCCTGCATGCCGGAAACCGCCGTCGTCAGCGCACTGAAGACACCCATGATACCCCTCGCCTCAACCCTGGCGGCCGGATGGCCGCGCGATACGTCGAGGCCGGCTTTGCACGGGCTATGCCATGCGGGGCCGTCTTAGATTTCAGTGGGTTGGATGGTTTCCAAAGCGTATCGCGGCGAATTCGACCGGGTCGTTTCGGCCACGGGCGGCAAATCTTGCCGGGTGCGCGCTCAGTCGCTCGCGGCCCCGCCGCGCCAGGACGCGAGATCGCTGGCGACGTCCGACAGCGTCGGCGGCTGCGCCTCGACGAAGGGCAAGGGCCGGCAGACCGCGAGCGCGGCCAGCCCGATCCGCGCGGTCAGCAGGCCATTCAGCACGCCCTCGCCCAGCTTCGCCGACAGGCGCGCGGCGAGCCCCTGCCCCACCACCTGCTGGACCAGCGCATCGCCCGCCGCGATGCCACCCGTGACGACGAGATGGCCGAGCACCTGCCGCGCCAGACGCAGCAGGCCGAGCGCGCCGGGGCGCCCGGCATAGATGCCGGCGATCGCGCGCAGCAGCCTGGCGCAGGCGACCAGCACGAAGACCACGTCGATCAGCGCGCGCGGGCTCACCGCGGTGACCAGGGAGACGCGCCTGGCCGCCAGCGCGATCTGGACCTGCGCAGCGGCGTCGAGCGGCGCCATCAGGCTGCGCTCGGCGACCGTCAGGACATCGCGGGCGGCGAAGAGCTGCGGCAGGCTGTCCTCGAGCTCCGCCCTGCCCTTGGCCGTCTCCGGCCGGCTCGCATAGAGGCGCCGGAGCTCGCCGGCGATGTCCTTGGCCTGGTCGAGGCTGCCGCCCGCCAGCACCTCGGTCGCGCGCAGGCGCAGCGCCTCGACGCGGCGCTCGCGCAGGATGTCGCGCAGGACCCGGCCGAGCATCACGACCAGCGCCAGCAGCGCGACCGCGGCCGCGGCGAGCGCCGCATAGCCCAGCACCGGGCTCTCGTTCATCAGCGAGGTGATCGTCCGTTCCGCCCAGACGCCGATCGACAACGTCAGGAAGGCCGAGAGCCCGGCGACGAACAGGCTGCCCCAGCTGAAGCCACGGCGCGGCTTCACCGGCACGGCGGCGGGCTCCACCGGGTCGAACGGCTCGCTTTCGGGCAGGATCGCGATCCCGGTCTCGCGTGGCATCGGCTCAGCCTCGATAGAACTCGCGTCGAGACGCACAGCGCGCGGAGCCTTGCTCATGGATGGCCTCCTTGCATCATGCCAGCCGGTCGCCGATCAGGAATTCCAGCGCGCGGTCGAGCCGGATCTGCGGCGGCGGCTGGGTCCGGCCGCCGGCATCCGGCGTCACCAGCGGCGGCCGGAAGCGCGGGGCGCGGATCTGCCAGTGCGACGCGGCCCTGTCGAAGATGGCCTCGGGGCGTTCCGGCAGCTCGCCGGGAAAGATTGCGGCCTCGGCCACGCCGTCGAAAACCTCGTCGCCGACGGTTTCGCCCGCCTCGGGCACGCCGGCGATCGCCGGCAGATCCTGGCGCCCCTCCTTGATCCTGACCTCCCGGGTCGCGCGCACGGCGGCGAACGCCATCGCCTCGACCTTCGCGCCGGCGCCCTGCGCCCGCGAGGCGGCCCGCGCGACCAGCAGCGACATCACCGCGGCCAGCCGGTCATGGCTGGTGTGGTGGATATGGTCGGCCTTGGTCGCCGCGAACAGCACGCGCTCGATGCGCGGCGAGAACAGGCTCGACAGCCAGGAATTGCGCCCGACCTGGAAGGCGGCGAGCGCCTGGCCGAGCGCAGTCTCGAGATCGGCCAGCGCCGGCGGCCCGGCATCGAGCGCCGCCAGCGCATCGACCAGCACGATCTGCCGGTCGAGCCTGGCGAAATGGTCGCGGAAGAACGGCGTCACCACGAGCCGCTTATAGGCCTCGAAGCGTTCGGCCATCAGCCCGGCCAGAGTACCGGCCATCGCCTCGGAATCGGGCGCGATGTCGAGCGGCGCGAAGGTCAGCGCCGGAGAGCCGTCGAGGTCGCCCGGCATCAGGAAGCGCCCCGGCGGCGTCACCGCCACCGCCTCCGGATCGGCCCGCAGCCGGGCGAGATAGGCCTTGAACAGGTCGCTGGCAGCCTCGGCCGCCAGCTCGTCGGGCGCGCCGGCGGGATCGCGAAGAGCGAGATCCGCGAGCCAGGGCCCGGCCGCCTCCAGCCGGTGTGCCTTGCGCGCATCGGCGATCGCCTGCCGCGACCAGGCCTTGTAGTCGAGCCCGATCAAGGCGAGGTCGAGCAGCCATTCGCCGGGATAGTCGACGATATCCAGCGTCAGGGTCGCCGGACCCTTGAACCAGCCCTGGGCGCGCTCATAATCGATCTCGACGCGCAGCTCCGAAATCCGCCGGGTGGAATCGGGCCAGCGCCGGTCCGGCCCGGACAGGGCCGCGCGATGCGCTTCGTACGGGAAGCGCGGCACGTCGGGATCGGGCTGCGGCACCAGCCTGACCCGCGTGATCCGCCCTTCGGCCGCAGCCTTGAGCACCGGCAGGCGCGCGCCCTCGATCAGGTTCTGGATCAGCGCCGTGGTGAAGACGGTCTTGCCCGAGCGCGACAGCCCGGTGACGCCGAGCCGCAGTCGCGGACGCGCCAGCCCGAGCAGGCTGTCGCCGAAGGCCAGCGCCGCGTTGCGGGCCTCGTCGAGATAGGATGGAGAGCTCATGCGGCTTCGAGCACAGGCATCCGGCTCATTCGTCCGGCCCCTCGCCCAGCGAGGCCGGCGTCACAAAACGGTCGAGCCGCCCGCTGCGCGCCACGACGTCGCGCCAGTCCTCGACCGCGAAATCGAGCACGGCGAGCCCGCAGGTCGGGTATTTCTGCGCCATCCGCGCCGCCGCATAGCGGTCGCCATGCCCGGCCAGCTTCGCGGCAAGCTCCTCGAAACCGGGATTATGGCCGATCAGCAGGAGCGTGCGGACATTCGCCTCGGTTTCCTTGACGACCTCCAGCAGCCGTTCCGGCTTGGCCTCGTAGATGCGCGGCTCGAGATGGCTTCCCGGCCGCTCCGACAGCATCGGCCCGACAAGCTCCCAGGTCTCGGTGGTGCGCCGCGCCGGCGAGACCAGTACGAGATCGGGCAGCAGCATCTCCTCCGCCAGATAGCGCCCCATCACGGGAGCAGCTTCCCGCCCCCGCGCGGCCAGGGGGCGTTCCCGATCGGTCGACCCGGTCGACCAGTTGGATTTGGCATGGCGCAGGAGGAGAAGGCGTCGCATCCGGCAAACCTAACCATCTGCCCGCGGTTTTGCGAGGCCTCTCGCCCGCTCACGGCCGCGATGCCAGCGCGCCGAGCAGCAGCCCCACCAGCCGTTGCGAATAGAGCGCGAGCATGGCGTCCCGGCCGCCTGCCGGCGTCAGGAAATCGATCTGCCCGTCGAGCAGCAGCGTCGAGAATCCGTGCGTCACCGACCAGACGAGCAGGATCTCCGGCAGATTGGGATCGTCCGCGAAGCTCGATGGCAGGCGGGAGAAGAGATCGTCGTTGCGATCGGTCCCGAGCTCGGCCCGGGTTTCGCGCACCAGGATGCCGAAGGCCCGCGCCGAGGCCTGCAGGAACGCCTGGTCATGCTTGTTCAGGCTCCTCAGGCCGAAGACGACGCGGAAGCGTCCGGGTCGACTGAGCGCGGTCGCCAGATAGGCGTCGCAGATCGCCGCCAGGCGATTGCGTCCGGCCGCCGTCGCAGCTGCGGCCGCCGCCTCCATCGCCTCCGAGAGACCGTCGAAGCCGAGCGTCGCGATCGCGGTCAGCAGCCCGGCGAGGTTGCCGAAATGATGCGCCGGCGCCGCTGGCGACACGCCGGCGCGACGCGCACATTCGCGCAAGGTGAAGCCGGCCGCGCCCTTTTCCGCGAGGACCGCCTCGGCGGCCTCGATCATCCCCTGGCGCAGATCGCCGTGATGATAGCCGGGCCGGCCAGGTTGCGTTTCGCCGTCTTCAATGATCGTCATAATCTGAACACCGTCAAAATCAATCTTGACGCCGTCAAGATAGCGATTTATCACCACGCCGCAACTAAACAGCGTTCAAATGGAGCTTCTCATGCTGCCCGCGACGCTCGACGACGCCTTCGCCCTCGGGTCCCAGCTCGCGATGCTGGGCTGGCTCAGCCTCATCCTGCTCCCGCGCTGGCGCGGCGTTTCGGCATTGCTCGCCGGCACCGTCATCCCCACCGTGCTTTCGATCGGCTATTTCGTGCTGATCGCCGTGTTCTGGAGCGAGGCGAAGGGCGGCTTCTCCTCGCTCGACGGCGTTGCCGACCTCTTCACCTCCAGGCCGCTGCTCCTGGCCGGCTGGTTGCACTACCTCGCCTTCGACCTCTTCCTCGGCAACTGGATCCTGCGCCGCGCGCAGGAAGAGGAATTGCCGCATTGGGCGATGGTGCCGGTCCTGCTCGCCACCTTCCTGTTCGGGCCGATCGGCTATCTCGCCTTCCTGCTGCTGCGGGCGAGCGTTCGCGCCACCCGCGACGACCGGATCGCCCGGCTACAGGCCAGGCTGCCGGCCTGGCTGCGCTCGCTCGAGCTCGAGCCGCGCCTGACGGCGGCCGGCTTCGCCATGGCGGCGCTGATGGTGCCGACGCTGATCGCCTACGCCATCGACATGCGCCTGATCGAGGGCACGAATGTCTGGCTGAAGCCGTTGAAGTTCGAAGCCTCGCTCATCCTCTATTTCTTCACGCTGGCGCTGTTCCTGCCGCTGGCGAGCGAGCGCTTCCGCGCCTCCTGGCTCGGGCGCTACACGATCTGGGGTGCGCTGGTGCCGGGCTTTCTCGAGGTCGCCTATATCGGCTGGCGCGCCTCGCGCGCCGAAGCCTCGCATTACAATCGCGAAACCTTGCTCAACGAGGCGCTCTACGACGCGATGGGTGTCGGCGCCGTGATGATCACGCTCGCCTCCGGCGCATTGGCCTATGGCCTCGCCCGGCGCAACGCCGCACCACTCTCTCCGGCCCTGCGCTGGTCGCTGGTGGCCGGCCTCGCGCTGACCTGCGTTCTCGGCCTCGCCAGTGGCGCGACGCTCGGCAGCAGCGCCAGCGGGCATTTCGTCGGAACCGTACCGGCCGACAACCCGACCATCCCGGTCTTCGGCTGGTCGCTGGTCATTGGCGACCTGCGCCTCGCCCATTTCCTCGGGCTGCACGCGCTGCAACTGATCCCGGCCTTCGGCCTCGCGGTCTGGCTGCTGACCCGGCAGCCCTCTGTCGGGCGGGCCGCGGTCGGCCTGTTCTCGGCCGGTTATGCCACGGTGACCCTGATGGCCCTCGCCGCAGCGCTCAACGCCCGGCCCCTGCTCGGCCTGGGCTGAACCCCTGAGGTCGCTTGAAACTTCGCCGGGGCGAGTCGACTGGCGTGGTCGTCGAGAACCGGAGCGGAGCGGACTTTTGTCCGTGAGCACCGGAAGCGCAGAGGGCCGCATCAGGCGGCCGCAGAAGTATCAAGCGGCCTCAACGGCTCTCCCGCCGCGTCATGAAGGCCAGCTTCTCGAACAGGCTGACATCCTGTTCGTTCTTGAGGAGCGCGCCGTGCAGCGGCGGGATGAGCTTGCGCGGGTCGCGCTCGCGCAGCACCTCGGGGCCGATATCCTCGGCCACCAGGAGCTTCAGCCAGTCGAGCAGCTCGGAGGTCGAGGGCTTCTTCTTGATGCCGGGCACCTCGCGCACCTCGAAGAACAGCCGCAGCGCCTCCTCCATCAGCCGCTTCTTGATGCCCGGGAAATGCACCTCGACAATGGCCTGCATCGTGTCAGTGTCGGGGAAGCGGATATAGTGGAAGAAGCAGCGGCGCAGGAAGGCGTCGGGCAGTTCCTTCTCGTTGTTCGAGGTGATGATCATCACCGGGCGCTGCACCGCGCGGACCGTTTCGCCGGTCTCGTAGACATGGAACTCCATGCGGTCGAGCTCGAGCAGGAGGTCGTTGGGGAACTCGATATCGGCCTTGTCGATCTCGTCGATCAGCAGGACCGGCCGCTCGGCCGAGGCGAAGGCGTCCCAGAGCTTGCCGCGCTTGATGTAGTTGCCGATCTCGGAGACCCGCGGATCGCCGAGCTGGCTGTCGCGCAGCCGGCTGACCGCATCATATTCGTAGAGCCCCTGCTGGGCCTTGGTCGTCGACTTGATGTGCCAAGT
Organism: Allobosea sp.; assembly: GCF_051860145.1. Lineage (GTDB taxonomy): Bacteria > Pseudomonadota > Alphaproteobacteria > Rhizobiales > Beijerinckiaceae > Allobosea. The sequence goes on along the minus strand of NZ_JBHYEM010000004.1, from coordinate 211,846 downwards.
GATCAGCGGCGCCTTCAGGGCCGAGGCGATCTCCTCGGCCAGCACGGTCTTGCCGGTGCCGGGCTCGCCCTTGACCAGCAAAGGCCGCTCCAGCCGGATCGCGGCATTGACGGCGACGGTGAGGTCCTCGGTGGCGACGTAGTTCTCGGTGCCGGCAAAACGCATGAAGGGCCTTTCGATCATCTGCGCGCCGGAAGCTACGGGCCGGGTCGGGCAACGGCAAGTTTTTTGCTGAGCCGCTCGGAAGTGCTTGTATCGCAACGCCTTGCACCGCAAACATGAATCACCTCCTGAATCGGCAGCGCGAGGGCTGACTTGGCTTCGACGATCGACCCTTCGGCCTACAAGGACGCCATCGTCGTTCTCGCCACGGCGGGCGTGATCGTGCCCTTCGCCAAGCGCTTCCGGGTCAACTCGATCGTGGCCTTCATGGCTTGCGGCGCAGCGCTCGGCCCCTTCGGGCTCGGTGGCCTGGTCGCCTCGGTGCCGCTCCTGCGCACGATCACCGTCTCCGATCCCAACGCGCTCGCCGGGCCGGCGGAGATCGGCGTCGCCTTCCTGCTCTTCGTCATCGGGCTCGAGCTCTCCTTCGAGCGCCTGGTGACGATGCGCCGGCTCGTCTTCGGCCTCGGGCTCGGGCAGGTCGCGCTTTCCGCCGGGCTGATCGGAGGCATCGCCTATTTTCTCGGGCAGCCGGCGGCAGCCGCGCTCATCATCGGCTTCGGCATCGCGCTCTCCTCGACGGCGATGGTGGTCGAGCTGCTGTCGGCGCGCCGGCGCATGATGACCGCGGCCGGCCGCAGCAGCTTCGCGATCCTGCTGTGCCAGGACATCGCGGTCGTGCCGCTGCTCTTCCTCATCGCCGTGCTGGGCGCGCAGAACGGCGGATCGCTGGTCGCCGGCTTCGCCCAGGCGCTGGTCCATGCCTTCGCCGCGATCGCCGCGATCGTCGTGATCGGGCGGCTGGCCCTGCGCCCGCTCTTCCGCCTCGTCGCCTCGACCGACAGCTCCGAGAGCTTCCTGGCGGCGACGCTGCTGGTCGCGCTCGGCACGGGGCTGGTCGCCGCGGCGGCCGGCCTGTCCATGGGGCTGGGCGCCTTCATCGCCGGGCTGCTGCTGGCCGAGACCGAGTATCGCCGCGCCATCGAGGTCACGATCGAGCCGTTCAAGTCCCTGCTGATCGGCGTCTTCTTCCTGACCGTCGGGATGAGCGTCGATCCGGCCCAGCTCGCGAGCGAGCCCGCCGCCATCCTGGGCATCGCCGCAGGCCTCCTGCTCGTCAAGATCGCGGTGGTCATGGGCCTGGCCCAGCTCTTCACCCTTTCGGCCTCGACCGCGATCGAGACGGCGATCATGGTCGCGCCCGGCGGCGAGTTCGCCTTCGTGCTGCTCAACGCCGCCGCCGCCGCCAAACTGGTCGAGCAGAACGCGGCGAGCCTCGTCCTGGCGGCGGTCTCGCTCACCATGGTCGCGCTGCCGCTAGCGGCGCGGATGGCGCGCAGCATGGCGGCGCGGCTCACGCCGCCGGTCATCCTGCCCGAGGAGGCGCAGGTCCTGCCGCCAGACGACCATGCCGGGCGCGCCATCGTCATCGGCTGCGGGCGCGTCGGCAGGCTTGTCGGCGCCATGCTCGAAGAGCACAGGAAGCCCTATATCGCGATCGACTCCGACCCCATGCTCGTGTCCGCCCAGCGCAAGGCCGGACGTCCGGCCTTCTTCGGGAACGCGACCAAGCCGGACTTCCTGAAGCTTTGCGGCCTCGACGACGCCACCGCGCTCATCATCACCATCGACAACCCCCGCGCGGTCGACGAGACCGTGAAAGCCGCCCGTGCCCTGCGGCCCGATCTCGTGATCGTCGCCCGCGCCCGCGACGCCGCCCATGCCCGCCATCTTTACGAGATCGGCGTCAATGACGCGGTGCCGGAAACGATCGAGGCGAGCCTGCAATTGTCGGAGGCGGCGCTGGTCGGCCTCGGCGTGCCGATGGGCCTCGTCATCGCCTCGGTTCACGAGCGGCGCGACGTCTTCCGCCGGGAGCTCAAGCCCGCTGGCGCTCCCGCGCCTGCCCTTCCGCGGCATGGACGCTCGCGAAGGTTGTGACGTTCTGCGCCGTCGCCGCGTGCCGGGCGATCCGGCGGATATGGCCGTAGAACTGGTCGGCGCTGGCTTGCCAGCTGTGACGGGCGGCAAGCTCGAGGCAGGCTTCGCGGGGAATGCGCAAGGCCGCGAGCGCGGCCCCTCTCAGGTCCTCGTCCAGTACCGCAGCCCCGCTGCCGGCGAAGACGTCGCTCGGACCCTGCACCGGAAACGCCGCGACCGGCAGGCCGCTCGCGGCCGCCTCCAGCAGGACGATGCCGAACGTGTCGGTCAGGCTCGGGAAGACGAAGACGTCGGACGAGGCATAGATCGCAGCCAGGTCCTCGCCCTCGCGCGTGCCGAGGAAGGTCGCCTCCGGAAAGGCCCGCTGCAGGTCGGCGCGCGCCGGGCCGTCGCCGACGACGACCTTGCTGCCAGGCAGCCGCAGTGAGAGAAAAGCCTCGAGGTTCTTCTCGACCGCGACTCGCCCGACGCTGAGGAAGATCGGCCGCGGCAGGTCGAGGACGCTTTCCGGCCGCGGATGGAACTGCGCGAGATCGACGCCGCGCCCCCAGCGCAGGATGCGCTCGAAGCCGTTGCGCCTGAGTTCCGCCTCCACCGTCCCGGTCGAGACCATCACGCCGGCGGCCGGGCCGTGGAAGCGACGCAGGAACGTGTAGCTCCAGCTTTCCGGGATCGGCCAGCGTGCCGCGACATATTGCGGAAAGCGGGTGTGGTAGCTCGTCGTGAAGGTCCGCTTCTGCGCCAGGCAGACCGCGCGCGTCAACCAGCCGATCGGCCCTTCGGTGGCGATATGGACATGGTCGGGCCCGAAATCGGCGATGCGCCGGGCGACGGCGCCCTGCGTTGCAAGCGCGATCCGGATATCGGGATAGGATGGCAGGCCGATCTGCCGAAAGCCTTCCGGCGTCAGCATATGCGGCGTGACGCCATGCGACGGCCCGGCCTCGAACATCCGCTCCAGCGACCGGACGACCCCGTTGATCTGGGGCCGCCAGGCATCCGTCGCGATCAATACGCGCATCAGGCGGCCTCGCCGACCAGGGCGGGCAGCGGAACGGGACGCACCGGCTCGCTCTTCAGCCGGTATTGCGGCCAACGGATGACCTCGAACCGGCCGTCATGATGCTCGACCACCGCCGTGCAGCTTTCGACCCAGTCGCCGGTATTGATATAGGTCAGCCCGTCGATCTCGCGATGGGCGGCGTGGTGGATATGCCCGCAGATGACCCCGTCGGCTTCGTGCCGGCGCGCCTCGGCGGCGAGGCAGGTCTCGAACTCGCCGATATAGTTGACCGCGTTCTTGACCTTGAGCTTGGCCCAGGCCGAGAGCGACCAATGCGGCAGGCCGAACAGGTGGCGGGCCTTGTTCACCACCGTGTTCGAGGCGAGCGCGACGGTGTAGGCCCAGTCGCCGAGCAGGGCGAGCCATTTGGCGTTGCGCACCACCAGGTCGAACAGGTCGCCATGGATCACCAGCAGGCGCTTGCCGTCGGCGGTGTCGTGCAGGGCATGGTCGGCGATGCGGATGCCGCCGAACTGGCTGCCGGTGAAGTCGCGCAGGAAATCGTCGTGGTTGCCGGTGATGTAGATCAGCCGCGAGCCCTTGCGCACCTTGCGCAGCAGCTTCTGCACGACGTCGTTGTGAGCCTGCGGGAAATACCAGCCGTTCTTCAACCGCCAGCCGTCGATGATGTCGCCGACGAGATAAATCCGCGGCGCGTCATAGCTGCGCAGGAATTCCAGCACGAGATCCGCCTGGGCTCCGCGGGTGCCCAGGTGCAGATCGGAAATGAAGATGCTGCGAACCTGCTTGGCCTCGTCGTCGTCGCTCATGCCCGCCGGCCCATCCTGTTGCGATGCTTGCGGCGTGTGTCTGATTTGCATTGCGCTTTGATGACGTAGGCCCGAATCCATGGTTTGGCTCGACAGAGCCCGCAGGATCTTCAGGAGAGACGCCATGGATTTGGGAATCGCCGGCCGCACGGCCATTATTTGCGCCTCCAGCAAAGGTCTGGGCCGTGGCTGCGCCGAAGCGCTGGCCGAAGCCGGCTGCACGGTGGTGATCAACGGCCGTGACGCGGCGTCGCTCGAAGCGACGGCCAGCCAGATTCGTGCCAGCACCGGAGCGACCGTCATCGCCGTCGTCGCCGACGTCTCGACCCAGGCCGGTCAGGACGCGCTGCTCGCCGCGGCGCCCGAGCCCGACATCCTGGTCAACAACAATGGCGGCCCGCCGCCCAAGTCCTTCCGCGAAGTCTCGCGCGAAGCCCTGCTCGAAGGCGTGGTCCAGAACATGGCGACGCCGATCCAGCTCGTGCAGCGCGTGGTCGACGGCATGATCGCCCGCCGCTTCGGGCGCATCGTCAACATCACCTCGGCGAGCGTGCTGACGCCGCTGACCGGGCTCGACGTCTCCTCGGGCGCCCGCGCCGGGCTGACCGCCTTCCTCGCCGGCGTCGCCCGCGAGATCGCCCATGCCAATGTCACGATCAACAACATCCTGCCCGGCGCCTTCGACACCGACCGCCTGAAGAGCTCGACTACGAAGATGGCGGCGATCAAGGGCGTGACGATCGAGGAGATCGCCAAGATCCGCATGGCGGAGATCCCGGCCAAGCGCTTCGGCACGGCGGACGAGTTCGGCAAGGCCTGCGCCTTCCTCGCCAGCGCCCATGCCGGCTACATCACCGGCCAGAACCTGTTGATCGACGGCGGCTCGTTCAGGGGCAGCTTCTGAGCGGCAGCTGGCCAACATCCCGTTCCGGAGGGCTGTCATGCCCGCTCTCCGGGACGGCTTCCATCGATTCCGTGCTTTCCTCCTCCAGGATGCTTCCTCATGACCCAAGCCGTGCCGCTCTCCCGCCAGGCCGCGATCGCGCTGCTGGAGCGCTATTTCCGCTGCGTCGACGACAAGGACATGGCCGGGGTCCTGGATTGCCTCACCGGCGACTGCCATTTCCGCATCGAATCCGATCAGCTCGACCATCGCGGCCGGGATAGCGGTGTCCGCATGATGTTCGAGCGCCTATTCGGGCGCTATGAGCGAATCTGGCACGGCAATTTCCGCTGGGTCTTCGACGAGCCGGAACAGATTCTCGCCTGTCAGCTCGACGTGATCAACATGGAGCCGTCCGGCGCCGAGCACCGCAAGTACAACGCCTCGTTCTATCATCTGCGCGAGGGCAGGATCGCCTATGCCGGCATCTATATGAGCGGCGTCAACGTCCTTGTCTGAGCGACGGTGCAGCTGCGCTGCGGTGGTCAGGGTTGCGTGCTTTGCGCTTGGACCCGTCGTACGAACGTGATCTAGAGGGACGAAGTCTTCTGCAAGACTCTTTCTCCTTCGGCGCCCGCGCAACTTGTCCCCGCTTCTCGGTATCACCTTCAAGCTCGTCTCGGCCTTGGCCTTCACCCTGATGTCGGCCGGCATCAAGGCGGTCGCAGCCCGGTACCCGACCGGCCAGATCGTCTTCTGCCGCTCCTTCTTCGCCTTGATCCCGCTGATCATCTGGCTCGCCTGGCGCTCGGAATTCCCGTCGGCACTGAAGACCAAGAACCTGCGCGGGCACCTGAAGCGCGGCGTCATCGGCTCGACCGGCATGTTCCTCGGCTTCGCCGCGCTCGGCTTCCTGCCTTTGCCGGACGCGGTCGCACTCGGCTATGCCGGCCCGCTGATCGTCGTCGTGCTCGCCGTGGTCATCCTGAAGGAGCGCGTGCGCATCTATCGCTGGACGGCGGTGACGATCGGCTTCCTCGGCGTGCTGCTGATGCTGGCGCCCTATCTCGGCGGCGGCTCGCTCGGCTTTTCGGGCGGGCCTGCCATCGGCGCGGCTTTGGCGCTTGGCGGCGCCTTCTGCTCGGCCTTCGCCTCGATCGAGGTGCGGCTGCTGACCAGCACCGAGCGCACCGGCGCCATCGTCTTCTATTTCATGGTCATGACCGCCCTGCTCGGCCTCTCGACCAGCGTCCTCGGCTGGAACATGCCGAACTGGCAGGACGCCGCTCTGCTCTTCACCATCGGCATCCTCGGCGGGTTCGGGCAGATCCTGATCGTGCAGGCCTATCGCTATGGCGACGCCTCGCTGATCGCGCCCTTCGAATATTCGACCATGCTCTGGGCGGTGGCGATCGGCTGGTTCATGTTCGGCGACTGGCCGGCCATGTCGGTCTTCATCGGCTCCGCCATCGTCATCGCCTCGGGCATCTATGTCATCCTGCGCGAGCAGCAGCTCGGCCTGCTCAAGCGCGAGACGCGCGAGGTCGGCTCGTCGCGCCTGACCTGAGCTCGGCTTGCTCCTGCGGCCCGGAACGGGCATTGTCCGCTTGAACAAACGATTATGTTCGCTTTCACAAACGACGCGACGGGCAGGCTGAGCCGCATGGGCATCGAGACGAAGGAACGTGGCGGGCGCGAGCTCGAATCGGGCGCCCAGGTGATCTCGGGCCAGCTCGGCAAGACGATCCAGCGTCTGCGCAAGGCCTATAATCTCTCGCTCTCAGAGCTCGCCGAACAGTCGGGCGTGGCCAAGTCGATCATCAGCCAGATCGAGCGCAACGAGACCAATCCGACGCTGGCGACGATCTGGCGGCTGTCGCAGGCCCTCGACATCTCGATCGAACGCGTGCTCTCCAGCGGCGAGGAAGAGGCCTTCATCGACAAGACCACCCGCGCCGACACGCCGATCCTGGTCTCCGAGGACGGCAAGCTCAGGCTCGCGATCATCGGCTGGATCAAGACGGTCGAGTGGCTGCAATGGTACGACGTCCAGTCGGAGCCCGGCGGCGAGCTCGACTCGGAGGGTCATCAGCGCGGCTCGATCGAATCGCTTTCGGTCACCGCCGGCGAGTTCGAGGTCGAGGTCGGCGACGTGATCCAGCGCGCCAAGGCGGGCGAGACGCTGCGCTACCGCTGCGACCGCCGCCATATCGTGCGCTGCGTCGGCAACCAGCCCGGCGCCGCCCTGATGGTCTGCATCCTCAAGGCGGCGGTGATGGAGTAGATGCCGGGTCGGATAGTCGACACGCGGCTTTCGTTGTAGCAAGGACGCGCCTACATCCGAGATCGCGATGAACCTCCGGCAGCTCAAGTATTTCGCGCAGATCATCGAGGCGGGAAATATGACGCGGGCGGCGGAGCAGCTCAACGTCGCGCAGCCAGCGCTCGGCATGCAGATCAAGCAGCTTGAAGAAGAGCTGGGTGTCACGCTGCTCGTGCGGCACTCGCGCGGCACCGGGCCGACCCAGATGGGAGCCGTGCTCTATGAGCGGGCGCTGGCGATATTGAATCTCGTCGAGGAAACCCGCCGCGAGATCATGAGCGCGAGGGCGGCATCGACCGAGCCGCTGCGCTTCGGCATCACGCCGAGCCTGATGCAGATGATCGGGTCGGAGCTGGCCTTGCAGATGTCCGACCATGCTCCAGGCATATCGCTCAGTCTCTCGGAAGAGATGAGCCATCTGCTGATCGAAACGCTCCGCCGAGGCGAGCTCGACATGATCCTTGCCTATGACGTTCCCGATGACGCGGGCTGGTGGAAGCGGGCTCTCTATCAGGAAGACCTCGTGCTGGTCAGCACCTCACCCGACCACCGCCGCATCCCGATCCCCTTCGCCGAGGCGCTCAGTGAGCCGCTGGTGTTGCCGGAGCCGCGCGACAGCGTCCGCGCGCTCGTCGATCGCACGGCGAAGGAACTGGGTCTCCAGCTCAAGGTCGCTCACGAGATCCGCTCCATCCCCGGCATCAAGACCATGATCCTTCGCGGTGTCGCAGCCGGCATATTGCCGTTCGGCACCGTGCTTGCCGAAGTGCAGGCAAAGACATTGTCGATCCGTCCGATCATGGATCCGACCTTGCGACGCACGCTGTACCTCGCCGGATCGCAGACCGCAGGCCGGCTCCGCAGCATCTCGGCCGTGCGCCAGGTCGTGCGGGCTGCAGTCGCGACGCTGACGAGCTACATGGGCCCTCTCGGGCACCCGCTGGAATCCACGGACAACTGAGCTCTCAGTTTTTCTTAGCGCTGACCCAACGGCTCCGTATTGGATTTCAGCAACGCTTCGCGCTTTCCTTTCGGGCAGGAAGACGACGCCCGCAAAGGAGCCCGACATGCCGACCGATGCGACACAGGGCATGATCGCGGAACTTGTGCTCGCCGGCCGGATACTGGCCGCGGAGGGCGTGATCGACAGCTTCGGCCATGTCTCGTTTCGGCATCCGGGGCGCCCGGAGCGCTATCTCATGCCGCGGGTCCGGGCCGCCGAGCTGGTGACCCGGGACGACATTCTCGAATTCGATTTCGATGACCGGCCCCAGCCCGCAAGCGACGCACGCGTCTTTGCCGAGCGCTGCATCCACAGCGCAATCTACCGCGCCAGGCCCGATGTCATGGCCGTCTGCCATCATCATGCGCCCGAGATCATGCCCTTCTGCGCCAGCGGGATCGCTCTCGTGCCGGTCTTCCACCTTGGCGCGACCATGGGCGCAACCGTTCCCCTCTGGGATAGCCAGGACGACTTCGGCGACACGAACCTGATCGTTTCGACCAGGGACCAGGGCGATTCGCTTGCGCGAACACTTGGTGCGAACTGGACTGTTCTGATGCGCGGCCATGGCGCGACCGTAGCGGCGCGTTCGGTCAAGGAGGCGGTGTTCCGCTCGATCTATGGCGCGCGCAATGCCGATGTCCAGTGCGGGCGACGCAGCTCGGCGGCGTGAAGCCGCTGACCGCTGCCGAGGCGGGCGCCGCCGGGGACTTCAACCTGACGTCGTTCGCCATGGATCGAGCCTGGGAACAATGGAGCAGGCGCGTCGACCAGAAGACGTGACGGCACTGACCACCGCGCGCAGCCAGCCGCACGGCATGGCCGCGCCGTCCAGGGAACACAGAACGGGAGGATCTCGCCATGCCTGCATTCTGCTCACGCCGTGAATTCATCGCCGGTTTGGCGCTCGTCGCCTCGGTGCCGCGAGCCATGGCACAGGCCGCACCAGCCTATCCGACCAGGCCGATCCAGCTGATCGTGCCTTATCCGGCCGGCGGCGCGGTGGACCTGACGGCGCGGCTCGTCGCCGAAAGCCTGCGCCAGCAGTTTGGCCAAACGGTCGTGGTGGAGAACCGGCCCGGCGCCAACGGCATGGTCGGCGCCGCCGGGGTCGCTCGCGCGGCTCCCGACGGCTACACGCTTCTGATGGCGCCAAGAGAAGTCTTCGGCATCAATCCGATCCTGCTGCCGCAGCATGCGCTCGATTGGCGCAAGGACTTCACCTATGCCGGGATCGTCGCGACAGGACCCTACGTCCTGGTCGTGAACCCAGGTCTCAATGTCAAAACCCTGGCGGAGCTCGTCGCCCTCGCCCGCACCCGCGAACTCGCTTATGCGAGCTTCGGCAAGGGCAGCATGGCGCATCTCAACATCGAAGCGCTCTGCCGCGGCTTTGGCCTCAAAATGACCCATGTTCCCTATCGCGGCGCGCCGCCGGCCGTGATGGCGGTGGCGACCGGAGAAGTGGCGCTGACGATCGCGACCCCGCCCGCCGCCCTCTCCCTCATGCAGGACGGCCGCGTCAGGGCCATTGCGGTTGGAGGCGCAAAGCGGCTGCCGCAATTGCCGGACGTTCCGACCACGACCGAGCTTGGCGTGGCGGGCGACCCGCTGATATCGAATTATTTCGGTCTTGCGGCGCCCGCCGGAACGCCGGCCGCGATCATCGACAAGCTCGCGGCGGAAACGGCCCGTGCGCTCGCGTCGCCCGACGCGAGCGCAAAACTCCAGGCCAATGGCCTGATCCCGGCCTCGGGATCGCCAAAAGCCATGACCGACAGCGTCGCTGGAGATATCGAGCATTTCGGCCGGCTGATCCGGGAGCTCGACATCAAGATCGAATGAGCTGCGCCGGCGCTCCGCCCTGATGGTTTGCATCCTCGAGGCGGCGGTGATGGAGTAGGCCGGCGAATTGCTGCGCTCAGAGCACGCGCCGATCAGATTGCGCAGCAATCCGATCGGATCACGCGTTCTCTATCTAGAGTTTAGAGGCGGATTCACCGATCAGGTTGTTCCAACCTGATCGGATCCGGCTCTAGCGCCGGTAATCCGCCTCCGCGACCTTCTCCAGCCAGTCCACGGCCCGTCCGTCGAGCAGCTCGGCAATGGCGATATGCGTCATGCCGGTCGTTGCGGTCGCGCCGTGCCAGTGCTTTTCCCCGGGCGCGAACCAGACGATGTCGCCGGGCCTGATCTCCTCCACCGGGCCGCCTTCGCGCTGGGCCCAGCCGCTTCCGGCGGTGACGATCAGGGTCTGCCCCAGCGGGTGGGTGTGCCAGGCCGTGCGCGCGCCGGGCTCGAAGGTCACCGTGGCCCCGCCGATGCGGGCGGGCGCCTCGCGCTGGAACGGCGCGTCGATCCGGACCGTCCCGGAAAAATAATCGGCCGACCCGGGTTTCGAGGGCAGCGATCCGTTGCGCGTGATGTCCATGATGGTCTCCTCATCCGGCCGCTCGCGGGGGGCCGCGGCAGGGTCAGCCATAGCAGACCGGTGCCGTCAGCTTCCTGTCTTAGCCGGTCGCGGCGGCCCCTGCACCGCCGGCAGCGACTTCAGATATTCGGCGATCGCCAGCCGATCCGCATCGGAAAGCTGCGCGGTATTGCGCACCACCGCCGCCATCTTGCCGCCGACGCTGTCGAAATCCGGCGTGAAGCCGCTCTTCAGCAATTCGGCGATCTCCTGCTTCGACCATTTGCCGAGGCCCTCCTCATGCTGGGTGATGTTCGGCACGAAACCCTTGCCTTCCGGATCGGGCCCGCCGGCGAAGCGCGTCGCCTGGATGATCGCGCCGAGCTTGTTGCGGTTCGAATGGCATTCGGCGCAATGGCCCGGCCCCTGCACCAGGTAGGCGCCGCGATTCCACTCCTCGCTCTTGCCTGGGTCGGGCCTGAACGGCGCTCCGTCGAAATAGAGCAGCTTCCAGCCACCGACCACGCGGCGGATATTGAACGGGAAGGCGAGATCGTGACCGGGCGCCCGGCCCTCGACCGGCTGCAAGGTGCGGATATAGGCGAAGAGGTCGGCCAGCGCCTTGGGCGGCATCAGCCGGTAGGACGTGTAGGGGAAGGACGGGTAATAGTGCTGGCCGGAGGGCGAGACGCCCGTCGCCATCGCGTCGACGAAATCCTTGACGCCCCAGTTGCCGATGCCGTCGCGCGTATGCGGCGAGATGTTGGGCACATGGAAGGTGCCGAAGCCCGAGGCCAGCGCCAGCCCTCCGCCCAGGCGCAGCTTGTCGTCCTGACCGGGCGTCGCATGGCAGGAGGCGCAGCCCCCCGCCGCAAAGAGCAATTTGCCGTTCTCGACATTCGGCGCCGGCAAGGTGCCGATCTCGGGCGCGGGCGAGACCAGGCGCGGATCGGTCAGCGCGAAGAAGCCGGCGAGGCCCAACAGGATGAAGACGGCCAGCGTGATGAAGAGGCGGCGCATGGAGGTTTTTCCGGTTTGCAGCAACCTTAACGCGCAAAAGCGCCGAAGGGTCCGGCACGCGTCTGAGACGAGAACGGGCGAACTCCATCGCATGGAGTCCGCCCATCAGGTCATGATCGACCAGGCGGCGCAACCGCCAGCCGGCTTACTTCTTGATGCGGTAGGCCTCGTGGCAGCCGCCGCAATTCTTGGTTGCAGCCCCGAAGGCGCTGCGGAAACCGTCGAGATCCTTGGCCGCCGAACCGGCCGCCGCAGATTCGGTTTCGAACTTGGCGAAAGCCGCCTTGAAGCCGACCTGGTCCTCCCAGATCTTCGGCGCCGCGGTGCTCTCGCCGCCGGTCCTGGCATTGTCGGGAAAAAGCCCGGGCATCTTCTTGGCTGCATCGGCATAGACCTTGAAGATGGTCTGAGCCTTGGCCGCATCAAAGGCGACCTCGCCCTTGGCCATGGCGGCGCCGTCGCGCGTGGCGGCGCCGACGCCCTTCATCGTGTTGCGGCGTTCGGCAATCGGGTCCGATTGCGCAAGGACGGCCGAGAGGCCGAGCACGAGGCCGGCGGCGACAAGAGCGGTGCGGATCATCCAGGCATATCCTCCGAGGCAGCGGCGCCGGGGCGGCGCAGCTTAGAACCTCTCCAGATCAGCCTATCGCCATGACAGCGCCAAGTCGCATTGTCGTGATCCGCCTTGCGCTTGCACAAGGCGGATCTTGCATCACAGCCGATAGCCGGCTGCCTTCAACACTCCAAAGACCTTGTTCGGCGTCGCCGGCATGTCGATCGCCTTGATGCCGGCGGCGCGGTCGAGCGCATCGACCATCGCGTTCATCACCGCAGGACAAGCCCCGATCGCGCCCGCCTCGCCCGCGCCCTTCACGCCGAGCGCATTGGTGACGCAGCGCACGTTGCGGGTCTCGAAATGGAAATTGGGAATATCGGCCGCGCGCGGCAGCGCATAGTCCATGAAGGTCGCCGTCAGCATCTGGCCGGAACCGTCGAAGCGGATCTCCTCCATCAGCGCCTGGCCGATGCCCTGCGCCGCGCCGCCATGGACCTGGCCCTCGAGCATCAGCGGGTTCAGCGTCACGCCGAAATCGTCGACCACGATATAGTTCGTGATCTCGGTGCCGCCGGTTCCGGGATCGATCTCGAGCTCGCAGATATGGGTGCCGTTCGGATAGGTCGCTTCCGGCGGCTCCCAGCTCTGATGCACCCTGAGCTTGTCCTGGGTCGCGCCGGGCAGCGCCGCGATCGCCTTGAGGTCGAGCGCCTTGTCGGTGCCGACGATCCGGACCGCGCCGTCGACGACCTCGAGATCGCCGATGCCGGCCTCGAGCTTCTCGGAGGCGAGCTGCTTGAGATTGTCGGTCAGGATCGAGGAGGCCTTGTCGAGCGCCGCGCCCCCGACCGGGATCGAGCGCGAGCCGCCGGTGCCCGAACCGGTCTCGACCTTGTCCGTGTCGCCCTGGATCACCTTGATCCGGTCCATCGGGATGTCGAGATGCTGCGCGACGAGCTGTGAATAGGCGGTCTCGTGGCCCTGCCCGTTCGACTGGGTGCCGATCAGCACGGTCACCATGCCATCCTTCTCCAGGATCACGGTCGAGCTCTCGGGGCCGCCGCCGCCGCAGGCCTCGATATAGCAGGCCATGCCGATGCCGCGGATCTTGCCGGCCTTGGTCGAGCTCTTCAGCCGCGCCTTGAAGCCCTTCCAGTCCGCGACGTCCATAGCGCGTCGCATATGGCCCTCGAACTCGCCGGAATCATAGACCGGCCCGGTCTGGGTCGAATGCGGCATCTCGTTCGGCTTGACGAAGTTCTGCGCCCTGACGGCGTCCGGCGTCCTGCCGGTCTCGCGCGCGATCGCATCGACCAGCCGCTCGATCAGATAGGCCGCCTCGGGCCGGCCCGCGCCGCGATAGGCATCGACCGGCGTGGTGTTGGTGAAGACGCCGCGGAAGCGCACATGCACCGCCGGGATGTTGTAGCAGCCCGGCGTCATGGTGGTGCCGACCCAGGGAATGAAGGGCCCATACTGCGAGAGATAGGCCCCCATGTCGGCCGCGAGATCGACCTTGAGGCCGATGAACTTGCTCTTCTTGTCGAGCGCCATCGTCGCGGTCGTCAGGTTGGCGCGGCCATGGGTGTCGGCGAGGAAGTGCTCGGTGCGGTCGGCGACCCAGCGCACCGGCCGCTTCAGCTTCTCGGCTGCGACCAGGGTCAGCGGGTATTCGCGATACATGAAGATCTTGGTGCCGAAGCCGCCGCCGACATCCGGCGTTATCACGCGGATGCGCGCGGGATCGACCTTGAGGATGTTCTTGGCGAGGATGTCGCGCGTGCCGTGGCTGCCCTGGCTGCCGAGCGTCAGCGTCCAGCGCTTCGCGCCCTTGTCGTACTCGCCGATGCAGGCGCGCGTCTCCATGTAGTTCGAGGCGAGCCGGTTGTTGACGATGGTGACCGAGACGGTGCGGTCGGCCTTGGCAAAGGCCTTCTCCGTCTTCCCGGCATTGCCCTGCTCGGCCTCGAAGGCGACGTTGCCCTTGCGGCCCGGCCAGACCTGCGCCGCCTTCGGAGCGAGCGCCTCACCGATGCCGGTGACGGAGGGCAGCGTCTCCCAGGCGATGTCGATCGCCTCGGCCGCGTCGCGCGCCTGGTTCAGCGTCTCGGCGACGATGAAGGCCACCGCCTCGCCGACATGCCTGACCGTGTCGGTCGGCAGCACCGGCACGGGATTGGGCTCGACGTTCTCGCCGGAGATGGTCTTGATCAGCCCCTTGCACGGGATGTCGCCGAGATGGGCGACGTCCTCGCCGGTCAGGATCAGCTTCACGCCCTTCATCTTGCGGGCGCTGTCCTTGTCGCGGATCTTGAATGTCGCATGCGCATATTGCGAGCGCAGCACGAAGGCGTGGAGCGCGCCCTCGATCGCCGTGTCATCGGTATAGCGCCCTGTCCCCGTGGTCAGGCGCTGATCCTCGACCCGCCGAACCGGCTGGCCCATTCCGAACTTCATCGGACGCATCGGCAAACTTCCTTCGTATCGCTCGAATGAGAAAGACTGGCGCAGGATGGCCGCGTCGTCATCCCGGTCCATGCTGGGTCCGGGATGCGCCGGGCGCAGGCGGACAGGGCTTGAACAAGAGCCGGATCTGATCAGGTTGAAACAACCTGATCAGTGAATCCGTCTCTAAACTTATTGATAGAGACCGTTTTTCCAATCAGCTTGCAGTGCAAGCTGATTGGAACGGGCTCTAGCGGATCATGCGCGCGGCGCTGTCGGACATGCTCACCATCATGTTGTAGCTGGAAACGAGGCGGTTGGCGTCGTTGGCTGCGCTTCTGCGCACATCCCCTTTGGACTTTGCGAGCTTCTCGCGGAAATCACGCAGCGAGCCGAGCCAGGAGCCGGCAGAGCTCTCGATCATCGGCACGCCGGACTGGTTCTTGTCCTTGAATGCGTCCATCTCCTTGATCGCCGCGGCATAGCTCGCCAGCGCCGCGTCGAAAGCCTTGAGATCGACGATCGGGCTGTCGTTGCTCGGCATCGCGTCCATGACGCCGCGCGCATTGAACATGATGTTGCGCAGCTGCCAGCGCGCCGAACGGCCCTCAGCGGCCTCGATCGCAGCCAGTTCCCGCGTGTCGATGCCCTTCTTGAAGGCGTTGAGCTGCGTATCGAACACAGCCCGCTCGCGCAGGAAGGCTTCTGCCGCAGGCACCATCTTCACATGCAGCTCGCGGCCTTCCGCGGCACCGTCGCCGGTATAGTCCTTGCGATCATAGTAGCGGTACGCGCGGGTGATCAGCGGCGCCAGCTCCTCATAGGCGGCGATGAAACGCTTCACGATCTCGTCGAGCTCGGGCTGCGCCGGCGGCTGGGCGGTCGCCGCTTGCGCCTTCTCGATCTCGCTCTTCACGTCATAGAGGCTGTAGAGCCCATACGAGATGTAGCGCTCCTTGCCGGTCGGGCCACGCTTCAGGTCGACCCAGCTCTTGTAGCGACCCCAGGATTCGTTGGCGCGCAGCGTGCGGTTGGCCAGCGCGGTATAGGCATTCGACTTGGCGATGGCCGCCTGCAGGTCCGGATCCTGAGCCGACCGCTTCGCCGCGCTCTGCGGCGATGCCTGCGCAAACGCAACCGGCGCTGCGGACGCGGTACAGAGCAGGGCTGCGAGGGACAGGCGGAGCAAGCGGGAAGCCGTCATCGAACACCTTTTTCGGCCGCGGCCGGATCGAGGCCACGCCCCGTTATCGACGCTGGCGTTGGCCGCTGCAACCGAAACACAGCCATGAGGCTGTCAGCGCTCGACGGGCTCGCCCCGCATCGCCCAGTCCTTGAAGCCGCCGAGATAATGGCTGTCGACGTCGAGCCCGGCCGACTGGGCGAATTCGAGCGCACGCAGCGAGCGTATGCCGGCGGCGCAGGACAGCACGATGCGCTTGCCCGGAACATCGGGAAGATCGGCCGGATCGAATTGCGAGAGCGGTCGCGACACCGAGCCGGGAATGCGGCCTGCCGCGAATTCATGCGGCTCGCGCACATCGACCAGCAGGATGGAGCCGGCGGCCAGCCCGGCCTTGATGTCGTCGATGTCGAGGTCGTTCACGGTCACGTCGGCCATCCAGAACAAACTAGTCCAGCAATCTCACCAGATAGAGAGTGAGGACCGGAAATGCCACCACGATGCCGAGGCGGATGATGTCCGAGAGCACGAAGGGCAGTACGCCGCGATAGATCCGCGTCACCGGCACGTCGCGCGCCAGCGACGCGACGACGAAGACGTTGAGCCCGATCGGCGGGCAGGTCATGCCGATGCCGACGACGATCAGCACGAGGATGCCGAACCAGATCGCGATATCGTCGACCGGCATGCCGAAATCGAGCGCGGTCACGATCGGGAAGAACACCGGCAGCGTCAGCAGGATCATCGCGAGCTCGTCCATCACGCCGCCGAGCACGATGTAGAACATCAGGAGCCCGATCAGGATCGTATAGGGCTGCCAGCCCGACGCCGCGATCATCTCCGCCGCCGCCGTCGGCACCTGGGTCAGCGCCAGGAAGGCGTTGAAGACCTCGGCGCCGAGCAGGATGGCGAAGATCATCGCCGAGGTCTCGGCCGTCTGCAGGATCGCCTCGCCGATCTCCCTGAAGCCCAGCGTCCGCCGGACGAGGCCGATCAGCAACATGATGAAGGCGCCGACCGAGGCGCCCTCGGTCGGCGTGAAGATGCCGCCATAGATGCCGCCGACGACGATCACCGCCACCAGCATGGCCGGGATCACGCCCAGCAGCGGCCCCAGCCGGTCCCGCCAGGCCACCCGCTCATGCGCCGGCCCGAGCGAGGGCCCGAGCCGCGTCATGATGGCGATGGTGATGCAGTACATCGCCGCCGCCATCAGCCCCGGGATCAGCGCCGCCTTGAACAGCTTCGCGATGTTCTGCTCGGTCGAGATCGCATAGACGACGAGAATCACCGAAGGCGGGATCAGGATGCCGAGCGTGCCGCCGACCGCCGTCACCCCGCAGGCGAAGCCGGGGTCATAGCGGTATCCGCGCAGATGCGGCAGCGCCGCGCGCGCGAAGGTCGCGGTCGTCGCCACCGACGAGCCGCAAATCGCGCCGAAGCCGGTGCATGCGCCGATCATCGCCATGCCGAGCCCGCCGCGACGATGGCCGACGAAGGCGGACGCCGCCTTGAACAGGTCGGAGGCCAGCCCCGAACGCTCGGCGAAGGCGCCCATCAGCACGAAGAGCGGGATCACCGACAGGGTGTAATTGGCGAAGATCTGGTAGGGCGTGGTCTTGATATAGGCCAGGAAGGGCTCGAGCCCGTTGAGCTGGATATAGCCCAGGCTGCCGACGAGCATCATCGCGAGCCCGATCGGCAGCCTCACCGCCATCAGGACCAGGAGCGCCGCGAAACCGGCAACGGCGAGGCTGAAGCCGCTCACCGGCGCGACCTCACGAGCCGCGCGGCGCTGACCACGGAGGTCACCGAGACGAGCGCAGCCAGCGCGGCGCAGAGCGCGATCGGCAGGTAGCTCGGCAGTTGCAGGACCATGGTGTTCTCGCCGCTGGCGAAGGCGGAGGCCGCCCCGGCCGCGAGCCGCCAGGCGATCAGCGCCATCGCGAGCGCGTAGACGATGTCCCAGGCCGCATCGATCGCGCGCTGCCAGCGCAGCGGCAGCTTGAGCGTGAAGGTGTCGACGAAGATATTGCCGCGCCTGAGCTGGCAATAGGGCAGGAAGCAGAAGGCGGCGACCGCCGTCGCCATCTGCACGAGCTCGAAATCGCCCGGCACGCCGGCGGCCCCGACGAGATCGCTGCGCAAGGTGACGCTGACGACGACCATCGTCGCGAGCGCGACCAGCAGGACGCCGCCGATGATGGCGATCGCCCGCACCGCGGCGTCGAAGCCCGACGCCGGCACCTGCCCGCTTCCCTCGACCATGATCGCCGTCAGGCCGCCTTTTCGTGCTTGGCCAGCGCCGCCCTGGCGCTTTCCAGCAGCTTCGTGCCGTCGAGCCCCTTGTCCTTGGCCGTCTTGACCCAGCCCTCGATCACCGGCTCGGTCGTCTTGCGCCAGCGCGCCGCCTCGGCTTCGTCGAGCAGCGTGATCGTGTTGCCGCGCTTCTTGACCATCTCCGAGACCACCACGGCCTGCTCGTCCCAGACCTTGCCGGCCATGGCGGCCGCGGCCGCGCCGGAATTCTTGTCGATGACCGCCTTCAGGTCGGGCGCCAGCGCGTCGTATTTCGCCCGGTTCATCGCGAGGACGAAGGTCGCCACGTAGAAGGTCGGCGAGCCGGGGATCTCGGTGTGGTACTTCACGAGTTCCTGCACCTTGATCGACGGCACCACCTCCCAGGGCACGACGCAGCCGTCGATGACGCGCTGCGCCAGCGATTCCGGCACCTGCGGGATCGGCATGCCGATCGCGTTGGCGCCGAGCGTGCGCAGCGCCTCGCCGGCCAGCCGTGTCGGGAAGCGCAGTTTCAGACCCTTGAGGTCCTCCATCGTCTTCACCTGCTTGTTGGCATGGATCAGCCCGTGATCATGCGCCCAGAAGCAGATCGGCTTGACCTCCTTGAACTCGTCCTTGAGGTGCTGCTCGGCATAGTCGGTCAGCGCCAGCGAGTTCACCAGCGCGCGCTTGTTGGGCACGAACGGCAACTCGAACGCCTCGATGCCGGTGAAGCGGCCCGGCGTGTTGCCCGGCAGCGTCCAGACGATGTCGGCGACGCCGTCGCGCGCCTGGTCGTAAAGCTGCGGCGGGGTGCCGCCGAGCTGCATCGAAGGGAAGATGTCGATCTTGATCCGGCCGTTCGATTCGGCGCCAACCTTGTCGGCCCAGGGCTTCAGGAACTTGGCGTGGCCATTGGCGACGGGCGGCAGGAAATGGTGCATCCTGAGCGTCACCTCCTGCGCATTGGCGCGGGTGGCGCGCAGGACCGCCGGCGCGGCGACGGCAGAGCCGGCCAAAGTCAGGAATCTGCGGCGATCAAAGGTCATCTGGTCCCCTCCCCAGGAGTCCGGCACGAGCAATCGCCCGGCTTATCCACAGCACGACAGGCCATTCCTAGCGGGAATGGCCTGTCTGCCTTGTTGGTATGACAGATGAGCGCCAAAGCGCGGCTGACGCAAGAGCAGCCCGCGCGAAAAACTCGGCCGAGCACGTTTTCCGTTCGGCCGGAATCAGTCGAACGGAAAGAACTCGCGCCGGATGTCCATCTTGAGCTTGTTCTGTCGCAAAAGCGGGTTCCCCTTTTTGCCGAACATGCTCAGGCGGATGTCAGGCCTTGGCGGCGTCGGCCTGCGGCGGAATGCGCAGCACCCAGCCCGGCAGGATCAGGTCGGGGTTCTTAACCGGGGGCGTGTTGGCCTTGACGATCTCGGTGTATTTCGCGCCCTGGCCCTTGCCGTAATGGGCCTCGGCGATCTTCCAGAGCGTGTCGCCCTTCACGACCGTGTAGAACACCGCCGCGGCGGCTTCCTTGTTCACGGCGAGATCGGACTCGACCTGCGCCACGCCGGTGGTGTTGCCGAGCGCGAGAATGATCTTCTCCGCTTCTTCGGTCGATACGGCCTTGCCGGAGACCTTCACCTTGTCGCCGTCGATCTGGATACTGACGTCGGAAGGAAGTCCGTGACCGGCGAGCTCCTTCTGCAGCGCCTCGGGCGTCGCGGCCTGAGCCGGGCTCGCGCCGAAGAGTTTTGCACCGGCGTCCTTGATGAAACTGAAGAGACCCATAGCGTATCCTCCAATGTCGGGAGGGCCATGAAGCCCGCTCGGATTTGCAAGTTCAAGTTGAATTCGACGACACCGTTGAAAAAGAATGCACGCGGCGATGCGTTCTTCGCGGCAAAACAGCTTGCTCGGCACGACGACTTCCCTCAGCGAGAACCTGCTGGCAAGAAGCTCTTCCGACAACGGAAGGCTCGATTTTCATGCTCACGCTCACCCAGGCCCAGACCATTCTTTCCGGTGCCCTCGCCTATGCCGACAAGGCCGGCCTCAAGCCGCTCGCCATCGCGGTCCTCGATGCGCGCGGCGCGCAGAAGGCTTTCGCCGCGCAGGACGGCACCAGCCTGAAGCGCGGCGAGATCGCCCTCGGCAAGGCCCATGGCGCCGTCGCGCTCGGCATCGGCACGCGCGCCCTGCACAAGATGGCCCTGGAACGCCCCTATTTCGTCGAGGCGGCGACGCATGCGGTCGGCGGCTCGCTCGTGCCCGTTCCCGGCGGCGTGCTCATTCGCGATGCTGGCGGCGCCCTGCTTGGCGCGATTGGCATTTCGGGCGATACCTCCGACAATGACGAGGCAGCGGCGACGGCCGGCATCGCCGCCGTAGGGCTTGCTGCTGACACCGGGGCCTGAGACGGGAGAATCTTCTCTTTTTTAGCCGGCGCCCGGGTCAAGGCGGTCATTTTCATTGCGTCGCAGCAGAATTTACTGCATCGGCTGCCGCGCATGACCGCAGGGACATCCCAAGGGATTTCATGATGAACGCCGAGACCGCCAACCAGAACGTCACCGCCAGCGAGATCGTCGAGACCGACGTGGTCATCGTCGGGGCGGGTCCTTGCGGGTTGTTCGCGGTCTTCGAACTCGGCCTGCTCGATATCCGCGCCCATCTCGTCGACATCCTGCCGAAGGTCGGCGGCCAATGCGCCGAGCTCTATCCCGAGAAGCCGATCTACGACATCCCCGGCTTCCCGCTCGTCACCGGGCAGGGACTGGTCGACAACCTGGTCGAGCAGATCAAGCCGTTCGGCGCGACCTTCCATCTCAACCAGATGATCGAGTCGCTCCAGCCGACCGGCACGGCGGAGGCGCCGCGCTTCCTGGTCCGCACCGATGCCGGCACGGTCTTCGACACCAAGACGGTGATCGTCGCCGCCGGCGGCGGCTCATTCCTGCCGAAGAAGCCGCCGATCCCGGGCATCGAGGCCTATGAAGGCAGCAGCGTCTTCTACGCCGTGCGCAAGATGGAGGCCTTCCGCGGCCGCGACATCCTGATCGTCGGCGGCGGCGATTCGGCGCTCGACTGGACCCTGAACCTGCAGCCGATCGCCAACCGCGTGACGTTGATGCACCGCCGCGACGATTTTCGCGCCGCGCCGCATTCGGTCGAGCAGATGCGGGCGCTGGTCGCCGGCGGCAAGATGGACCTCGCGATCGGCCAGGTCACGGGGCTGCGCGGCGAGGGCGCCAAGCTCGAAGCCGCGATCTGCCGCGACACTGCCGGCGGAACCTTCGAGGTCGCCTGCAACACGCTGCTGCCCTTCTTCGGGCTGACCATGAAGCTCGGCCCGATCGCCGACTGGGGCCTGAACCTGCACGAGAACCTGATCCCGGCCGATACCGAGAAGTTCGAGACCAATGTGCCCGGCATCTTCGCCATCGGCGACATCAACACCTATCCCGGCAAGCTCAAGCTGATCCTCTCGGGCTTCCACGAGGCCGCGCTCGCGGCCCAGAAGGTGCACCGCTACGTCTATCCGGAGAAGCGGCTGACCTTCCAGTACACCACCTCCTCGACGAGCCTGCAGAAGAAGCTCGGCGTCGCCTGAGCCGGAAAGGCCGGCTTCTACTGGACCAGCGTCGAGGGCGGCGCGGGCTCGTGCCCGCGGCTCTCGTGCCAGCTGCCATCCGCTGGAGCGCTCGGCCGTGACACCGCCCCCGGCGTCGAGGCGACGCGCGGCTCGACCAGCAACGGCGGCTCCTCGGCCTCGGGCGGCTCGACGCGATCGCGCAGCTCGGCGAGCGCCCCTTCGACCGGCCTGAAGTTGAAGCTCACCTTGTGCCGGCCCGCCGGCACCTGCACGGCGCGGAACAGCACGTTCGCCTTCAGGATATCGACCTCGACACCGTCGAGCTCGGCGCGCCACCACGGATGCCAGATGTCGTTCAGGACGATGAAGCCGGGCTTGTCGGTGCTGACCGAGATCTCGACATTGGTGTTGCCGTAGCGCGTCAGCTTGACCTCGGCCTGCGTCACCACGGGCCCCTCCGGCACCGCGTCGGGCGGCACGGTGTCGAGCAGGACGACCTGCTGGGGATCGGTGTCGGGCCATTGCCCGGCCGTCTTCATGCCGTCGAAATCGGCGAGCTGCCAGCCGCCGACGAACTGCACGCGCGGCAGGGCGCGCGGGTTCTCGTAGATGTAGCCGTCCTTGGTGAAGGCGACGAGCTTGAGGTCGTCGGGCTTCAGCGCATGGTCGACCTGGCCGATCGGCACGCGCGTGGCGATGTAGCGCAGCCCGAGCAGATCGGCCATCCGGCAGCGATAGGACGGGAAAAGCGGCGTGAACTTGCGCTGGTCCGGCCCGGCGATCGAATCGCGGGTGCCGACGGCGTCGGAGAAATCGGCCAGCCGCAGCGGGTTGTAGCCCAGCGTGTGGTCGAAGCCATGGACCATGCCGGCATTGGGCCATTCGAAGCCCATGCCGAGCAGCTCGACCCGGTCGCGCCTTGGCGAGCCCGGAGGCTGCGCGAGCAGGCTCTTGAGGGCGGCGACCGTCTCGTTCTTGGTCTCGGGCCGCAGGATGTCGTAGAGCTGCGGCGGCAGGGCCGTAGACTCGTTGGGGCCGTTATTCACGCCGAGATCGGCGCCGACCACGCCCGTGACCAGGAGAATGCTCGCCAGCGGCGCCACCGTCCGGCGCCGGTGGGTCAGCACCAGCACGACCAGCGCCGCCGCCAGGAACCACAGCACCGCGCTCAGGCTCGGCCACCAGGCGTCGATCAGGTGCCCTTCCCGGTTCGAGACCACGAGCGCCACGCCGACCAGCCCCGCGACAGCCGCCGCGGCGAAGCCGAGGTCGCGCCGCAGCGAACCGGCCTCCGTCTCGCTCAGGATGCGGTGCAGCAGGTAGCCGGAGAGGACCGCGCCGAGCGCCCCGATCAGGAAGGTCGCATCGGCCGGGCGGCGGAACGCCTTCACACCGGGCAGATACTCATAGGCGAGGTGGAAGAACGGCGTGTAGCGCCCGAGCGCGAACAGCACCATCAGGGCGAACAGCACCGTCAGCGGCCGGATGGCCCTGTCCCAGAGCCAGCCGCGGCTGAGGCCGGGCGCGATCAGCAGCAGGAGCGGCAGCGCCCCGACATAGACCTGCCCCATGTTCTGCGAGAGGAAGAGCTCGCTGGCATTCCATCCGGGGCTGTAGGGTCCCCAGAAATCGACCGCCGGATCGCGGGCACCGAAGAGATCGGCGACGAAGGCGGTGAGCAGCGAGGCCGGATGCAGCGAGCCGCGCCCCGCCTCCACGAGGTCGACCGCCGGACGCGTCGTCGCCTCGGCGAAGAGCCAGGTCCAGACCAGCGGCAGCAGGATGACGGCGAGACCGGCGAGGCTCGCCACGGTGGCGGGCGCAAGGCTGGCGCGAACCGCCGGCCAGCCGCCCGACAGCCAATGCGCGACGACCATGCCGACCAGGATATAGGCGCCGAGCAGCGCGACCTGGTCCGGCTCGAGCACCATCAAGCCGGCGGCGAGCCCGGCAAGCGCGCCCGAAAGCATCGAGGAACGCTGCAGCATCCGCGCCGTCAGCCAGAAGGCGATGGCGAAGAAGGCGAGGCTGGCGATCTGGCCGACATGCTGCACGCGCCAGGCAGCCGAAGCGCCGAAGGCGAAGACCAGCGCCGCCAAGAGGCCGCCGGCCGGATGCCAGTTGCGATCCCGGAAGAACATCAGGAAGGCGAGGCCGCCGGCGAGCAGATGCGCCAGCACATAGGCATCGACCATCCGGAAGCTCGGCGACGGGCTGAGCAGGGCCAGGATGATGGCGGGCGAGAAGATCAGCGATTGCGGGTCCGCGACCTGCGGCGAGCCGCCGAAGACGTTATGCGTCCAGAACGGCGACTGGCCGCTGTGCAGGGCCTGCGCCAGGAACTGGATCTGGGCCTGGAAATGCGCCTTGGCGTCGAACGGGATCGTCACCGCTCCCGACAGCCAGGGCCAGCACAGGATGGTCCACGCACAAACGAAACCCGCAGCCGCCAGCCAGTAGCCGGCAGCCTGTCCTTGAAACCGCTTCACTGGACCCCCAAGGTCCCCCCGGCACGGACGGTCCCGGTATCGGAACCTTGATCCAGCCCAGTCAGTGAGCCGGACAATGCCCCTCGCGATGTGAACCGAAACTGAATGAATTCACGGTTTCGTGTGCGGAGCGTGAACGGGCCCGCCTAGCGCGATCCCGTCAGCCAGCTCGCCAGCACGCGGCGCTCCGCCTCGGTCATGCCGGTCAGGTTGTTCGGCGGCATGGCATGCGTCATCACGGCTTGCGTCCGGATCGCGCGCGCCTGGATGGCGATCCGTTCCGGCTCGTGCAGCCAGATGCCCTTGGGCGCGATCTGGAGGCCCGGCCAGGACGGCTCCGGTGCATGGCACATGGCGCAGCGGCCCGTCACGATATTGGCGACCTCCGCCGGTGGCAGGCTCATGCCCGCCAGCAGCACCGCCTTGGCCGGCTCGGCCGGCGTCAGCCCGAGCCCCTCGCGTCCGCCCGGCGAGGAGGCCATCGCCAGCCAGAAGGCGAGCCAGAGCGCGAGCAGCGCCACTGCCCAGGTCCACCACGGCGATTTCGCGTGGTCGGCGTGCCGGAGATTGTAGAAATGCCGGATCAGCGCGCCGGCGACGATGATCAGCGCCACCAGCGCCGGAATCACCGCCGGATTGGCATAAGTGACCGGGTAGTGGTTCGACAGCATAAGGAACAGCACCGGCAGGGTGATGTAGTTGTTATGCGTCGAGCGCTGCTTGGCCTGCTTGCCGAGCTTCGGATCGGGCGTCTCGCCCGCCGTCAGCGCCGCGATGACCTTGCGCTGGCCGGGCATGATGATGAAGAAGACATTGGCGGTCATGATCGTCGCCATCAGCGCGCCGGTATGGATCAGCGCGCCGCGGCCCGAGAATACCTGGGCGAAGGCCCAGCTCGCCGCGACGACATAACCGAAGCCGAGCAGCCCGAGCACGACCTCGTTGCGGCCGAGTGGCGACTTGCAAAGGAAATCGTAGAACAGCCAGCCGAGCGCCAGCGCGACGATGCCGATCGCCCCCGCCGCCAGCGGCGAGAGCTGCATCACCGCCGGATCGATCAGATAGAGCTCCGACTGCGCGTAATAGACCCAGACCAGCAGGAAGAAGCCCGAGATCCAGGTCCAGTAGCTCTGCCATTTGTGCCAGGTCAGCTCCTCTGGCATGCGCGGCGGCGCGACCAGATATTTCCGCATCTCGTAGAAGCCGCCGCCATGGACCTGCCAGGCGCGCCCACCTTCCCCCGGCGGAATGTCGGCGGCCGGACGCAGACTGGCGTCTAGATGGATGAAGAAGAAGGACGAGCCGATCCAGGCGATCCCCGTGATCACATGCAGCCAGCGCAGCAGCATGCCGCCCCATTCGAGGAGATAGGCGTCAAGCATTCCGCAGCCCCTTCCCCACGGGCCGCGCGAACGATTGACAGGGGCGAATCCGGGATGGGACTGTCATGACGCGTCCAGACTAGGGTTGGCCTTTTTGCGAAGGCAAGCTTCGTTCCGGCGCGGTCAACATCCTGGACGGGGGGTTGTGGTGGGATTCGGTACAATCCCCTGGCGGCTTGGCAGCGTAATGATAGCTTTGCCCATTGGCAGCTTGGCTTTGGCAGCTCGTGACTTTGATCGGACAGCATACCTCAAAAGGCAATTTGGCGGCTGGACTGGCATTAGCTTTCATTGCCGCGCGAACCCTGAAAGCAGTGACAACAAGCAGCTATGCGAATGGTCTCGAGCACGTTTCGAGAGCCTCGCTTCAGCCAAGAAACTCAGAATCGTTCTCGATGATGCGGATATTTTTTCGCGGGCAGACGAAAGGCTGGCCAGGAGAGCATCAGGAACTGGATTACTGACAGTTGAACTTGAATTATTTTCAACGCGGGGCGAATCGTATGGGAAGTATATGGCTGTAAGAGCCTCTCCATATTATATTGAAGCCATTGAAACATTTAATCCCAATGAAATAGAAAAGCGCCCGCGGTCAGGAGCGCTTATATTGTGGGAACAAACAAGAATATCATCTTCCGCAACTCAGCATGAAGGTTCGATATTGCTTGCGCAATATGACATAGAGCAAATGCTTGAAGAGCTAATCTCCGATTTTTCAGCAGGACAGCAATAAGATGCCTCGTCTCTCGACGCATGTGCTCGACACGGTCAACGGCCGGCCGGCCGCGGGCGTGCGCATCACGCTCGACCGCATTGCCGCCGACGGCTCGCGCCAGCGCCTCGTGGAGACGGCGACCAATGCCGATGGCCGCACCGACCAACCGCTGCTCGCGGGCGACGCGCTCGAGCCCGGCACCTACGAGTTGTCCTTCGCCATCGGCGCCTATTTTCGCGGGCTCGGCACCACCCTGCCCGAGCCCGCCTTCCTCGATATCGTGCCGATCCGTTTCGGCATCGCCGATCCCGGCGGGCACTATCACGTGCCATTGCTGGCCTCGCCCTGGAGCTACTCGACCTATCGCGGCAGCTAGAACCGCAATTCGAATCGAACCCCAACGGCTTGCAGCCGGAACCTGACTCAATTTCGCAGGCAGTTATCTCGATGGTCGAACGTCCCTACCCACGCGACATGGCCGGTTACGGCCGCACTCCTCCACACCCGCACTGGCCGGGCGAGGCCCGGATCGCGTTGCAATTCGTGATCAATTACGAGGAGGGCGGCGAGAACTGCATCCTGCATGGCGACGCCGCCTCCGAGGCTTTTCTCTCCGAGATCGTCGGCGCCGCGCCCTGGCCCGGCCAGCGCCACATGAACATGGAGTCGATCTACGAATACGGCTCGCGCGCCGGCTATTGGCGGCTCTGGCGCATGTTCACCGAACGCCAGCTGCCGGTCACCGTCTTCGCCGTGGCGAGCGCGCTCGCGCGCTATCCTGG
This sequence comes from Allobosea sp., assembly GCF_051860145.1. GTDB lineage: Bacteria > Pseudomonadota > Alphaproteobacteria > Rhizobiales > Beijerinckiaceae > Allobosea. The sequence continues at coordinate 184,847 of NZ_JBHYEM010000004.1, read as the reverse complement.
GATCGCGGCCTCGATGCAGGAGGCGGGCTGGGAGATCGCCACGCATGGCCTGAAATGGATCGATTACCGCGACACCCCGCCCGAGCAGGAGTGCGCCGACATCGTGGAAGCCATCCGCATCCAGCGCGAGATCACCGGCGAGCGCCCGCTCGGCTTCTACCAGGGCCGCTCCTCGCAGAACACGACGCCGCTGATGATGGAGGAAGGCGGCTTCCTCTACACCGCCGACGCCTATGCCGACGACCTGCCCTACTGGGTCGCCGGGCCGAAAGGGCCGCAGCTCACGGTGCCCTACACGCTCGACACCAACGACATGCGCTTCGCGACGCCGCAGGGCTTCAATTCCGGCGACCAGTTCTTCGCCTATCTGAAGGATTCCTTCGACACGCTCTATGCCGAGGGCGAGACGGCGCCGAAAATGCTCTCGATCGGCCTGCATTGCCGCCTGGTCGGGCGCCCGGGCCGCGCCGCGGCGCTCGCGCGCTTCCTCGATTATGTGCGCAGCCACGAGCGCGTCTGGGTCGCGACCAGGCTCGACATCGCCCGCCACTGGATCAGGCTTCACCCGCCCGCCGGCGGTTACCAGCCCGCGGCCCTTCCGAAGGCGCTGTTCACCGAGGTTTTTGGCCGCGTCTGGGAGCATTCGCCCTGGGTGGCGGAAGCCACCCATGACGCGGGCCTGAGCACCGGGCAGGACAGCGCCGAGGGGCTGCACGCGGCGATGGTAGGGGCGATGCGCGCCGGCACGCCGGAGCAGAAACGCGCCCTCCTCCTCGCCCATCCCGATCTCGCCGGAAAGCTCGCGGCCGCGAAGGAGCTGACGCCTGAATCCACGCTCGAACAGGCCTCGGCCGGGCTCGACCGGCTGAGCAGCGACGAGCGCGCACGCTTCACCGCGCTGAACGAGGCCTACAAGGCCAGGTTCGGCATCCCCTTCATCATCGCCGTGAAGGGGCTTCGCAAGGACGAGATCCTCGCAGCCTTCGAGCAGCGCCTGAAAAGCACGCCGGAACGGGAGTTCGAGACGGCGCTCGAACAGGTCGAGAAGATCGCGCTGCTGCGGCTGAAGGAGCTGCTGCCGGGCGGCTGAGAGGGAACACGGCCGTCATTCGGAGCGGCCGGCTGCCTGATCGGATTCGGGGACCGCGGAGCCCACCGTCATTGCGAGCGTCAGCGAAGCAATCCAGGATGGGTCGCGCGACGGCCCCTCCTGGATTGCTTCGTCGCTCCGCTCCTCGCAATGACGGCGCGCCGTGAAGTCCGCAGACCTATGGCCGGTTCGTCCGTTCGCGCGCGGCCGAATCGACGCATTGCGCCAGCCACCAGGTCGTGCCGGTCGGATCCTTGAGCCCGCCGCGCCGGTCGCCGTCGCCCTTCGCCATCAGCTCCTGCACCACGGTCGCGCCGGCCGCCCTGGCGCGCGCGAACACGGCGTCGGGGTCGGCGACATAGACATGGACATGGCTTTCCGGCCCGCCTTCCATCTCGCCGATCATCACGACGGAATCGTCGATCCGGATCTCGCAATGCGTGATCCGCCCGTCATCGCGCCGGGCGACGAAGATCGGCTCGACCCCAAACGCCGCCTTGGCGAAGGCGAGCGCCTTCTCGGCATCGGGCACGATCAGATAGGGCGAGACGGCATTGTGGCCTTCGGGCTTGTACATCGGAATCTCCCTGTTCATGACCGCAACGTCGGAATTCGGACGCTGTTCCTGACCGGCGACTACAACCCGCTCACCAGATGGCCACCATCGGCGGCGAGCACCGAGCCGGTCATGAAGCCCGACGCATTTGAGCAGAGCAGCAGGAAGGGCCCGTCCAGGTCCGCCAATTCGCCGGCGCGGCGCATCGGGATGCGCTTGATCAGGGCCTTGCCGTCGTCGCCCTCGAAGAAGGCGCGGTTGATGTCGGTGACGACATAGCCCGGCGCCAGCGCGTTGACCCTGACCTTGTGGCGCGCCCATTCCAGCGCCAGCGCCTTGGTCATCTGGATCAGCCCGGCCTTCGAGATCGCATAGGGCGCGACGCTGAGCGCGACGCGCTCGCCCAGGATCGAGGCTATATTGACGATGGCGCCGCCGTTTGCCTGTTCCGCCATGATCCGCGCCGCCGCCTGCGCCGCGAAGAAGCAGCCCTTCAGGTTGACGTCGAGATGGGCGTCCCATTGCGCCTCGCTCAGGTCGAGCGCGCGTTCCGGATCGGCGATACCGGCATTGTTGACCAGCACATCGAGCCCGCCGAGAGCCGCCCTCGCTTCTGCGACGCCGGCATCGATCGCGGGAACCGACCCGACATCGAGGGCAAGCGGCATGACCTTGCCGGGCAGGCCCTCGCAGCTCCGCGCCAGCTCCTCCAGCCGGTCGAGCCGGCGCGCGGCGGCCGCGACCAGGGCGCCGCGCCCGGCCAGAAGCCGCGCGAAATGCGCGCCGAGCCCCGAGGACGCCCCAGTCACCAGCACGCGCTTGCCGGTCAGATCCTCGAACATGCCGCTTCTCCGATGCGCTCGCGAGCGGCGAAGGGACACTGCCGATATGCCGAGGTCAACATGCCGAAGCGCTCATTCTCGCAAGCTGCGGAATGCTGCGCTGCGGAACAGAATGCGGCGATCGGCGTTGATCAAGGCTTCGGCAAGGAGGGATCATATGTTCCGCATTCTTCTGATCATCGTCGTCATCGCCGTGGGCTATGACGCGATCGTGCATCAGGGCGCCTATACCCGCGGCATCTGGTCGAACATCGTCGGGCTGACCAATTCGGCGGTGGAGAGCACGAAGCCGTAGCTCCCGCCCCCTGCTTCCACGACAGCCTCAGGCCGCCGCGCGCTCCTCGACCAGCGTCGCGATCGCGTCCAGCATCTGCGTGTCGTCGCCGGCGAGCCCGTCCATCGCCGACATGCGGATGATCACGGTCGCCGCGACGGTCTCCTCCACCGTGTCCTCGGCATAGGCATAGAAGATCGTCGCGTGCTGACCGTCGCGATGGCAGCGTCCCTCGATCTGCTGAAGCTGGATCGCGCTGTGGCGCATGTCGTGGATGACGAGCGAGCGCTCGCGTTCTCCGCCCGGCATCTCGCCGCGATGCAGCGAGATCGACTCGGTCACGGTGAAGACGACCACGTCGAGCTCGCCGGTCTGGAAGGCAAGCCGTGTCTCCTCGTTGACCGCGCCGGAACGCTCGCCATTGATCTCGCCGACCCTCCAGCCCCGGCCGCGCACCATCTCGGCCAGCATGGCACTGGTCTCGAGGAAGGCGACCGAGATCGCGACCTGCTGGTCGTTGCCGAGCAGGTCCTCGACGAAATCGGCCGTTCCCGCAATGCGCAGCAGGCTCGCTTTCTGGCGGAAGCGCAGATCGGCGGCCCAGCCTGCCGGCTTGCGGGTCGAGCCTCCGGCCAGGCCGAGCTCGCGCCGGAACTCGCGCCAGGTCGCGTCATAGAGCCGGCGCGCCGGAGCATCGAGCGCGATCGGCGCAAGCTCGCGCTGCACCTCCGGCCAACCCGCGATCTCCTCCGGCCGGCGGCGCAGGCCGATGGCATTCCGGCCCTTGTAGAGCAGCTCCGACATCAGCTTGCGGTCGGCCTCGTTCGGCTCCCAGCTCCAGTTCTTCCAGCGCCCCTTGGCGCGGCCGATCCTGAGCCGCTTCATCAACGCCCGGAACCCGTCGAGATCGGCGCTCGGCATGCCGGCGGCGCCCGCCAGAAGCGGCCCGAGATAGGAGAGCTCGTGCGGCGACTGCCCCGCCGTCGCGCTCATATAGATGGCGAAGCGCGCGGCGGCCGCCATCTGCCGGCAGACCAGCCCCTGCTGCGAGTTCGGGTTGCGGATGCGGTGCGCCTCGTCGATCACGACGATCGGCCAGACCCGCTTCGGCGTTCCGTGCTTGGCGATCTCATTGTTCTTCGCCCGCGTCGAGCGCTTCTTGCTTTCGGCCGGCGGGGCGAGCAGCGACTTCGTCCGCTCGAAATTCATCAGCGTCACGCGCTTTTGCGCCACGCCGGCATGCGCGATGGTGCGCCGCCATTGCGGGATCGCGCCCTTCGGGCAGATCACCAGCACCTCGTCCTCGGGCATCGCGGCGACGGCGAGCCAGGCGGACAGCGTCTTGCCGAGCCCGGTCAGGTCGCCGAGCAGGAATCCCGTCTTGCCGGCCGCGCGTGCCGCAAGGATGGCGTCGCGCGCGGTGAGCTGGTGCGGATGAGGCACCATGGTTCCGCCGCTGTGCCAAGCTTGGCCTGTCATTCCCAGTCCGCATCCTCTGCCGAATGGCCGTTATGCGCGATTGAGCCGTCTTACGGCAAACATCTCCTTGGGTGGCCCCGGGCTCCATGCGAAGACGGCCCTGCTGAATGCCTCTATTCACGGAGACGCACCATGACCCGCGCCCAGGCCATCGCGAACGCGCAAGATTATTTCGACTCGGGCGCCTTCAAGAGCGACCTCGCCCGCCTCGTCGCGATGCCGACCGAGAGCCAGAACCCCGAGCGCACCCCGGTGCTGAGCGCCTATCTCGAGACCGAGATGCGGCCGTTGCTTGAAAAGCTCGGCTTCACCTGCACGATGCTGACCCATCCCAAGGCGCGCGGCCCCTTCCTCTTCGCCGAACGCATCGAGGATCCGGGCCTGTCGACGATCTTCGGCTACGGCCATGGCGACGTCATTCGCGGCCTCGACGCGCAATGGGCCGAAGGTCTTTCGCCCTGGACGCTGACCGAGCGCGGTGACCGCTGGTACGGCCGCGGCGTCGTCGACAACAAGGGCCAGCACGTCATCAATATCAACGCCTTGCGTGCCGTTCTTGAATCGCGCGGAAAGCTCGGCTTCAATGCCAAATACCTGATCGAGATGGGCGAGGAATGCGGCTCGCCCGGTCTGCGCGAGCTCTGCACCGAGCAGAAGGAGCTGTTCAAGTCGGATGTGCTGATCGCCTCCGACGGGCCGCGCCTCAACGCCGAGCGTCCGACCATCTTCCTCGGCGCCCGCGGCGGCGTCACCTTCGATCTCACCATCAATGCCCGCGAGGGCGGCCATCATTCCGGCAACTGGGGCGGCATCCTCTCCGACCCGGCGATCCAGATCGCCCACGCCATCGCCTCGATCACCTCGCCGACCGGCCAGATCCGCATCCATGAATGGGTGCCGAAGGAACTGCCGGCCGCCGTGCGCAAGGCGCTGGCCGATTGCGAGATCGATGGCGGCCCCGATGGCCCGACCATTGATCCCGAATGGGGCGAGCCCGGCCTGTCGCCGGCCGAGCAGGTCTTCGGCTGGTGTTCGTTCGACGTGCTGGCGATGAAGTCCGGCGTGCCGGAGACCCCGGTCAACGCCGTGCCGCCCAGCGCCTGGGCGCGCTGCGCCCTGCGCTTCGTGGTCGGCATCGACCCCGACGACGTCATCCCGGCGCTGCAGCGGCATCTGAAGCGCCATGGCTTCGACATGATCGAGGTCACCAAGGCGCGCGACGCGGTCTTCAACGCCACCCGGCTCGATCCCGACGATCCGTGGGTGGAATGGGCGCTGGCCTCCCTCGCCCGGAGCACCGGCAAGAAGCCGGCTCTGCTGCCCAATCTCGGCGGCGGCCTGCCAAACGACATCTTCGCGGACATCGTCGGCATGCGCACGATCTGGGTGCCGCATTCCTATCCCGGCTGCTCGCAGCATGCACCGGACGAGCATCTGCCTGTCGCCATCGCCCGCGAGGGGCTGGGCATGATGGCCGGCCTCTACTGGGATCTTGGCGAAGGCAACACGCCTCCGGTCTGAGCCCCCCGTCATGCTCGCCCTTGTGGCGAGCATCCACGTCTTGCGACGCGGATGAAGGGAAGACGTGGATGGTCGGGACAAGCCCGACCATGACGGACAGGTCGCGGGGCCCAATCCGTCAACTTGACGACCGCTCCGGGTACTCCCCCTCGAAAGCCGGCGCGTCCGGCCGCTGCCGGTCGAGGCTCTCGCGATAGCGCAAGCAGCCGCGCAGGAATTTCGGCCAGGGCGGCACCGCGATTGCCTGGTCGACTGGCTCCGGCAGCAGGCCCCAGAGCTGCGGGTGGTGCCAGCACAGGTCATGACCGGTGGCATCGCGATGCTCGCGGATGCCGGCGCGCAGACGGCGAATCTCGACGATCAACCGGTCGCGCGACATGGCTTCGAGGTCGCCGTCGACTTCCGATGAGCGCTCCGGCATGGCGTCATGCCTACTCGTTCGGCTCGCGCGGCGACCGGTCCGGCGGCAGGTCGAACGGGCTTGCCGGAGGCGTTTCCGGCGGTGCGTTCGGAGGCAATTCCGGCGGCGGATCGCGCGGAACCCCGATCGGCTCCTCCTCCGGCGGCGTTTCGACCGGTGGCGCAGGCGGAACCTCGCCCGGCGTCAAAGGCGGCGCCTCCGGCGGCGGCTTGGGCGGCTGGGGCACGCCGCCTGTTGCAACGGCTTGTGGCTTGATCGACGCGATCATTCAGAACTCCTTGTCCCGGAGATCAACGCATCGGAGGGGCGAAGGTTCGCGGCCCGCGTGACATCGCGGGAGCGGAACAATGGCCGCCCTGAGGGCTTGGTCCGGGAGACCCTCGATTGGAGGAGAGCCGCCATGAACCAACGCGACAAGCCCCGCGAGAACCCCGCCCGCCTCGATGACGACAGGCTCAAGGGGCCGGTCTCGCGCCCCGACGTGGAGGATGTCGTCACCGAAGGCGCGCCGCCCGATCCCCGCAGCAAGCGTCACGATGCCGGGAGCGACGCCAACGACACGGCCGACGGGCTGACGGAATCCGAGGAGGCCGTCCGCCATGCCGCCGAGGACATTCCGACGGGTCAGGATCCGGAAGGACCGCCTGATTCGGTACCGGTCTTCGAGCGCGGCTCGCTGCCGCCCAAGGTCTGATCGGTCGGAGCATCCCCTCCGGTCGAGCGACGGCGTCCGGCCCAGCGCTCGATCGAATGGTCGATCGCCAGGAGGACCAGCGCGAGCGCCGTCGCGGTGAGCACGATGCGCCAATGCCCCAGCCCCGCCGCACAGCCGAGCGCGGCCGTCACCCAGATCGCCGCAGCCGTGGTCAGCCCGCGCGGCGCCGTCTCGTTGTTGCGAAGGATGATGACACCGGCGCCGAGGAAGCCGATGCCCGTGAGCACGCCCTGCACGACGCGGCTGGCGGCGTCGGCATGTTCCGGCTCGGTGAAGATGCCGGCTGCTGCCGCCGTCCCCAGGCCGACCAGGCCGAACGTGCGGATGCCGGCGCTCTTCTGCTTGAGCGTGCGCTCCCAGCCGACAGCGACGCCCGCCAGCATGCCGGCGATCAGTTTCAGGATCAGGTCGAATTCGGCAAGCATTCGGATGTCCCGGCTGGCGTGACACCAAGCCTATTTCCCGATCCGGGCAGAGCGTCAACCGATACCGCCGCCTCTGCACTTTCTGGCTGCGCGCGGGCGCCGGGACCGCAGGGGCTACTCAGGGCTGTCGCCATGGGCTTGCCATGACGGGCCAGCTCCGGCACGAAATCGAGGATATGGATGTTCACACCGCCGCGCATGCGGGCGGCCCTGAGCGGAGATGCGCCCGTGAGCGAGACACCGGAACGTTCCGACCAGCCGCGCACGCGCAAGCGCGAAGCGATCAAGACCTTCCTGGTCGCCGACAGGACGCCGATGTGGTTCACGCTGTTCGCGCTGCTGCTCGGCGGCAGCGGAACCTATTTCCTCGCGCCGCGGGTGAACGCTGAATTCGAGGCGCAGAAGTTCAAATCCGACTTCGTCATCCGGAACTACGGCGACCTTCGGACGAAGATGGAGGATTTCCAGGGACTTTATGTCGTAACCGCTCAGAAGCTCGTCACCGGCGAGGATGTCCGCGCCGATGTTTTCAAGCTGCAGGAATTGACCGCCCGCGTCGGCGCCCAGAACCTGTCCTTGCTTCCCATGTTCACGACCGAGTCCGGCCCCAAGGCGACGGCCGAGGTCAACACCGCGATGCTCGGCATGATGGCCGTGCTGTTCGCGAATGCCGGAAAGACCATCGAGAGCGAAGCGGAGACAAAGGCCTATCAGGCACAGGTCAACGAGGCGAACCAGAAACTGGTCAGGCCCCTGCTCGAGCTCTATGTCAGGATCGGCGATGTCGCCCGCCTGAGGCCGACCGAGAAGAACACCGAGCTTCCCAAGAACTGACCACTAGAGCACGCGCCGATCAGATTGCGAAGCAATCCGATCGGATCACGCGTTCTCTAATACTAGTTTAGAGGCGGCTTCACTGATCAGGTTGATTCAACCTGATCAGATCCGGCTCTAGCGCGGCACGAAGCCGGCACGTTGTTTGCTCGGATCTGGGATGCGAGCAGGTGGCCTGGCGGCGATCCGGACCTCGCGCGGAGCATCAGGTTTAGCGTTTTGTTAGCGCCCTCTGTCGGATCGGCGACGCGCGCCAACGGTTGATATACAACAGAGCCGGCTTTTCAAATAAGAGATGGTACAAAATACCGCACCCTAATCCTATGGCGGCACTCAAGGTCATAGTCGCAAGCCAGGACAGCGCAAAGCTGACAAGGACGCCCGATGCGATTGAGATGACCGGACCGTGAATTAAATAGATCGCGTAGGATGCATTACCAAGAAAGAACAGCCAACGGGGCGCTGAAATAGCCCCGGCCATTTCCATGCGGACCAGCCCAACGATTACGATCGCCATGGCTACTCCAAACCATACTCTTGAAATTCCCTCGATTGCAAAGAATCCGGCAAGTCCGGTTATACCGGCCACCAGCACAACACGCGCCCACACTAACGAAAGAGATCTGACCGTGACCGCCGCAATCATGCCGGCAACGAACTCGATATTTAGCGGGGACAGAAACACCTTAAGGCTCGCTTGCAGCACGGGCGGCAAGTTGAGCCCCGCTATGTCGATAGGCAGATAATTGGTCACCCCGATCAGGACCACCCAAGTCGCTATCAGCCATCGGAATCCCGGCGCCCAATACGAGAGCAAGAAGATCGCGTAGAACATTAATTCATGAATGAGGCTCCAAGCGGCCGAAAGGGCCGGCGCTGGCGGCCGTTCGGCCGCGATCAACGTGAGGGATGTGAAAAGACTCCAGTTTTTCTCGGCTCCAAGGCTTGGGACCGCGATGTAGAGAGCAATGATTGCCAAGACCAGCGGCAGGTATGGCACGTAGATTCGAGTGATTCGCCGCCATGCATATGACGAGGCTGCCGCCAGCCCTCGGCGATCGTTCGCGTGGACATGCAGGATTATGAAGCCGCTTAGAACGAAGAAGAAATCGACCCCGAGATGGCCGTGCTCCAGAATGGACGTGAGCCATCCGGGACCACGTGCTCCCTCGCGCTTGTCCGCGGCTTGGACCGCGTGCAGCTGCAATACTGCGAGCGCCGCGATCGCGCGGCCGCCTTGCAAAACGGTGAGTGTCATGACGACCTTGGAGCCGGCAAGGATCGACGCCCGAAGGCGCGCTTCCGAAAGCGCAATGCGGCGAAGCCGTGCGGCTTGAAGAGAAAATGTGAGCGGAGGTGGCCCGATGATCCGCGCTTCGGCGCGTTTCGTATCCGGCCGCACCGGCCGGCACATGCGGGACCTTGTCAGGTGCTCGAAACTAGGGCGGCGTCGGCCGATAACGGACTGCAGCGATCATGGTCTTTCGTACGGGCCATATCGGCCAGAAAGCGAAAAACTCGATTTGTCGCGACGGTGCAAATGAGGACCTGAAAAGCTCAACGGTCCGCGGCTTTCCCCACCGGGAATTGAACGTCCAGCTTCGTTCAATTGAGCGGGAGGCACGCGCACCGGATTCGAACCAAACCCTGCGAGGCTTGTCTCGACCTCTCAGCATGAGTCCAACCCGGTTCATATTACTCATAACACTCAACTCACGAGCAAAAGATCCTTGCGGCGCGTATACACCGATAAGCAAACTGGAAGCCGCCGGTGGGCTTCTTGACCGGCGTCAAATTTCACGTCGAAAGATTACGCTCCTGAAAAAAGTCGAGCCGAAATACCCACGAGGTGGCGGGCCCTCCTGCCCTGGCAACCGGACTATTTTCGGCGCCGAGGTGCGGAGCTTCGAAAGGCTGCCGGACTCCCGGATGACGCGAAGTTCATGGGCTGGCGCCACGGCGGTAACGTCGAAGGTGCAAAGACCGATCTGACGGATGCTCAGCTCCGTGCGCTGAGCGGCCGCAAGACCACTGCCGCCCTGCTCCGGCACGCTCAAACGTCGGAGAAGCAGGGGCAAGCGAGGGCGCGAAAGCGCTTGGACGCGAGAACGAAAGCGGGGGGTTTGTCAGAATAGAGCCAGTGACCATTTGTCAGAACGGTCGTCTTGCTGTCTCTAAGTCATTGAGATCGTGGTGGGTGATGTAGGGCTCGAACCTACGACCCGCTGATTAAGAGTCAGCTGCTCTACCAACTGAGCTAATCACCCATACGCCACGAAGCGTCGCCGGCGCGGCTCAAGACCGCGTCAGGCAGGCCGGCGATGTAGCAAACGCCCCCTGCCCTGTCCACCCCGTTTGCGACAGAAATATGCAGCCGGACGAAAAGCTTGCGTCCGGCCGCGTTCTCCGCTCACGCCGCCTTGCGGTTCAGCAGATGATAGAGCGCGATCGCCCCGAAGGTCGCCGTGCCGATGCCGCCGAGCTCGAAGCCGAAGATCGGCAGCTTGAGGTCGCCCGCGCCGAGGATCAGCGCCGTCGCCACCGTCAGCAGATTCTTCGGCTCGGAGAAATCGACCTTGTTCTCGACCCAGATCCGGCCGGCCGTCGCGGCGATCAGGCCGAAGACGACGATGGCGAGGCCACCCAGCACCGCGACGGGGATCGTGCCGATCACCGCGCCGAATTTCGGCGAGAAGCCGAGGATCAGCGCGATCACGCCGGCAGCGACGAAGACCAGCGTCGAATAAACCCGCGTCACCGCCATCACGCCCATGTTCTCGGCATAGGTGGTGACGCCGGTGCCGCCGCCCGAGCCTGCGATCATGGTGGCAAGCCCGTCGGCCATGAAGCCACGCCCGATCAGTGGATCGAGATTGCGCCCGGTCATCACCGCGATGCCCTTGATATGCCCGAGATTCTCCGCGACCAGGATGATCGCGACCGGCGCGATCAGCGCCATCGCCCGCGCATCGAAAACCGGCGCCACGAAGTTCGGCAGCCCGAACCAGGACGCGGCCGCGATCTTGCCGAAATCGATGGTCGGCGCACCGAAGGACGAGGCCGTCGCCGCATAGATCACATAGGCCGCGAGCCCGCCGATCAGCACCGGCAGGCGCTGCGCCAGCCCGCGCCCATAAACGGCGACGAGCGCGACCGCGACGACGGTCAGCAGCGCGATCCATTTGGTGTAGGGGCTGGCCGCGATCATGTTCATCGCGACCGCCGTCAGGTTGAGACCGATCGCCGCGACGACGGCGCCGGTGACCACTGGCGGCAGCAGCTTCTCGATCCAGCTGGTGCCGACCGCCTGGACGACCAGGCCGATGAGGAAATACAGCGCGCCGCAGGCGATGATGCCGCCGAGCGCCACGCCGATATTGGGGTTGGGGCCGGAGCCGGCATAGCCGGTCGCGGCAATGACCACGCCGATGAAGGCGAAGGACGAGCCGAGATAGCTCGGCAATTGCCCGCGCGTGACGACGAAGAAGAGCAGCGTCGCGATACCCGAGAAGAAGATCGCGACATTGGGGTCGAAGCCCATCAGGACCGGCGCCAGCACGGTGGCGCCGAACATGGCGACGACATGCTGCAGGCCGGCGATGACCGTCTGCCCGCTCGGCAGTCTCTCGTCCGGCATCACCGCGCCGGAGGTCTTCAGGGTCCAGTTCGGAAAATAGCCCATGTCTCGCGCTCCCCAGCCCGGCGGCGGCCAAGCTCGCGCCGCGCCTCGCGATGAAAGGCGAGAGCCGGCCCGCCGCCAAGACGATCAGTCCGGCGACGGGTCGATTTCAGGGGAAAACCAGGCCCAGAGGCGGGTTCAGGAGGCGATCTTGGTACTGTCGTGGTGGCTGCCGTCGCCGCGCTGGAACACGCGGTCGCGCGGCAGCACGATTTCGGGGTCGATATCGGCCCGGTCGCGCGCCTGCGCCATGGCCGCCTCGACCGAGGCCTCGTCCAGCGCCGGCATCGCCCTGAAGCCCGGCATCACGAAATAGCTCTGCTGGTAATCGTCGATCCGGTAGCGCGTCCGCATCACCCGCACCGTGTCGAAGCCGATCCGGTTGGGCGAGGCGCTCTCCAGCGCGAAGATCGTCTCGCCCGGCGACGAGGCGATGCCGGCGCCGAAGATGCGCAGTCCCGCCTCGGTCTCGATCAGCCCGAACTCGACGCTGTACCAGTAGAGTCGCGCCAGCCGGGCGAGGTCCTCGGGCGTCTGCGCTCGCAGCCCCGCCGCGCCATAGGCCGCGACGAAATCGGCATAGGCCGGGTTCATCAGGAGCGGCACATGGCCGAAGACGTCGTGGAAGATGTCGGGCTCCTCGATATAGTCGAACTCTTCCGGTCGCCTGATCCAGAAGCCGGCCGGAAAGCGCCGCTCCGCCAGATGGGTGAAGAAGACCCGGTCCGGCACGAGGCCGGGCACGGCGACGATCTCCCAGCCCGTCGCCGGCTTGAGCACCCGGTTCATGGCGCGGAAATCGGGAATGCCGTCCGCCGCGATGCCGAGCGCGGTCAACCCCTCGAAGAACTCGTCGCAGACGCGGCCGCGCAGAAGCTCGGCCTGGCGCCTGTGCAGCTTCGACCAGGTTTCGTGATCGGCGGCGGAATAGGCCTCGAAGCGCTGATCCACGACAAAATCGGCCGGAATCTCCTCCGGCTTCAGGCCGGAGCGGATGAAAGGATCGGACATGGCGCACCTCCCTTGCTGAAGGGATGATCGCGCCGCCGGGCGGTCAGGTCCTGACTATTTCTTGTCTCACTCGAGCGCTATTGGCAGAATGTGACCCATAGCAAGAACTGCGGGTCCGAACATGCCACACACCGCCAGCAAGCCGTCACGTTTCGACGAAACCGATCGGCGCATCCTGCGCACCATTCAGCGCAATGGCCGCATCACCAACGCCGCCCTGGCCGATGAGATCGGCATGGCAGCCTCGCCATGCCTGCGCCGGTTGAAGGCGCTGGAGGAGGCCGGAATCGTCGCGGGCTACCGCGCGGTGCTGGACCGTCGCGCGCTCGGCCATGGCGTCGAGGCCTATGCCTTCGTCAAGCTCTCGCAATCGGACCCCGACTGGCGCACCCGGCTGGTCGAGAAGCTGAAGGCCTTCGAGGAGGTGATTTCCTGCCAGGCCATGACCGGCGAATGCGACCTGCTGGTCCATATCGTCGCCGACGACATCGAGGCCTATGGCGAGTTCGCGATGCAGCGCCTGCTGACCCTGCCCGGCATCGCCGACATGCGCTCGTCCTTCGTGCTCGCGACGATCAAGCCGGACAAGGGCTGGCCGGTATAGCGCGGCGTCATGCTCGGGCTCGACCCGAGCATCTCTTTCAGGAGATTCTCGGGTCTGCGCGGAGTTTATCCTTGGGCCGGCCAAAGGCCGGACCCGAGGGCTTCGCCCGAGAATGACGGGTGGACGCCTATTCCGCCGCGGCCTGCGGATGCACGCGCACGCCGCGCGCGATCAGCTTGTTGAGCGCGGTGAGATAGGCCTTGGCCGAGGATACCAGCGTATCGGGATCGGCGCCGCGGCCGGTCACCGACGAGCCGCCCTGCGAGAGCCGGACCGAGACCTCGGCCTGCGCGTCGGTCCCCTCGGTCACGGCATGAACCTGGTAGAGCTCCAGTCCGGCCTCATGCGGCACGATCGCCTTGATCGCGTTGAACACGGCATCGACCGGCCCGTTGCCTTCGGCCTCTTCGGTGACGACGCGACCATCGACATCGAGCTTCATCGTCGCGCGCTGCGGGCCGCGCGTGCCGGCGATCACGGTCAGCGAAACCAGTTTCACACGGTCATGGGCGGAGGCGATGTTCTCGTCGACCAGCGCCTCGATATCCTCGTCATAGACGTGCTTCTTGCGGTCGGCCAAGGCCTTGAACCGGGTGAAGGCGTCCTCCAGCTGGTTGTCGCCGAGATCGTAGCCCATCTCCTTCAGCTTCGAGCGGAAGGCGGCGCGGCCCGAATGCTTGCCCATCACCAGCGAGGTCTTGGAGACGCCGACCGATTCCGGGGTCATGATCTCGTAGGTCTGCTGGTGCTTCAGCATGCCGTCCTGGTGGATGCCGCTCTCATGCGCGAAGGCGTTCCGGCCGACGATCGCCTTGTTGTACTGCACCGGGAAGGAGCAGGCCGTCGCCACCGCCTTGGAGGCGCGTGTCAGCAGCGCCGCCTCGATGCCGGTGTCATAGGGCAGGACATCGCCGCGCACGCGCAGCGCCATCACGATCTCTTCCAGCGCGGCGTTGCCGGCGCGCTCGCCGATGCCGTTGATGGTGCATTCGACCTGGCGCGCGCCACCTTCGATACCGGCCAGCGAGTTGGCCACCGCCAGCCCGAGATCGTTATGGCAATGCACCGAGAAGATCGCCTTGTCGGCGTTGGGCACGCGCGCGCGGACGGCGCGGAACATCTCGCGATACTCGTCCGGCGTGGCGTAGCCCACCGTGTCGGGCAGGTTGATCGTGGTCGCGCCGGCCTTGATCGCGGCCTCGACCGTTCGGCAGAGATAATCGATCGGGGTGCGCGTGGCGTCCATCGCCGACCATTCCACGTCCTCGACGAGGTTGCGCGCCTGGGTCACGGTCTTGGTGATGATCTCCAGCACGTCCTCCTCGGTCTTGCGCATCTGATGCTGCAGATGGATCGGCGAGGTCGAGACGAAGGTGTGGATGCGCGGCTTCACAGCGTGACGCACCGCCTCGCCTGCGCGGGCGATGTCGGCGCTGATCGCCCGGGCCAGGCCCGCGACGGTCGCGCGCTTGATGCGCTTGGCGATGGCGGCAACGGCCTCGAAATCGCCGTCGGAGGCGATCGGGAACCCGGCCTCGATGATGTCGACGCCCATCGCGTCCAGGACATCGGCGACCTCGAGCTTCTCCTCGAAGGTCATGGTGGCGCCGGGGCATTGCTCGCCGTCGCGCAAGGTCGTGTCGAAGATCAGCACCCGGTCCTTGGACGAGGCGGTCTGCGGGGCGTTGGTCATGGTCGTCATCCTGATAGGGGTGGCGCCGCTATCGTCGAGGCAGGCGCGCTTAGGTCTGGAAGGCGGTTCTCGTCACTCCCCTGAGCGCCCAGGCATGCATGCCCGGCCGGCCCTCAGGGGCGGCTAAGGAGAAGAAGCTGACCAAGGCCGAGAGGAGCGCGCATGCCGGCCGGCCGCGCAACGGCGCGGTTCAGGATCAGGGCATGGGTGGCGGATGCGGCCACAGGCGTTCCTCGTTCGGTTGCGAACTGTGTAGCCGATTGCCGTGGGATTATGCAAGGCGGCGTTCACGCGGCCTTTGGAATCAGCCATTGTCGCATCGTCATCCAGTCTCCGGAGTGCTCCATGCGCATCCATGCTCTCCTTGCCGGCCTCGGTCTGGTGCTGGCCGCCTGCCAGACGTCGGGCCCGCCGCCCGCCCCTGCGCCGGGGCAGGCGCCTCCCGGCGTGACGCCGAGCACCTTCCGCATGCCGACGGGGACGGGCTGCGCCGGCGAGGTCGAGCGCTTCCAGGCGATCATGGACAACGACCTGGCGAGCGGCCACACCACCAAGGGCGTCCACGGCCGCGTCAGCGCCGAGATCGCGACCGCGCGCTCGAGCTGCGCCGCCGGCAACGAAGGCGGTGCGATCGCCCAGGTGCGCGCGACCAGAACGAAGTTCGGCTATCCGTAGGGCGAGAGTCGACGCCCGTTCCGTCATGGTCCGGCTTGTCCCGAGCATGACGGATGAGCCCCAAGAGACCGTTTGAGAATTCGCTGGCGTGAGTCGGCTGGCGTGGTTGTCGAGAACCGGAGCGCAGCGGACTTTCTGTCCGTGAGCACCGGAAGCGCAGACAGCCGCGTCAGACGGCCTCGCCAGTAGAATTCGCAAGCGGTCTCTACGCCGCCAGCCCCCGCTTCTCCAGGAGCGCGTCCGGCGTCGGCAGCCTGCCCCGGAACAGCGTATAGGCCTCGGCCGGGTCGCGGGTGTCGCCGGCGGAATAGATGAAGCGCTTCAGCCGGCCGGCGATCTCGGGCGAGAACACGTCGCCGGCCTCCAGGAAGGCGTTGAACGCGTCGGCATCCATCACCTCCGACCAGAGATAGCTGTAATAGCCGGCCGAATAGCCGTCGCCCGAGAAGACATGGGTGAAATGCGGCGTGCGGTGACGCATCGTGATCTCCGGCGGCATGCCGATGCGCGCGAGCTCGGCCGCCTCGAAGGCGAGCGGATCGACCTGCGCCGGCTGCTTCAGCGAATGGAAGGCGAGATCGACCAGCGCCGAGGAGGTGTATTCCACCGTCGCGAAACCCTGGTTGAAGGTCTGCGCCCGCTTGATCTTCTCGATCAGCGCCTCCGGAATCGGCTCGCCGGTCTCGGCATGCAGACAATAGCGCTGCATCACCTCGCGGGTCAGGAACCAGTGCTCGTAGAGCTGCGACGGCAGCTCCACGAAATCGCGCGAGACCGAGGTGCCGGCGAGCGAGCCATAGGTCACGTCCGAGAGCAGCCCATGCAAGGCATGGCCGAATTCGTGGAACAGCGTGCGCGCATCGTCGATCGAGAGCAGCGCCGGCTTGCCGGCCTCGGGCTTGGCGAAATTGCAGACATTGACGATGATCGGCCGAACCTCGCCGCCGAGCTTGCGCTGGCCGCGATAGGCGCTCATCCAGGCGCCGGAGCGCTTCGAGGGCCGGGCGAAATAGTCGCCGAGGAAGAGGCCGATATGGCGACCGCTTTCAGCCTCCTTGACCTCCCAGATCCGGACATCGGGATGATAGCCGGCGAGCTCCGGCTTCGCCTCGAATGACAGTCCGAAGAGCTTGCCCGCCGTGTCGAAGGCCGCAGCGATGATGCGGTCGAGCTGGAGATAGGGCTTCAGCACGGCCTCGTCGAGCGCATAGGCCTGCTGGCGCACCTTCTCGGCATAATGGCGCCAGTCCCATGGCCGGATCGGGCCGTTCTCGCCCTCGCCCTGCGCCAGCGCCGCAAGATCGGCCGCCTCCTGCGCGGCGCGCGCCTTGGCCGGCTTCCAGACCAGCTCGAGCAGCTCGCGCACGGTCTCCGGCGTCTTCGCCATGCAATCGTCGAGCTTGAAATGCGCGAAGGTGGCGAAGCCGAGCAGCGTCGCCTTCTCGGCCCGCAGCGCCACCATCTCGGCGACGATGGCGCGATTGTCGCTCTCCCCGCCATTCTCCCCGCGCTTGCTCCAGGCAGCGAAGGCCCCCTCGCGCAGGTCGCGCCGGGTCGAGAAGGTCAGGAAGGGCTCGATGATCGAGCGCGACAGCGTCACCGCGTGCTTGCCGGCATGGCCGCGATCGGCGGCGGCGCGCGCCATCGCCGCCTTCAGGAAGGGCGGCAGGCCTGCGAGCGCCGCCTCGTCGTCGAGCACCAGCGCATAGGAGGATTCGTCCTTGAGCACGTTCTGACCGAACTGGGTGCCGAGCCCGGCCAGCCGCTCGTTGATCGCGGCGAGCCGCGTCTTGTCCTCGGGGCCGAGCTGCGCGCCCGAGCGGACGAAGCCGCGATGCGTGCGCTCCAGCAGCCGCATCTGCTCGGCGTCGAGGCCGAGCTCGTCGCGCCGCGCGAAGACGGCGTCGACCCGCGCGAAGAGGCCGGGATCCATCATGATCGCCGACCAGTGCCGCGAGGTGACCGGCGACATCTCGCGCTCGATCGCCTGCAGGGCCTCGTTGGTGTCGGCGCCGGTGAGGTTGTAGAACACGCCGCCGACGCGCGAGAGCGCCCGGCCCGCCCGCTCCAGCGCTTCGATGGCATTGGCGAAACCGGGCTCTGCCGCATCCGTGACGATCGCCGCGATCTCGGCCTTGTGCTTGCCCAGCGCCGCCTCGAAAGCGGGCCCGATATGCTCTGGCCTGATTGCCGCGAAGGGCGGCAGGCCAAAGGGCGTCTCCCATTTTGCGGCGAAAGGATTGGCGGCGGGCAGCGGCAAGGCTTCTGGCGCGGTCATGGCTTCTGGCGCGGTCATCTCGGCACTTTCCGGGGAACGGGAGGCTTCAGCTTTGCCCATAGATATGGGCGAGATAGCGTCGCATGAAAGGCGGCATGTCGAGACCGTCGCAATCGTCGGCGCTGCGGATGATGACGATGTCGGAGAGCTCCGGCTCGGCCTGCCTGGCGATGCGCGATAGCATGAGCGCGCGCGCCTCGGCAGCCGGCCAGGCCAGCGCGACCGGGCGCATGAAGGCGATCCGGCCGGGCAGGATCACGGCCGTCCAGCCGGCCCCGACGGCGATCTCGTCGAGGCTCAGGCCGGTCTCCTCGCAAAGCTCCCGGGTGACGCTGCCGGCGAGGTCCAGCCTGCCATCGGCCCGGAGATCCTCGCGGTCCGGGGTGCCGGCGGCGAAATAGATCTTGCCGGGATTGGCCGTGTGCTCGCCCATGCGCCCGCACAGGAAGGCGCCGTCGGTGGCCCGCAGCGCCGCCATGGCGAACCCGTTGCGGATCGTCGCGCCGGGGTG
Source organism: Allobosea sp. (assembly GCF_051860145.1). GTDB lineage: Bacteria > Pseudomonadota > Alphaproteobacteria > Rhizobiales > Beijerinckiaceae > Allobosea. The sequence continues at coordinate 166,239 of NZ_JBHYEM010000004.1, read as the reverse complement.
CCCGGCATCGCGCCAGGTCATGAAGGCGGCATAGTCGGTCTCGAAATAGCCGGCGCGGAAGACGCCGCCCTCGATCGCCGCGCGATGCTGCAGCATGATCCGGCCGTTGAACATCGCCGGCTTGCCGGCGCTGATCGCCGCCCAATGCGCCGCGATGGCGGCCTCGTTCTGCCGTGCGAAAGCCCAGTCATAGGGCTCGACCACGGCCTCTATCCGCTCGAGCGCGACGATGCCTCCATCGACCACGCCGCTCATCGGCCGCGCCCGGCCGCCGGCATGTCGGTCTTCGGCAGCACGAGGTCGATGGTCAGCGGACAATGGTCCGACGCCTTGGGCCTGTCCCAGCCGACGCGCGGATAGCGGTCGCAGCTGGTCGCGAGCCGCGCCATCGAGCGGTCGGGCGCGCGCGGGTCGAGCGGTACGCGATAGGGCAAGCCGCGGCGGATCATCTGCATGGCGGGCCGGGGATTGGCGGCGGCCAGCGCCGGCGAGAGCAGGATATGGTCGAGCGGCATATGGCTCTCGACGAGTTGCTGGCGCTCCTCCGACCAGTAGCGCCGGAAATGCGTCCAGCGCTCATGCGCCGGCAGGCTCTCCATCGGATCGACGGCGAAATCCTCGAGCAGCGGCTCGATGCCGCTATCGCCCTCGTCGACGGCCTCGCCGCCCGGCCCGAGCCCGGTGCGATAGCCGTTGAGATCGCCCAGCACGATCCAGTTCGCCTCGCGCCAGCCCGACCCGAACCGGGTCTTGACGATGTGCCTGATCGCGATCGCCTCGGCGCGGCGGATCGGCAAGGTCGCCTGCCGCCCGTCCTCGCGGCCGTTGTTCATCGATTTGAGATGACAGCCGAACAGCGTCAGCGAATGGTCGCCGAAGCTCAGTTCCACCGCCAGGCAATCGCGGGCGAAGACCCGGTCGCTGGCGCGGATGCCGAACGGCGACAAGGCGGCGGCGTCATAGGCCCCGGCTGCCGCAAAACTCATCTCCTTGTGCGAGACGACGCGGACCGCCTGCGGCGTCACGAGATCGCGCCGTGCCGCAAAGCCGATATCGATATCGCGCCGGTCATTGCCATCCAGCAGCGTGAAATGGCCGTAACGGTGATCGGCGATGCGATGGACGTAATTGGCGAAGAAGGCCTGCAGGCTGGCGAGCGAATCGACCTCCTGCAGCATCCAGAGATCGGCCTGCGCCTCGGCGATGGCGAGCGCCGTCATCTGGCGCTTGTCGTCCTCGAGCGCCACCGCGAGCGAGCGCTCGACGGCGTCGCGCTGGTCGGCGCGCGGGAAATGGAACAGCGACATCGCGGCGGCGGTGTCGATCCGCCCGCCATTCTCGAAACGGTGGCGGGTCAGGAGGTTCTCGACATTGAAGGTGCCGACGCGCAGCTTCATCGCTTCGGCCCGCCGCTCAGAGCGCTTCGGACGTGAAGAGCTGCGACGGCGTCACGAATTCGTCCTGCGCGGCGACCGTCAGGATCTCGCGCGACCCGGCCTCCTTGGTCCGCTTCAGCAGGCCGTAGATCGAGGACGCGGCCTTGGCGAGCGCCGTCGCGGCCGAGCCCTCGCGCAGGAAATGCACGAAGAACAGCGCGGCGATCGCATCGCCCGCTCCGTTGACGCTGATGTCGATCTTCGGCGTGCGCACCCGGAAGGCGCCTTGCGCGTCGGCGGCCATCATGTCGATGGCGGAGTCCGGCGTCTCCTCGGTGACGAGGGAGGTCACCAGCACGACCTTCGGCCCGGCATCGCGCAGGGTCTCGACGGCGCGATGCGCATCGGCCAGCGTCTTCACCTCGATATCGGTCAGGAGTTCGAGCTCGAACTGGTTCGGCGTCACGATATCGGCCGCCGGCACCGCCTGCTCGCGCATGAATTCGGGAATGCCCGGCCGGACGAAGACGCCGCGCCCGACATCGCCGATCACCGGGTCGCAGCAATAGAGCGCCTTGGGATTGGCGGCACGCACGCGCTCGACGGCCGAGAGGATGGCATGGCCGATATCGGCCGAACCCATATAGCCCGACAGGACGCCGTCACAGGACGGCAGCACGCCGCGCTCGGCGATACCCTCCATCACCTCGTCGATCATGCCGCCGTCGAAGACCCGCCCCTTCCAGGCGCCGTAACCGGTGTGATTCGAGAACTGCACCGTATGGATCGGCCAGACATCGACGCCGAGGCGCTGCATCGGGAAGACGGCCGAGGCATTGCCCACATGGCCAAAGGCGACATGGGACTGGATCGAGAGGATGTTCATGGCGGGCAGGCACGGCCTTCAGCGAAACGCAGAGGGCCGAACCTAACCGCTGCCGCGCCGCGCGCAAATCGAAAGCCGTGAAGGGACCGATCATTCCCGTGGCCGTCATTCTCGGGCGAAGCGCAGCGCAGGCCCGAGAATCTCTTGCAAGAGATGGTCGGCTCAAGGCCGACCATGACGCCCTGTACTACGACCCCGCCGCCGCCTTCTTGGCGAAGGTATCGATGAAGGTCTTCGACAGGTCGACATTCGACGTCGCCAGCTCGGGATCGAGCAGCTTCAGCGAATCGTACATGCTCTTCATCGCGTCGGGCGTCGAGATGCCGGTGCGCGAATAGCTTTCCTGCGAATTCTTCACCGCGCGCAGATAGAGTGGCTTGTCGCCGAGGAGGTATTCCGGCGGCACCAGGTCGGCGACATCCTCGGGCTTGGCCGTCTCCAGCCATTTCAGCGACTTCATCAGGGCGTTGACCAGCTTCTGCGTGGTCACCGGGTTCTTCTCGGCGAAGTCGTTCTTGAGATAGAGCACGGCAGCCGGGTTCGCGCCGCCGAACAGCGCCTTGGTGCCGGCTTCGGTGCGCGTGTCGATCAGCGCCACGACATCGCCATCGGCCTCGAGCTTCGAGGTCACCGGGTCGAGATGCGAGATCAGGTCGACCTGCTTCTGCTTGATCGCCGCGACCGCGCTGGCGCCGGCGCCGACGCCGATGATCGGCGCGTCGGTCGCCTTCAGCCCGGCCTTGACCATCGCGTATTGCGCGGTCAGCGCCGTCGAGGAGCCGGGCGCGGTCACGCCGATCTTCAGCCCCTTGAAATCGGCCGCCGTCTTGACCTTGTCGGCAAGGTCCTTCCGCACCGCGATGGTGATCGCCGGGAAGCGGCCGAGCTCGATCACGGCGCGGATGTCCTGGCCCTTGGCCTGCATGCGGATGGTGTGCTCATAGGCGCCGGTGACGACATCGACCGAACCACCGACCAGCGCCTGCAGCGACTTGGCGCCGCCGCCGAAATCGTTGATCTCGACCTCGAGACCCTGGTCCTTGAAGAAGCCCTTCTTCTCGGCGATCGTCAGCGGCAGATAATAGAGCAGCTGCTTGCCGCCGACGCCGAGCGTCAGCTTCGGCTTTTCGGCATTCTGGGCCAGCGCGCCATGGGGCGAAAAGCCGAGCGCGGTCGACAGGGCGAGCGCAGCCAATGCGCCGCGACGGGACAGAAACATGGGGTATAATCCTCCGGTTGAATGATGTCGGCGCTTCTGACGGGCGCGTTCGGGACGACAATAGGCGAGATCGTCGACCCGGAGCAAGAATCCGATCTGCCGGCAAGAATCCGATGCGCCGGACAGAATAAAGCGACCTCTTTGCGCGTCAGCGCATGGCTACCTGCCGAAACAGCCAGACGGGGACGTGCCATGAACGAGGTCCGCATTGCGATTTTCGTGTTTCTTTGCCTGACCGGAGCCTCGTTGGGAGCGCTCTTCTTCTACGAGAGGTTGCCGGCCCGGCAGCGGCAGGACGACACCCACAGCGTGATGCGGCTGATCGCCAACATCTTCGTGGTGATGACGTCTCTGGTGCTGGGCCTGATGATCAGCTCGGCCAAGGGCAAGTTCGACGCGGTCAATCGGGACGTGCACAGCTACGCGACCGGGCTGATCCTGCTCGACAGGATGCTTGTCCTCTACGGGCCGGACGCCGGCCAGGCACGCCAGCGGCTCGTCGCCTATGCCGAGCGCGCCGCGAACGGCCATTGGACGGCGGAGGGCGGCCTGTCCGACAGGACGTCCGAACGGTTGCTTCAGGAGCTCGGGGCCGGCCTGCGAGCCCTCGAACCGCGCGCCGACCCCCAGCTCTCGATCTGGAACGACATCCGAGAACAGTATCGCAAGGTGCTGGAACTGCGCTGGGGGCTGGTGGAGCAGGCCGAGGGCTCGATCCCGAGGCCGCTCGTGCTGATGCTCGTGGCCTGGCTGATGCTGATCTTTGCGACCTTCGGCTTCCGGGCCCCGAGAAACGCCGTGATCGTGACGAGCTTCGTCGCGGCCTCGGCCCTCATCGGCGGAGCGATCTACCTGATCGTGGATATGGACGCCCCGTTCGAGGGGCCGATCCAGGTCTCGCCCGCGCCGCTGCAAAGGGCCCTGACGGAAATGCGCCAGTAAAGGTGGGCGCAGCCGCCTTTCACGTGCCCCGACGAGCCTCACGTCGTGGTCGTCGAGCTCTGCCCCGGCCGCCAGACCAAGAGCCGCTTCTCGACCAGCGTCACCAGCGAGTCGATCGCGATCACGAAGATCGCCAGGATCAGCATGCCGGAGAAGACGCCGGTGACGTCGAAGACGCTCTCGGCCTCGTGGATCTTGTAGCCGAGCCCGGCCGAGGAGCCGAGATATTCGCCCACCACCGCGCCGACCAGCGCGAAGCCGACCGAGGTGTGCAGGGAGGAGAACATCCAGGTCAGGGCCGAGGGCCAGTAGACATGGCGGAAAAGCTGGCGCTCGTTCATGCCGAGCATGCGAGCGTTCGCCAGCACCGTCGGCGAGACCTCGCGCACGCCCTGATAGACGTTGAAGAAGACGATGAAGAAGACGAGCGTGAAGCCGAGCGCCACCTTCGACCAGATGCCGAGCCCGAACCAGAGCGCGAAGATCGGCGCCAGCACGACGCGCGGCAGGGCGTTCGCCGCCTTGATATAGGGGTCGAACACCGCCGCCAGCAATTCGCGCCGGGCGAAGGTGAAGCCGAAGAAGATGCCGGCGGCCGAGCCGATGACGAAGGCGAGCACGGTCTCGGTCAGCGTGATGCCGAGATGGTAGTAGATTTCGCCACCGGTCAGCTGCTTGAACGTGCGCGCCAGCACCTCGCCCGGCGTCGAGAAGAAGAACTGGATCGTCTTGACCTCGCCGAACAGCGGATAGGAGGTCACCACATGCCAGATCAGCAGGAAGACCAGCGCGACGAGGATCTGCAGCGCAAGCAGTACGAACCGGTTCACGCCTGCTCTCCTTCGACCAGTTCCTTGCCCTCGCCCATCGCATAGGCCTTCTGCACCTCGACCCGGAGCGACGACCAGATATCGCGATGGATCTCGTGAAAGGCCTTTTCCAGCCGGATCTCGGCAATGTCGCGCGGCCGCGGCAGGCTGACCTTATAGTCGGCGACGATCCCCGCGGCCGGGCCGGCGGACATCACGACCACGCGGTCGGACAGCGCGATCGCCTCTTCCAGATCGTGGGTGACGAAGATCAGCGCCTTGCGGTCCTTCGACCAGAGATCGAGCAGGAGATTGCCCATGATCTGACGCGTCTGCGCGTCGAGCGGCCCGAAAGGCTCGTCCATCAGCAGGATCTCGGGGTTGCGGATCAGCATCTGCGCCAGGCTGACGCGCTTGCGCTGGCCGCCTGACAGCATGTGCGGATAGCGGTCGACGAAGGCGCGCAGGCCGACGCGGGCGAGCCATTCGCGGGCGCGGCTGTCGGCGTCAGTGGCGGGAACGCCCATCGGCTCCAGCGCCACCTTGACGTTGTCGAGCGCCGTCTTCCACGGCATCAGCGCATCCTGCTGGAACAGGTAGCCGGCGCGCCCGTTCAGCCCCGAAAGCGGCTTTCCGAAGATCTCGACCTTGCCGGCCGACGGGACCAGCAGCCCCGCGGCGGCGTTCAGCAAGGTCGACTTGCCGCAGCCGGTCGGCCCCACCACGGAGACGAATTCGCCCGCCGAGACGGAAAGGTCGATCCCCGTCACCGCCTTGTAGCGCTTGCCGCCGTCGAGCTGGAAAGTGATGTCGAGCCCATGGAGGCCGACAGCCGGCTGTTCTGCTGCCGCGCCCGCATCGCCGGGCGGGCTGACCTTGGACTCCATGGATATCTCATCCCCTGCCGTCGCCGCCGTCCCGGCGCGCGGCTTATTTCCGTTCGCCGCGAACACTAGGCGATCGGATCGCGAAGGCAACCCGCCCTGCGACACCGGGTCCGGCCAACAAGGAGGCAGAGGTAGCAAAAAAGCGACGCTTCTGCTCTATCGCTCCCGATATCGTTCGCCGCTCTCAGGAGAATCGCCGGCCCATGCCCTCGCTTGAGCAATGGATGCACGAGCTCGTCGCGTTCATGCGCGACAACCAGTACTGGGCGGCGCCGATCGTCTTTCTCATCGCCTTCGCCGAATGCGTCGCGATCCTCTCCTGGCTTGTCCCGGCGACCGTCTTCTTCACGGCCTTCGGCGCGATTGCCGGCGCCTCCGGCCTCAATCTCGTGCCGCTCTCGCTCGCAGCTGCGCTCGGCGCAGCGTCCGGGTTCTGGGTTTCCTACTGGGCCGGCCTGATTCTCGGCCCGCGCGTCGGCGACCATTGGCCACTGCGCGACAATCCTGCGCTACTCCAGCGCGGCCATGATTTCTTCGAGAAATGGGGCGTGCTCGGCGTCGCCATCGGCCATTTCTTCGGGCCGATCCGGGCGGTGATCGCGCTCGTCGCCGGCATCGTGAAAATGCCGTTCTGGCCCTTCCAGCTGGCGAACTTCGCCGCCTCCTTCGCCTGGGGCTTCGGCCTGATCTACGGTGCCGGGCGCTTCTCCGAATACATGATGCAGTTCACCGGCAAATAGCGGCAGTACCCCGGCGAAAACAAAACGCCACCTGAACGAGTGCCTCAGATCGCGTTCAGGCGCGCCGGCCGAAAGTCCGGCCATCGCGTCGAGACCGGATCCTCCGGTTCACCACCGGCGCGGCGGCGCGGACGGCCCGGCATCCGCGCTCCAGCTCCACCGGGCAGGACTTACAGGAGTCGAGATCATGACCATGTCTCGTTTCGCCATCGGCCTCGCCGCGCTCGCTCTCGCCGCCGGCCCGGCCTTCGCGCAGACCGCAACCCAGCCTGCGACCCCGGCCAAGCCGGCCGCTCCCGTCACGACGCCCGCCGCACCGGCTGCCCAGCCCGCCAAGCCTGCAGCGCCCGCCACCCAGGCCCAGACCAAGAAGATCAACATCAACACCGCCAGCGCCAGCGAGCTCGAGCAGCTCAAGGGCATCGGCGAGGCGCGCTCCAAGAAGATCGTCGAGGAGCGCGCCAAGGCGAAGTTCAAGAACTTCGACGATCTGGTGAAGCGCAGCGTGCTGCCCTCCAACGTCGAGGCCGACATCAAGGACCACGTCACCTTCTGATCCCGATCAAAATGGACGAGCCGGCCGTCTTGCACGGCCGGCTCTTTTTTGCGGCAGGCTAGCTCCCGCTTCCCTGCGCCTGCGAAGCGTCCGCCTCGCGCAGCGCCTGGGCACAGTCGTCGCAGCAGACCTCGACGGTGTTGCCGCCGACCGTGACCTTGATCGGATTGTCGTCGAGCTCGCAATCGCAGGCGGCGCAGGTTCCGCTCATGGCCTTTTCTCCTTCTCTGGGCCGCTCATTCGGCCGCCCTGAGAAAGACCACCCGACCGCTTCCGGCGCTGTCGGATTCTTTAGCGATCCGCTCCGGCCGAGCCGGCGCTCCCGCGCTCAGACCGCGCAGGACCTCGTCGACGCTTTCCCCACCCGCCAGGCCGCGCCGTTCCTCGGCGCGCAGCGAGATGATCGCGGTCGGATCGCCGAAAAAGGGGGCGGCCGTCGCATCGCGCAGATCGCTGTCGCGCAAACCGAGATCGCGCAGCTCGCGCTCGGTCATGTCGCAGAGGGTGCGATAGTCGCGGCGCGACTGCAGCCAGAGGCTGACCCCGCCAAGAATCCGCCCGAGCACGTCGAGCGCCCCGAGCACGGGTTTGGCCGATCCGATGATGAAGCTGATCATGACCTGTCTCCGTCGTTGTGATGACGGAAGAGGACACCCTCTGACTGTCAGCCGCTGTCAGAATCTTTCGCGATCAGTGACAGCTTCTGTCAGCGGAGATTGAGCGAGCGCTGGAACTCCGCCGGCGTGCGGCCATAAGCCTGCCGGAAGGCCGCACTGAAATGGCTGTGGCTGGAGAAACCGAGCTCGAGCCCGAGCTGGGTCAGGTCGTCATACTCGCCGAGCAGGTCGAGCGCCCGCGCCAGCCGCAGGCGCAGCTGATAGCGATAGAGCGGCACGGCCTCGACCTGGGCGAAGACCTGGGTGAGGTAGACCGGCGAGACCCCGACCTCGCGCGCGATCTCGGCCAGCGTCCAGCGCCGGGCGAGATCGGAAGCCAACACGAGCTTGGCCCTGTCAACCAGCTTGCGCCGCCCGATGGAGGCCCCGGCAGCATGCGAGGTGCGTTCGCCCAGCGCCCGCCGCACCAGGGTCAGCGCCAGCGTCTCCGCTTCGAGCGGCTCGGCGACGCCGCGATGCAGGCTGTGCCGCAGCAGGGCAATAAGGGCCTGCGCGCGCGGATCGATGCGCCGGCGTTGCGTCAGGAACGCCGGCGTGCCCTTGAGCAGCAACTCCACCGGCGCAAGCTCATGCAAGGTGTCTTCGCTGAGGCGCAGGTCGAGACAGGCATCCCCACCCGGAACGGGGTGGCTGACCTGGTAGCCCTCATGAGGATTGAAGAAGAGGACCTGGTTGCTCTCCGCGACGGCGTCGTCGCGTCCGACATGGCGGACGAAGACGCCGCGATACGGGAAGACCAGATGGGTCGCGTGCGCCCATTCCTCGCCGCTCCGATGCCGGCATTCACCAGAGCAGACGACATCGCGCACCAGCACGATCTCGCTGTCGAGGAGCTTGCTCACCGAAAATTGCGACATGCCTGACTTTTCGCGGCGCAGATGGGCGCCGCATGCTTCTACAGCAGGCCCAGGACGGCCATTGTCAGTAGTTGAAAAGCCCAAACACGGCCGCCAGCACAATCGCGAGCGACACGCCAAGCAGGACCCGTGCGCAGGCCGGACTGTCGATCACCCGGGTCAGGTTCATCGTCCTCATAGCCGCCTCCCCTTGCACGCAAGTGTTTCTCAGTAGGCAACCAGCTCCACCACGATCCAGGCGAGCACCGCCAGAGCGAGACCGCCGATCAGCACCATCAGGACCGGTCGATCCAGAAAGCCCTGCCTCGCCTCGACCGGCGTCTCCACCGCCGGATCCTCCGAGCTGTGGTCGTCCGCCCGCATCGGCGGGATCGGGTCGCCACCCTTGAGATCCTCGAGCCGATCGTCCTTCGGGTTCTTCACATCCGTCATGACCGCTCCTTTCGCGATGCCGTCACCGCTCACAGCAACGTCGTGGCGAGCGCACTGACCACGATCGCGATCGTGGCGCTGACGATCAGAATGGCCAGAGCCGTGCTCTCGCCGATGTCACGGTCCGGCATCGGGACGACACGCGCCGCCCTGCCTCTGTCCCGGACCTCGTCGATCAGGCGACTCCGCCGCCATTCGTTCTCGCGCATCGCAAGCTCCCGATTTCGTCGCTGATCATCAACGCGCCGGGAGCGCACGCAGTTCCCTATCGGCAAAGGCGAGCTGGGCCAAACGCAGAAACGGGCGCCTTGCGGCGCCCGTTTCATCAATCATTTCAACGTCTAATCCGGGAAACCTGAATCAGGACCGGATCGACTTGAATCAGGATGGGAAGCTCAGTTCTTGGTCTTGTCGACCAGGGCCTTGGCCTTGATCCAGGGCATCATGTCGCGCAGCTTGGCGCCGACTTCCTCGATCGGATGCGCGGCCATGCGGGCGCGGGTCGCCTTGAACGAGGTCTGGTTGACCTTGTTCTCGAGCATCCAGTCGCGGGTGAACTTGCCCGACTGGATGTCGGTCAGCACGCGCTTCATCTCGGCCTTGGTCTCAGGCGTGATGATGCGCGGGCCGGTGACGTATTCGCCGAACTCGGCCGTGTTCGAGATCGAGTAGTTCATGTTGGCGATGCCACCCTCGTAGATCAGGTCGACGATCAGCTTCACTTCGTGCAGGCACTCGAAATAGGCCATCTCGGGCGCGTAGCCGGCCTCGGTCAGGGTCTCGTAGCCGGCCTTGATCAGCTCGACCAGGCCGCCGCAGAGCACGACCTGCTCGCCGAACAGGTCGGTCTCGCACTCTTCCTTGAAGGTCGTCTCGATGATGCCGGCGCGGCCGCCGCCATTGGCCGAGGCATAGGACAGGCCGAGGTCATGGGCGTTGCCGGTCGCATCCTGATGGATCGCGATCAGGGTCGGCACGCCGCCGCCGCGCTCATATTCGGAACGGACGGTGTGGCCGGGGCCCTTCGGGGCGACCATCAGCACGTCCAGGTCCTTGCGGGCCTCGATCAGGTTGAAATGCACGTTGAGGCCGTGCGCGAAGAGCAGCGCCGCCCCTTCCTTCATGTTGCCGTGCAGCTCGTCGCGATAGATGTCGGCCTGGAGCTCGTCCGGCGTCAGCATCATCATCACGTCGGCCCATTTGGCGGCCTCGCTCGGCGTCATCACCTTGAAGCCGGCGGCCTCGGCCTTCTTGCGGGTGGCCGAGCCGGCCTTGAGCGCGATCGCAACCTCCTTGACGCCGGAATCGCGCAGGTTGAGCGCGTGCGCATGGCCCTGGCTGCCATAGCCGACGATGCAGACCTTCTTGCCCTTGATCAGATTGATGTCCGCGTCGCGGTCGTAATAAACGCGCATTGCAATGTCCTTCCTTGGATGGCTGGTTTCTTCAAGCTTTCGGTGCGGCGGCAAGCCGCCCGTGAAGGGCGAGGAACTGGTCTGTGGCGCGGGCGGCGTCGCGCTCGATCTCGGCCGCGCTGAGCTTGAGCGCGTCGCCGAGCAGCAGGCGGATCTGCACGTCGCGGCCGACGAGCCCGAAGAATGTCCGGAACGCCGTCTCGGTGTCGTCGAAGGCGAGCAGCCCGGCCTCGCGGCCGGCATCGAGCACCGGCTTCAGCCGCTCGCCGATGGCGACGCGCCCATTCGCCAGCACGATGACGCCGAGCGTGCCGTCCTTCGAGCCGGACTGGCTGATCGCGATGCGGTTGAGCGCGATCGAAGTCTCGCTCGATATCACGCTGAGCCAGTTCGCGGCGAAACGGGCGAGGCTTTCGCGCAGGGTCAGGGCGTCGAGCTTCTGGCGGTCGAAATTGCCGGCGCGGACTTTTGAGGCCTGCCATTGCACGGTCGCCGTCAGCAGCCCGTCGCGGTCGCCGAACCACTTGTAGAGCGTCTCCTTCGAGCAGCTCGCGCGCCGGGCGACCGCCGTCATCGTCAGCTGCTCGCCCCTCTCGACCATCAGGCCGAGCACGGCATCGAGCACCGCCTGCTGTCGGGCGGTCGGTCCGTCGCTGATTGGGTCGGAGGTGGCGGCCAAGGGTCAGTACCGTACGTTACGGTTCGGTCTCTACAGCAAGGATTTTCCCGGCGCAAGTAGGTCCATGGCAGTTGCGCCCGCGGCCGCGCCGGGTTCCGTTTCGGCTCGCGATGCGCCAGTCTGCGGGCAACATGGAGAGACAGCATGAGCCTGCCTGACGCCGCCGAGATTCTCGCCTTCTGGCGGGAAGCCGGCCCGGACAAATGGTTCGCCAAGGACGACGCCTTCGATGCCGAGATCCGCAGGCGCTTCCTCGAGGCCCAGCAGGCCGCCGCCGCAGGCAGGCTCGGTGCTTGGGAGGACACGCCGGAGGGCGTCTACGCCCTCCTCATCCTCCTCGATCAGTTCCCGCGAAACCTCTATCGCGGCACGCCCGAGGCCTTCGCCAGCGACGCGCTGGCCGTGGCGGTCGCCCAGCGCGCCCTGGCGCGCGGTTTCGACGAGCAGTTCGACAATCCGGAGCGGCGCTTCTTCTATATGCCCTTCATGCATTCCGAGGAACTGGCCGATCAGGAGCGCTGCATCGAGCTCAGCCGCGCGTCTGGCGACGAGGACAGCACCAGATACGCGATCATCCACCGCGACATCATTCGCGATTTCGGCCGATTCCCGCATCGTAACGAGGTGCTCGGCCGCGACACCACGCAGGAAGAGCGCGCCTTCCTCGACGCCGGCGGCTTCAAGGGCTGAAGCCGCCTGACAACGCGGCGGCGAGGCCTTGCCCGGTCAGCCCCCGACGGCCTCGCGATGCGCCTTGGCCAGCTCGGCCATGCTCTTGAAATGGAAGTCCACCTTCGGCCGGTTCGCGGGCACCTGCGTCGCGCCGCTGCCCGCCATGCCGAAGCGGCGGTCGATCCAGCAGCGCGCCAGCCCTGCCCGCTCCGCCGGCACATGGTCGTGGAAGAGGCTCTGCGCGGTGTGCAGCACCTCGCCCGCCGCGAGGCCGAGATCGGCGTCGAGATGCTCGAGCAGATGGGCGAAATTGCGCGGATCGGGCTTGTAGGACCCGACATCCTCGGCGGTGTAGATGGCGTCGAAGCTGACGCCGAGCTTGCGATTGCTGGCCGCGAAGCTCTGGCGGTCGACATTGGAGAGGATCACCAGCTTGTAGTGCCGCTTGAGATAGGCGAGCGCTTCAGCGGAGTCCGGGAAGGCCGGCCAGTCCGGCACCGAGGCGCCGAAGCGCTCGTTCAGGTCGGCATGGATATCGACGCCGAGATCCTTGGCAAAGCGCGCATGGACGGCGGCGAGCAGCGTGGGATAGCGCAGCGAGGGCGCCGCGTCTTCCAGCTCGCTCTCATAGCCGCTGAAGCGGGCGAGCGCCTCCTCCCGGCCGAGATCGAGCCGGCCGGCGCTGAGGAGCGGCTGCAGCGCGTTCCAGATGCCTGTCTCCCAGTCGATCAGCGTGCCGTAGCAGTCGAATGTCAGAACCTTGAAATCGGTGAGTTTCATCGGAGCAGTCCCTGTGCGGCGGATCGCGAGCATCGAACTTAGCGCATGCCCGCGAGGCCGTGATGAGCCGAAACTCCGAATGATTTGACCGAAGCTGCGCTGTCGCGGCTCAGCCTCGCGCCCGGCTCCGGTTCGCGGCGCGAAACTCGGACGGCGTCAGCCCGAAGCGCCGCTTGAACTGCCGGTTGAAGGACGAGGCATTCTGATAGCCCAGTCCGTAGGCGATCTCGGAGACCGGCAGCGACGTCGAGACCAGTCTCTCGACCGCCTCGTCGAACAGCCGGCCGAGCTGCAGCTGCTTCGGCGACTGGCCGGTGGTCGCCCGGAACAGCGCATAGAACCGGCTCTGGCCGAGACCGGCCATCCTGGCCATCTCCACGACACTGTTCGCCTGCGCATCGCCGGCGACATCGAGGACACGGGAAGCGGACCGCGACCAGGGCTGCGGCGGCGTTGCCGGCTCGACGAGGTCGAGCCCGGTCAGCATCATCCGGGCCGCGTCGCTCGCCCGGCATGCGCCGGCCTCGACCTCGGCGCCGAGCTGGCGGAACATCCGCCACAGCCAGGGCTCGATCCGTGTCAGCGATGGCAGGGGATCGCGCAGCAGCGCTGGAGCCGCCTCGGCGGCGAACGCCGTCGCCTCGACATCGAGGATGAGCATGCTGCAATCGTGGCTCGGCTCGAAATCATGCTCGTGATCGCGCGGGATTATGGCGACGCAATTGCTCGAAACGACGTTGATACGCCCCTCGACGTCGAGCCGCATGGCCCCGTGCATCGGCAGCAGGATCTGGCTGTAGTCGTGGCGGTGGCGATCGCCGCCGCGATAGCTGCGGATTTCGAGATGGATCGACATAACCTGCTCACGCGCCAAGGATCATGCGAACAGCATTTGCCGCCAATGATCGCGGGCGATCAAGGGCCGATCGCCACCAGCTGAAGCGCGGGAGGTTCGCACGTCTCAGCCGCCGCCGGCCTGCTGGCTGGCGATGCGCTGCAGGAAGATCGCTGCGACCGTCAGCACGAATCCTGCCCACCAGAGCGGCGAGCGCAGGCTCTTGCCGCTGCCGAGCGCCTCGGGCGCCGCCTTGCCGCTGAGCCGCTGCATGATCGGCCAGGCGAAGCAGGCAAAGCCCAGGATGCCGAGGCCGAGCGCGATCTGGTTCAAGCCGATCGTCATCCGCGCGTCCCCTCGCCGGCGAAGGCCAGGCGGCCGATTGCAGCATCCATGCAGGGCTCCTTCAGGTCGAGTTTTCGCAGCGGGTCCCCGACCAGCCCCGAGACCAGCGAGGCGAGCAGGTGGCCGCTGCCGGGCAGGCGCGCGAGCGGCGGGACCAGATGATCGCGGATCAGCGGCAGGAGCAAGCTGTCGGACTGATAGAATGGCGTGAACATCCGGCTTGCCGCCTGATAGAGCCGGACATGCCAGCGGCGCAAACCGGCATAGTGGCGCAGCGCCCGGTCGAGATCGGCCTCAGCCACCAGCGCCCGCGTGAGCGCCAGGGCATCCAGCAGCGCCATATTGGCCCCCTGCCCCAGTTGCGGGCTGGTCGAATGGGCCGCGTCACCGATGAAGGCCAGCCGGTCGCCATAGGGAAGCGGCAGGGTCTGGTGGCGATAGCTGGCGAGCGTGAACTGGTCCGGATCGACGATCCTGGCCAGCAGCGGCGCGATCGCCGGCCAGTAGCGCTCGGCCTCCGCTTTCCAGGAGGCCAGGCCAGCGCTGCGCCAGCCCGCATGGGCCTCGGGCTTGAGGCTCCAGAAGACCGAGGCCAGCGGGCCCGGCTCCGCCCCATGGCGGCCGATCGGCAGGACGCCGACCATCATGCTGGCCCGATGATAGCGCTGCTCCAGCGCATGGGGGTCGAAGCCGTCATCGCCGAGCGGGACATTGGCCCAGAGCGCGCCATAGGATAGCGGCCGCCGCACCATCGGGCGGGCGGCGCGGCCGAGCAAGGGCGAGCGCGTTCCGGAGGCGTCGATGGCAAGGTCGAACGGCCCGACCCGGCGCCCGGCGGCCGTGACGAAGGCCGGGCGGCCATCGGCGCCGGCCTCGATATCGGCGATCTCGATCCCGGTCTCGATCGCGATCGGGCGCGCCTTCACTGCCGCGAACAGGACGTCGAACAGGGCAGCGCGATGGATGCCGATGCCGAAGGAGCCGTTGTTCAGCGCGCCGTAGCGCACGTCCAGCACCACCGAGCCGGAGATCGCATTCAATCCGAACAGCCGGTCGATCCGGCTGCCGGCCGCCACCAGCGGCGCGGCGAGCCCGAGCTCGTGCAGCACGGCGAGCCCACTCGGCTGCAGGATCAGCCCCGAGCCGAGCGGCTGCGGATCCTTGAAGCGCTCGATCAGCGTGACCTGGTGGCCGGCGCGCTCCAGCAGCAGCGCCGCGGCGAGCCCGGCGGGCCCGCATCCGGCAACGGCGATCTCACGGCGTCGCGTCATCTCGGGCGATGGGCTACATCGCCTCGGGTCCGCGGCCCATCGCCGCGATGCCGGTGCGCGACACCTCGGTCAGGCCGACCACGGTCATCAGCTTGATGAAGCGCTCGATCTCGTCGGTCGAGCCGGTCAGCTCAAAGACGAAGGAGGTCAGCGAGGCATCGAGCGTGCGCGCGCCGAAGGCCGAGGCCAGCCGCATCGCCTCGACGCGATGGTCGCCCTTGCCCACGACCTTCACCAAGGCGAGCTCGCGTTCGAGCGCCTCGCCCTGCAGCGTCAGGTCGACGACGCGATGCACCGGCACCAGCCGGTCGAGATGCGCCTTGATCTGCTCGATGACATTGGCCGTGCCCGAGGTCACGACCGTGATGCGCGAGATGTGCTTGTCATGCTCCGTCTCGGAGACGGTGAGGCTCTCGATATTGTAGCCACGGCCCGAGAACAGCCCGGCAATGCGGGCGAGAACCCCTGGTTCGTTGTCGACGATCACCGCCAGGGTGTGGCGGGCGGCGGGCTGGGTCTTGGGGGCGTTCGGATAATGCGTGGCAGAGGTCGGCATCGGGAACCTGCGGAAGCTGAAATCGGGGAGGTTGAACTAGACTTGACGGAGATTGGCTACAGCGGGCTCGTCGACCTCGTCCTGGGCGACGATCCAGGGCTCGGCAAGTGCCGCCGCGAGCCATTCGCGATAGGACGGGTGGTCGAGGATCGCGCGCATATAGGCTGCGCTGACCGGGTCGACCGGGATGGCATAGGTGTCGAGCCGCGCGACCACCGGCGCGAACATGGCGTCGGCCGCCGAGAAGGCGCCGTAGAGGAACGGCCCCTCGCCATCCACTGCGAAGCGTGAGCGCGCGTCGCGCCACAGCGCCGTGATCCGCGCCACGTCCTTCGCCACTCCCGCCCCGCGATCCCGTTCGGCGAAACGCTTGCCGAGATTCATCGGGCAGGCATTGCGAAGCGCCTGGAAGCCGGCATGCATCTCGCTCGACGCGGCGCGGGCATGGGCGCGAGCCGCCCGGTCCTTCGGCCAGATGCCGAGCTCCGGATGCCGGTCATGAAGGTATTCCATGATCGCCAGCGTTTCCCAGACCGCGATCTCGCCGTCGACCAGGGTCGGCCCGGTGCCGCCGCTGCCGGGCGCTGCGGCGAAGATCGTCTCCTTGAAGCCCGGCTCGTCGAGCAGGACGAGCTTCTCCTCGAAGGGAATGCCCTTGGCGCGCAGCAGCAGCCAGGCCCGCAGCGACCAGGACGAGTAGCATTTATTGCCGATGAGCAGTTTCATGCCGCCTGGCTCTCCGCTTCGAGGCCGAAATCGAGCGCCGCCTCGACATGGAGCGCGGTGGTGTCGAAAACCGGAACCGCAAAATCCGCCTGCGAGACCAGCAGCGTGATCTCGGTGCAGCCGAGGATGACGCCGTCGGCACCGCGTTTCAGGGCGTCCGCGACGATCTCGAGATAGCGCGCCTTCGACGCAGGCTCGACCCTGCCCTGGCACAGCTCCTCATAGATGATGCGGTGGACGTCGTTGCGCTCGGCGACGTCCGGGACAACGGCCTCGACGCCGAAGGCAGCCAACCGGTCGCGGTAGAAATCCTGCTCCATGGTGAAGCGTGTCGCCAGCAGCAGCGGCCGGCGCGAGGCGCTCTTGCGGATCGCCTTCGCCGTCACATCGGCGAGATGCAGGAACGGCACGTTCGTCGCGGTCGTGATCTTGTCGGCGAGCTTGTGCATCGTATTGGTGCACAGCAGGATGCAGCCGACGCCGGCGCGCTCGAGCCGGCGCGCGCTCTCGGCCATGGCCGCGCCCGCCGACGCCCAGTTGCCGCTCGACTGCATCTCGGCGATCGGCGCGAAATCGAGCGAATGCAGCAAGAGATCGGCGGAATGCAGCCCGCCCTGGCGCTGGCGCACGCCCTCGTTCAGCAGCCGGTAATAGACCGCCGTCGATTCCCAGCTCATGCCGCCGATCAGTCCGATGGTCGTCATGTCATCCCCCAATGTCGCGTTGGCACCGTCATTCTCGGGCGAAGCCCTCTGGTCCGGCCTTTTGGCCGGCCCAGGGACAACTCAGCGCAGACCCGAGAAGCTCGAGCAGGATGAGGCGCCCCATCCGGCCGATCATGCTCGGCGCAAGCCCATGCATGATGATGCTTATCAAACCAGCTGCTTGCCCTTGGCGTCGATGATCTGGCCGGTATCGCCCTCGAAATCGGGCAGGATCATCTCGTTATGGGCTTTGCCCGACGGGATCATCGGGAAGCAGTTCTCCTCCTTCGCGACGAGGCAGTCGAAGATCACCGGCTTCGGCGTGTCGATCATTTCCATGATCGCGTCGTCGAGCTTGGCTGGATCGGAGCAGCGGATGCCGTGGCCGCCATAGGCTTCCGCCAGCTTGACGAAATCGGGCAGCGAGCTGGAGTAGCTCTCCGAATAGCGCCCGCCATGCAGCAATTCCTGCCACTGCCGGACCATGCCCATGTACTCGTTGTTGAGGATGAAGATCTTGACCGGCAGGCGGTGCTGCACCGCCGTCGACATCTCCTGCATGTTCATCAGGATCGAGGCCTCGCCGGCGATGTCGACGACCAGCGCCTTCGGATGCGCCATCTGCACGCCGATCGCCGCCGGCAGGCCGTAGCCCATCGTCCCGAGCCCGCCAGAGGTCATCCAGCGGTTCGGCTCCTCGAAATGGAAATACTGCGCCGCCCACATCTGGTGCTGGCCGACCTCGGTGGTGACGTAGACGTCCCGGCCCTTGGTCAGCTGGTAGAGCCGCTCGATCGCGTATTGCGGCTTGATCACGGAGCCGGACTGCTTGTAGCCGAGGCTGTTGCGCGCGCGCCAGCCGTCGATCTGCTCCCACCAACCCTTCAGCGCCTCCTTGTCGACCTGCGGGCTGGTCTCGCGCCAGATCCGGACCATGTCCTCCAGCACATGGGCGCAATCGCCGATGATGCCGATATCGATCTTGACGTTCTTGTTGATCGAGGACGGATCGATATCGACATGGATCTTCTTCGAGCGCGGCGAGAAGGCGTCGAGCCTGCCGGTGATGCGGTCGTCGAAGCGCGCGCCGATATTGATCATGACGTCGCAGTCATGCATCGCCAGGTTCGCCTCGTAGGTGCCGTGCATGCCCAGCATTCCGAGCCACTGCCTGTCGGCAGCCGGGAAGGCTCCCAAGCCCATCAGGGTCGAGGTCACGGGGTAGCCGGTCAGCCGCGCCAGCTCGCGCAGCAGCGCCGAGGCATGCGGGCCGGAATTGATGACGCCGCCGCCGGTATAGAAGACCGGCCGCTTCGCCCTGGCCATCAGTTCGACGGCGGCCCTGATCTTGTCGAGATCGCCCTTGACCGTCGGACGATAGGTCTTGTGCTGGTTGTCGCGCGGGCGGGTGTAGTCGCCCTTGGCGAACTGGATGTCCTTGGGGATGTCGACGACGACCGGCCCCGGCCGGCCATTGGCCGCGACATAGAAGGCCTCGTGCAGGATGCGCGGCAGGTCCGCGATGCTCTTCACCAGATAATTGTGCTTGGTGCAGGAGCGCGTGATGCCGACCGTGTCGCATTCCTGGAAGGCGTCGGAGCCGATCAGATGCGTCGGGACCTGGCCCGTGATGACGACGACCGGGATCGAGTCCAGCAGGGCGTCGGTCAGGCCGGTGACCGCGTTGGTCGCGCCGGGGCCCGAGGTGACGAGCACGCAGCCGACCTTGCCGGAGGAGCGGGCATAGCCCTCGGCCGAATGCACGGCGCCCTGCTCGTGGCGGACGAGGACATGCTTGACCTTGTCCTGGAGAAAGAGCGCGTCATAGATCGGCAGCACGGCGCCGCCGGGATAGCCGAACAGGTGTTCGACGCCCTGGTCCTGAAGCGCGCGGACGACCATCTCGGCGCCGGTCATCATCTCGCTCATGTCGCTCTCCTCGGAGGTCTTCGGGTCTTTGTCGGTGGAATTCGGGCAATAAAAAAGGCCCTCGATGGGGCCTGGGCGTGCGCTGGCGTCAGGGGACGCGCGGTTTTGAAAAACCGGCCCCTACCAGCGCACCCGTACGATAATAAGCTTGCGCATCGCGCTTCTCGCCCTTCTCGGTAACTGCGGCACGCTAGACGAGCGCCGGAACGTGGTCAAGCCGCAAACCGCACGCATTCCGAAGGGTTGCCGCGGTTGCCGAAAATCGCATGACCCAAGGGAACACTTTCTCAAGATCGGCTCTGCTAGCGTCCGCGCGCTCGAAGCAGGACCATCATGTATCAGGAAGTCCATACCCAAAACATCGCGGAGCGCGCCCATGCTCCCGAGGTCGCCGAACTGTTGCGGCGCTTCGGGCTCTGCGCGCTGGCCGAGGCCGGCGCGCCCTACGAGCCTCTGGTCCAGGACCTCATGGCGGATTTCGGCGAAGACCTGATGGTCCTCGCCCCGGCCGGCGACGGCGACTACGTCTATCGGCATTTCGGCCGCGAGATCATTCGTTACATCGGCGGCTCGCGGCTCGGCGAGCGCCTCTCGCAAATGCCGCCCCAGGTCGCCCGCTTCACGGCCGATTGCTATGACCGGGCGCTCGCCGACGGCAAGCCGGCCTATACCGTGCACCGTGCGCTCACCAGCGTCCGCGTCAGCCTGTGGGAGCGCCTGATCCTGCCGACCACCGCGGCCAATGGCGATCGCTTCGTGATCGTCTTCAGCCGCCCGCTGCAGTTCCGCGAGGAGCTGCTGGCCACGGTCCTCGACACCTCGCCCTGCGGGATCCTGGCGCTGCGCGCCGTGCGCGACGACGAGGGCAATATCGAACGCGCCATCATCATCACCGCGAACCGGCGCGCGGCCGTCATTGCGGGCCACGACGACGAGCGACTGCTCGACACCGATGCCCGCACGAGCCTGCCCTTCCTCGCCGACAACATGGTCTGGCGCCGCTGCCTCTACGCGATCGAGCTGCGCCGCAACGACATGTTCGAATCCTGCTTCACCGTGAACGGGCGGGAGATCTGGCTCCAGCTCGCGCTCGCCCCGCTCGGCGACGGGCTGGTCATCACCCTGACCGACGTCTCCGAGCTGATGATCGCGAACCTGACGCTGCAGAGCCGCGCGGCCACGCTGGCGCTCGAGATCGGCCGGGAGCGCGCGACCCGCCGCGCGCTCTCCGACGAGATCGGCCAGCGTGAGGAACGCGAACAGGAATTGCGGCGCCTGGCCGAGACCGACCCGCTGACGACGCTTCTCAACCGGCGCTCCTTCACCGAGAAGGCAAATGCCGAGATCCAGGCTTGCGAAGAGGACGGCGACGACGCCTCGCTGATCATCGTCGACATCGACCATTTCAAGAAGGTCAACGATAGCCACGGCCATCCGGCCGGCGACGCCGTGATCCGCGCCTTCGCCGATCTCCTGCTTGGCCTGGTCAGGCTGGACCGCGACCTCGTCGGCCGTTTCGGCGGCGAGGAGTTCGCCGTCTTCCTGCCGCGCACCGGCGCGACGGCGGCCATGCGCATCGCCCAGCGCATCAAGGACGCGCTGGCGCTGCGCGAGCTCCCGGCCTCCGAAACCCTGTCGCTGCGCGTCACCGCCAGCCTCGGCGTGGCGACGCGCGAGGGCGACGAAAGCTTCGCGGATTTCTTCGAGCGCGCCGACGGCGCCCTCTATCGCGCCAAGCACGAGGGCCGCGACTGCATCCGCTTCGCCGGCGTCGATATCGCCGTCGCGGCCTGATCAGGCCGCGTCCAGCTCTCGCATCGCAAGATCGAGCGCGTCCTCGGGCGCGGCCGCCTGCCAGCCGGCCATCTGGTGACGGAACCAGGTCACCTGGCGCTTCGCATAAGCGCGGGTATCGGCCTGGCCGCGCGCGATCGCCTCGTCCAGCGCGAGCTTGCCGTCGAGATAATCGATCAGGCCAGGCACGCCATGGGCGCGCATCACCGGCAGCAGCGGGTCGAGCCGGCGCGTCCGCAGCGCCGCGACCTCGTCGAGCGCGCCCTGCCCCATCATCTCCTCGAAGCGCCGGTCGATGCGGGCGCGCACCAGCTCCCGCTCGGGCGCCACGAAGAGCCGGAGCAGGGCTGCGTCCCCGAGCGGCCCGGGCCGCCGTGATCCCTGGAACGCCGCGAGCGAGCGCCCGGTCGCAAGGAAAACCTCGAGCGCCCGCATGACCCGCATGCGGTCGCTCGGCCTGAGCCGCTGCGCCATTGCCGGATCGAGACTCTCCAGCTCGGCATGGAGCTCCGCTGTGGCGACGCCCTCGGCGCGCGCGCGAAAAGCCGCGCGGACCGGTTCCGGAACCGGCGGAATCTCCGAAAAACCCTCGGTCAGGGCCTTGAAATAGAGGCCCGTGCCGCCGACCAGGACGGGCAGCGAGCCGCTCGCGTCGAGCTCGGCCAGCACCGCCTCGACATCGGCGACATAGCGCATCGCGGAATGGTTCACGGCGCCATCGACATGGCCGTAGAGCCGATGCGGAACCGAGGCCTCCTCCGCGGCGCTGGGGCGAGCGGTGATGATCCGCAGGTCGGCATAGACCTGCATCGAATCGGCATTGACGACGGTGCCGCCGCAGCGTCGCGCGATCTCGATCGCGAGCGCGGACTTGCCGCTCGCCGTCGGACCTGCGATGAGCACCGCCCTGCAAGCCAGCTTCACCCGGTTCCCCTCATGCTCGTCGCCACGCTCGTTTCCGCCCATGGTCAAGCCCTGCTGACGGACGGCCTGCTGGCGCAGCTGTCCGCCGCCGTGCCGGGTGCGGCCGACCGCGCCCGCCTCGACGGCGAGATCGCCGCCGACCTCTTCGCGGATGTCACCGACGCGCGCAAGCTCGAAGCCGATATCCGCGACGCGCTCGACGGCGCCGCCATCGATGTCATCGTCCAGCCGGTCGCGGCCCGCCGCAAGGCGCTGTTCCTCGCCGACATGGATTCGACGATGATCGGCCAGGAATGCATCGACGAGCTCGCCGCCTATGTCGGGCTCAAGGACAAGGTCTCCGGCATCACCGAGCGGGCGATGCGCGGCGAGGTCGCTTTCGAGCCTGCCTTGCGCGAGCGCGTCGCGCTGCTGAAGGGGATTTCCACCTCCGTCGTCGACGAGATCATTCGCGAGCGCATCACACTGACGCCGGGTGGAACCGCGCTGGTCCGCACCATGCGGGCGAATGGCGGCTACACCGCGCTGGTCTCCGGCGGCTTCACCGTCTTCACCGGCCCACTCGGCGCCACGATCGGCTTCGACGAGGACCGCTCCAACCGGCTCCTCGCCGCAGGCGGCGTCCTCACCGGCGAGGTCGCCGAGCCGATCCTCGGCAAGCAGGCCAAGCTCGACGCGCTGATCGAACTGCGGGCGCGCCTCGGTCTCGCCCCGGCCGCGACGCTGGCGATCGGGGACGGCGCCAATGATCTCGCCATGCTGGGCGAGGCCGGGCTCGGCGTCGCGTTCCGGGCGAAGCCCGCCGTCGCCGCAGCGGCCGACGCCCGCCTCGACCATGCCGACCTGACCGCCCTCCTCTACGCGCAGGGCTATCGCGGCGACGAGATCATCCGCGCCTAATCCACGATGAACAGCTTCGCGCCCTTGGGCGCCCTGGAGCGATGCGCCTCGGCCTGGTCGGCGACCTGGTAGCTCATCCCTGGCTTCAGCGTGAAGACGCGCCCGTCCTCCAGCGTGGTCTCGAGCTCCCCTTCGAGGCAGAGCAGGATGTGCCCTTTCGAGCACCAGTGATCCGAGACATAGCCCGCCGAATACTCGACCATCCTGACCCGGATGGCATTGTCGGAAGGGCCGACGAGCCGCGTGCGCCAGAGCGCCTCGCCTTCCTCGCCGGCATGGCGGTCAGGCTCCACGGAACCCCAGTCCACGGTCCCGAAGGGAATCTCACTCATCCGCATGGCCGCTCGCCTCCTTGATCGCGCGATCCCTGGCATGCTCCGCCCGGGGCGGCCAATGAAAATCGCTCATCGAAGTGATCAGCGATCCCCAAAGAAAAAGGGCGGCCACAGGAGCCGCCCTCGATCCTGGGAAAGGCCCAGCGGTCAGTTCATCGACACCGCGACGAAGCGCACCTCGCCCTGCGCATTCGAGACCAGAAGCAGGGCGGATTTCTTGCCCTCCTTCTTCAGCGCGTCCAGGCGCTTGGTCACGTCCTCGGGCGAATTCACCGCCTCCTGGCCGACCTCGACGATCAGCTCGCCGATCGAGATGCGCTTGTCGGCGGCGTTGGAATTGGGATCGACCTTGGTGATCACCACGCCCTTGGTGCCGTCCTTGATCGAGTAGCGCTTCTTCAGCTCCTCGGTCTGCGGCGAGAGCTCGAGGCCGAGCGCGGAGGTCACCGCCGGCTTCGCCGGTTCGGCATTCGGACGGGCCGAGGCCGGCTGGACCTTCTCGCCATCCTCGAGCCGGCCGAGCTTGATCGTCTTGGTCTCTTCCTTGCCCTTGCGGATGATGAGGACGGGCACGTCCTTGCCGACGGCGGTGCTGGCGACGATGCGCGGCAGGTCGCGGGAATCCTTGACCTCCTTGCCGTCGAACTTGACGATGACGTCGCCGACATCGAGCCCGCCGGGCTTGGCCGGCCCCTTGTCGTCCACGCCGGCGATCAGCGCGCCGCGCGCCGTGCCCAGCCCGAGCGCCTCGGCCGTGGCGTCATCGACGCTCTGGATGCGGACGCCGAGCCAGCCGCGCCGCGTCTCGCCGAACTCGCGCAGCTGATCGACGATGTTGGTCGCGAGCGAGGACGGCACCGCAAAGCCGATGCCGACCGAGCCGCCGGTCGGCGACAGGATCGCCGTGTTGATGCCGATGACCTCGCCCGCCATGTTGAACAGCGGGCCGCCGGAATTGCCCTTGTTGATGGCCGCGTCGGTCTGGATATAGGTGTCGTAGGGGCCCTGCTGGATGTCGCGGTTACGGGCCGAGACGATGCCGGAGGAGACCGAGCCGCCGAGGCCGAACGGGTTGCCGATCGCCATCACCGGATCGCCGATCCGCATCTTGTCGGAATCGCCGAACTTGACGGATTCGAGCGGCTTGTCGTGCTTCACCCGCAGCACCGCGAGATCGACCTTGGTGTCCTTGCCGATGATCTCGGCCTTCAGGCGCAGGCCGCTGTTGAAGATCACGGTGATCTCGTTGGCGTCGCCGATGACGTGGTTGTTGGTGACGATGATGCCCGACGGATCGATCACGAAACCGGATCCGGCCGATTGCGAGCGCCGCTGCTGCGGCGGCTGGGCCGGCCCCTGGCCCTGCTGGCCCTGGCCGCGACGGTTGAAGAATTCCTCGAACAGATCGCCGAACGGCGTGTCGGGGCCGAGCTGCGGCAATTGCGGCAGCGTGCGGTTGCGGGAATCGCTGGTGGTCACGGCCGAGATATTGACCACGGCCGGCATCACGCGCTCGGCGAGGTCGGCGAGCGAGAGCTGCCCCGTCGCCAGCGGCGACGCGGCGGTCGGCGCCTGGGCGAGGACGGCGACCGGAGCCAGCGGCAGCGCGACCATGCTGGCTGCGAGCGCGACCCGTGCGAGGCGGGAAGCGGAGACGATTTTCAATGCCATCGGTGTCCTCGTGAAGAAACGGGCCGATCTTGCGGCCGAAAACGCTAGGCCAGAGATTGAACCTCAAAATGCGGCGGAAGGGCGACACACGATCATGTCACCTCCCGCCGCCAAGCCTATCCTAGCCGCCGCCGCGCGCCAGCCAGACCAGCAGCACGCCGAGCAGCGCCGAGCCGATGCCGATCAGCCGCATCCGCTCCGGCGGCGTCTCCGCGGCGCTGCGCAGCGCGTCCTTCGCCAGGTTCGGAATCGCTGCGAACAGGATGCCTTCGATGGCGAAGACGAGGCCGAGCGCCGCGATGAAATCCAGCATGCGCGACGCTCGCTATCGATCAGGGTCTAGCCGTCGGAGCCGGCGCTGCCGCCGCTCCATCCGGGCGCCCCGCAGGATTGTTGAAATAGCGGAAGAAAGGCGAATCCGGCGAGAGCAGCATTCGCGTGTCGCCCGCCTTCATGCTGGCCTCATAGGCCTGCATCGAGCGGTAGAACGTGAAGAACTCCGGATCCTTGCCGAACGCCTCGGCGAAGACCTTGTTCCGCTCGCCCTCGCCCTCGCCTCGGACCTCGTCGGAACGACGCTGCGCCTCGGCGACGATGACGGTCGCATCGCGATCGGCCCTGGCGCGGATCTCCTGCGCCTGCTGGCCGCCGAGCGCGCGTGCTTCGGCAGCCTCTCGCTGGCGCTCCGTCTGCATCCGCTGATAGATCGCCTGCGAGTTCGCCTGCGGCAGATCGACCCGGCGCAGGCGCACGTCGACGACGGTCATGCCGAAGCGCGCGGCCTCCCGGTTCACGTCGTCGCGGATCCGGATCATCAGCCGCGAGCGATCCGTGCGCACCATCGCCGTGAAGGTTGCCTCGGCGAGGACCGAACGCACCTGACCGTTGACGATCGAGGCGAGCTGGGAATTTGCCCGCGGGATGTTGTTGACCGCCTGGTAGAAGCGCAGCGGATCGGAGATCCGATAGCGCGTGAAGGCATCGACCACGAGCCGCTTCTGGTCCGAGGCGATGATTTCCTGGGCCGGCAGGTCGAGGTCGAGGATGCGGTTGTCGAGCAAGGTCACCTGTTCGAAGGGCGCGGGCAACTTCAGGTAGAGGCCCGGCTCGGTGACGACGCTGCGCACCGCGCCGAAGCGCAGCACGATGGCGGACTGGGTCTGCTGGACGACGAAGGTCGCCGCGTAGAAGATGATCGCGGCGGCGGCGAGGACGACGAAGGCGCCGATGCGCAGAGCGGAACCGTTCATCGGGTTGCTCCCGTCTGCGGCGCGGGCGGCGCAGGGCGCCGTTGCGGAAGTTCGTTCAGCGGCAGATAGGGCACGACACCCTGTCCGTTGCCGCGCTGGTCGAGGATGATCTTGTCGGTGCCGCCGAGCACGCGCTCCATCGTCTCGAGGAAGAGACGCTCGCGGGTCACCGCCGGCGCGTTCTTGTACTGGTCATAGACCGCGTTGAAGCGGCTGGCCTGACCATAAGCTTCCGCCACGGTCTGCTCCTTGAAGGCCTCGGCAGACTGGATCAGCTGGGCCGCGCGACCACGCGACTCCGGTACGACGCGGTTGGCATAGGTCTGCGCCTCGTTGCGCAGACGCTCCTGGTCGGCGCGCGCCGCCTGGACGTCGCGGAAGGCGTCGATGACCTGCTGCGGTGGGTCGACCTTCTGTAGCTGGACGAGGCGGATCTGCACGCCCGCATTGTAGCCGTTGAGGGTCTCCTGCATGAGCTGGCGCACTTCGGTCTCGATCGCGGCACGGTCCGTCGTCAGGACCGGCTGGATGTTGCGCTGGCCGATGACCTCGCGCATGGCGCTCTCGGCCACCGCCTTCACGGTGCCCGGCGGATCCTGGATGTTGAAGACGTAGTTTTCCGGCGCGGCCGGATCGATCTGCCACTGCACGATCACGTCGATATCGACGATGTTCTCGTCGCCGGTCAGCATCAGGCTCTCTTCGCCGACATCGGTCTGGCGCGAGGTGCGCACGGATTCGACGGTGCGGAAGCCGACCTCGGTGGTGACGACGTTGGTCACCTGCGGCTTGATCACGCTGCCGACCGGATAGGGCCAGTTGTAGTTCAGGCCTTCGCCGGTCTTGCCGACGAACTTGCCGAAGCGGAGATTGAGGCCGACCTCGTTCGGGCGAACGATGTACCAGCCCGTCAGGAGCCAGATCACGATCAGGGCGAGGATGCCGAGCACGAGGCCGCGCCCGCCGAGATTGCCGCCCGGCAGCAAATTCTTCAGCCGGTCCTGGCTGCGCCGCAGGATTTCTTCCAGATCAGGCGGAGAACCGCCGCCACCGCCGCTGCCGCCGGGGCCCTGGCCCCAGGGGCCACCGCCCCCGCCGCCGCCACTTCCTCCACGCTGGCCCCAGGGGCCACCGCCCCCGCCGCTGCTACCGCCGCTCTGGTTGCTCCAAGGCATACTGTCGCCGTTCCTCACATCTGTACCACACGTGCCATAGGCGAACGGCGGCTGTTTGTCAGCGTCCTTACGATACGCGAGCCCGTGACTTGGTCATCGGACACGGATTCGTCAACGACGCAAGCCCTTCAATGTCAATGCAAAGTGCCGTTATGACCGGCGGCGAAACGTCGCGAAGGTGAACGGATGTTCATCTTCGGGGCCTTGAGGATGGGCCTCCTGTGCAATCAGCTCGAACGCCGCCCGGTCCCATTCGGGAAAATGCGCGTCGCCCGGCGGCTCGGCATGGACCAGCGTCAGCTCGAGCCGGTCGGCCCGCGGCAGGGTCTGGGCGTAGATGTCCGTGCCGCCGGCGATGATGACGGAATGCGCGCCCATGGCCTGGCCCAGACGCTGCCCCTGCTCCAGCCCCTCATCCAGCGAATGCGCGACATGGACGCCGTCGGCGCTGAAGCCTGGGTCCCGCGTCAATACGATCGTTTCGCGGCCCGGCAGCTTCTTGCCGATCGAGAGAAAGGTCTTGCGGCCCATCAGCAGCGGGCAGCCATTGGTCAGACCGCGAAAATGCCGCATGTCGGTCTTGAGGCGCCAGATCAGGCGATTGTCGTCGCCGATCACGCCGTTGTCGGCAACCGCCGCGACGAGGACGAGCGGCAGCCCCGCCGACCCGCTCATGCCCCTTGCTCCAGGCGCTCTTGCTCCGGGCGCCCTTGCCCCAGCCGCGCCAGTGCATCGCCTTCCAGCCGCTTCACCGTCCATTCGGCTTGCGCCGTCGCTCCCAGCGAGCGGTAGAACACGCGCGACGGCTCGTTCCAGTTCAGCACCCACCAGGCCAGCCGCGGCAGGCCCTCATCGACGCAGCGCTTCGCCAATCCTGCGATCAGCGCCTTGCCGATGCCGCGGCCGCGATGCTCGGGCCGGACATAGAGGTCCTCCAGCCAGATGCCGTGCCGGCCCGAGAAGGTCGAATAGGTGTAGAACCAGACGGCGAAGCCGGCCGGAGCGCCGTCCCACTCGGCGATGTCGCAGGACACTTTGGGGTCCGGCCCGAACAGGGCCTGCGCCAGATCCTCCTCGCTGGCCGTGACCTCGTGCAGCAGCTTCTCGTATTCGGCGAGCTCCCTGATGAAGCTCAGCACGAGTCCGGCCTCATTGGGCCGGGCGGAACGGATGGAGAGCGTCATACCGCGATCGGAGCCTTGATGCCGGGATGCGGATCGTAGTCTTCGATCACCACATCCTCGAACTGGAAATCCTCGAGCCGCGTCACGGCCGGGTTGAGCCGCAGCACCGGCAGCGACCGCGGCTCGCGGCTGAGCTGGAGCCGGGTCTGGTCGAGATGGTTCACATAGAGATGCGTGTCGCCGAAGGAATGCACGAAATCGCCGACGCCGAGGCCCGTCACCTGCGCCACCATATGCGTCAGCAGCGCATAGCTCGCGATGTTGAAGGGCACGCCGAGGAAGACATCCGCCGAGCGCTGGTAGAGCTGGCAGGACAATTTCCCGTTCAGGACGAAGAACTGGAACAGGCAATGGCAGGGCGCCAGCGCCATTTTCGGGATGTCGGCCGGGTTCCAGGCCGAGACGATCAGGCGCCGCGAATCCGGGTTGCGCTTGATCTCGCTCACCAGCCAGGCGAGCTGGTCGATTGTGCTGCCGTCGGGCGCCGGCCAGGAGCGCCATTGCCGGCCGTAGACGGGGCCGAGATCGCCATTGGCGTCGGCCCATTCGTCCCAGATCGTGACGCCGTTCTCCTGCAGGTAGCGCACATTGGTGTCGCCGCGCAGGAACCAGATCAGCTCATGGATGATCGATTTCAGATGCAGCTTCTTGGTCGTCACCAGCGGAAAGCCCTGCGCCAGGTCGAAGCGCATCTGGTGGCCGAACAGGGCGAGCGTGCCGGTGCCGGTGCGGTCGTCCTTGCGGGTGCCCTCGGTCAGGACGCGTTTCAGGAGGTCGTGATACTGGCGCATGGCCAAGCAATAACCGGATTCGGTGGCTCGCCCCAAGACGCGAGCGTGCATCATCCAAAGCGATCGATGCGCGGGTGGCGCATGACGAGCGGCCAGCCTTATCCAGACCTGCGACGCATGGCGGCCACTACCCTGCCTTGTCCGGCGCGAAATCCCGCATTTGGTCCTGCGCTACCCGGACCTCTCAGTGCTGTGGCGCTCGCTACATCGCGCCGGTCAGTGCCTGCTGGTAACGCGCTTGAAGTGTAAGGCATGCGAAGCGATCAGCGCCCGCGTCCCGGGGGCAGCAAGTCAGGAGCGCGCCCACAGGAGGCTCGCAAAATCAGCCTTGAGGGCACTGTTTGCCGGCTGCAGCCGGCATGGTGTGGATCCCGCAATCTGCGCAGGAGCAAAGCAGCAGCCGCTTCGCCCATCATGCCTATATCGCGATCGATCACCGTCAACGGCGGATCGAAAAGAGCCGATGACGTGTTTTCGTCCGCCCCGACGAATGAAAGCTCGTCGGGAACGCGCAGGCCAAGTTCGCGAATGGCACGAAGAGACCCGAACATATTCTGGTTCGAGCAGACGATCAGCGCCGTGGGCCGTGACGGCAGCGCCATCAATTCCATTGTCGCGCTAAACCCGTCATCGACCGTCGGCGGTGGTTCTCGATTGTACCGCTCCAGCTCTTCCAAACCGAGTTTCAATGCCGTTTCGAAGAATGCATGGGCGCGTCGGCGTGCCGGCCTGATCGTCATTGGGCCGTTGATCAGGCCGATCCGTCGATGACCGAGGCCAGCGAGGTACGTTACGAGTTCCGACATGACCGGCTCGTGCTCGCAGAGCACCGCATCCACAGGCACGGGAAGATCGCGATCAATCACCACGATCGGCACGCGTGATTTTTCGACGGCTCGTGAAATGACTTCAGACGTCTCGTCCGACAGCAGGGCGATGATGCCGTCGACGACATTGGCCTGAAATTGCTCCAGGTAATGCGCTTCCTTGTCGAGGTCGAAGCGCGTGCTCGCCACGAGCATGCGAAGGCCGGCCGCCGCCAGGCTCGCCTCGACCGATTGCGCGATCAGGGCGTTCAACGGGTTGGTCAGGTCCGGCAGCAGGAAACCGATCGTGCGCGTCGTGCTGCTTCGCATCCCCTGCGCGATGGCGTTCGGCCTGTAGTTAAGCTCGGTCATTGCTGCGAGCACTTTGCCGCGTGTCTCTGCCAGGACGCGCGGGCTGCCGTTGACCACCCGGCTTACGGTCATGCTCGACACGCCAGCGAGCCTTGCGACTTCGTCGATCGTAGCTGGACGAGGCACGTCACGATCCCAACAGGCGGCAAGTGCGCCGGAACTGAAGTAACTATCACGCACCGACCAGCGCGCAAGCCGCGTCAAAACCCTGAATTTCTCTCCCAAACAGTTCATGTTGACGTTAACATGGCGCCATGAAATGGTACATAAGTCGCGCAGACGACGCAGAACCGGGCAGCGGTCGTGCGATCCAGGGTGGAGGCCCATGATGAGCAGTTTGTTTGAGACACGTCGGGCAATCCTTGCCGGCAGCGCCGCCTTGGCGACGTCGACGCTTCTGGCGGGCGTGTCCAACGCGCGGGCCCAGACGAAGGCTTTCGACGGCCAGTCGATCGTCCATTGGTCGTTCCTGAGCCCCGAAGGCAAATCGGTCCGGGAGCAGGCCATCAAGCTCAACGAGGAGGCGTTCCGGAAAGAAACCGGCATCAACGTCTCCTTCGAGATCTATCCTTTCGCTGAACTCGCTCGTCGCCTGGTTGCAGCGGTCCAGGCAGGTACGCAGCCCGACATCTCGCGCGTTGGCTGGGAGTCGATTCCGATGGTGTCGCGCGCAGGTGCTCTCGCCCCGCTCGACGCGTATATCGAGAAGGCGTTCGACGCCGAACAACGCAAGGATTTCCTGATCGACTATTCGCCGGCTCTGCTGACGAACGGGCAGAAGACGACGATGCAGCTCGAGACCATTTCGCATGCGCTTTTCGTGCGAAAGGACTGGCTGGAGCGCGCCGGAATGCAGCCGCCGAAGACCTGGAACGACGTGGTCGAGTTCGGCAAGAAGGTCAGCGGCGACGGGCGCTGGGGCTACGGGTTCTTCGGCGGCAAGCAGCAGCTCGTTCACGCGGTCTATCTGCAGCCGCATATTCACGGGCGGGGCGGCCGTATTCTGGACCAGGCGGGCAAGGCGAGCTTCACCGACGATGCGGCGGTACGCGCCTACAAATTCCTGTCCGACTGCGTGCACGTCCACAAGATCTCGCCGCCGGACGTGGTCAATATGAGCTGGGAGGACCAGACCGACGCCTTCCGCACCGGCAAGCTCGCCATGTTCATCGACGGGTCGCATCGCTATCGCGATCACGCGCGCGCCGTCGGCGCGGAGAACATCCTGCTCGTCGAGATCCCCTCCGACGACCCGGCCAAGCCATCGCCGACGCCCATCACAGGCTGGTCGATGGGCATCCCGAAAGGCGCGAAGAAGGCCGACGCAGCCTGGGAATACATCCAGTTCTATCTCAGGCCCGAGGTCCAGGCCGCCAATGCGCGGATTGCCGGGGCGCTGCCCTCCCGCCGCAGCGCCGCCCGCGACCCCTACTTCCAGTCGCCCGAAGCGGCCTATCTGCAGTGGTGGCTCGATTACACCGCAAAGAGCAGCGAGCCGATGATCAATATCCCCACGGCCAACCGGTTGACGGAGGCCATGGTCAACGCGCTGCACGAGGTGATCCTGAAGCCCAACAGCGACATCGCAGCCGTCCTGCGGCGGGCGGCGGCTGGATATGACCGCATCGCGCAGCAGCAGTAAGACCGTGCCGGAGACGAAAAGCCCGCTTGTCGGTGGCCGATGGCTGTCATGACCATGGCTGCAGCAGGATCACGCCGCTCGCCGCGACGCGCGAAGATCGATCTGTTTCCTTACGCGTTGATGGCGCCCGGTCTCATCCTGGTGCTGTTCGCGACACTCTACCCGGTCATCTTCGTCGCGCAGTACAGCCTCTCCGCGACGAAGGTTTACGAGATCGTCCGCTTCGTCGGGACGGCCAACTACACCTTCCTGCTGACCGACGAGAGATTCCTGGAGAACCTCTGGAACACCGCCGTCTTCGTGATCGTCGGCGTCGCCCTTTGCTGGACCTTCGGCCTTGCCCTGGCGCTGGCACTGCGCCGCCAGAGCTGGGGCACGGCAGTGCTTCGGGCCGTCGTCCTGGTGCCGTGGGTCACCAACCAGGTCGTGCTCGCACTGATGTGGAAGCTGCTGCTCGGCGGCGAGTTCAGCCCGCTGAACGACCTGCTGCGCTGGGCGGGATTGCCGCCGATCAACCCCTTCATCAGCCTCGAGCAGGCGCTGCCGACGCTGACGGTCATCAACGCCTGGCGCGCGACCGGCTTCGCCATGCTGATGCTGCTCGCCGGGCTTGCCGCCATTCCCAAGGAGGTCGACGAGGCGGCGGAGGTCGACGGGGCCACGAAGCTGCAGCAGATCCGCTACGTGATCATCCCGATGCTGCGGCCGATCTCGATGGTCTGCATCGTCACGCTGATGATCAGTTTCTTCAATGTCGCCGTCCTGCCGCTCGTCCTGACCGGCGGCGGCCCGCTGAACGCGACGGAGCTCCTCAGCATCCGGCTTTACCGCGAAGGCTTCGAGAATTTCGATATTGCGCTGGCCGCGACGCTCACCGTGTTCCTGATCGTGATCGAGCTGGCGCTGGCAGCGCTGTATTTCCGCCTGGTGAAGGCCGGAGCACAGCCATGACAACACCGTCGGATGCCCTCTCCTCTCCCGGAACGACCGCGCTACGCGGCGTCTTCATGCTCGGCGTCGGCGCCGCCATGCTGCTGCCCTTTGCTCTGGCGCTGGCAACCTCACTGCAGCCCGCCGGCGCTCCAAATGCCGGCACCTTCCTGCCCTGGCCGATCTCGCTCGACAATTATGCAGCCGTGCTGCGGGGCGGCTTCGGCCGCTTCATGCTGAACAGCGCGATCGTCGCCGGATGCAGCATTGCCGTCGTGCTGTTCGTCTCGGTTCACGCCGGCTATGTCGTCGCGCGCTACGAATTCCGCGGCAAGAACGTGCTGCTCTTCGCCATCCTCTGCGGGATGGCGCTGGGCGAGCTGTCCGCGGTCATTCCGCTCTATTTCTTCGGCAGCCAACTCGGGATTCTCGACACCTATGTGATCCTGGTGCTGGCCAACAGCGCCTTTATTGCGCCGCTCGCGATCTGGTTCCTGCAAGGCTATTTTCGCTCGATCCCGGTGCAGCTCGACGAGGCCGCGCTGATCGACGGCACCGGCCGCCTCGGGGCGCTCTATCGTATCGTCTTGCCGGCCGCGAAGCCCGGCCTGGTAACCGTCAGCCTGCTCGCCTTCATCGGCGCCTGGAACGAGGTCCTGCTCGCCCTGGTCCTCACCTCGTCGGAAGGCATGCGAACGGCGCCGGTCGCCCTGCATTTCTTCATGACGGATTACGGCGTCCAGTGGGGCCCGCTCACCGCCGCGGCGGTGCTCACGACGCTGCCCGTCCTGATCCTGTTTCTTTTGCTGCAGCGCCATTTCGTGCGCGGCCTGACGGCCGGCGCAACGACCGGCCTGTGAATCGCGCTAAAATTGGAGAGCACCTCGATGCGGATGCGCAAGGAATTCGACGTCGTTGTCGTTGGCGGCGGAACGGCGGGAGCCATTGCTGCCATTGCTGCGGCGCGTACCGGCGCCCGGACACTGGTGATCGAGCAGTACGGCACGATCGGCGGCGTCCTGACGCTGGGGCAGTCGGTGTTGGGCGCTGCCGACAATGAAGGCTACCTGGCCCTCGGTGGCATTGGCGGGGAGCTTTTCGAGCGCCTGGCTGCCAATGATGGTGGCACGCGCACGAGTATCGACTCGTTGCTGGGCTCGATCACCGGTCAGGACCCCGAGGCGCTCAAACTGACCTTGCTCGACATGGCGGCGGAGTCGGGTGTGAACTTCCTGCTCCATAGCTTTGTCGTCGATGTGCTGAAGGACGGTGAGAGGATTTGCGCCGTCACGGTCGCGAACAAGGCCGGCCTGGAGATCATCCCCGGTCGTACCTTTGTGGACTGTTCGGGCGATGCGGACCTTGTCGCGCGCGCAGGCGGGCAATTCACGAAGGGGCGGCCCCTCGACGCTGCAACGCAGCCGGTCTCGGCGATTTTTCGGCTTGGCAGCGTCGATGTCGGCGCCACGCTCGATTACCTCGAAGCGAACCCGCACGACATCTGCGACGCAGAAGGCTTCTCTGGGAGCAAGCACACGATCGAGCATTTGCGTTCGACCCCGGCAGCGCAGATCGTCGGGTTCAACACCCTGATTTCCCAGGCGCGAGCCGCGGGCGAATGGGACGTGCCCGTCGAATGGCTCACGGTCTACACGCTCCCGGGACGTAGTGAGGTGGGTATAAATGCCACGCGCGTCCATGGCATCGACGGCACCGACCCCGATGACCTGACGCGAGCCGAGATCGAGACGCAGCGCCAGGTCGCACAGGTGACCCGCTTCCTGCGGAAATACGTGCCTGGCTTCGAGCGCGCGCGGCTGCTCGCCAGCTCGTATCAGGTCGGCATTCGCGAGACGCGCCACATCGAGGGCGGCTATACGCTCACCGCTGACGATGTGCTGGCAGGATCGGATTTCGAGGACCAGATCGGGCGCGGCGCCTATCCGCTCGACATTCATGACGTGAAGCCTGGCACGCTGGTGATGAATCGCAGCGTCGAGGGGACCGGCATCACCTACTACTCACTGCCAAGATCCTATGGGATTCCGGCCCGATGCCTGATGCCGGTCGGCTTTGACAACCTGCTTGTCGCCGGGCGGTCGATCTCGGCCACGCACGAAGCAGCCGGTTCTATCCGAGGCCAGGCCGTCTGCATGGTGACAGGCCACGCGGCTGGCACGTTGGCTGCGCTTTCGTCACGCCTCGACAAGGCGCCCACCGACATTGGCACATCCGCGCTCCAGTCCACTCTTCGAGAACAGGGCGCGATCATCGAGCGCGTTTCAGAACATCGCATAGAGGCCCGGACGGCGGTGAGTTCTTCGGGACCGGCGTAAGACGGGTCGAAGGCCGCGGCAGCCTTGGGTAGGATTGAACTGTGGGTCGATCCTGCGCCCTGTCTCATCCCAACAGCCTTGGCGCGACCAGCGATATCCAAGGTACAAAGGCGATGACGAACAGCGCCAGCACCAACAGCAGGAACATCGGAACGAGCGGACCATTGGCCTTGTTCACGTCGACCTTGGCGATCTTGCAGGTGATCAGCACGAGCACGGCGACAGGTGGCGTCAGGGAGCCGAGAAGCACGCCGAAGACCACCACCATCGCGAAGTGATAGGGGTTGAAGCCGTAGCTCTCGGCGATCGGCTGCAGCACCGGGACCAGCATCACCATGGCTGGGATCGGCTCGATGAAGATGCCGACGACGAGCAGCACGGCGAGGATCAGCACCATCACGATCCATGGCTGGCTCGTCATCGCCTGCAGCCAGTCGGCGATCATCACCGGAAGGCCTTCGCGTGCGACGATCCAGCCGAACAGCGCGGCGCCGCCGAGTATGACCATGATGCTCGACGAAACGATCGCGGCCTCGGTCAGGTTGCCCATCAGCTGTCTGAGCGTGCTGCGGCGCGTCAGCAGGGCATAGGCGACGCCATAGGCCACCGCGATGACGCCCGCCTCCGTCGCCGTGAACAAGCCCGACATGATGCCGCCGACAATGATCGCAGGCATCACCAGGGCAGGCACCGCATCCCGGGCCGCGACGGCGACCTGGGCCAGTGTCGCACGCCTGTAGGTCTTCAGGACGTTCCGCCCCGCCATCACATAGACCGCCGCCATCATGATCAATGCGATCAGGATACCTGGGCCGATGCCGGCCAGCAGCAGCGTGCCGATCGAGAGCCCTGTCATTGCGCCGTAGATCACCATGACGACGCTGGGCGGGATGACGGGCCCCAGGATCGCGCCGGCGGCGTTGATCACGGCAGCGTCCTCCGGCCGATAGCCGTCCTTCTTCATCTCCGGGATCAGCATGGACCCGACCGCGGCGGCGGATGCCGCGGCCGAGCCGGAGATGGTCGAGAACAGGACGTTCGTGACGATGGTGACATGGCCAAGGCCGCCGCGCAGATGACCGACCAGCGCCCGGGCCAGCCCGATCAGGCTGCCGGTGATGCCACCGACATTCATGACCGACCCGGCGAGGATGAAGAGCGGGATCGCCAGCAGCGGAAACGAGTCGAGCGAGGAATACATCTTCTGCGGCAGCACGATCAGCGGCACGGAGCCGTCGATCAAAAGCGCGGTGACGGCCGCCAACCCCATCGAAAATGCAATCGGCATCCCGATCGCGATGAACAGCATGAGGGATAGGACGAGGGCCCAGAGCATCAGTCGAAGCCTCCGACGCTCTGGCCTTTGGGCCGGGCGAGCAGCACGAGAACGGAGAGGGCCGCAGAGAACGGAATCGGCAGGAAGAACCACAGCCGCGACAGACCGAGCGCCGGCGAGGTCACGTTCACGCCCCGCAGCATGAAGGCGTAGCCGGCCCAGGCCAGGACCGCGCAGAACGCGACGGAACAGACGAGATTCGCGCCGTCCTTGAGCTGCTGGGCCCGGGGATCCGGCGTCGGCAGGACGTCGACGACGATCTCCTCATGCTGCCAGAGCTGCACCGGCAGGCCGAGCAACATCGACCAGACGAGGAGGAGCACGATCAACTCCTCCGTCCAGAACATCGGCAGGCCCAACGCGTAGCGGTTGATCACCTGGACCAGCGTGAGCAGGATCATCGCGGCGAAGCACCCCGCCGCGACGATCTTGATGACGGCAACGAGCCCGCCGGTCAGCCTGCGGATCATGGCCGCGCCGTCACAGCTTGCGGATACGCTCGAGCACGTCCGCGCCTTTCGAGGCGGCGGCGAACTCGTTCTGGAGATTGGCCAGCACGTCCGCGAACGGCTTCAGATCCGGCTCGTTGAGCTGCATCTTCCCCTCGCCCGTCAGCTTGACGAGCGAGGCCTTCTCCCGCTCGAAATGCTGGGCGCGCTGCTCGAGCGCCGCGTCCTGTGCCGCCTTCAGGATCAGGTCCTGATCGGCCTTCGGCATCTTGGCGAACAGCGAGTTGCTGATGGCGAAAGAACCGTCGAGCAGGATGTGACGGGTCATCGAGAGGTATTTCGTCACGTCGTAAATCTTGAAGGTATAGGCGACCTCGGCCGTCCCTTCCATCGCGTCGACGACGCCGGTCTGCAGCGCGGCATACATCTCGGGCGCCGGGATTGGAGTCGGGATCGCGCCCATCGTCGCAAAGGTCTTCACGAAGACCGGCGCCTCGGGCAGGCGAACCTTGACGCCCTTGAAGTCGGACGGCTGCGTGATCGGCTTGCTCCGCAGATAGGTGTAGCGGTAGCCCGTCACCATCCAGTTGAGGATCTTGATGTTGGCCTTCTTCTCCAGAGACGCCGCGAGCGAAGCCCCGACATCGCCATCGACCGCCTTCTTCCAGTGCTCGAAATCGCGATAGAGATAGGGCAAGGCCACGACACCGAATTCCGGCACGTAATTGGCGTAGAGGCCGGATTCACCGAAGCCCATATCGAGCGTGCCGATCGAGACCGACTCGATGATCTCGCGCTGGCCGCCCATCTGGGCAGCGGGCAGAACCTGTATGGTGATCGCGCCTTTCGAGGCCTCCGCGACCTTGCGGGCGAAGATCTCGGCGGCCGCGTGCTGCTCGGACTGGATCGGCAGGTGATGGGCGAGCCGGATCGTTCGCTTGCTCTGCGCGCGAACGAGGCTCGGGGCCGCAAGCGTTGCCAAGGCGGCGGCGCCGGCGGCAGACATCAGGCTGCGGCGGTCGATGGTGGTCTTGCTCGTCATGATGATGGCCCTCCCCGGCCTTGGGTTTTTTTGTCGTTCGTCGCCGCAGGCTACGGCATCACGCTACCGCCATTCACTTCGATGACCTGCCCGGTGACGTAGCTTGCGAGGTATTCGCTCGCGAGGAACAGCACTGCGCCGGCGCACTCATCGGCCCGGCCGAGCCGTCCCATCGGGATCGTCGCCTCCAGCTGCTTGAGCAGTTCGGGCGAGGTGTGGGCATCGTGGATCGGCGTCGCGATGACGCCGGGCGCCACCGCATTGACCCTGACGCCGTCGCGGCTGAGTTCCTTGGCCAGCGCGCGCGTGAAGGTCGAAACATAAGCCTTCGTGGCGGCGTAGAGGCCGGCGCCCGGACTTGCCCCGGTGCGCGCCGCCTGCGAGGTCATGTTGACCACGGAGGTGCCCGTCCGCGCGCGCAGAGTTGGCAGCAAGGCCCGCGTCAGCACCAGCATCGAGCGGGCGTTGAGATGGAAGACCTCGTCGATCAGCGCGTCGTCGGCCTCGGCGAGCTTTGACCGCCGGACGAAGCCGCCGGCATTGTTGACGAGGATATCGATATGGCCAAAGCGCGCCAGAACCTCGGCTGCGAGCCTGTCCGTTTCGGCCGTGTTCGAGACGTCAGCCTGAAAGGTCTCGGCCTGGCAGCCCTGCGACCTGACATAGGCAGCCACGGCTTCGGCCTCGTTTGGTTGCGAGCGGTAATGCACGGCGACGTGGCTGCCCTGCTCGGCAAAGGCGCGTGCCACCGCGGCACCGATGCCCGAGGAGGCGCCGGTGATGAGAACGACCTTGCCCTTCAGGTCCTGCATGGCGCTGTCCTCGTCATCACCGCGGATAAGGCCGGTGGAGCTGGCAATCGGGATTGAGCCTGACGCCGAAGCCCGGCTTGTCGAGCGCGGAGGTCTTGATGCGGCCGTTCTCCGGCAGCGGCTCGTCGAGCAGCAGAGGATGGAACATCGGCACGACGCGATCGGCCTCGGGCGCCATCATCAGGAACTCGGCGAAGGGGCTGTTATGGCGCGTCGCGACGAAGTGGTAGCTGTAGACGCTGGAGCCATGAGGGATCGTCATCACGCCATGGGCATCGGCCAGCGCGTTGATCTTCAGAAGCTCGGTCAAGCCGCCACACCAGCCGACATCGGGCTGGATGATGTCGCAGCAACCCATCTCCAGCAGCATGCGGAAGCCCCAGCGCGTCGCCTCGTGCTCGCCGGTCGTCACCAGCATGCCTGGCGGCACCGCTTTCTTGAGCGCCGCATAGCCCCAGTAATCATCGGGCGAGAGCGCCTCCTCGATCCATTTCAGGCCATGGGCCGCACCCGCATGGCCAAGCCTCGTCGCATAGTCGAGATCCAGCGCCATCCAGCAGTCGAGCATCAGCCAGAAATCGGGGCCGACCTTGTCGCGCATCGCGGAAAAGGCCTCGATATTGGCCTTCATGCCTTCGTCGCGCTCGGCCGGCCCGTGCTTCAGTGGCATCTTCCCGCCGATGAAGCCGAGCCCCTTGGCGAGATCGGGGCGTGGGCCGGTCGCGTAAAAGATCAGCTCGTCGCGCACCGGGCCGCCGATCAGCGCGCAGACGGGTTCGTCGCGGACCTTGGCAAGCAGGTCCCAGAGCGCGAGATCGACGCCGGAAATGGTGTTCACCACCACGCCCTTGCGGCCGTAATACTGGGTGGCGAAATACATCTGGTCCCAGATCGCCTCGATCTCGGTGACCTTTCGGCCCTCGATGAAGCGGGCGAGATGCTTCTCGACGATGAAGGCGCCGATCTCGCCGGCCGTTGTCACGGCAAAGCCGATGGTGCCGTCGCTGGCCTCGATCTCAATGATCAATGTCCCGAGCACGTTGAGGCCGAAAGAAGAACGCGTCCGGCGATACTCCGGATAGCGCGACATCGGCGTCGCGATCTGCCCGTCGATCCAGTGACCGCCCTTCTGGTCGTGATAGTCGGCCCCACCGCCCCGGACGGTGAAGGCGCGCACATGCTTGATCGTCGGCATTGCCATCGCCTTATCCCTCAATAGACCGCGCGACCGCCGGAAATGTCGAAGACGGCGCCTGTCGAAAAAGCGCAGTCCTCCGAGGCCAGCCAGCCGATCATCGCCGCCGCCTCCTCCACCGCCAGGAAGCGGCTCATCGGGATTTTCGAGAGCATGAAGTCGATATGCCCCTGGCTCATCTGGTCGAAGATCTCGGTTTTCGCCGCGGCGGGGGTGATGCAATTCACCAGGATGCCGGCCTGGGCGAGTTCCTTCGCCAGCGATTTCGTCATGCCGATCAGGCCGGCCTTGGAGGCCGAATAATGCGAGGCGTTCGGATTGCCCTCCTTGCCGGCGATCGAGGCGATGTTGACGATGCGGCCATAGCCGAGCTCGATCATCTGCGGGACAAGCGCGCGGCAGGTCAGGTAGGGACCGACCAGATTGACGTCGACGACGCGGCGCCAGGTTGCCGGGTCGAGCTCCCAGAGCTTGCCGTTGCCCCCGGTGATGCCGGCATTGTTGACGAGGATGTCGACCTTGCCATGGATCGCGATCGCATCGGCCGCGGCCTTGGTGACGGAGGCCTCGTCGGTCAGTTCGACCACCGCGGTCGAGACGGCGCCCAGCGGCCGGAGCCTGGCCGCCGCCTCGGCGAGGCGCTCGGCATCGATGTCCCAGAGAGCGACGCCGGCTCCCGACTGGAGCATGCGCTGTGCGGCGGCAAAGCCGATTCCGCGGGCGCCGCCGGTGATCACGGCAATTCTGTCCTGAAGGTCGAGGCGGTTCACGCGAATGCAATCCCTCATCTGCGACCCGCAGAAGTCGGGCAGCATCGTTTCAACGATCGAGACGTGGGATTCGCTTGCGCGGCCTCCGGCGTCCTCCTGACAGCTGCGTGCCGGAACTCGATCATCGAGGATCGCCTGACCGCAGCTTTTGTCGTGACGACGACGCTAGCGGGAACTGCCATAATCAAATAATGAAAATTTCGACATGATCAGTTCCAGAAAGTTATCGCAATGAGCTTCATTGCTTCGCTGCCACGGCACATGCTTTCGCGCCTGCGCATTCGACACATGCTCCTGGTTTCGACCGTTGCGCGCGTCGGGACATTGCACCGGGCAGCGGAGGAAATGGCCGTCACCCAGCCGGCGGTGAGCAAGATGATGCAGGATATCGAGGACATGCTCGGCGTTCGCATCTTCGACCGCCAGCCGCGCGGGCTGGTTCCGACCGAGATCGGCTATTTCGTCGTGAATTATGCCGACCAGGTGCTGGCCGATCAGGAACGCTTCCTGCGCGGCCTGGGTAACCTCAAGCGCGGTGGCTATGGCGCCCTCTCGATCGGAGCGATCATGGCGACGGCTCCCGATATCCTGCCGGCAGCCATGGCCGAGCTGAAACGCCGACGGCCGCTGATGACGATCAGGCTCTCGACAACCACCAGCGACGAATTGCTGCGGGGGCTCGAGAAGAACGAGATCGACCTCGTGATCGGGCGCCTGACCGAAGCGCGCCATCACGCGATCTTCGACGTCGAGCCGCTCTCTATCGAAAACCTCTGGGTCTTTGCCTCGTCAGATCATCCCCTTGCCGGCCGGACCGAGGTCTCGCTGGCCGAGATGGAGGCCTACCCTTGGGTCCTGCAGCAGCAGACGAGCCCGATGCGGCAGGTCATCGACCGCTCCTTCGCGGAAGCCGGGCTGCCCTCGCTGGACAACCTCGTCGAGACAACCTCGATCTTCGCGACGCTGCAGCTCGTGCGCCGGGCCGGCATGATCTCGGTGCTGCCGCATACCATCATCGCCGAGGCGATCGACCGGGGCGAACTGGTGCAATTGCCCTTCCGGCTCGACAATCCGCTGGAGCCGTATGGCATCATCCGGCGTCGCGGCGAGCCGCTCTCGGCCAATGCCGAGGATTTCGCCCAGATCGTGCGCGACTTCGTCAAGGCCGAGCCCGCCCAGCTATCCGGAAATGCTCCCAGCTTTGACCAACGCCATCAGCTCCCTATGCGAATTGAGCAAATGGACTGAGC
Source organism: Allobosea sp. (assembly GCF_051860145.1). Taxonomy (GTDB): domain Bacteria; phylum Pseudomonadota; class Alphaproteobacteria; order Rhizobiales; family Beijerinckiaceae; genus Allobosea. The sequence continues at coordinate 123,982 of NZ_JBHYEM010000004.1, read as the reverse complement.
TGAACTTGAATGCATCCTCGCCATCGTTGCGCCGGAAGGCATCGATCAAGTGCTGATGCTCCTGTATAGCCTGGCCGGGTCTCGCCGCCGAGAAGCCATAGCGGTGGCGCAGCGCCTTCAGCAGGCCGTGGTGCCTCGCCAGAATCTGGACCGCCTCCTGATTGGGGCGAATGGCGAGCATGGCGCGGTGAAGCTCGATATTTCGGGCGACCGTCTCGGATATGTCGCCGCGGTTCGCCGCGGCTTCGTATTGCTCTTCGATCGCCAGCAGATGCTGGACCGAGGCAGGTGTCGCGATCCTGGCGCGCTGACCGTCCAGATAGGGAATCAGGCCGAGCCGGATCTCGTAGATCTCGGCCAGGAAATCGACGGAGACCGAGCGAACGATCGCGCCGCGCTTCGGATGGAGCACCACGATGCCTTCGGCGGACAGATGGTTCAGAGCCTCCCTGATCGGCGCCAGGCTCAGGCCATAGATCTTGGCGAGCTCCAACGTGGTCAGGCGTTGCCCGTCCTCGAACCGCCCGTCGATGACCGCATGCCGGATCGCCTCGGCGACCCGCATGTAGTTCGGCACGCCGAGCTGCAGCGCGTGGTCATGGCTCGGCGAGACGGGCGCCGCCGCGGCAGTGCCCGCATTCTTCGTCGTATCTCGTCTGGTTTCTGATTCAGTCACGGGTTTCCGGATCCAGGGCGTCGCGAATCGCGTCGCCGACCATGTTGAATGCCAACACGCATATCGTGATCGCGAGGCCGGCCGCGAGCACCGGCCAGGGCGAGACCAGCATCTCGGTCAGTCCGTCCCGAATGATGTTGCCCCAGCTCGGAGCAGGCGGCTGCGTGCCGAGCCCCAGGAAGCTCAGGCTCGCTTCGATGCGGATTGCGGTGGCGACCCAGAGCGTCGCGACGACGACGAGCGGACCCGAAATATTGGGCAGCACATGGCGCAGCAGGATGCGGACCGGGCCCTGCCCCGAAGCGATGGCAGCGTCGATATAGGGTTCGGCCCGGATGGCCATGGTCGAGGCGCGGGCCACGCGAATGAAGCGCGGCAGGAAGGCGAAGGCGATCGCCACGACGAGATTGGTGAAGCCCGGCCCGAGCGCGGCGGCAATCATGATGCCGATCAAGAGCGACGGGAACGCCATCAGGACATCGCTGAGCCGCCCGATCACACGGTCGATCCAGCCGCCGAAATAGCCGGCGAGCATGCCGATCATCGTGCCGAGCACACCGGCCAGCAGAGGCGCGGTGATGCCCAATGCCAGCGACGGGCGCGCGCCGTGGATGACACGCGAGAGAATGTCCCGGCCGAAACGGTCGGTGCCCAGCCAGTTGGTGCTCGAGGGACCCCGGCTCATCGCCATCATGTTCTGCTTGAGCGGATCGAACGGCGCCAGAAGGTCGGCGAAAATCGCCAGCAGGCAGAACAGCACGATCAGGACGATGCCCGTCGCGGTCACCGGGTCGGCGAGCAGGGAGCGCAGCGGGCTTTTTCGCGTGGCGTGCCCGGCAATCGCGGAGACAGGGGTTTCGATGCGAGCGGACGTCATCAACCCTATCTCCTCAACCGGGGGTCGATCAGAACATAGAGCATGTCCATGGCGAAATTGACCAGGACGACGAACAGCGCAAAGACCAGCAGCCCCGCCTGCACCATTGGATAATCCCTGCTGGCGATGCCGTTGACGAGCACGCTGCCCACGCCTGGGCGCGCGAAGATCAACTCGATGGCGATGGAACCGGACAGCATCGTCAGAATATAGATGCCGAAGCCTGTCACGACCGGGATCAGCGCATTGCGCAGGGCGTGGCGATAGATCACCCAGCGCTCCTCGACCCCCTTGGCGCGGGCGGTCCGGATATAGTCCCGTCTCAGAACCTCGAGCAGGGCCGAGCGCGTCAGCCGGCTGGTGAACGCGGCCATGATCAGGCCGAGCGTCAAAGCGGGAAGCACGATATGGCTCATCCGCTCGAAAAAGCCGCTTCCGCCGCCCATGACCGGGAAGAGGTCGAGCTTCAGACCGAACACGATGAGGATCAGCGCCCCGAGGAAGAAGTCCGGGATGCAGAAGCCGGCGAGGGCAACGACGCGGGCGACATAATCCGCCGGAGATCCTCTGCGCGTGGCCGACAGCACGCCGATCGGCACCCCGAGCAGCATGCCGACGATCATCGCGACGACCGACAGCTCGAGCGTATAGGGCAGGTTGACCAGGAGTATCTCGGAAATCGGCTGGCCCGAGATCAGCGATGTCCCCAGATCGAGGGTGGCGAGGCTGACGAAGAAATTGATGAACTGCTGCCAGAGCGGGACATCAAGGCCGAACCGCTGGCGAAACTGCGCGAGCTGCTCGGGCGTCGCATATTCGCCGAGCGCAGAGACGGCAGGGTCTCCCGGAAGCACGCGCATGGCGACGAACACCAGGCACAGCACCAGGAACACCGTCAGGATCGCATCGAGAATGCGGCTCACAATCATGGCTGGAGACCTTTGGGCCGGCCGAGGGTGCCGAACGCACCCGCGACTACCTGGACGGTGACGCTCACGCCGTGAACTGCGCCTGCGACAGGCGGTAGCGCGCATAGCCCGCCTTGACGTCGAACCCGAGCGAGAGACGCGGATTGCGTGCGAACACGAAGGACAGCGTGCAGATCGTGAAGGCGGGCATGTCGGCGAGGATCTTCAACTCGGCCTGACGGATGATCTCCTGTCGCCGCTGCAAATCGGCTTCGGCCTGCGCCTTGTCGAGCAGGTCATCGACGCCGCCCCCGCCGAGCACGCCGTAATGGCTGAAGTTGTTGAGCCCCTTCCCGTCCGATTTGACGACTGCCGAGCTGTGGAAATAGGCGAGCGGGATCTGCGTCTCGACCGGCGCGAATGTCGAAGACTGCAGCACGACTGCATTGACGTTCTTGTTCTTCTCGGCGTGATAGGTGGTATGGTCGATGGTGCGGATCGCCATATCGACGCCGATCGACCGCCACATGTCCTGGACCATCAGCATGATCGAGGCATAGTCCTCGCGCTGCGTCATCAGGATCTCGAATTTCAAGCCGCGCCCGAGGCCGGCCTCGGCCAGCAGAGCGCGGGCCTTCTTCGGATCGTAGTGGTAGCGCAGCTCCTCAGGCAGTTCCTGCTCCGTGAAGCCGCCGGGAAACTCCGGCGGGTTGATGCCCCAGCTCGGTCCGGCAATGCCGCCGAAGGCCTTGATCAGCACCTCCCGGTCGATGCCGTAACGAAGCGCCCGCCGCACGCGAACGTCGTCGAACGGCTTGCGGCTCATGTTGAAATAGAGCGTCTTGATGCTTCCCGGGCGGGTCTGGTCGAAGATCGTATCGGGCTTCTGCTGCCGCAGCTGATCGACCCATCCGGGCAGGCGCGCGCCCTCGATGATGTCGAGATCGCCCTTCAGGAAGGCGAGCGTGCGCGCCGTCGGGTCCGCCATGTAGCGGAATTCGATCGTATCGATCTTCGGCTTGGCGCCATGATAGCCGTCGAAGGCCTTGAGCACGACGCCGCGATTGGGATCCATCGCAACGAATTCATAGGGTCCGCTGCCGACCGGCGATCGCGAAAAGGTCTCGAACGGCACGTTCTCGGCCGCCTTGCGCGGGATGATCGAACCGATGATCGAGATCAGCCCGGAGGCATGGAAGGTCGGGTTGGGCTGATTGAGTAGGAACTCGACGGTATAGTCGTCCACGACACGGACAGACTCCAGATCGGAGAGATAGACGCGCTGCGTCGACGCGCTCTTCGGATCGATCATGCTGTCATAGGTGAACTTGACGTCGGCGGCGGTCAGTTCGCCGATATTCCGATGAAACTTGATGCCCCGACGCAGCTTGACCGTCCAGGTCTTGGCGTCGGGCGAAACCGTCCAGCTTTCCGCGACCTCGTTGAGGACCTTGTCATATGCGAGGTCGAACGTGCCGTAAGGCGGATCCATCAGCGAGTCGTAGATCTGCCGCGAGATGAACTGGTCGGCATTCTGCACGCTGCGGCGCGGATCGAGCGAGAACATGTTGGTTGCCGAGACCGCGACGCGCAGCGGCCTCGCATTCTGCGCCGAGACCGGACCCGGAAGCGCCGAGGCGGCTGCACCCGCGCCCGCTCCGACAAGCAACTGGCGGCGATCGATTTTCCTCATGCTGACCTCCCTGGATGTTTTTTGCGACCGCAAGGTCTTTGCCTTGCCGAGAAAAGAAGCGGTGCCGCTAGAGCGTGTGTTCGTAGTGCTCCAGGGTCTGCTTCTCGATGTAGTTCCAGTCGTAATCGACCCCGAGGCCAGGGCGGTCGGGAACGGGGAAGCACCCATCCTTCCCGACCGAATCGAGCGCATCGCTATAGCCGCAGGTGTAGAAATCGCCGGTGAAGCAGCCTCGGCTCGGGCCGACCATGGAGAGCTCGTAGAAGTTGCTGTTGCGGATCGCCGACATGCAGGCGCGCTGTGCCGGCCCGGGGGCGTGCAGTTCGACATCGAGGCCGAGCGCCTCGGCCAGATGCGCGATCTTCATGGTCCCGGTGATGCCCATGTCGAAATCCGGGTCCGCGCGGACGAAGTCGGTGCCGTCGGCGATGAGCAGGTTGGCCACCGCCTCCAGGCCGCGCACATGCTCGCCGATCAGCAGGGGTGTCTTGATCAGTTCGCGAAGCCGGCGATGGGCGTGGCTCGACAGGCCGCCATCGCTGAAGGGATCCTCGTACCAGAAGAACCCCGCTTCGTCGCAGGCCCGCCCGACCAGCAGCGCATCTGCGAAGGTGCGCAGATGGCAGCCGGGATCGATCATCAGGGCCATGCGCCCGGCGAGCGCCTTGCCGAGGAGCCGGACGTTGCGCGCTTCGCGCTCGGGATCGTCATCCTTCCAGCCATGCACCTTGAAGCCGCGATAGCCCAGTTCGAGGCATTCCTCCGCGAAGGCCACATAATCCTCCGCCCGGTCGAGACCACCGCCCTCGCCGCCATGCCAGGTGCTGGCATAGGCGGGCAGCCTGCCGCGACTGCCGCCGAGCAATTGGCTGACCGAGGCGCCGAAGCGCTTGCCGGCGAGATCCCAGAGCGCGTTGTCGAAGACCCCGACGCCCATCCGGTCCGTCTTGCGCAGGTCTCGCTTCATGTCTTCGTAGAAATGCTCGCGCTCCAGCGCCCCGAAGCCGACGAGCGCCCTGGCGGCGAGCCGAGCCTGCCCGAACATCGTGTCATTGCCGCCGACATATTCGCCGCGCGTGCCATCCCTGGTCTCGATGCGGACAGCGAGGCGGGTGCGCTGCGACTTCGCCCCGGGCAGATCGACGCCGCGCGCGACGTTTTCCATCGGAAACGAGAAAATCCGCAGTTCGACGCGCGTGATCACGGTTCCCGGTTCGGGGGCTTCGCGCCTTGCGCTCATCAGACTCGGCTCCAAAATCCAATCACCGTCGTCGGTATTATCGATAATCGTTTTTGTCAATGAGAGGCTGAGTGAATTCCGGCACGGAGGCGGATTTCGAACAGGCTCAATCCGACGCATTCCGACCCGTTGCGGACATTTGTCGTAGCTGCGCTGATCTGCGCTTTGCGCTTGAAGTGACCGCGAGGCCGGGCTGCGGCCGCTTCGCCCAACGGTCTGCGGAAGCGGCTGCCTGGGCGATCGCGATGAGGCGGCGAAGCACCGGTGCCTCGCGCTCGGCGGGCCGAGCTGCGACGAGTTCGGTGCAGGGGGCTCCTCCTCACCCTGCAGCGGGAGGTAGACCACACCATTCTATGGATCAGCTAGCCCTGTTCCGGGCTGGATAACCCCGTCTTCGAGAACGACATTAGCTTACCCTGCATTTCGCAGCGTGGGCTCAGCCGGCGTGAGACCGAGAAGTTCGGCGCACAGGTTGCGCGTCATCGGCGACGAATTGAGCGGCGATGACGGCAGCACCGTCTTCGATCGCCTTGCGGATCAGCCGGACTGCGCTCGCGGCATCGCGTCGTCCCAGGGCGTCCAAGAGGAGATCGTGATTATGCGGCTCTTCCTGCCGTGAGGAATCGATCGGGAAAAGATAGTTCAGACTCGGGCCGATCTTGAGCCAGAGCGACTCGATGACGGCATAGAGCGCCGGCATCGCCGCGCGCTCATAGAGCATCAGCCGGAACTCCTTGTTCTCGTGGAGTGCCTCTCGCGCAGCATTGCGGCGCCTGGCATCCTTGAAGCGCTCGTTGATCGCGCGCAGGACGATCAGATCCTGCTCGGTCAACAACGGCGTCGCGCGCTCGACGGCAAGGCTCTCGACGACCATGCGGATGTCGATGATCTCGCGATACCCCTCGGACGAAAGTGCCGGCACGGTGAAGGACTGCGCCGGCGCCATCTCAAGCGCACCGCTGGCGACGAGCTTCAGCAGCGCCTCGCGGACCGGGGTGGGACTGGTGCCGAGCCTCGCGGCAAGATCGCGCGCGACCAGCCTTTCGCCTGGCTTCAGGCTCCCCTCCATCAGCGCCTGCTTGAGCGTTCTTTCGACATGCCCGGTCAGGCCGCCCTTGGGCGCGATCGGCAACTGGTCAAGGCTCACGAAGCGGCTCCGTCGGCGGGAGCGCGGAAGATGTCGCGGCGCTTCGCGATTGGCAATGGCTGGCCGCAACGCCCGGCAGCGCAGCACGGAGCCTTCGTCACAGCCTTCCAAACCATGGCTGACCTGCCCATCAAACGTTCTCCCGCCTGCCACAAATTCAGACGCAATATCTCTTGCGGACGATGTTACAGAATATATTCTGCAGCGCGACGAAATTCTGGCGCAGCCGACAAAAAGGGGATTGCCATGCGACGGATCCTATCTGGAGCGCTGGGCTTGGGCCTGCTGGCGGCAACCGCCGCGTCGCCCGGCCTCGCCGCCCCCAACGAGCTCGTGATCGGGCGCGCAACCTCTGCCGCGACGCTGGATCCCGGCTTTCTGCGCGAGCCGGGGACGCTGGTCGACAACGTCTTCGACACGCTGATCCTGCGCGACAAGGAGATGAAGCTGATCCCGGGCCTTGCCCTGTCCTGGGCCGCGATCGACGACACGACCTGGGAGTTCAAGCTCCGGCCGGGCGTGAAATTCCACAATGGCGAGGCCTTCGACGCGGCCGCCGTCAAATTCACCTTCGATCGCGTGATCGACCCCGATGCCAAGTCGCCGACGATCTCCTATGTCCGCTCGGTGGTCGGCGTCGATATCGTCGATCCCCTGACCGTGCGCGTACGCACCAACGGGCCCGACCCGCTGCTGCCGACGCGGATGAGCCGCTACCCCGCCTATATCGTGCCGCCGAAATATATCGCCGAGGTCGGCAAGGACGTCTTCGCCCGCAAGCCGGTCGGCACCGGCCCTTACAAGGTCGCCGAATTCGTCCAGGACGACCGCGTCGTCATGGTCGCCAATCCCGACTACTGGCGCGGCAAGCCGACGATCGGGCGCGTCGTCTGGAAGCCGATTCCCGAGGCGACGGCCCGCATCGCGGCGCTGGTCTCCGGCGAGGTGCAGTTGATCGAGGGCGTGCCGGCCGAGCTCGTCGGCCTCGTCAAGGCGAGCCCCGAGCTCAATCTCGAACAGGTCCGCAATGGCGGGCTGACAATCTATCTCGGGCTCAAATCCAGCGAGAAGCCGCTCTCCGACGTCAAGGTCCGGCGCGCGCTCTCGATGGCGATCGACCGCAAGACCATCGTCGCGGAAATCCTCAAGGGTCTCGGCACCGCGACCGGCAGCCAGACCAGCCCGGCCGATTTCGGCTACAAGGCGATCGAGCCGCCGGCCTATGATCCGGCCAGGGCCAAGGCGCTGCTGGCGGAGGCCGGCTATCCCGACGGCTTCGCGATCAAGATGCAGGTGCCGCGCCGCTACATCTCCTCCGCCGAGGTCGGCCAGGCGATCGCGCAGCAATTTGCCGCCATCGGCGTCAAGGCTGAGCTCGAAGTGCCGGAATGGTCGGTCTATGCGCAGCAGGTCCCGGCCGGCAAACAGGCGCCGATCTACATGCTGGCCTGGGGTTCGACCCAGACGCTCGACGCCGACGCCGCGCTCTTCGCCATCCTGCGCTCGGGCGAGCCTTATTCGACCGTCTCGATGCCGGCGCTCGACGCGCTGCTCGACCAGAGCCGCAAGATCGTCGACGCCGACAAGCGCAAGGCCGTGCTGCTGGAGATCCAGGACAAGATGGTCGAGGATGTGCCGCTGCTGACGCTCTACCAGGAAGACTCGCTTTATGCGGCGCGCAAGGACCTCGTCTTCAAGGGGCGCCCGGACGCCCGCCTGCCCTTGTTCGACCTGAAGTTCGGTCCGTGACACCGGAGTTGAGACGCTCCTTTGCCGGCGCCGATGGCTGGGTCGGCGCGGCACTCCTGTTCGCCGTGCTGCTGCTGGCCGTGCTCGGCCCGCAGCTCTGGACGCTCGATCCGATCAAGGGCGTCCTGACCGCAACCTTCAAGCCGCCCGGAACCATCGTCTCCGGGCAATGGCACCCGCTCGGCACCGACCAGCTCGGCCGCGACCTGCTGGTGCGGATCATGGCCGGAACGCAGCTGTCCCTTGGCATCGTCGTGATCGCGGGGCTGATCTCGGCGCTGATCGGCACCGGCCTCGGGCTGCTGGCGGGCTATGCCGGCGGCTGGACCGACATCGTCATCATGCGGCTCGTCGACATCCAGCTCTCGATCCCCTTCATCCTGCTGGTGCTGCTGGTGATCGCGGTGCTGGGCCCCAGCATCGCCAATGTCGTGGTCGTTCTCGGCGTCACCGGCTGGGCGATCTTCGCCCGTGTGGCGCGCGCCCGCACGCTGGAGGTGCGCGAGCTCGACTATGTCGAGGCGGCGCGCGCGCTCGGCGCCTCGCGCCCGCGCATCGTGCTGCGCCACATCCTGCCCAACATCGTCACGCCGCAGATCGTGCTGCTGACGCTCGACCTGCCCCGCCTGATCGTGCTGGAGGCCTCGATCGGCTTTCTGGGCTTGGGCGTACAGCCGCCGGTGCCGACGCTCGGCAACCTGATCGGCGAAGGACGCTCCTATCTACTCGTCTCCGATTGGCTGGTGATCTATCCCGGCCTGGTCATCGCCGCGCTGGTCGTCGGCTTCAACTTCCTGGGCGACGGGCTGATCCGCCTGACGCAAGTCCGGGTCGACTGAGCCATGCTGCGCTTCCTCGGCAACCGCCTGCTGCAATCGATCGTCGTCCTGCTCGGCGTCTCGGCGATCGTGTTCTTCTGCCTGTTCCTGGCGGGCGATCCAGCGGCGCTGATGATGTCGCCCGATGCCAGCCGCGCCGAGATCGACGCCTTCCGCAAGGCGATGGGCTTCGACGATCCCGTCCTGGTCCAATATCTGCGCTATCTCGGCAAGGCGCTGACCGGCGATTTCGGGATGTCGCTGCGCTTCCAGCGGCCGGTGCTGGAGCTGGTGCTCGAGCGTTTGCCGGCGACCGCCTTGCTCGCGGTCGCGGCGCTGGCCTGGAGCACGACGCTGGGCTTCGTCTTCGGCGTGCTGGCCGCGATCAGGCCCGGCGGCTTCGTCGACTTCCTGGTGCGAACCGTGGCACTGGCGGGCCAGGCCGTGCCGGTGTTCTGGCTCGGCCTCGTGCTGATCCTGTTCTTCGCGATGAAATGGCGCCTGCTGCCGACCGGCGGCTATGGCGAGGTGCGCCATCTCGTCCTGCCGGCGCTGACGCTGGGCGCCTACTACACCAGCGCGGTGACGCGCCTCGTGCGCGCGAGCCTGATCGACGTGATGGGCGAGGACTATATCCGCACCGCCCGCGCCAAGGGGCTTTCGCCGGGCCGCGTCATCATCGGCCATGCGCTGCGTAATGCGCTGATCCCGGTCCTGACGGTGCAGGCGATGTATTTCGCCGCCCTGCTCGGCGGCGCGCTCGTCACCGAGATCATCTTCGCCTGGCCCGGCATCGGCCGGCTCGCGGTCCAGGCGATCCAGAACCGCGACTTCCCGCTGGTGCAGGCAGTGGTGCTACTGGCCTCGACCGTGTTCGTGCTGGCGAACCTGCTGGTCGACCTCGCCTATGTGCTGCTGAACCCGAGGATCAGGCTGTGACCGGGTCTGAGACGATCGCGCGCCTTCGCGGCCGCACCCTCGACCTGCTGGCGGAATGGACGCCGATCCGCTCCGTCGCCGGCAATGAAGCGGGATTGAAGGCGATGGCGGACGTGCTCGTCGCCCATCTGCGTGACGATCTCGGTATGACCATTATCGCGGAGGGGCTCGCCCTCGATCCGCCGGTCGTCCATGCCCGGATCGAGCGCGGGGCGCCCGTCACGATCCTGCTCTACAACATGTATGACGTGATGCCGGCCACGCCCGAGGGCTGGAGCGTCGATCCCTTCCTTGGCGGCGTGATCGAAAGCCCCGAAGGCCCGCGTTATGTCGCGCGCGGAGCGGAGAACAACAAGGGCCCGATGGCGGCGATGCTGGTCGCGCTCGCCCATCTCATCGCGACCTCCGGCCTCGACGCCGATATCGAGATCCTGCTCGAAGGCCAGGAGGAGACCGGCAGCGGCGCCTTGCGGCGTTACCTGACCGCTGACGACACGCCGGTGCGCCGTGCCTCGACGGCGCTGTTCCCGTCCTTCTGCGAATATGGCGGCGGGCCGCCGCGGATCTATTTCGGCTTCAAGGGTCTGGCTCAGGGCAGGATCTCCATCGAGAGCGGCGACTGGGGCGGGCCGATGAAACCCTGCCACGCCTCGAATTCGCCCTGGATCGCCAATCCGATATGGGAGCTCGCCAAGGCGCTCGCCGGCCTCGATGGCGGCTTGCGTGGAGCGGTGGCCCTCCCCGCCCTACTCACACCCGTGCTCGACGAGTTGGTCGCCGCCTTCGACCCGCAGGCTGAACTCGCCTTCCGCGCAACCAGCCGCTTCTCCCGTGATGGGACGCCGCGCGCGTTGCTGGAGCATGTGCTGACAGCGGCACATCTCAATCTGGCGGACATCGCCTCGTCGCCCCCTGGCGGGCGCAGCGTCATCCCGACAGGCGCAAGCGCTCGCTTCGACATGCGCCTACCTGCCGGGTTCGATGCCGAGGAGGAGATCGCCCGCCTCGCTCGGGATTGTGCTCCGGCGATGCTGACACGCGACGATGCCTATCCCGGCTGCTGGTTCGATCCCGCCGCGCTCGGCTTCTCCGAACTCGCGGAGAGCTACCGGGCGCTCAGAGCCAAGCCGCAATCCTGGCCCTGGGCCATCGGCGCCGCGCCGGCCTATGCCTTCGCAGGGGTCAGCGACGCCTTCATCATCGGCGGGCTCGGCCATGGCGGCAACGCCCATGGCCCCGACGAGTTCGTCGAGCTTGCCGGCATCGACCGCTTCATCCAGTCGCTGCTGCTCTGGCTGCCGGCGATTGCGGCCAAGGGCCGGCCATGAACCACATCACCACCATCCGGAGTATCTCGCGATGACACCCGACGATTTCCCGCGCGTCGAACTCGGCTTCTTCCCGACGCCGATCGACGATTTGCCGAACCTCTCGACTGAAACCGGCATCACGCTCAGGATGAAGCGCGACGATTATTGCGGCTTCGGCGGCGGCGGCAACAAGGTGCGCAAGCTCGAATTCCTGCTCGCCGACGCGCTCGCCAAGAAGGCCGGCGTACTGATCACCACCGGTGGCCACCAGTCCAACCATGCCCGCATGGTCGCGGCCGCGGCGCGGCGCTTCGGCATGGAAGCCGTGCTGGTGCTGCGCGGCAACCCGCCGACCGAATATCAGGGCAATCTTCTGCTCGACCGCCTCTTGGGCGCGACGCTCGAATTCCTTGAACCGACCGAGTATTTCACGCTGGTCGACCCCCGCATGGCAGCCCATGCGAAAGCCGCGGAAGCCGCAGGCAAGGTCGGCTATGTCATCCCGCTCGGCGGGGCCAATCCGCTCGGCGCGCTCGGCTATGTCCGCGCCGTCGAGGAGATGTCGCGTCAGCTCGACGCAGCCGGGCGCCAACCGCCCGACATCGTCGCGGCGCCCGCCGGCTCCGGCGGCACGCTGGCCGGCCTGCATGTCGGCATCCGCAAATACTGGCCGAAGACGAAGATCGTCGGCATCAGCGTCAGCCGCGACGCCGCCTGGTTCCAGGAGCGCATCGCCGGCATGGCCAATGACTGCGCCGCGCTGCTCGGTTGGCCGCAGGATTTCAAGCCGGCCGATATCTGGATCGAGGATAGCTTCGTCGGCGGGGCCTATGGCGTGCCAAGCCCGGGCGGTATCGCCACGATCAACCGCGTCGCCCAGAGCGACGGCGTGCTGCTCGACCCGGTCTATACCGGCAAGGCGATGGACGGCGTGCTCGCGCTCGCCGCCAGCGGCAAGATCCCGGCCGGCAGCGACGTGCTCTTCGTGCATTGCGGCGGCAGCCCGGCGCTCTACCCCTTCGCCAAGGTGTTGACCGAGGCGCCGGACGCCGTGCCGGCATGAGCCTGCCCGTGCTCGATCGTGCGGCGGTGATCGCAGCCGGCGGCGCGGATTTCTTGCTCGCGCTGGCCGATATGCGCGACGCCTTCGCGCTGCTGCGCGCGGGCGAGGCCGAGATGCCGGCCGAGACCTCGGTCGCGCTCGGCGCTCCGGAGGTTCCCGGCCGGGCTTACGCCCTGCCGGCCTCGCTCGGCGGGCGCTTCCAGGCCGCAGGCGTGAAATGGACGGCGCATCGCCCCGCGCTTGACGACGGGCTGCCGATGATCGCCTCCTCCACCATCGTCAATGATCGCCGGACCGGCCTGCCGCTCGGCATCGCCGAGAGCGCACTGCTGACCGCGATACGCACCGCCGCCGTCTCGGCGCTGGCGCTGGAGGTTTTGATGCCCGTGCCGCTGCGCAGCGCCGCGGTGCTCGGCGCCGGCTTCCATGCCCGCACGCATCTGGAGATGCTGGCAGCGCTGCATCCGGGGCTGGAGCGGGTGGTGATCTGGAACCGGACGCGCGCCAAGGCGGACGCACTGGCGGCACGGAATTGGCCCTTCCCTGTCGCGGTGGCAGCGAGCCCGGAGGAGGCGGCGCTCTGCGACGCCGTCCTGACCTGCACCGACGCCAGGGAGCCGATCCTCGACGCCGCTGCATTGACGCCCGGTCGATTGCTCGTCCAGGTCGGCTATCACGAGGTTACCTTCGATGCGATCGACAAGGCGGACCATGTCGTGGTCGATCTCTGGGGCGAATTCCGGCTGAAGAGCGCCAAGAGCCTGTTCCAGATGCACCGCGCCGGGCGCTTCCCCCAGGAGCGCGTCGCGGCCGATCTCGGGACGGCGCTCGCCGGCGGCTTTGCGCCTAGGCCCGGCAGCCTCGTCTATCTGTCGAGCTTCGGGCTCAACATCTTCGACATAGCGCTCGCCGCCCGCGTCATCGCCAGCGCGGGCGTCGCGCATTCAGCGCCAAAAACGCATCAGGACAGGAGCGACTGGCCATGGCTGTGACGATCGATGCAAGGGCGCTGCAGGCGCGGCTCGGCGAACCCGGTCTCGTCCTCGTCGATGTGCGCGGCATCGATGCCTGGCGCGAGGCGAGCCTGCCCGGCGCGATCCATCTCAACGTCTACGACTACTTCATCCCACAAAGCGACGAAGCAGGCATCACCTCGCTCGCAGCGGCAACCGAGGCGGCGTTCGAGGGCTTGAACCTGTTCGAGGCGAAGACCGTCGTCTTCTTCGAGGAGGACACCGGCATGATCTCGCCGCGCGGCCTCTGGTTCCACGAGTTCCTCGGACTTGAAGGCGGCTTGATCCTCGATGGCGGCATCAAGGCCTGGCGCGCCGCCGACCTCCCGGTCGAACCCGGTAACGGACCCTCGGCGATCATAGCGCCAGCTGAGGCCGGCTTGCAGCCGCGCCGCCCGTTCCGGCGCGAGTTGATCGCCTCGATCGACGAGACGGCCGAGGCAGCGACAGTGCTCGATGTGCGCCGGCGCAGCGAGTTCACGGGCGATTTCGTCCATCCCTGCTGCGCGCGGGCCGGCCGCATTCCTGGCTGCCGTCACATCTTCTGGGAAGATCTGATCGAGGGTGGCGCTTATCGTTCGCCGGCCGAAGTCGCGGTGCTCGCTGAGAAAGCCGGCCTGCGAAGGAACCAGACGATCATAACCTATTGCCATCGCGGCGCACGGGCGGCGACCGTGCTCTACGCGCTGCGTCAGTCCGGCTACGAGGATGTCCGTATCTTCGTCGGATCCTGGCACGAATGGGCTGGGCGCGAAGAGCTGCCGGCCGCGACGGGAAAATAGCGGAGCAGACGGGTTGAGGGATGAAGTCTAGAGGCGGGAAAGGTGACGGATACGAAGGTTACCCTGACCGCTCGATGCGGCCGGCAGCATGGCCGCAGCCGAACGCCCTCGGTCAGGACGCGTTGGAGGTCGTGATACTGGGGCATGGCCAAGCAATAGCCGGATTCGGTGGCTCGCCCCAAGAACGCAGCCGCGCATCATCCAAAGCGATCGATGCGCGGGTGACGCATGACGAGGAGCCGGCCTTCGGCTCGCATGCGCTTTTGCGGCCGACGCCCTCACGCAAATGCGATCAGCATTGATCGCCGCGGCATTGGCAGCGCCGGATGCCGGCCTCAATTCGGTCGTGTAGTCGCAAGCACACGACAATTCGCATACCGATGAGATCCCCACCATGAGCAAAGCCGCGTGCCTTGTCTCCTTCCTGCTCGCCTCGACCTGGCCTGCGCCCACGCCCGTCGCGATTCGCGCCGAGCCCCCGGCGGCAGCGACGAGCCATGCCCGGATCGACGAGAACGATGCCCGCCGAATCGCCTGGCGCAACGGCATCGTCCATATCGAGGAGATCGCGTTTCACGGCGACCGCTGGGAGATCGCCGGGCGCGACCGGGAGAATCTCGAGCTCGCCATCGATGTCGACGCGAAAAAAGGCGCCGTGCTGCGCTGAATGGACCTCGCCCTGGCCCCTTCCCGGGCATGCGGCCGTCGATTCACGTCTATCGAAGGGGGAAGCGAGAATGCTCTCTTTCCCCGCGCGCGCTCAGTGCCTATATTCGCCTTGCCGTTCGCAAGGACGGCTATGGCGATAAACGGACGTCGGAATAAGCTTTTCGGACCCGGGGGCGGTACCCGGCGCCTCCACCACAGCCCTGCAGCTCCGGCTGCAGGTCAGCCTCGCGGCGCAAGCGGCAGGGTTTTGGCGGGGGCGAAATAGGATCGACGAGGGTGTAAAGGTCGTTCTTTTGCTCGGCATGGTTCCGCCGTTATCGGGCCAAAAGCATAGTTGCCAACGACAACAATGCTCGGGTTGCTGTCGCCGCGTAAGCGGTGCTGGTTCCCAAACCAAAGTCCTTGCGTTTAGCCGCGTAAGGCGGGGCTCGGAGGCGCCTGGCAACAGAAGCCTCCACTTTTTTATGGCAGGGACCTCCCGGCTCTCCGCCCTGCCCGGATGCGCACACGGATAATCGACACGATGGTACAGGATATTCTTCGCTACGATCTCATGGTGCAGGACGCGCTGAAGGGAGTCGTACGCAAGATCCTGACCGAGGCGAGCCGGGACGGCCTGCCGGGCGACCATCATTTCTACGTCACCTTCCGCACCACCGCGCCGGGCGTGCGCCTCTCTCAGCGGCTGCGCGACAAGCATCCCGACGAGATGACGATCGTCCTCCAGCATCAGTTCTGGGACCTGAATGTCGGCGAGCACGCCTTCGAGGTCGGCCTGTCCTTCTCGGGCGTGCCCGAAAGGCTCCTCGTCCCGTTCGATGCGATCACCACCTTCTTCGACCCGTCCGTCCAGTTCGGGCTGAAATTCGAGACCCAGGACGCGCCCGAAGAGGCCTCCAACAGCGATCAGGCGCCGGGCGCGACCAAGACCCCGCGCGGAGCGGGATCGGAGCCGAGCGTGGCGCCCCCGGCGCCGCTCGCGCTGCCGGTCAAGCCGGCGCCGGCCAGCCTCCCGGCCGCGAAGGGCAAGGCCGCTGGCCGCGACGACGGATCGGCCGCGAAATCGACCGACAAGAAGGCGGACGCCGAAGTCGAGGCCGCGGACGATGACGATGCCGGTGGCGCGCAGGTCGTCAGCCTCGATTCCTTCCGCAAGAAGACCTGATAGCCGCCAATGGCCGACACCCGCACCGAAACCGATTCCTTCGGCCCGATCGCCGTTCCTTCGGATCGGTACTGGGGCGCCCAGACGCAGCGTTCGCTCGAGAATTTCCGCATCGGCGGCCCGCGCGAGCGCATGCCGCTGCCGCTGATCCACGCGCTCGTCCTGGTCAAGAAGGCCGCAGCCCATGTCAATGCGCGGCTCGGCCTGATCGACCAGCGCGCCGCCGGCGCCATCGGCCAGGCGAGCGACGAGGCGCTGGCCGGGCGTTTCGACGACCACTTCCCGCTCGTCGTCTGGCAGACCGGGTCCGGCACCCAGACCAACATGAACGTCAACGAGGTGCTGGCCAACCGCGCCAACGAGATCCTCGGAGCCGGGCTGGGCGCCAAGAGCCCGGTGCATCCCAATGATCAGGTCAACCGTGGCCAGTCCTCGAACGACTGCTTTCCGACCGCGATGCACATTGCCGCCGCGCTCGAGGTCTCGCGCCTCCTGCTGCCGGCGCTGCGCAAGCTCGAGCAGGCGCTGCAGGCCAAGGCTGAGAGCTTTTCCGACCTGATCAAGATCGGCCGCACCCATCTCCAGGATGCGACACCGGTCACGCTCGGCCAGGAATTCTCCGGCTATGCCATGCAGTTGCATCTCGGCATCGGCCGGATCGAGGCTTCGCTCGGCGGACTGCACGCGCTGGCGCAGGGCGGCACGGCGGTCGGCACCGGCCTCAACACCCATCGCGACTTCGCCGCCTTCTTCGCCAAGGAGGTCGCCTCGCTCACCGGCCTGCCCTTCCGTCCGGCCGCGAACGCTTTCGAGGCGCTGGCGAGCCACGGCGCGCTGCTGGCGGCCCATGGCGCGCTCGACGCGCTGGCGATGGATCTGTTCAAGATCGCCAACGACATCCGGCTGATGGGCTCCGGTCCGCGCTCGGGCCTCGGCGAGATCAGCCTGCCCGAGAACGAGCCCGGCTCCTCGATCATGCCCGGCAAGGTCAACCCGACCCAGGCCGAGGCGCTGACCATGGTTGCGACGCAGGTCCACGGCAACCAGGCCACGATCGGCTTCGCCGCGAGCCAGGGCCATTTCGAGCTCAACGTCTTCAAGCCGGTGATCGCCGCCGCCTTCCTGCAATCGGTCAGGCTTCTCGCCGATGCCGCCGAGAGCTTCCGCGTCCATTGCGTCGAAGGCATCGTCGCCAACGAGGACCGGCTCGCCGAGCTGCTCTCGCGCTCGCTGATGCTCGTCACCGCGCTGGCCCCGGCCATCGGCTACGACAAGGCCGCCAACATCGCCAAGGCCGCCCATCACAACGGCACGACCTTGCGCGACGAGGCCCTGAAGGCCGGCGTCGAGGCGGAGCTCTTCGACAGCACCGTGCGGCCCGAGCGCATGCTCGGCCCGGCCTGAACGCGCCCGCATGGCCGAGATCGTCAATCTTCGGCGGGCCCGCAAGCAGCGCGAGCGCGTGGCGGCCGAAAAGCAGGCCGACCAGAACCGCATCACCTTCGGGCGCAGCAAGGCCGAGCGCAACCTTGCCGACGCCCGGCAGGAAAAAGCCGCCCGCGAGCTCGACGGCCACCGCCTGCCGGCTCCGGGAGGCGGCAAGGACGAGCCATCACCGTGACCGGCGAGCGCAAGCATTCGCTGGCGATCGCCGGTCACCGCACCAGCGTCTCGCTCGAGGAACCGTTCTGGGCCGCCCTGAAGGAGATCGCCGCGCGCGAGAAACTGACTTTGGCCGCGCTGGTGTCCGACGTGGATTCGCGCCGCGGCGAGACCAATCTGTCTTCGGCCCTGCGCCTGCATGTCCTGGCGCATTATCAGGCCCTGGCGGGAGAGCGCTGAAACCGCGCCGCCACCGAAAACGATTTTGCGCCAGTGACTTGCCGCCGCGCCCTGAATCAGGATCGGAACGACTTGAATCAATCTGCGAGGCATCGGCCTCAGTTCGGCTGAATGCCGCCCCGCGACAGCGGCCGCGGCACGGGGTCGATCTGGATCGGCGGGCCGAGCGCCGGCACGCCGGGGGCGGTCGGGAAATTCTCGCGCGGAGCGCCAGGCAGGATCAGCGGGCCCGTCGGCGCCGGGGGCGGCACGGCCCGCGCCGCGGCCTCTGCCCGCCGCCGCGCGTCCTCAGCCTTCCGGGTCTCCTCCAGCCGCCGAGCCTCGTCGAGCCGGAGGACCTCCTGCCCCCGCCTGGTGTCCTCCAGAATCCGCGCCTCCACCGCCCGCCGCTCGTCCTCGGCGCGCTTCTCCTCGGCGAGGCGGCGCTCCTCTTCTATCCGGAGGAAATCGGCCAGCTTGCGCTCGTTCTCGCGCGTCTCGCGCTCGGCCCTCAGGCGGCGCGCATGCATCGCCCGTTCGCGCGCATCGGCCTCGAAAGCCTCGACGCGTTCGATCTCGCGCGCCAGGGCCCTGGCCGCGACGGCGTTGGACAGCGCCCCGACATCGGTCTCGCGGTTCAGCGCCGAGAGCGGGCCCCGCCAGGCCACGCCGAGCACGGGCGCCGCCTGGCTCCAGCCCTTTGGCATCGGGCCGAGCGGGCGCAGCCCCAGCCGCAGGTCGGCCGTGAGCGCCCTGAGATCGACGACGCCGCTCGTTTCGGCGCGCAGGTCGGCGCGCTCGATCACCTGCGGCGCGAGCCGCGCGATGCCGCCGGCCAATGTGAAGGGCAGCGTGATGTCGCCCAGCCTCCAGGCGCCGCGGCCGAGCGCATCGGCAAGCCGTGCCTGAAGGCGCCCGCTTTCGCTCTCAGAGGCATCCTCCCCCGTCGCGGCGATGACCCGGGCATAGCCACCCGGATCGAAGCGGGCGAGGCTCGCGCCTGCGAGCGAAAGCGTGCCGGAGCCCCCCAGGCTCGCCACCAGCCGCGCCGGGCTCTCGCCCGAACCACCGCCCTCGAACTGACCGGTCAGCCTGCCCGCGAGCGCGTTTCCGGTCAGCGCGGCGAGATCGATCCCCGCCACGGCAACCCGCCCGGAAACCTGCGCGAGCCCGCCCTCGCGATGCGCCGAGAACTGGCCCGAGACCTTGCCGCCGCCATAAGCCCCGGCGAGGCTTCCGATCCGGATCCCGGCAGCGTCGGCATCGAGCACGAAGCTCGCATTGCCCAGCTCGAGATCGTCGTTCAGGCGCAGTGCGGCCGCCTCGACGGCCAGGCTGAGATCACCGAGGCCGGGCATAGTGCCGAAGCGCGCGGTCGACCAGACCGCATTGGCGGGCGCCGTACCGGCGCCGAGCGAGGCGCTGAGCAGATTGCGCAGATCGACCCGCTGCAGCGCGAGCTTGCCGGAGACGGGCCCCTCGCGCGCCAGCGACAGCGTGCCCCGGGCGCTGCTGCCGCCAAGATTGGCGACCAGCTCGTCGAACCGTGTCTGTTCCGCGGCAAAGCTCACGCGGCCATGCGCATCGAGCACCGCATCGGGCAGGAGGCGCGCCGTTCCTTCCGGCAGGACCTGGCCCGGCCCATCGGCCTGCAGCGTCAGGCGCGGCGCCTCGGAGCCCCCCTCCCCGTCGAGCACGATCGAGAGCCCCCTCCCGGCCAGCGACCCCTTCAACTGGCCCGGCCTCGTCTCGATGATCAGGCGGCCAAGCCCGCCTTGCTGCGGCAGCGGCAAGCCAAGCGCCGCGAAGGCCTGGCGCCGATCGCCGAGATCGAAGCGCAGGTCGGCGGCCGACCAGGCACCGGCGCGGTCAAGGCGCGCATTCAGCGCCAGCGTGCCGGCCTGTGCCGTGCCCTCCACCGCAAGCGCCGTGTCGCCTTCCGTCACCCGCGTCAGGCGATAGCTCGCGTCGAGGCGCGACAGCCCGTCGCCGACGCGCGTCAGCGACTGGCGGACCGCATCGGGCAGGAGCGGCCCGACGAGCGCGGCCAGCGTCTCGAAGCGCGGCGCGCGAATACGGCCGGAGATCTCGCCGCCCTCGGGCAGAAGCGCACCCGCCCCGCTGACCGAAACGCCGCCGAAGCCGTCGATCGCGAGTCGGCTCAGGCGCCAGGTGGCGTCCTCACGGCTGAGAGTGAGCTTCGCCGAACCGGGCGGCGCACTGCGGAAACGTGCCCCGTTCAGCGAGAGATCGAGGGCGAGATTGCGATTGCCGATCAGTCCGGCGAAACTCTCGCCCGGCGGCAGGCTGTTGAGGTCCAGCCCCTGCACCGTCAGCGTCGCGCCGAGCCGGTCCGCCGTGACCTCGGCGGCCCCGTCGAACGTGACGCCAGACGCGCCGGCGACCGTGAAGCGCTCCAGATGCAGCCGCTCGGGCGCCCAGTCGCCGACCACCTCGGCCTCGACCCGCCCCAGATTCGCGATCGCGTCGGCCAGCGCCGGATCGAGGCCGGCCCGGGCCAGGACGAGCGCGACGCGGCGCGCATCCTCAGCCTTGAGATTGACCTTGCCGCGCAGGCCCGACGCATCCGCGGCACCGCTGGCGCCGATCAGCGCTCCGGCGACCCGGACCGAGGCCGACGCGTTCTCCAGCCCCTCCGCATTCAGTTTCCCGCGCAGCGCGACGGCGGAGAAATCCTCGCCGCGCCAGACCAGTTGGTCGAGGTCGAGGCCGAGATCGAGCGTCCCGGGAAGCGCGCGCAGCGCCCGCGCGAAACCGGGGCGCTCACCGAGGGCCGCGATCAGCGCATCGGCATCGACGCGTCGCGCCCGCAATCCGAGCGAGCCCGACCCCGTCGCCGGAAGGTACTGGCCCTCGCCTTCGAGCTTCGCCGCGCCGCCGGCGATGTCGACCGCGAGCCCGGCGATCTCGAGCTTGCGGCCATCGCCCTTCACCTGCCCGGCAAGGCTGAGCGCGCCGCCCGGCGCGATCGTGAAAGCGCCGTCCAGGCCTGGCCTGATGCCGTCAGCGCCTCCCGGCAGCAGGAAGGCACCGTCGAAGCCGAGTTGCGCCTCCTCGCCGATGATCGAGGCCTTGGCGCGCATGCGGCCGTCCGGCTCGATCACGCCGGTCGCAAGGCGCAGCGAGGCGCCCGCCGCCTCGCCTTCGATCCGCCAGGGCCCGGCGAGGCTCACCGCCGTGAGCTCGGCCGAGATGGGCGACACCGTCACCGGCTCCCTGCCAGCCTCGCGCCAGACCATGGCCGAGCGGCGAATGCTGAAGCGGTCCAGGCTGGTCTGGGCGGGCAGGCCGGCGCCGGACCGGATCGGCAGCCGGACAGCGCCGGTCTCGTCGGCGACGAGGGACAGCGTCGCGCCCTCGACCTCGGCGTCGGAGAACCGGAATTCGCCGCGCGCAAGCGCGGTCAAGGCGAGCTCGACGGTGACCTGCTCGGCCGTCGCCGCGCTCGTCGCGCCGCTCTGGTCGCCGATGCGGACGTCACCCAGATTCAACCGCGGCGACGGCAGGAGCCTCAGCCCGATGCCGCCCGCCACGCGCGTCTCGACGCCGAACGCCGTGCTCAGCCGAGCTTCGATCTGGGGCCGGTACAGGCGCCAGTCGACGAAGCGCGGCCCGATCAGGGCAGCGAGCAGCGCCAACACAAGCAGACCGGCCAGGACGGTCAGGCTTTCACGCACCTTGCAGGATCATCCCTCTTGCGAACGGTTTCGTAATCTCGCCGCCAAGATAGTGCCGCCAAGACGCGGCGAGATCACGACATTCCTGCTCCGCTTACGGCAACGCAACCTGCGCGATGTCACAACACGAGGATTTTTCCCGGGTTGAGGATGTTCTGCGGGTCGAGCGAGCGCTTGATCACGCGCATCATCTCGAGCGCCGGCGCGCCATGCTCGGCCTCGAGATATTTCATCTTCTTCTGCCCCACGCCATGTTCGCCGGTGCAGGTGCCGTCCATCGCGAGCGCGCGCTTGACGAGCCGGTCGATGAAGCCGCGGCAGCGTTCCATCTCATCCTCGTCGGCGAGATCGACCAAGGGCTGGGTGTGGAAATTGCCGTCGCCGACATGGCCCGCGATCGGCGCGATCAGGCCGCTCGCCTCGATATCGCGCTTGGTCTCCTCGACGCATTCGGCCAGCCGCGAGATCGGCACGCAGACATCGGTCGCGAGCGTGTCCGCACCCGGCCTGAGCGCGCGCCCGGCCCAGTAGCCGTCATGGCGCGCCTGCCAGAGCCGCGTGCGGTCCTCGGCCTTGGTCGCCCAGTCGAACGGGCCGCCGCCATGCTCGGCCGCGATCTCGCCGAAGCGCTCGGCCTGCTCCTTCACCCAGGCCTCGGTGCCGTGGAACTCGACGAAGAGCATCGTCGTCTCGGGCAGGCCGAGCTTGGAATGCAGGTTCACGCCCCGGATCATGATGTCGTCGAGCAGCTCGATCCGCGCCACCGGCAAGCCGGTCTGGATCGTCATGATCGCGGTGTCGCAGGCCGCCTTGATCGACGGGAATGGGCAGACGCCGGCCGAGACCGCCTCGGGAATGCCGTGCAGCTTGAGCGTGACCTCGGTGATGATGCCGAGCGTGCCCTCCGAGCCGACCAGAAGCCGCGTCAGGTCGTAGCCCGCCGAAGTCTTTCGCGCCCTGCTCGAGGTCTTCACGATCGAGCCGTCGGCCAGCACCGCCGTCAGCGCAAGCACATTGTCCTTCATGGTGCCATAACGCACCGCGTTGGTGCCCGAGGCGCGCGTCGCCGCCATGCCGCCGATCGAGGCGTCGGCGCCCGGGTCGATCGGAAAGAACAGGCCCTGGTCGCGCAGGTGCTCGTTCAGCTCCTTGCGGGTCACGCCGGCCTCGACGACGCAATCCAGGTCCTCGCCATGAACCGCGATGATGCGCTTCATCTGGCTGAGATCGACCGAGACCCCGCCATAGGGCGCATTGACATGGCCTTCCAGCGAGGTGCCCGTGCCGAAGGCGATGACCGGCACGCCATGGCTCGCGCACAGCTTGACGATCTCGGCGACCTCTTCGGTGCTTTGCGGAAAGACCACCGCATCCGGCGGCTGGTTCGTGATCCAGGTCAGCGTATGGCCGTGCTGCTGGCGCACTGCCAGGCTCGTCACCAGCCGGTTCCCGAAGCTGGCGGCGAGCGCCCGCGTCACGGCCGCGATGGCCTCCGGCGACGGCGGCAGGGTTGCGACAGGCGAGGAGGTGGCATGAAGGGCGGGCGCGGGCAGGCTCATTGTGTTTTTCCGGTCTTGGCGCTTAACTTGGAACTGGTCGGCTTCTCAGGCAGTTGGATTCGATGAAGCGGGCCGGTGGTGGCTGCAGACGTCTTTATCTGACCTGTCGCAATCGGCGGCAAGATGGATTGGCGCATGGGAGGCGCAGCACGAGTCGAAGCGCCGCCTGCAGGCGATGCTTCGGAAGAGCAACAGAGTGCGAGTGGGAAGTCCGTTCCGCCGCGCGTAACCCGAGCGGGAGGCGGCCATGAAAGACGAGATCCGCGCTCCGGCGCTGTTCTTCGCACCTTTCGTTTCGTCCGCGATGCGGGTCGAGCCGCAATGGATCGACTATAACGGCCATCTCAACATGGCTTATTATCATGTGCTGTTCGACCGTGCGGTCGACGAGGTCTTCTCGCTCGTCGGCTTGACGCAGGACTATGTCGATTCGCGCCATGCCTCCTATTTCGCTGCGGAATGCCACATCCTCTACAAGCGCGAACTGACCGAGAGCGATCTCGTCCGCGTCACGGCGCAGCTCATCGCCTTCGACGAGAAGCGCCTGCATTACTATCTCGAGATGCGCCATGCGAGCGAAGGCTGGCTCGCTGCCACCAGCGAGAACCTGTCGCTTCATGTCGACATGGCGAGCCGCAAGGTCACGCCCTTCCCGGCCGACATCCTCGCCAATCTCGCGCTGATGAAGGCCGCCCATAGCCGGATGCCGCTGCCCGCCACGATCGGCCGCATGATCGGCATGCCGAAGAAGACGGCGATCACGGTCGAAAGCCTGAACGCCGAGCGAGAGGTCGAGACCCGGCACTGAGCCTGTTTGCGCTCGCCGCCCTGTCGAACCGGCTTGCGACACCCCAGATTCGGCCGGTCGACCCACGTTCGAAAGGCAATCGCGATGGTGAAGGCAACCTGGAACGGCGCCGTCCTGGCCGAGTCCGACGACACCGTGGTCATCGAAGGCAACCATTATTTCCCGCGCGAGACGATCCGGAGCGAGTTCTTCAGGCCGAGCGACACGACCTCGGTCTGCCCCTGGAAAGGCACGGCGAATTACCGCTCGCTCGTCGTCGACGGCGCGCAGAACAAGGATGCGGCCTGGTACTATGCCGACCCGCAACCGGCCGCCGCCGAGATCAAGGGCCGCATCGCCTTCTGGAAGGGCGTCGAGGTCGCCTGATCAATCCGCGTGATCGGGTATCTTCAGCACATGCCCGCAGGCCTTGCAGTGCACGGCGTCGGGCTCATGCCGCTGCAGGGCGCATTTCGGGCAGGGAAACGTGACCTTGTTCGGCCGGAACACCATCTGGGCCAGGCGCACGAACAGCGAGATGCCGACGATCATCACCGCGATCGAAGTGAGCTTGCCCGCGGTCCCGGGCAGGGTGATGTCACCGAAGCCGGTCGTCGTCACCGTCGTGACCGTGAAATAGAAGGCATCGACATAGCCCTCGAAGCCCGACGTGCCCTGGAAGAAGAAAGTGTAGATGAAGCCCGTGACCACGAAGAGGAAGGTCACGATGTTGATCAGCGCCCGCGAGACATCCTCCCATTCGCGATAGCGCGTGGCGCGCAGCTGCTCCCAGATCAGCCCGCGCTGCGAGAGCGACCACAGGCGCAGGATTCGCAGGAAGCCGAAATTCTCCAGCCATTGCGGGGCGAGAAGCGTCGCAAGGATAAAGAGATCGAGCAGCATGCTCGGCTGACGCATCAACCGCGGCACGTTGGTCGAGGCCAGCATCCGGGCGGCGATCTCGGCGAACAGGATCACCGCGACCGAATAGTCGATCCAGAGGAAGGCCGGCCGGTCGCGGATCAGCGGCGTCGCCACGAAGAAGGCGATGATCAGCAGGTCGACGATCGTGGTCGCGAGCTGGAACCGAACGGCGGCGGGCGAACGCCCGTGATAGAGCTGCCGCAGACGGTTGCGCAGCTGCTCGATGCGACCTTCGGGTTCGGAGGCTGTCTCTTCGGCCATCCAGCCGCGCTTACAGGGCCACGGGGAAGGCGTCCAGCGCCGGGCGCTCAGTCCGCCGGCCGTGTCGCCACCGCATGGACGGCATACCCGCGATAGAGCCGGGTCGTGCGGCCCTGGGCACCTTCGGCTCGCGCAAGCCCATCCAGCACCGCCTCGAGCTCCCCTCGCGGCGTGACATGGAACAGGGCGAGCCAGCGGTTGAGCACCGCCCTGAAGGGAGCCGGCAATCCGGCCTGGTCGCCGAAATCGACGATATGCAGCGAGCCGCCCGGCGCCAGCGTCCGCAGCGCCTGCGCCACGACGCCTTGCCAGGGCGGGATCATCGACAGCGCGTAGGAGATCACGATCCGCTCGAACCCCGCGCGGCCGAACAGCGTCCCGGCGTCGAAATCGGTCGCATCGGCCTGCTCGAGCCGAATCCGGCCGGAAAGCCCGGCGCGCGCCGCGTTCCGCCTTGCGGTCGCCAGCATCTCCTCCGATACGTCGAGGCCGTAGCAGGCGGCGCCGGGATAGGCCCGGGCGAGCTTGATCAGGTTGCGCCCGGTGCCGCAGCCGATCTCCAGGACGGCGCCGCCACGAGGCGGGTCGAGCCCGGCGATGAGTTCGTCCCGGCCGAGCAGATAGAACTTGCGGCTGGCGTCGTAGACATGGCGCTGGTGCCGGTACATCCGGTCCATCAGGCCGGCGGCCTCGCCCCCGGGCGCCATCGCGCTCACGCGGGCGCTCCGGGCAGGACGTAGAGGTGGAAGGCTCCGTAGATCGAGGAGCGATCCTGATCGCCGAGCATGCGGCTGCGCGCCGCCTCAAAGCGCCACCGATCGAGGATCGTCGCCGGCACGCGGCCCGGCAGCAGGCGCTCGTCGGCGGCGGTGCGGAAGATCACGCGCGCGCCCGGCCGGGCCGTGCGGGTGATCTGCGTCCATAAAGCCGTGAGGTCGGCGTCGTTCATCCAGTCCTGCGCGTCGAGCAGCACATAGGCGTCGCAGCTCTCGGCCGGCAGGCTGGCGAGATAGGCCGTGATCGCGCTCTGATGGTAGCTGACGCGCCCGGCCCGCTCGCGCACGGTCTCGAAATGGCCTCGCTCCAGATAGGGCGGCACGGAGGCGTCCGGCCCGGCCGCGTAGCCGCGCCCGAAAGCCTGGCGCGCGAAATAGTTCTGTTTCAGGTCGAAGCCGCAGGCCAGCCGCTCCAGCCGGTGATGCAGCACGGCCTTGATGCCGTCGTCGCTGTCGGCAGCGAGCGCCTTGTACTGGGCCGGAGGAATGCCGAGCCCGTAGAGCGAGGCCGGCTGGCGGATCAGCCAGCGCACCAGCCTCTTCTCGAAGACGGGCGCCAGATGCCGCTCGAACAGCGCGCGCTGCTCCGCCATGTCGCGCGCCTTCAGCATCACGCGCGGGTCGCAGCCGAGCACCCGCCCGAGCAGATGACCCGCGCCGATGAAGCGGCCGAGCAGCCCATAACGGTAAAAGTTCCGGGCGAAGAGCTCGATGCGCCGCCGACCGCTCAGGTTGCGCCCCTCCCAATAGCTGCGCGAGGTCGGGTCGAGCCGCGGCGCGATCAGGCGATCGTAAAGCTCGACATTGTCGCGCGACTGCGCCTGGCCGAAGAAGCGCAGGAAATCCTCATGCCGCGTCAGGGTGGCCAGCGCCGCGAGCTTGAGCTTGCCCAGCGCGATATGCGCGCCGTTGAGATCGACCGCGCTGACCCGCGCGGGGGCCGCGGTGAGATAGGACAGGATATTGCAGGAGCCCGACGCGATCGCCACGACATGATCGTCGGGGCGTAAGTCCAGCGCCGCCATGTCGACGACCGGGTCCTCCCAGATCTGCGGATAGACCAGCCCCGAAAAGGCCAGGGTGAACATCCGCTCGAGCAGGCCGGCCTTTGAGAGCGCCTTGCTGCGATGGACCGCGGAGGTCAGCCCCAGGGTGGTTTCCCGCCGGACCGTGCGCGCCGTCTGCATCTGTTGCTCCCCGCGCGGCCAGTTGCGATGGCGAGCCGACTAGAGGAGTCGCGTGACGGTTGGGTGACGCGCCGCCGGCCCGCCGCGCGATGCGCCACGGGCTCGTGATTATCCGTGCACGGATACCGGGCTGACGCGGGGCGCGATCATCCCCATATTGGGGCGAGCGAAACGAAGGGAGAGCCGAAATGGGCCTCAGCGAATTGTTCGGCCGCGCGACCAGCAACCAGAGTGACTTCCCGTTCAAGCTCTCCGACGCGCAGTGGCGCGAGCGCCTGACGCCGGAGCAGTACCAGGTCCTGCGTGGCCATGGCACAGAGCGGGCCGGCTCCTGCGCGCTGAACTACGAGAAGCGCGCCGGCACCTTCTCCTGCGCCGGCTGCGGCCAGAAACTGTTCAAGTCGGGCAAGAAATTCGAGAGCGGCACCGGCTGGCCGAGCTTCGACCAGCCGCTCGAAGGCGCGGTCGAGACGAGCGAGGACCACAGCTTCGGCATGCGCCGGGTCGAGGCCCACTGCGCCAATTGCGGCGGCCATCTCGGCCATGTCTTCCCCGACGGCCCCCCGCCCACCGGCCTGCGCTATTGCATCAACGGCGTGGCGATGGATTTCGAGCCCGCCGGCGAGGCGGAGACCCGGTCGTGACCCGGCGCGGCTTTCTCGCCGGGCTCGGGCTGGCGGCAACGCTGGCGCTGACGGGCGCGAGCCTGGCGCAGCAGCCCGCCCAGCCCGGCGGCGCAAAGACGGCTGTCGCGATCTTCGCCGGCGGCTGCTTCTGGTGCATGGAGCCCCCTTTCGACGCCCTGCCCGGCGTGATCTCGACCACCTCGGGCTATACCTCAGGCCAGACGCCCGACCCGACCTATCAGCAGGTCTCGGCCGGCAAGACCGGCCATACCGAGGCGATGAGGATCGTCTACGACCCGGCCAAGGTCAGCTACGAGAAGCTGCTCCATGTCTTCTGGCGCAATCACGACCCGGTGACCGCGAACGGCCAGTTCTGCGACCATGGCAGCCAGTACCGCGCCGGCATCTATTACGGGTCGGAGAAGGAACGCGAACTCGCGGAGGCGTCGAAGACCGAGGTCGCCAAGCGCTTCAAGCAGCCGATCACGACCGAGATCGTCGCCCAGACGACCTTCTATCCGGCTGAGGACTACCACCAGGATTATTACAAGAAGAACCCGATCCGGTACAAAATCTACCGGACCGGCTGCGGCCGCGACCGGCGGCTGAACGAACTCTGGGGCAATGAGGCCGGCGGCGCTCATTCGTGAGGCGCAGGCGCTTTTTGCACGTGCCGCAATCTGACCGAATAGCGCTCCGTCATTGCGAGCGCAGCGAAGCAATCCAGGAGGGCTCGCTCTGCCGCCCCTGGATTGCGTCGTCGCTACGCTCCTCGCAATGACGGCGCACTAGCTCGGCAACGGCACGGCCCGTCGCGCCAGCGCAGCCGCGTCGGCCGAGGCCGGCAAGGCGCCGAAATGGCCCGACCAGCCGCCCTCCAGCCGGCTCGCGATGAAGGCGTCGGCGACATTAGCCGGCGCATGGCGCAGCAGCAGCGAGGCCTGGAGCATCAGCGCGAGTTGCTCGACCAGCCGGCGCGCCTGCCCCTCGTTGCGGCTGAGATCGCCGAGCTCGGCGTCGAGCGCCGCAAGCCGGGCATCGTAACGTCGATCCGCCCCGCTCGCGGCGCGCAGCTCGTCGCGCAGCGCGTCGAGTGAATCGGGCTCCCGCGCCAGCGAGCGCAGCAGGTCGAGGCAAATGACGTTGCCCGAGCCCTCCCAGATGCTGTTGAGCGGCGCCTCCCGGTAGAGCCGCGCCATCGGGTGCTCCTCGATGAAGCCGTTGCCGCCGATGCATTCCAGCGCCTCGACCACCACGGCCGGCGCCCGCTTCGCCACCCAATATTTCGCGATCGGCGCGCCGATCCGGGCGAGCAGCCTTTCGCTCTCGCTCTCTCCCTGGCGATCGAGCGCGGCGAACAGCCGGAGCGCCAGCCATGTCGCGGCCTCGGCCTCGATCGTAAGATCGGCGAGCACGTTCTGCATGATCGGCTGGTCGATCAGCGCCTTCTGGAAGGCGCGCCGATGCTGCGCGTGATGCGCCGCCTGCGCCACCGCCTGCCGCATCAGCCCGGCCGAGGCGGCGGCGATGTCGAGCCGCGACCCCTGGTTCATCGCAAGTCCGGTGCGCAGGCCGCGGCCGGGCTCGCCGATCATATGGCCGATCGCTCCACGAAACTCGACCTCGGAGGAAGCATTGGAGCGGTTGCCGCATTTGTCCTTGAGGCGCTGGATCGCGACGCCGTTGCGCGAGCCGTCGGGCAGCCAGCCCGGCACGACGAAGCAGGATATGCCCTCGGCCGTGCGCG
Source organism: Allobosea sp. (assembly GCF_051860145.1). Lineage (GTDB taxonomy): Bacteria > Pseudomonadota > Alphaproteobacteria > Rhizobiales > Beijerinckiaceae > Allobosea. The sequence continues at coordinate 94,547 of NZ_JBHYEM010000004.1, read as the reverse complement.
CCAGGGTCAGGAACACGTCGGAATGCGGCACGGAGAAGAACCATTTATGCCCGGTCAGGGACCAGGTGCCGTCGCCATTGGCATGCGCGACCGTTTGGGTCTGGCGCAGGTCCGAGCCGCCCTGCTTCTCGGTCATCGCCGTGCCGACGGTCGCGCCGGTCTTGGCCCCGGCCGCGATCTGGCGCGGATCGTAGCGGTTCGAGCTGATCAGGCCGCCCCAGTCGGCCCAGCGCGCCGGGTCGCTCTTCAGGATCGGGATCGCCGCATAGGTCATGCTGATCGGGCAGCAGATGCCGCTCTCAGTCCCGTACCAGAGATATTGCAGGGCGGCCCGCGCCACCTGCGCGCCGGGACCGGGCCGGTTCCAGGCGAGCGCATGCGTCTCCTGGCCGATCGCGAGCCCCATCAGCTCGTGCCAGGCCGGGTGGAAGGCGATCTCGTCGATGCGATTGCCGAAGCGGTCATGCGTCCTGAGTTCCGGCGTGAACCGGTTGGCGAGCCGCGCCAGCTCCTGCACATGCGTCGAAGCCACCACCCGCCCCGCCTCGTGCAGCCGCTCGCTCGCCCAGCCGGCCCCGAAGGCCGCCACGGCTGCTGGCAGGACCGGATCGCAGGCGAAGGCGTCGTAATCGGCCAGAGGCGGGACCTGGTTGAGGACCTCGTCCGTGGCGGCGGCAGGATCTGCGGCTGTCATGCTGGCGTCTCCGCTTCGGCCCCGGATCGATCTTCGAGACGAAAGATAGGCGCCCAGTGGCGATCGAACTAGGCCGGGATGCAACCGCTCCCAACCGGGAAGCCGAACGCCTCGCGCCAGGCGATCACCGCCGGCTGCTCGTCGAACAGCCGGGCGATCTCCTCGTCGAAGGCCTCGGCGGGTTGGCGGCGCCGCTCCGGCGGCCAGGGATCGACCCGGGCACCGGCCGCGATCTCCGCCTGACGGCCGGTCGGCGCGATGCCGAGGAAATCCGCCAGCATCGCCAGTTCGCCGGGGCGCGAGCTCTCCTGCCAAAGCCGGTCGCTGCGCAGGACATGCGCCGGAATGCCAGCGGCAACGATCGCGCGATATCCCGCGAGTGAGGCGCCGAGCATGTTCGCGAACCCGGCGACCCATGTCCGGAGCGGCATCTCCGGCACCCAGGGCATGTCCCAGTTCGAGCGCGCGCAGGCGAGCGGCTCCCGCACGCAATGGACATAGCGCAGCGGCAGCCCGCCGCCGGGCGAGCGCGCCAGCGCATCGGCCAGCACCGTCAGCGGCACCTCGCAGCTCGGCGTCTTGCAGAACAGCACACGGACCTGGCTCGGCGATTTGGCGGCGATGCGCTCATGGCGAGTGGTCGCCGCGAAGCTGGTGATCAGGAACCGCAGGAAGCGGCTGCGCTCCTCGTCCGCGGAATAGCCGCGCCAGTTATTGCCGCCGGCATCGACCCAGACCCTGCGTTCCGCCGCGGTCAGATCGGCGAAGAAGCGCAGGAAATGCGCGAATTCCGACGATTTCAGCGGCATGTACTCGTCGAAGCTCAGCACCTCGGGATGCGCGTCGACCACCGCCTCGGCGAAGGTCGTGCCGCTGCGCGGCAGGCCGCCGGCCAGGACGAGATGATCGATCCTGCCGGGATCGAGCCGGCCGGCAAGGTTGAAGACGTCGACGGACATGAAAATGCCTGCTCCCCCCGGCAGAACGATCGCGGATCGCCATCATGCAATGACCTCAAGGCGGCTCGCGCATCAAGCTCCTTTGGCCGGGCGGGGCCGGGATCGCCATCTCCGGCCTGCCTGTGCCGTCCCCAGCGCAATCGCCGGCCGGCACGACAGGGCGAGCAATGCCCGGGACGACGCCCTATATTGACGCCAGAACGAATCACGACCGAGCGCATCTTGTCCGACCCCTATTCCACCTCCGCTCCCCTGCCCCGCCCCGGCGGCCTCGCCTCGCGCGCCGCCGCGCAGCCGGCGGCCGGCTATCTCGCCGGGCTGAACCCGGAACAGCGGAAGGCCGTCGAGGCCACGGACGGCCCGGTCTTGGTGCTGGCCGGCGCCGGCACCGGCAAGACCCGGGTGCTGACCACCCGGATCGCCCATCTGATCGCGACCAACCGCGCCTATCCCTCGCAGATCCTGTCGGTGACCTTCACCAACAAGGCGGCGCGCGAGATGAAGGAACGCGTCGCAAACCTCGTCGGCCCTGTCGCCGAGGGCATGCCCTGGCTCGGGACCTTCCACTCGATCTCGGCAAAAATCCTGCGCCGCCATGCCGAGCTGCTCGACCTGCGCTCGGATTTCACCATCCTCGACACCGACGACCAGATCCGCCTGATGAAGCAGGTGATCACCGCCGCCGATATCGACGAGAAGCGCTGGCCCGGCCGGATGCTCGCCGGCTTCATCGACTCGTGGAAGAATCGCGGCCTGGCGCCCAAGGACGTACCGCCGGGCGAGGCCGCCGTCTTCGCCAACGGCAAGGGCGGCGCGCTCTATGCCGCCTATCAGGACCGCCTGAAGACGCTGAACGCCGTCGATTTCGGCGATCTCCTGCTGCACTGCCTGACGCTGTTTCGCGAGCACGCCGATGTGCTGGCGAGCTATCACGAGCGCTTCCGCTACATCCTGGTCGACGAGTATCAGGACACCAACACCGCCCAGTATCTTTGGCTGCGGCTTCTCGCCCAGGGGCGCCGCAACATCGCCTGCGTCGGCGACGATGACCAGTCGATCTATGGCTGGCGCGGCGCCGAGGTCGACAACATCCTGCGCTTCGAGCACGATTTTCCGGGCGCGACCGTGATCCGGCTCGAGCGCAACTACCGCTCGACCGGCCATATCCTCGCCACCGCCTCGAAGCTGATCGCCCGCAACGAGGGAAGGCTCGGCAAGACGCTGCGCACCGAGGACGAGCCCGGCGAGAAGGTCAGCATCACCGGTTCCTGGGACAGCCAGGAGGAGGCGAGGCTGATCAGCGACGAAGTCGAGTCCATGCAGAGCAAGGGCGAAAACCTCGCCGAGATCGCCATTCTCGTGCGCATCTCGGCGCAGATGCGCGAGATCGAGGAGCGCTTCGTTCATGTCGGCGTGCCCTATCGCGTCATCGGCGGCCCGCGCTTCTACGAGCGCGCCGAGATCCGCGACGCCATGGCCTATTTGCGCTGCGTCGTCAGCCAGACCGACGACCTCGCCTTCGAGCGCATCGTCAACGTGCCCAAGCGCGGCCTCGGCGACGCCACGGTCCAGCTCCTGCACAACCATGCCCGCCTGACCGGCCTCTCGCTGCTGCAATCGGCCCGCGCCGTTGTCGAGACCGAGGAGCTCAAGCCCAAGGCCCGTACGACCTTGCGCGAGCTGGTCGAGGCCTTCGCACGCTGGACGGGACGCGCCGAGCACATGAAACAGGGCGAGCTCGCCGAGCTCGTGCTGGAGGAGAGCGGCTATACCGAGATGTGGCAGAAGGACCGCTCGGCCGATGCCGCCGGCCGGCTCGAGAACCTCAAGGAGCTGGTCCGCTCACTCGACGAGTTCCCGGACCTGCCCGCCTTCCTGGAGCACGTCTCCCTGGTGATGGATGCCGATTCCGGCGAGAGCGCGGAGCGTGTCTCGATCATGACGCTGCACGCCGCCAAGGGGCTGGAATTCGACACCGTCTTCCTGCCCGGCTGGGAGGAAGGCCTGTTCCCCAACCAGCGCGCCCTCGACGAGAACGGCCGCGCCGGGCTGGAGGAGGAGCGCCGCCTCGCCCATGTCGGCCTGACCCGCGCGCGCAAGCGCCTGAAGCTCTATTTCGCCTCGAACCGGCGCATCCACGGCCTCTGGCAATCGAGCCTGCCAAGCCGCTTCATCGACGAGTTGCCGGAGGAGCATGTCGAGGTCGTCCAGGCGCCCTCGACCTATAGCCAGGGCGGCTACGGCGCCTCGCGCTTCGACCGCATGGAAAGTTTTGGCTCGAGCTACAACACGCCGGGCTGGCAGCGCGCCCAGGAGAACCGGGCCAAGTCGGGCGGCGGCTCCGGCTTTTCAGAGAGCGGCCGCGGCTTCGGCCAATCCGGCTTCGGGTCAGGCCGCCAGCGCGGCCCGCTGCTGATCGAGGGCGAGCTCACCGCGAAATCGACTGGCGCCTCGGCCTTCGACACCGGGGCCCGCGTCTTCCATATCAAGTTCGGCCCCGGCTCGGTCGCCAGCGTCGACGGCAACAAGCTGACCGTCGATTTCGACAAGGCCGGGCGGAAGATGGTGTTGGACTCGTTCGTTCAGAAGGCGGGGTGAAAGCTCCGCCGTCGTTGCCACGCCTTGACGGCCTACCTACTAGTAGATAGAAAGGAGCATGGCCGGCCCCGCAACGACATATGATGAAATCCTGGATTGCGCTCGCTCGCTGTTGATCGAGGGGGGCTATAACGGGTTCAGCTATGCCGACATCGCCAAGGTGGTCGGCATTCGGAACGCGAGCATTCACCATCACTTTCCGAGCAAGTCCGGGCTCGTTCGCACGCTCGTTGCGCGATATCGCGAAGAGGCCCAAGCAGGAATTGCAGATCTGGAGCGCCAGCTCGCTGATCCTACCGAGCAATTGCGCGCCTATTTGGGCTATTGGGAAGCCTGCATCGCCGACGCCAGCGCCCCGTTCTGCGTCTGCGCGCTCCTGGCGAGCCAGATCCCGGTGCTTCCCGAGGAGGTCATCCTGGAGGTACGCGCTCATTTCAGGACGCTCTCCGCCTGGCTGACCTCTGTTCTCGAACGCGGGGCACGGCAGGGCGGCCTGCATTTCACCGGCACGGCCAAGGCCGAAGCGGAAGCTTTCATGGCCAGCGTCCACGGCGCGATGCTCTCGGCTCGCGCCTATGGCGATCCCAAGATTTTTGGCGTCATCACCCAGCCGCTCCTGGAACGCCTCGCGGTCCGGCACTAGAGCGCTGCTCACTCCGAAGGGTAAAAGCATCGCATAGGCACCTACCAACTAGTAGATAGATTTAAACCGACCCGATGATCCGGTGCTGCTCCGTTGCAGCGCCCTCAACCGCTCGATGAAAGGGCATTCCTGATGTTTGGCATTTCTCCGCTTGGCTGGGTGCATACGCTGGGCAGCCTCCCCGCCATTCCGGCAGCGGCATATATGTTCGCGGTCCATGGCCGGATCCTGCCGCGCTCGCATGTCGGCACCATCTATCTGGTCTCTATGGTGATCGGCGCTGCCACGGTTTTTCTCGTCGGGCATCAGCCCGTGAGCCACGGCATCGGCGCGCTGACGCTCCTGCTTCTCGCCGTGGGCTATTCCGTCGGCCGCTTGCCCGTCTCCCGGACGGCGGCGACTTATGTCGAGACGATGGCCCTCAGCGTGACGGCATTCCTGCTCATGCTGCCGACCGCGACGGAGATCCTGCGCCGTGTTCCGGACGGCCATCCGCTTGTGACCGACTTGGGATCCCCACTCCTTCTCGCTGTCCAGGGTGGCATTCTCGCCGCGCTCGTGATCGGATTGATCGTGCAGATCATCTACCTGCGCAAAAAGGCGAGGACAGCCGCCGCATGAGCCGAAGCGTTCGGGAGAGCGGCCGGCGCCGCTACCCCTCCTCCCGTTCCCTGAATGCCCGCCGCGCCGCCGAGACCTCGGCATAGTAGGTCTCGGCCCAGGTCCAGACGCCGCAGAAGGCGGCGCTCAGCTCGCGCCCGAGCTCGGTGAGCGTGTAGTCGACATGTGGCGGAATGACCGGGTGAACCGTGCGGACCACCAGCCCGTCGCGCTCCATCTCGCGCAGCGTCTTGGTCAGCATCTTCTGGCTGATGCCGCCGACGACGCGTCCGACCTCCGTGAAGCGCAGGGTGCCGCGCTCCTCCAGCGCCTCCAGCACCAGCATCGTCCATTTATCGGCCACCTGCGCGATGACCTGGCGCACCAGCGACTCGACCGCGGGCGAGACCGGCGGGATCTCCTCGCTGCGCTTGTGCATCACCGCCATGGCCTCGCGGATCGCATGCATCTGACACTCTCCTTTTGGTGCGTATCGAACTTTCAAGCGCCTTCTTTCCGATGAAGAGTATCGATGCCAGCTGATGGATCGCAACCAGGAAAGGGACTTGCGATGAACATCACCGGCAACACCATCCTCATCACCGGCGGCGGCTCCGGCATCGGCCGGGCGCTGGCCGAGGCCTTCCACAACGCCGGCAACCAGGTCGTCATCGCCGGCCGGCGCGAGACGCTGCTCGACGAGGTGACGAGCGCCAATCCGGGCATGGAAGCGCTCCTGCTCGACATCCAGGACAAGGACGATGTCACCGCCTTCGCGCGGCACGCCGTCGAGGCCTTCCCGGCGCTCAACGTCGTCATCCACAATGCCGGCATCATGCGCAGCGAGACGATCGCGGCCGGCGACTTCCTCACGACCGCCGAGGAGACCGTCGCGACCAACCTGCTCGGACCGATCCGGCTCACCGCCGCCCTGCTGCCGCATCTGCTGGCGCAGCCGCGCTCGGCGATCCTGACCGTCTCCTCCGGCCTCGCCTTCGTGCCGCTGGCGACGACGCCGACCTACAGCGCCAGCAAGGCGGCGATCCATTCCTGGTCGATGGGGCTGCGCGAACAGCTCAAGAAGACCTCGGTCGAGGTCATCGAGATCGCGCCTCCTTACGTCCAGACCGAACTGCTCGGCCCGCAGCAGGCGGTCGATCCGCTCGCCATGCCGCTGGCTGAGTTCACCGCCGAGGTGATGTCGCTGCTCGAAAGCCAGCCGGAATCGGGCGAGATCATCGTCGAGCGCTGCAAGCCGCTGCGCTTCGCCGCCGAGAACGGCCAGATCGCCGCGGTCTTCGCCCAGCTGAACGCGCAGCACGGCTGAACCTTATCGTCATTGCGAGCGCAGTGAAGCAATCCAGGAAGGTTCGCTCGACGTCCCCTGGATTGCTTCGTCGCTACGCTCCTCGCAATGACGGGTTAGTTGCGGCGCCTATTCCGCCCCGTGGCAGCAGATGCAGAGCTTGTTGCCCTCCGGGTCGCGGAAATAGGCGCCGTAATAGTTGGGATGGTAATGCGGCCTCAGGCCCGGCGGCCCTTCGCAGTTCCCGCCATTTGCCAGCGCTGCGGCATGGGCGCGGTCGACCGTCGCCCGGTCGTCGGCGAGGAGCGCGATCATCTGGCCGTTGCCCACGCTCGCCGGCTGACCGTCGAACGGCGTGGTCAGGAAGAGGAACGGCCTCCCGCCGTCCTGATGCTGCCATCCGGCCAGTTTTCCTGGGTCGAGGAAGCGCTGGCGGTGGCCGAGCGCCTCGAACAGGGTGGAGTAGAAGCGGAAGGAGCGCTCGAAATCATTCGCGCCGATCGTGACATGCGAGAGCATTGGGGCGTCTCCAACCCAGGTTGCGCGACAGCTTAGGCCGCGCCGCCGGCTTGCCAAGCCCGTCTGGCCAAGCCCCCTGACAATGAATGACATCCGCCCCTGCCCCTGCTAAGCCCCCGCCATGCGCGAAGGCCTCCTCCCCGCGACGGTCGCGACCGTCCTCGAACTCTCGACCAGCGGCGACAAGGCGCGCGCGCTGACCGAACTCCTGGGCGAGGTCTTCGACCCGACCGAGACGGCCATTTCCGCCTTCGAGATCGAGGACGGCGTCACCACGCTCTCGCTGAACGCGCCCTGGAAGGTCGAGATCTATTTCGCCACCCATCCGGACGAGGCGGCGGTGCGCGACATGCTGCGCCCGATCGTCGGTGCGGTGGTGGATTCGACGCCCTTCACCTCGGTCAACCAGAAGGACTGGGTCGCGGCCAGCCTCGAGGGGCTGCAGCCGGTGCGGGCGGGGCGCGTCCTCGTCCATGGCGCTCATGACCGCGAGACCGTGCGCGTCAACGACGTCGCCATCGAGATCGAGGCGGCGCTCGCATTCGGCACCGGCCATCACGGCACCACGGCCGGCTGCCTGCTCGCGCTCGACGCCGAACTGAAGCAGCGCCGGCCGCAATTCGCGCTCGATGTCGGCACCGGCACCGGCATTCTGGCACTGGCCTTGGCCAAGCAGACCCGGCAGCGGGTCGTCGCCGGCGACATCGACCTGACGGCGGTCGAGGTTGCAGCGCATAATGCGCGGGTCAATCACGCGCCGCGCGCGCTCGATCTCTATGTCGCGCCCGGCCTGCGCCATGCCAAGGCGGACCGCCCGGGCCATTTCGACCTCGTCTTCGCCAATATCCTGGCCGGGCCGCTCCGGCGCCTTGCGCCCGCCATCGCCCGCGTGCTCGCGCCGGACGGCACGGTGATCCTGTCGGGCCTGCTGGCGATGGATGTCGCCGGCATCGTCTCGACCTACCGGCATCAGGGTCTTTATCTGGCCCGCCGGACGCTGCGCGAGGGCTGGGCCACCCTGGTCATGAAAAAGGGCGGCGCGGCCCCAAGACCGCGCCGCCCCTACTAGGCCAGCAGCGCGCCCGAAGGCGCGTGTCTCGCTTCGAGCCTTCGCTCAGAAGTCGATATGGCCGTACTTCTGCTGGGCTTCGGCCTGCATGGCGCGGGCGTCGTGCCAGACGGCGGAGGTGAAGCGGGCCGCATCGACGACCCATTCGATGGCATGCTTGATGATGGCGATCATGGTCTTGTCCTTTGGGTGACGCGGCGCGGCCCAAGCGGGCGCGGCGTTGAAATCAGCGGTTGAAGGGAAGCGCCGCATCCTGGCTTTGCGCCGTCTGCGGGAAGCCGCCGAGCACGATCTCCGCCTCGTTGACGAGGTAGGAGCGGGCCCGAAGCTCGCGGATCGCGGAGCGGCGGCGGCTCTCGATCATCGCGACATAGAGGCGCTGCCAGAAGGTCAGGCCGGCGGTGTTCATCGACTTGGAGGTGTTGATCGACTTGGCGGGCGCCACGCTCGCGGTCGAATTCAGTACATAGGTCACAGGTCCATCTCCTCAGATAAACGAAGGACAGTCCCGGTCGCTTCCTCGTTCTCTTATGCTCCCAAAGTGGTACGTCTTCGCACTTGCGAGAAGATGATTTCGCAGATGCGAGATATGCGCCATTTGCATGGGTTCGCCCGGATTTCGTTAAGAATTGCGCTGTTCGCATAGCAAAAAGGCAGAACGCCCAAATCCGCAGCCCCCGCCGCCTACAGCAAAAGCAGGGCCAAATGCTGCTTTTGCGCTGGTCTTCCGTCCGCCCAGGCGCGACGATGCCTGAAATCGCCAATCCGGACCCGCCATGACCGAATCGCCTGTGCCCGCCCTGCCGACCTGCCGCTTCCAGTCCTTCTCCGAACCGAGCGATCCCGCCCAGGTCGCGCCCCGCGTCGCAGCCTTGCGCAAGGCCCTTGCAGCGCAGGGACTCGACGGCTTCATCGTGCCGCGCGCCGACGAGCACCAGGGCGAATATGTGCCGGCCCATATGGCGCGTCTCGCCTGGCTCACCGGCTTCACCGGCTCGGCCGGCAACGCGGTGATCCTCCCCGACAAGGCCGTGCTCATCGTCGATGGCCGCTACACCATCCAGTCGGCCGAGCAGACCGACACCGCCGTCGTCACGCCGGTGAAGATGGAGGAGTCGCCGCTCGACAAATGGATCGAGGCCAACCTGCCCGAAGGCGCGCGGCTCGGCTACGATCCCTGGCTGCACACGGTCGACGGCGTCGCCAGGCTCGAGAAGGCGGTCGCGAGCGCCGGTGGCACGCTGGTCACCGTCGCGCCAAATCCGATCGACGCGCTCTGGAGCGATCGCCCTGCCCCGCCCACCGCCGCCGTGAAGGCGCATCGCGCCGACCATGCCGGCGAGGACACCGCCAGCAAGCTCGCCCGCATCCAGGAGGCGCTGGTCAAGGCCAAGGTCGATGCGCTGGTGATCTCCGATCCGCATGCGCTGGCCTGGACCTTCAATATCCGCGGCGGCGACGTCGAGCACACGCCGCTGCCGCTCGGCTACGGCATCGTGCCGCGTGAAGGTCGCCCGACGGTGTTCCTCGCGCCCGAGAAGGTCACCAACGAGGCGGGCGACGCCATCGGTGCGGTCGGCGAGATCGCGCCGCCCGCCGCTCTCGAGAAGCAGCTCGCCGCGCTCGGCGCCGCCAAGGCCAGGGTCCGGCTCGATGCGAGCACCGCTGCTTCCGCACTGGCGACACTCATCCGCGATGCCGGCGGCACGCCCGATGCCGGCGCCGATCCAATCGCGCTGATGAAGGCGCGCAAGAACGAGACCGAGCTCAAGGGCGCGCGCGACGCCCATATCCGCGACGGCGCCGCGGTCGCGCGCTATCTGTCATGGCTGGCGCGCGAGGCGCCGAAGGGCAAGCTGACCGAGATCGACGCGGTCGCGGCGCTGGAGAACGAGCGGCTGAAGACCGGCCTGCTCAAGGACGTCTCCTTCACCACCATCGCCGGCGCCGGCCCCAATGCCGCCCTGCCGCATTACCGCGTCAGCGAGGCCAGCAACCGCCGGCTGGAGCCCGGCATCTTCCTGGTCGATTCAGGCGCGCAATACGAGGACGGCACCACCGACATCACCCGCACGATCGCGATCGGCGAGCCGACGCCGGAAATGCGCGACCGCTATACCCGCGTCCTCAAGGGCCATCTCGCGATCTCGCGCGTCGTCTTCGTCAAGGGCACCTCGGGCGCGCAGCTCGATGCGCTGGCGCGCCTGCCGCTCTGGCAGGCCGGGCTCGATTTCGACCACGGCACCGGCCATGGCGTCGGCAGCTATCTCTCGGTGCATGAGGGGCCGCAGCGGCTCTCCAAGCTCGGCACCACGCCGCTCGAGCCCGGCATGATCCTCTCCAACGAGCCCGGCTACTACAAGGAGGGCGAATACGGCATCCGCATCGAGAACCTGATCGTGGTCGAGAAGCGGGTCATCCCCGGCGGCGACCGCACGATCTACGGCTTCGAGACCATCACCTGGGCGCCCTATGAGCGCGCGCTGATCGACCTGTCCCTGCTCGACGACGGCGAGATCGCCTGGATCAACGCCTATCACGCCCAGGTCTGGAGCAATCTCGCCCCGCTCGTCGAGGGTGAGGTGAAGACATGGCTGGAGCGGGCCTGTTTGCCGTTGTGAAAGCCGTGCGCCTCCCTTCTCCCCTCGGGGGAGAAGGTGCCGAGCGCAGCGAGGCGGATGAGGGAAGGATAGCGCCAGACTTCCCTCATCCGACCCGGCTTCGCCGGGCCACCTTCTCCCCCGAGGGGAGAAGGGTTCACAGCACCGCCCGCAGCGCCACCACCGCGACGACCCCGACCGCCACCACCGCCAGCAGCGGCAGCCGCGTCGCCGCCAGCGCCGCGATCGCCGCCGCGCCCGTCTCGGCCCAGCCGGTCGCCAGCGCGCTCGGCGCGATCACCGCGATCAGCACGGCAGGCGGGATCGCGTCGAAGGCGGCCTGCGCCCGCGGCGAGAGATCGAGCCGCCCCGCGAGCGCGAGGCCCGCGATGCGGGTGAAATAGGTCACGATCGCCATGCCCAGGATGGCGACGAGATTGGTCGGGTCGAGCGTCATGGCTGCGCGCCCTCGGTCGCCGGCTGCTGTTCGTCCCCGGCCGCGAGCCAGGCTGCAAGGAGCCCGCAGATCGCGCCGGCCGCGACATGCCAGGGCGGGCCGGCAATCTTATAGGTCAAGGCCGAGGCGATGCCGGCGGCGGCGACCGTCCAGGCGGTGACGCGTCCTTTCCAGAAGGCCGCGACCAGCGCGATGAACAGGGCGGTGAAGGCGAAATCGGCCCCGAGCCGGCGCGGGTCGCCAAGCGCGGCGCCGACCGTGACGCCGATCGTCGAGGAAGTCAGCCAGCCGAGCACGAAGGGCACCGTCATGCCGAGCCAATAGGCGAGCGAAAGGCGCCGCGTGCGCGCCCGCTTCTCGGCGAGCGCCCAGTTCTCATCGGCCATGTAGTAGAGCGCCGCCAGCTTCTGCCCGGGACCGAAGCCGGTGAGCTTCGGCGCCAGCGAGGCGCTCATCAGGATATGGCGGGCATTGATCAGCAAGGTCGAGAACACGATCGTCCAGACCGGCGCCGGCTGCGCCCAGAGCTCGATCGCGGCGAACTGTGCGCCGCCGGCGAAGACGAGGACGCTCATCAGGAAGGTCTCGAGCGGCGAGAGCCCCTTGCCGGCGGCGAGCGCGCCGAAGAGCATGCCGATCGGTATGGCCGCCAGCAGCGCCGGCCAAATGTCGCTGAACCCGAGACGGGCATCCTCGATCGCGCGCATGGACGCTCCGTTCAGCCGCGATGGGCGGCGCGGAAGGCGCCGGGCGTGACGCCGAGCCGCGCCTTGAAGGCCCGGGTCAGATGCGCCTGGTCGCAGAAGCCAGTCGCCGCCGCGACCTCCCCCGGTGTCTCGCCGTTCCGCAGCCGGTCGCGCGCCCGGCGGACGCGGATATCGACGAGATAGGCATGCGGCGTCAGCCCGGTCTCGCGACGGAAGGCGCGGATCAGGTGATGGCGCGGCAGACCGGAACGACGCGCCATCTCCGCCAGCGACAGATCCTCGTCATAGCGCTCTTCGAGCAATTCGCGGGTCTCGGCGATCGGTCCGCGCTCGCGCCCGACCGGACGGACCGAGAGGTCGGCATGGCGTCCGAGACAATAGGCATAGGCGCGCAGCAGACCTTCCTCGCCGGCGAGCGCATCGCCACCCTCCTCCAGCGCCCGATGCGCGGCGCTGAACAGCGCCGAGCCCTCCGGATCCTGCACCGTCGGCTCGCGGAAGAACGGCGTGCCGACATCGTCGCGGCCGGTGAGCGAGGCCGCGACCTCGCGCATCAGCTCGATCGTCGGATAGGTCATCCGGTAGCGATAGCCGCCCTCGCTCGGCGCGCCGTCATGGACATCGAGCGGATGGTTGAAGACGAGATCGCCGGTGCGGGCGAAAAGCTTGCGGCCGCGCGCATGCCAGACCTCGCAGCCCGACAGGATCGTGCCGATCGCATAGGTCTCGTGGGCGTGCGGCGAATAGGTGTGGGTCGAGAACCTCGCCGCGAGGCATTCGAGCCCGGCGAAGCGCGCAGCCGTGAACAGGCGGGCATGCTCGCCCGCCTGGAGCGGCATCTCCAGCAACGCGTCGCCCTGGCTGATCAAATCCATGGCGGAAGCATATCGCGAAAGCGCTCGGGCCTGTCTTGAAGAAAAGTGATGGCGACGATCACGCGACCGTCGCCATCGATCATGCAGACCGCAGGTCAGGGACGCGGCGGCTCCTTGCCTGCGACGAACACCAGCGCAGCGCCCGCGAACGTAGCCGCCGCCATGTAGCCGATCGGCGCCCAACCTCCGACATGATCGACCAGCAGGCCGCCGAGGACCGCACCGCTGGCGATCGCGACCAGGAACGCGGCGGTCACGAGCCCGCTCGCCGCTTCGGCGTGATCGGCCGCCGTCCGCACCATCCAGCTCTGGAAACCGACCGGCGCGAAGCCGAATGCGAAACCCCAGAGCGCCACGGCAACCCCCGATACGATCGGCGACGCTCCGAACAGGATCATGCCCAGCGCCAGGGCAGCGATCGCCAGCGCGAATGAGACGATGGCGAGCTTGACGCCCCGCGCCGCGACCGCGCCGCCCGCGAAGTTGCCGATGACGTTGCCGACGCCGTAGCCGAGCAGAACGGAGGTGATCGCCGTGACACCCAGCTGCGGAACCTGTTCGAGAAACGGCCGGATATAGGTGAAGCCCGTGAACTGCCCCGAAATGATGACGAGGATGGAGATCAGCATCAGGCGCACACTCGGCCGCGAGAGGAGCACCGCCAGCGTGCCCAGCTTCGGCGCCGTCTGCGACGGCAAGGGCGGCATCGTCGTCATGAGCGCCAGCAGGGCGACGCCGGCGAGCCCGGCCGAAAGCGCAAACACCATCCGCCAGCCGATCAGGGCGTCGAGATAGGCCCCGAGCGGTCCTCCGCCGATGAAGGCAGCCGAGACGCCGGCCGAGATGATCGCCAGCGCCCGCGGCACGGCCTGCACCGGCACGAGTCGCAGTGACAGCGCCGGCGCCATCGACCAGAAGCCGCCGAGGCTGAGGCCCAGCAGGAAGCGCGCCGCCAGCAGCATCGCGAAACCATTGGCCAGGGCCGTGATGATGCTCGACAGCGCCAGAAGCGATATCAACGCCCACAGCACCAGGCGCCGATCGAAACGGCTGGTGACGATCGGCGTGAAAATGGCGGCGATGACGCCGACGAGCGACGTCATCGTAACGGTTTGCCCCGCGGCCCCGACGCTGATCGAGAGGTCGGCGGCGATCGAGGTCAGGACGCTGGCGGGCAGGAATTCCGCGCTGACCAGAGCGAACACGCCCATGGCGAGCGAGAAGACGGCGGGCCAGGCCGCATCGCTACGGGTCTCGACATCGGCGACGAGGTCGGGATCCGCCGTGGCGGTAAGGGAATCGGACATGGGCAGCTCCAAGGGATGAGGCCGGAGAATTGGCGATGGCCCTCTGGACATTCCATGCTAGAAAACCCGCAATGCTTGACCGTTCGTCCAGAAATCAGCCGCCCTCCGCTGATCCCTTGACCGCGATGCTTCGTGGCTTGCGGCTGGATGGCGTCGACTACGCCCGCTACCGCATGACCGAACCCTGGGGGCTGCTGTTCCCGGCCCAGGTCGCGGCGCGCTTCCATTTCGTGGCGGAACGCGGCTGCTGGCTGCGCACGCCGGACGACGACTGGGTCCGGCTCGAGCCCGGCGACGCCGTGCTGCTGCCGCGCGGCGCCGAACATGCGCTCGCGAGCGAGCCCGGCGCCTGCGCCACCCAGCTTGGAAACTGCCAGTTCCAAAGCTGCTGCGGCGAGATTGCCGAGGCCCGCGGCGGCGGCGAAGGCGAGGCGACCGTATTCTTCAGCGCCAGCCTCGACTTCAATGTCGATGCCCGGCATCCGGTGCTCTGCATGATGCCGGAGCTGATGTGGGTCCATGAGATGGCCGTGCACGAACCCGGCATCCCGCCCCTGCTGAGCACCATGTCCTGCGAACTGGCGCTCGACCGCGTCGGCGCCGGCGGCATCCTCACCCGGCTGGCCGACGTGGTCGCGGCCGCGCTGATCCGCTCCTGGGTCGAACGCGGCTGCGGCGACGCCAAGGGCTGGATCGCGGCGGCCCGCGACCCCGATATCGGCCGCGTGCTGGCCGCGGTCCATCTCGACCCGGCGAAGGACTGGACGGTGGCGGCGCTGGCGCAGGTCATGCACGCCTCGCGCTCCGCCTTCGCCGAGCGCTTCGCGGCCGTGGTCGGCGAGACGCCGGCGCGCTATGTCGCGCAGGTGCGCATGCAGCAGGCCCGGCAATGGCTCGAACGCGACAGGCTCAGGATCGGCATCGTCGCCCGCCGCCTCGGCTATGATTCGGAAGCCTCCTTCAGCCGCGCCTTCAAGCGTGTGGTCGGCAGGCCGCCGAGCCAGTTTCGGGCGGCAGCGCTCGCGAGCACCCCCGCTGATGAAACCGCGACGAGGACGGTCGCCCCACCGCAGCAGTTCATCGGGACCTGAAAGCGGCCGGGCCGGAACAAAACGCGAGTGCCGGCCGTTCGCTTTTCGAGCCTCGGGCAGAATCTGGCCCGCTGGTCGATCCCAGACGGAAAGCTGTTCACATGAAAATTCGGATTCTTGCCTGCGCCGCCGCGCTCGCTCTGTTCGCCGTTCCGATGGCCGCGGATGCCCAGGGCATTCCGCGTGGCGCCGCCAAGGGCGCGCGCGTCGGCAACCAGGCTGCGGGCCCCGTGGGTGGCGCGGCCGGTGCAGTCGTCGGCGGCGTCGCCGGCGGTGTCGTCGGTGGCGTCAAGGGCGTCGTCGGCATCCCGCAGAAGGTCGGCGTGCCGCGCTACAGCCGCAACCGGCACTCTGGCCGTCGTCACCGTCGCTGAACACCGGCACCGGCGGCCCGCCAGCGCGAACCGGCGTTCACCGACCCTCGGTGCGGGTCAGATGGGCTCTCTGCCTCGGAACCAGCGCCGAACCGAGCCTCGCCAGAACTTCGCCGCATGCCCGGACGGCAGCGGCGATCGCAGCCCGCCGCATCCCCAGCGCATCGGCAGCGTAGGCCTCGATATCGATCGACCCGTCCGGTCGGCGAATGACCTCGTCGTCGCGGTTGCACGTCATGATCCGTCCTCCCTGCCCTGCACTGTGCCGGGCCGGGCGACGGCGCGCTTGGCGGAAGCCTTGCCCTTTCCATGTCTTTTCCCTGTGTTTTCCTCACCTTTGCCCTTAGCCGATGCGCTTTTTCTGCCGCATGGTAAGCTGCTTCATGCGTTATCGCTTCGGGTCCTTCGAGCTGGTTCCGGATACGCGGGAGCTCCTCGCCGCCGGCAGCCCGCGCGCGATCGAGCCGCAGGTCTTCGACCTGCTCCTTCTGCTGATCGCGGCGCGCGAGCGCGTCGTCTCGCAGGACGAGCTGATCGGATCGGTCTGGAACAGCCGGATCGTGTCCGATTCCGCGATCAGCGCCCGTGTCAGCGCCGCGCGCGC
Source organism: Allobosea sp. (assembly GCF_051860145.1). Taxonomy (GTDB): domain Bacteria; phylum Pseudomonadota; class Alphaproteobacteria; order Rhizobiales; family Beijerinckiaceae; genus Allobosea. The sequence goes on along the minus strand of NZ_JBHYEM010000004.1, from coordinate 78,144 downwards.
CGCCATCGGCGACGACGGCAAGCGCCAGCAATGGATCAGGACCGTCGCCCGGCACGGCTTCCGCTTCGTCGGCCCTGTCGAGGAGGCCGCGAGGCCGGCGCCGGAGCAAACCCCGACCGCTCCACCCGCTCCGCCGCGCCAGCGGGTCGCCTTCTGCCATTCGCGCGACGGCACGCGGATTGCCTATGCGACCAGCGGCTCGGGCTGTCCGCTGGTCAAGGCCGGGCACTGGCTCACCCATCTCGAACATGACTGGCGCAGCCCGATCTGGCGCCCTTTCCTGAGCGGCCTCGGTGAGCGCTTCGCCCTGCTCCGCTACGATCAGCGCGGCAACGGCCTGTCGGACTGGCAGGTCACCGACTTCTCACTGGAACGCTTCGTCGACGATCTCGAGGCGGTCGTCGACGCGGCCGGGCTCGAACGCTTCGCCGTCTACGGCACGTCGCAGGGCGTTCCGATCGCGATCGCCTACGCGGTGCGCCGTCCCGAGCGGGTCAGCCGCCTCGTCCTGCAAGGCGGCTTCGCCAGGGGGCGCCTGCTGCGCGCGCAGGCCGACCGGGAACAGGCGCAGGCGATCCTGACCTTGATCCGGCATGGCTGGGGCAAGCCCGACAGCCCTTTCCTGGAAGCCTTCGCGACCATGTTCATACCCGGCGGCAATCATGAACAGGTCGCCTCGCTGGCCGATCTCCAGCGCCTCACCACCTCCCCCGGCAATGCGGCGGCGCTGCGCGAGGCGATCGACAGCTTCGACGTCTCGGGCATGCTGGCGCGGATCGCCGTACCGACCCTGGTCATCCACGCCAGCCAGGACGGCGTGCAGCCCCTGGCGGAAGGGCTTCATCTGGCCTCGGCGATCCCCGGCGCGGAATTCCTCCTGCTCGAGAGCCGCAATCACGTGATGCTTCCCGAAGAGCCCGCCTGGCCCCTGCTGTTCGAGGCCCTCGAAGGCTTCGTGGCCGACCGCGCCGGGTCGGGCCGCTCCTAGAGCCAGCTTCGATCAGGCTGAATCAATCTGATCAAATCCATCCCTAAACTCTTGATAGGAAAGACGTACCCCATCCGACAACCTGGCAGTCCGGTCGGTGTGCTCTATCCGCCGACCAGCGTGAACCAGCCGGCCTCGTCGATCACCTGCACGCCATGCTTGGCGGCGTCCTTGAGCTTCGAGCCGGCCCCCGGCCCCGCGACCAGGATGTCGGTTTTCGAGGAGACAGAGCCCGCGACCTTGGCGCCGAGCCGCTCGGCCATCGCCTTGGCCTCGTCGCGCGTCATTTGCTCGAGCGCGCCGGTAAAGACGACGATCTTGCCAGCGACGGGGCTGGTCGAGGCGACGGCCTCGAGCGGCTGCGGTGTCACTTGCGCCAGCAATCGGTCGAGCGTCTCCTGATTGTGTTCCTCGGCGAAGAACTGCACCAGCGCCTCGACCACGGTCGGGCCGATGCCGTCGATGGCGTCGAGCTCCTGCCGTTCGGGCGAGAGCGGGTCTGCCGCCGTTGCCGCCGCCCGTAGCGCCTCGAACGAGCCGTAATGCCGCGCCAGCAGCCGCGCCGTGGTCTCCCCGACATGGCGGATGCCGAGCCCGAAGATGAAGCGGTTCAGCGGCGGGCTGCGCCGGTCCTCGATCGCGGCGAAGAGCTTGGCGACGCTTTGCGCGCCAAAACCTTCCTTGTCCTTGAGCTTCTTGAGATTGGCCGTGTCGCGTGCTGCCAGCGTGTAGATCTCGGCCGGCTCGCGCACCGGCAGGTCGGGATCGGCATGGAAGAACTCGATCTGCTTGTCGCCGAGCCCGTCGATGTCGAGCGCGTCGCGCGAGACGAAATGCTTCAGCCGCTCGACCGCCTGGGCCTGGCAGATCAGCCCGCCGGTGCAGCGGCGCACCGCGTCTTCCTTGCCGCTGCGCGGATTGATCTCGCGGGTCGCATGGCTGCCGCAGACCGGGCAGAGCGTCGGGAAGACATAGGGCTGCGAATCGGACGGTCGCTTGGAGAGATCGACCGACTCGACGCGCGGGATCACGTCGCCGGCGCGCTTCACCGTCACGGTGTCGCCGATGCGGATATCGGCGCCGTCGCGGATCGGCAGCCCCTTGGAATCGAAGCCGCGGATATAGTCCTCGTTGTGCAGCGTCGCGTTGGTGACGACGACGCCGCCAACCGTGACCGGCTTCAGCCGCGCCACCGGTGAGAGTGCGCCCGTCCTTCCGACCTGGATGTCGATCGCCTCGAGCACCGTCGTGGCGAGCTCGGCCGGGAATTTATGCGCGATCGCCCAGCGCGGGGCGCGGGCGACGAAGCCGAGCCGGGTCTGCAGCGCGAGCTCGTCGACCTTGTAGACGACGCCATCGATATCGTAGCCGAGCGTGGCGCGCTGCGCCTCGATGGCGCGGTAATGCGCCAGCAGCTCGGAGACACGCTCGCAGCGGCGCATCAGCGGGTTGGTCTTGAAGCCCCAGCGCCGAAAGGCCTCGACCACGCCGAACTGGGTCGTCGCCGGCAGCGCCGACATCTCGCCCCAGGCATAGGCGAAGAAGCGCAGCGGGCGGTCCGCCGTGATCGAGACGTCGAGCTGGCGCAGCGAGCCGGCGGCCGCATTGCGCGGATTGGCGAATTCGCGCTCGCCCTTCTCGCGCTGGCGCTCGTTGATCCCCGCGAAATCGGCATGGCCGAGATAGACCTCGCCGCGGATCTCGGCGATCTCGGGCACGTCCTTGCCGGCGAGTTCATGCGGGATCTCGGAGATGGTGCGGGCGTTCAGCGTGACGTCCTCACCCTCCTCGCCGTCGCCCCGCGTCGCGGCATGGACGAGCGCGCCTTTCTCGTAGCGCAGCGACAGCGACAGCCCGTCGATCTTGGGCTCGGCGGTGAAGGCGATCTCGTTCTCGTCCTTGCGGCCGAGGAAGCTGCGTACGCGCGCGACGAAATCGGCGATGTCCTCGTCGGAGAACGCGTTGCCGAGCGACAGCATCGGCACGCGGTGCCGGATCTTGGCGAATTTCGAGGACGGCCTGGCGCCGACCTTGTCGCTCAGGGCCTCGCCGCCCTTCAGGTCGGGAAAGCCCTCCTCGAGCGCGACCAGCCGGCGGCGCTTCGCGTCATAGGTGGCGTCGTCGACGATCGGCGCATCGTCCTGGAAATAGGCACGGTCGGCCTGCGCGATCTCGGCCGCCAGCGCCTTGTGCTCGGCGCGCGCCTGGCGCGCGGTGAGGTCTTCGACGGGAACGGGATCAGCTTCGCTCATGACCGTTTTCTTAGAGCAGGATGCGAAAAAGTGGGAACCGGTTTTTCGCGTCGATCCTGCTCTGACTTTTGACGGAGCCGGGCGAGATACCGGGGCGGCGGAGATGTCTCGTCTTCTTGTTCTCACCGGGAAGCGACAATATCCGTCATCAGGCGTATAGTGATCAGGCTGAAAATTGGATGCTCGACGCCTTTGGCGGCTTGACCCAAGGATCGCGTCAAGACCGTGAGGCGCACCGGGCAAGAACCGGGAGGATCGCCATGGCCAATCTCGACGGCGTCATCACCAAGTCTGAACGCGACGCGATCTCGGGGCCGCTATCGGCTCTGCGCGTGCGCACCATCACGACGGCAGACCTGCGCGACGCGCTCTGGCGCGGCTATGAGGATTTCAAGGCGCAGCCGAGCCATCTCGCCTTCATCGCGCTGATCTACCCGATCGCGGGCGTCCTGCTCGCCCAGCTCACCGTGAGCTACAACATCTTCCCCCTGCTCTTTCCGCTGCTCGGCGGCTTCGCGCTGCTCGGGCCCTTCGCCGCGATCGGCCTCTACGAGATCAGCCGGCGGCGCGAGCTCGGCATGAACTCGTCCTGGGCCCATGCCTTCGCGGTGCTGAGGTCGCGCTCGATCGGCACGATCGCCGCGCTCGGCGCGATGCTGACCGGGCTCTTCCTCGCCTGGCTGCTCGTCGCCTGGCTGCTCTATCGCTGGCTGCTGGGCGGCGCGCCCGTGACCTCGATCAGCGGCTTCCTCACGGAGGTTCTGACCACCGCCAATGGCTGGACCCTGATCATCATCGGCAACGCCGCCGGCGCCCTGTTCGCCATCACGGCCTTCACCCTGACGGTGATCTCCTTCCCGCTGGTGCTCGACAGGCATGTCGATGTCGCGACCGCCATCCGCACCTCCGTCGCGGCGGTCGAGGCCAATCCGCGCGTCATGATGATCTGGGGCCTCATCGTCACCGGCCTGCTGGTGCTCGGCTGCCTGCCCGTGCTGGTCGGGCTCGTCCTGGTCATGCCGATCCTCGGCCACGCCACCTGGCATCTCTATCGCAAGCTCGTGGAAAAATAGGCTGTCCTGACCCGCGGCCGGGTACCCGGCTCGGCCGCGGCGACCCTCCCAAAAAAATCTTCCGACGCTTTGAACCTGCATCGCGCTGCCCGCGACCAAGGATCATGGGGCCGCGTGGTGCGGCCTCGCCAAAGCCAAGGGAGATTTTCATGTCCGCTCGCATCACCTTCGCCGGCCTCGCCACCGCCTTCGTCCTCGGCGCCGGTGCGCTCATCGGCGGCTCGCTCGCCACCTCGACCTCCGCGCAAGCTCTGCCCCTCAGCGGCAAGGGCTTTCACGGCAAGCATCACCACGGCCATTTCGGCCACGGCTTCGGTCATCGTCGTCACTGGGGCCATCGCGGCTGGGGCTACGGCCCGGTCTATGCCGGCGCCTATTACGGCGGCTGCTACAAGGTGCTGCGCCGCGGCTTCGTTCCCGGCATCGGGCCGGTGGTTCGCCCGATCACCGTCTGCCGCTGAACGCAGATGCCTTTCATGCGGGGAGCCGGAGCGATCCGGCTCCCTCAATGCTGGTCCGTGGCGATGTCGCGCAATAGCCCCTTGCGCACCAGCCCGACCGAGGCCAGCACCGGCAGCGACGCCAGCAGCCCGATCGCCGCGAGCCGGCCCCACAATGTCTCATCCTCGTTGATCAGCGTCGCGATATAGGCCGGCAGGGTGAAGTTCGACGGCGTCTGGACGAAGAGCAGCGCGAACAGGAATTCGTTCCAGCTCATGATCGCGACGAAGACGCCGGTCGCGATCAGGCCCGGCATCAGCAGCGGCATGACGATATCGCGCATCCGGCGCAGGAAGCCCGCCCCGTCCATCATCGCAGCCTCCTCGAAGGCGACGGGAACGTCGCGCACGAAGCCGAGCAGCATCCAGATCGCGAAGGGCAGCGCATAGATCTGGTTGACGATGATCAGCCCAGCGAGGCTGTCGATCAGGCCGATGGCCCGCAGCAGCTGATAGAGCGGGATCGCCAGCGCGATCGGCGGCGCGAGCTTGATCACCAGCACGAAGCCGAGGAACAGGAGATCGAGCCGCTTCGGCAGCTGCAGGCGCACCAGGCCATAGGCCGCCGGCAGCGCAGTCAGCAGCGCCAGCGCCACCGTGCCGATAGCGACGACCGTGCTGTTCAGCCCCTGCCGCCATAGCCCGGCCGCGGCCAGCGCGCGGTAATGCGCCAGCGTCGGCTCCTGCGGCAGGAGCGAGATCGAGGTCGAGACATATTCGAGCGGCGGCTTGAACGAGGTCGCGACCATCCAGATCAGCGGAAGAAGCGACAGGAGCGCGACGGCGAAGGCGGCGACAGCGCGGATCATCGGCCCGCTCCGCGCATCAGCGACAGCGCGTAGAGGGCGGCGAGCACGCCCGCGACCGCGATCATCACCACGGCCGCGGCCGAGGCCATGCCGATATCGAAGAAGCGGAAACCCTGCCGGAAAACATAGAGCGAGATCGTCTCGGTGGCGTTGCCCGGTCCGCCGCCGGTCATCGCATAGACCTTGTCGAAGAGCTTGAAGCTGTCGACGCTGCGCAGCAGCGCGACGATGACGAGATAGGGCGCGAGCAGCGGCAAGGTCATGTCGACGAAGCGCCGCCAGGGCCCGGCCCCGTCGATCCGCGCCGCCTCGTAGACGTCGCGCGGGATCAGCCGCAGCCCGGCCAGCAGGATCAGGAAGGCGAAGGGCGTGCTCTGCCAGACATCGACCAGCACGATCGACCACAGCGCCAGCGACGGATCGAAGAGCCAGGAGACCGCCGGCAGCCCGACGGCCCGCAGCAGGTTATTGAGATAACCGAGATCATAGTGAAACCAGGCCCGCCAGATCGCGGTCACCACCATCGTCGAGAGCACGAAGGGCGCCAACAGCAGCGTCATCACCAGGCTGCGCCCCGCGAACGCCTTGTCTAGCAGCAGCGCGAGACCAAGCCCGAGCGCCAGCTCGATCACTGTGGCGGCCAGCGTGAAGACGACGGTATTGAGCACGGCCTGCCGGAAGAAGCGGTCTCCCAGCAGGTCGCGATAATTCTCGAGCCCGACGAAGGTCGCGCCGGCAAAGCCGTAATCCGTTGCGAAGGCCGAGAGCGCCAGTGTCCGGCCGAGCGGATAGAGCGTCAGCCCTCCCAGCAGCAGGATGGCGGGGGCGAGCAGCAGCCAGGGCAGCAGGCGGTGATGCGCGATCATGGCGGGCGGCGCGCGCCGGAGGCCGGCGCGCCCTCCGGATCAGCGTGTCAGCGCCCGCGCGATCTGCGCATTGGCCTCGGTCAGCGCTTGCTGCGGCTGCATCTGGCCGATCAGGGCGAGCTGCAGATAATCACCGAGAATGGTCTCGACGCGGGCCCATTGCGCGATGCGCGGCCGCGCCTGCGCGACGTTGAGCGCCTCGAGCTGTGCCGGATACCAGCGGTATTTCGCAACGAGGTCCTTGTCGGTGAAGAGGCTGGCGCGGGTCGGCGGATTGCCGGTCTCGAGCGCGATCAGCTTCTGGTTCTCGGCCGAGGTGACGAAGCGGATGAAATCCGCGGCGCGCTGCTTGTTGGGCGAATCGGCGGGAATGCCGAGGAGCCAGGCGCCAAGCATCGGCGCCGGCCCCTTGACCTCGCCGGGCGAAGCCACGACCTCGACCTGGCCGACGACCTTCGAGACCTTGGCGTCGTCGAGCGAGCCGGCCCAGGACGACCACATCTCGACGGCGATCGCCGCGCGGCCCTGATGGATCGCGTCGCGCAGTTCGGTCGCGTTGTAGGTCTCGACGCCCTTCGGCGCGAGCGCCTTGAAGGAGAGGAACTGGGTCAGCGCCTTCAGGGCCTCGGGCGTATCGAGCACGGCCTTGCCGTTGTCATCGACGACCTGGCCGCCATGGGCCCAGAGCACCGGCAGGAACGAGGTGACGATCGGGTTGCCCTTGATGCCGCGGAAGACGAGGCCGGAAACACCCTCCTCCTTCGACTGGATCACCTGCGCCGCCTTGACGACATCGCTCCAGGTCTTCGGGCGCTCGAAGCCGTGCTTGGCGAGCAGGTCCTTGCGATAGGCGAACATCGCGATATTGCCGACGAAGGGCGCGGCATAGAGCTTGCCGTCGCGCCGCGAGACATCCATCGCCGATTTGACGAAATCGCCCGGCAATCCGCCGAGCCCGTCGAGATCGGCGAGCCAGCCGCGCGCCATGAATTCCGGCGCCCAGATGTCGTCCAGCATCGCGACATCGGTCGCGCCCGTCTTCTCGCGGGCGCCGATCGCGAGGCGCTCATAGAGCGGGCCGCCCGGCAATTCGAGGCGCTCGATCTTCACGCCCGGATTCTTCGCCTGGTAGAGCTCGACCATCTTGGCGAGCGCCGGCGCAAAGCCGGCATCGCGGCCGGCAATGACGAGGCGGTCCTGTGCGGCGGCCGGCGCGATGAGGCCGGTCAGTAAGGCTATGGCGCAAAGCGCCCTGCGCGTGATGGACATGGATATTCCCCCTGCTGGCGTTCGGATGACGGCCTTGGGGGGAGTGTAGCGCGATTGCTACGGCAATACGACAAAACGGGAACCTTTGCCGCCGGCAGCGGTTCATTTCGGCGTCACGGCCATTTCGTGACGGATTGGATCATGCGGGCCGGCCGGCCCGCGCCCAAAGCCGGGGGCTTTTCATGAACAACATCATTTATATCGTCGGGCTGATTGTCGTCGTTCTCGCCATCCTGTCCTTCCTCGGGCTGCGCTGACCGCGCGCCTATCCCTTCGGCGCATCTCAGGCATTGTCGAGCGAAGCGTCTACCGCTTTGCCGGAAGCCATGCGTCAAACCAAAGAGGTCGGGCAGGTTGCGTTCAAGCTGAACCGTCATTGCGAGCGGAGCGAAGCAATCCAGGGGTCTCGTATAAGCCCCCTGGATTGCTTCGTCGCTGACGCTTCTCGCAATGACGGGTCGGGATTGCTCTCAGGGCGCTAGCCTGCTGGAGAGCATCAGCCTCGATCGTCCCGCCGTGGCTTCTTGCGGTTGAACGGCTTGCCCGGAGGCTTGCCGCCCGGCCCCGCCGAAAATCCGGTTTCCGACCTGCCCGGACCAGGGCCCTTGCCCTGGCCGAAGCTCTTGCCTTGACCGAAACTCTTGCCGCCGCCCGGTTTCCCGGCGAACGGCTTGGCGCCTGCGTAAGGCTTGCCCTTGCCGAAGGGCTTGTCGGCAGGGCCAGTCTTGCGCTCAAAAACTCGCTCGCTTGGCCGCAGCACGGCGGTTTCGTCGAAGGCAGGCTCACGGTCGCGCCGCGTCGGGTCATAGGGCTTCTTGGCGAAGGGCTTGCCCTTGCCTTCATACGGCTTCCGCTTTCCGGCGAACGGGCCCTCGCCCCTCTCGCCTTCGGCCTGGTGCCGCTGGCCATGGCTCGCCTTCTCGGCGAAGGGTTTTGCCGGACGGCGCTCCGCCTCTCCGGTCATCAGCTCGATGACGATCTTGTCGCGATCGGTCGCGCTCGCCAGCGCCGCGAAGCGCTCGGCCACATCGGCGTCGATCTCGACCTTGGTTTCCTTGTCGAAGATCCGGATCGCGCCGACCTCGTCGCGGGTGATCTTGCCGCGCCGGCACAGCATCGGCAGCAGCTGGCGCGGGTCCGCTCCATCCTTGCGGCCGATATTCAGCCTGAACCAGACCGTCTCGCCGCGTGGCCCGGCCTTGCGCGGGCCCTCGGTCCGCGGGCTGTCGGAGCGGTCGCGCTCGAAGCGGCCAGCGGGACGGCCCTCGGCATAAGCCTCCGCACTGCGCACCGGCCGGCGCTCGTCGCGGCCGAAATTGGGGTCGCCGACCTCCTCGGCCGCCGGCAAGCGCGAACGGTAAACCCGGACCAGTGCCGCAGCGATCTCCTGCGCCGAGCGCCCGGCGAGCAGCGCCTCGACCATGCCGGCATCGTCCTCGCTGGCCTCGCCGCTGAGCAGCGGGTCCTGGAGCAGGCGCTCCTGGTCGAGCGCACGGATCTCGTCCTGCGTCGGAGCGCCGGCCCAGACGGCCTCGACCTTGGCCTCGGACAGCAGCATCTCGGCCTTGCGCCGGCGCGAGGCCGGCACCAGCAACACGCTCGTGCCCTTCTTGCCGGCGCGCCCGGTGCGGCCGCTGCGATGCTGCATCACCTCGGGATCGTTCGGCAGCTCGGCATGGATCACCAGGGTCAGCCCCGGCAGGTCGATGCCGCGCGCCGCGACATCGGTTGCGACGCAGACCCGGGCCCGCCCGTCGCGCAGCGCCTGCAGCGCCGAATTGCGCTCGCTCTGGCTGAGCTCGCCCGAGAGCGCCACCGCCGAGAAGCCGCGCTCGAGCAGGATCGCCTCGAGATGGCGCACCGCGTTGCGCGTGTTGCAGAACACCAGCGCGCAGGGCGAATCGTGGAAGCGCAGCAGGTTGACGACGGCGAGCTCTGCCTCCTTCGGCCAGACCCGGATGGCGCGGTATTCGATATCGGCGTGGCCCCCTGCCCCACCCGTGACCTCGATGCGCAGGGCATCGCGCTGGTAGCTGCGGGCAAGCGCGATGATCGCCTTCGGCAAGGTCGCCGAGAACAGCAGGCTGCGGCGCTCGGCCGGCGCGGTCTTCAGGATGAATTCGAGATCGTCGCGGAAGCCGAGATCGAGCATCTCGTCGGCCTCGTCGAGCACGACCGCCTTCAGCGCCGAGACGTCGAGCCGATGCCGTTCGATATGGTCGCGCAGCCGCCCCGGCGTGCCGACGACGATATGGGCGCCCTCGTCCAACAGCGCCGCCTCGCGCCGCGGGTCCATGCCGCCGACGCAGGAGATCACGCGGGCATTGACGTGCTTGTAGAGCCAGGCGAGTTCGCGCTGGACCTGCAGCGCCAGCTCGCGCGTCGGCGCGATGATCAGCGCCAGCGGCTGGCCGGCGCGGCCGAGCGTCTCCGCCCCGCCCAGCAGCGTCTCGCCGATGGCGAGCCCATAGGCGACGGTCTTGCCGGAGCCGGTCTGCGACGAGACCAGGAGGTCGCGGCCGGCGGCCGCCTCCTCCAGCACCGCGTTCTGCACGGGGGTGGGATCATTGTAGTTGCGTTCGGCGAGCGCACGCGCGAGCGGCGGGCTCGTGGGAAGGAAGGACATCGGTGTCGGGCCTTAGGTTGCAGCTGGCGGGTCGGCAGCACGCAGATCGAGGGGCGGCGCCGGACACGGCACCGCGATATTGCGCTGCACATAGAGGAAATCGGGGGAAAAGGGAATGGCGTGGCCAGCGTTCTGAGATACCAAGCCACCCACAACCTCATCCTGAGAACGAGGTTCCGAGCGCTGGCGACAAGGATAGCGGGCATGAACGAGACTTGGCGAGGTTTTGGCTCCTACCAGGTGCGCACGCTTCACGATGGGATATTCGAGGCACCGCTCGACGTCCTGATCCATGCCGAAGGCCAGGCCGCCCGCGACGAGGCCGTGGCGCGCTGGGGCAAGCCGAAGGTCAGCATCGCGGTCAACTGCTTCGTCCTGAAGGGTGCCGACGGGATCACCCTCGTCGATGCCGGAACCGGCCCCTCCTGGGGCGAAGCGATGGGGCATGCGCCCGCCGCCATGGCGAGCGCGGGCATTGCTCCCGAGCAGGTCGAGCATGTCTTGATCACGCATCTGCACGGCGACCATGCCCTCGGCCTCTTCGACGGCGATCGCGCCCGCTTCCCCAATGCCGGGATCATCGTGCCAGAGGCCGATCTCGGCTTCTTCGGAGACGAGGCCAACCGCGCGCGGACGCCGCAGAACAAGCAGGGCGGTTTTGCCATCGCGGCGACCTTGAGGAAGCATTATGCCGGCCGCATCAGCCCCGTTCCGGCCGGCGCCGTGCGCCCCGGTATCGCGTTGATCCCGCTCCCCGGCCATACCTTCGGCCATAGCGGCTATCTGATCGAAGGCGAGGAGAGCCTCATGCTCTGGGGCGATGCGCTGCATCTGTCCGACCTGCAGGCCTCGGATCCGGAGATCGGCTTCGTCTATGATTTCGACGCCGCCACCGCCCTCGCCTCGCGCCGCTCCGTCCTCGCGCGCTCCGCGCGCGAAGGCTGGCTCGTGTCGGGCGGTCATATCGAAGGCTTCAGGCGCGTCGTCGGGAATGGCCCGGGCTACGAACTGATCCCGGCCTGATCGGCCTCAGACCCGCACTCCGGCGGCGCCCAAAAGCCGCCCGGCCGCCGCCCGCGCCTCTTCCGTGATGCTCGCCCCCGCCAGCATCCTGGCGATCTCCTCGCGCCGCGTCTGATCCTCCAGCGGCAGGACGCGGGTCACCGTCCGCGCCGCCGCATCGTCCTGCAGGGCCGATTTCGAGATCAGGAAATGCCGGCCGGCCTTGGCCGCGACCTGCGGCGCATGCGTCACGGAAATCACCTGGACCTGCCGCGCCAGCCGCGCCAGCCGCTCGCCGATCGCATCGGCGACCGCGCCGCCGACGCCGGTGTCGATCTCGTCGAAGACCAGCGTCGGAGCCGAGCCGCGCTCGGCCAGCACGACCTTGAGCGCCAGCATGAAACGCGAGAGCTCGCCGCCGGAGGCCACCTTCATCATCGGGCCCGGGCGCGTGCCGGGATTGGTCTCGACCCAGAACTCGACCCGGTCGAAGCCTTCCGGGCCGCGCGCCGTCTCGTCGCTGTCGATCTGGGTGATGAAACGGGCGCGTTCGAGCTTCAGCGGCGGCAGCTCGGCCTTGACCGCCTTGTCGAGCCTGGAAGCCGCCTCGTGGCGGGCCGCGGACAGGGCCCGCGCCTGCGACAGGTAGCTGGCCTCCGCCTCGGCCAGCTCGGCCTCGAGCCGGGCGAGCGAGCCTTCGCTCTCGTCGAGCTCGGCCAGGTCGGCGCTCATCCGCGCCGCGAGATCGGCCAGGGCATCGACCGGCACGTCGAACTTGCGCCCCGCCGCCCGTAGCGCGAACAGGCGTTCCTCGACGCGTTCCTGCTCCTGGGGATCGTATTCGGCGGCACGCACCGCCGCCGCGAGCGCCTCGCCCGCCTCTTCGAGCGCAACGATCGCCGTGTTCAGCGCAGCCGAGGACGGGTCGACGAGTTCGGGAGCCTGCGCGCCGCGCCGCTCCAGCCGCCGCAGCACCGCCGCCAGGGCTGGAACCGGCGACCCATCACCGCCGACGGCCTCATAGGCGTCGGCAAGGTCCCGCGTCACCTTCTCCGCCTGCATCATGCCCTGGCGCCGGGTGGCGAGCGCCTCTTCCTCGCCTTGCTCGGGCGCGAGCTTTCCGAGTTCGGCCACGGCATGGCGCAGGAAATCGGCCTCCTTGCGCGCGGCCTCGACGCGGATGCGCTGGGTCTGGAGCGCCTGCCGCGCCCGCTTCAGGATGTCGCTCGCCGCCGCTGTCGCGCCCGCCTGTTTGTCGAGACCGCCGAACCCGTCGAGGATCGTGCGGTGCTGGGCGGCGTCGGTCAGCGCCCGGTCATCGTGCTGGCCATGGATCTCGACGATCGCCGCGCCGATCATCCGCAGGATCTGGACGCTCACCGGCTGGTCGTTGACGAAGGCGCGGGTCCTGCCATCGGCATATTGCACGCGGCGCAGGATCAGGTCGCCGTCGGTGTCGATTTCCTGCGCCTGCGCCAGCTTGCGGGCGGGATGGTCGAGCGGCAGGTCGAAGACCGCGCTGACCTGGCCCTGAGCCTCGCCATGGCGCACCAGGCCACCATCGCCGCGGCCGCCGAGCGCGAGCGCGAAGCCATCGAGCAGGATCGACTTGCCGGCGCCGGTCTCGCCGGTCAGCACGCTCAGTCCCACGCCGAAAGCCAGATCGAGCCGATCGATCAGGACGATGTCACGGATCGAGAGCTGCGCCAGCATGGCGCTCAGCGGGCGATCGAGGGAAGGGTCATGCGGTCCATCAGCCCGCCCATCGCCTGTTCGGTCAGCGTACGAGGCCGATGACCGACCGGGTGAAGCCGTTGAACAGCCGGCTGATATAGGAGCCGCGATCCTCGCGGGGCTCGAGGCCGCCGCTCTGCAGCAGCGTGTAGGAGTCCTTGTACCACGGGCTGTCGGGGAAGTTGTGCCCGAGCACGGCCGCCGCCGTCTGCGCCTCGTTGGTGATGCCCAGCGCCATATAGGCCTCGGTCAGGCGCATCAGCGCCTCCTCGACATGGCGGGTGGTCTGATACTTGGTGATCACGTCGCGGAAGCGGTTCACCGCGCCGGTATAGTTGCGCTTCTCGAGATAGTAGCGCCCGACATTCATCTCCTTGCCGGCGAGCTGGTCGCGCGCCACCAGCATCTTTTCCTTCACGTCGAGCACATATTCCGACTTCGGGTAGCGGTCGAGCAGCTGCTGCATCGCCGCGAGCGCGAGATTGGTGCGCTCCTGGTCGCGCGTCGCGTCGGGGATCTGGTTGTAATACGACATCGCCAGGATGTACTGCGCATAGGCCGCATCCGGGCTGGCCGGGTTCTGCGCCAGGAAGCGCTTGGAGGCAGTGATCGCCTCCTCCCATTTCGACGCATTATAATTGGTATAGGCGGTCATGATCAGGCCCCGCTTCGCATAGGGCGAGAACGGCGCGTTCTTGTCGATTTCCTCGAATTTCTTGACGGCGCCTTCGCTGTCGCCGTTCTGGGCGCGGGCGAGACCCTCGTTGTAGAGCTTGTCGGCCGGCACGTCCGCCACGATCTCGGGCTTATAGACCTCGGGCCGATCGAACGGGTTCAGCGAGGACAGCGTGTCGCAGCCGCCGAGCAGCAAGGCGACGCCGAGCGTGAGGGCAAAACCCTTCCGCATCGGTCGGGCGCTTTGGGAAATCGGGGTGTTCAGCCGCATGACGCTCACGTCGCTCGTCCTCTTTCGATCGTCACCGCAAGATGGCGAAGGATGCCTTTACCTCAGACGCAGCGCACACGCTACCGTCGAAAGGCAGGTTACGAACATGCGAAGCTTCCGCTGCATTCGACATAAACCGGGCGAATGCAAGGCGCGGGCGGTCTGCCTGTGAAGTTCAGTTCAGATCCGGCGCGAAGGCCGCGGGCGCAGCCGCCGCCATCTGCGTGGCGCGATGGGCATAGACCGGCTCGGCCTCGATCACCGCGTAATTCGCACGATCCGCGAACAGCGCTTCCAGGATGCGCACGTTCAGGCGATGCCCGCCGCAATAGGAGCGGAACTCGCCGAGAATCGGGTAGCCGGCCAGCGCGAGATCGCCGACCGCGTCGAGCACCTTGTGGCGCACGAACTCGTCCGCGTAGCGCAGGCCCTCGGGATTGACCACCTTGTCGTCGCCGATCGCGACGGTGTTATCGAGCGAGGCGCCGAGCGCGAAGCCGGCCTTCCAGAGCTGCTCGACCTCGCGCATGAAACCGAAGGTCCGCGCACGCGAAATCTCGCCGGCATAGGCCACCGGCTCGAGGTCGAAGACCTTGCGCTGACGGCCGATCACCGGCGTGTCGAAATCGATCTCGACATCGAGGCGGAAGCCGTCGTCGAAGGGGACGAGCTCGGCGAAGGCGCGCCCGTTCTCGACGCGCACCGGCTGCAGGATCTTAAGATAGCGGCGGGTGGCGCCGAGCGCGACGATGCCGGTCGCCTCGATCGCGGCGACGAACTCGGCCGCGCTGCCGTCCATGATCGGCATTTCCGGCCCGTCGATCTCGATCAGCACATTGTCGAGCCCAAGGCCGGTGCAAGCCGACATCAGATGCTCGATCGTGGAGACCGACGCGCCCGAGCGATCGCCGATCACCGTGCACAGCTCAGTGGCGCTGACCTTGGTGTGGCGGGCGTGGATGAGATGGGAGGGGCCGCCCTCGGCCTCCTTGCGGAGGAAGACGATGCCGGAGTTCGCGCTGGAAGGCTTGAGGCAGATTCCGGCGGGAGCTCCGGAATGAACGCCGATACCTTGCAGGGACACGGGCGCGCGGAGGGTGGTCTGCCGATCAAAGTTCATTCCGGTATCCAATCTCGAACGCGAACGACACGGCGGCGCAAGAAGGCGGGCTGCCTGAAATCGTCTGCGATCCTTTCTCTGGGTCGGCGCCGGGCGGTTGCCTGTGCCGTCATGCCCCTTTTGAGCGAGTGCAACATACCCCTTAGGGAGAGGTCGACAAAATCACGCTTTCTTTCGCTCTGTAACAACGGCACTCAAGCAGTAATCCCTAATCATCCCATTGAGATATATAGTTTTTCAAACGTAAACAGAGCCCGGGGCGGGCGGCCGCCCCGGGCTCTGTTACAACGTCTTCGCAATCGGTGCGGCGGTCAGTTCGCCTGCCGGCGGAGGAAGGCCGGAATCTCGAGCTGATCCTCCTCGCTGGCGCGATTCGGTGCAGTGCGGCCAAGCTGGTCGAGCTGCCCCTGGGCCGGACGCGAGGCGGGCTGGGCCGGCCGGCGCATATATTCGGCATGGGCCGGGCTCGGAGCCGGCGCGGCGGCCTGGACCGGCGGCGGCGCCTGACGCACCGGCGCCGGCTGCGGCTCGGCCGCCTCCTCGTCCTTGCGGCCGAAGCCGACCGAGGCGAGCCGCTGCATCAGCGACATGCGCTTCTGGTCCGCCGAGGCTGGCGGCTGCGGCACGGGTTGCACGCCACGGCTGGCTGCGATCTGGTTCTGCGCCGGCATCGGCAGGTCCTCGATCCGCGGCATCCGCGTCGGCCGGACCAGGGCCCGCTCGGGGGCCGGGGCGATGAAGCTGTCGTCGGGGCGCAGCACCGGCTCCTCGAGCATGACCGGCTCGACGATCGGCGTGGCCGCGATCACCGGGCGCGGCTGCGCCGGCTCGATGCGGACATCCTCGGGCAGGCTCGGCTGCGCGATGGCGGCCGGGCGCATGGTGTCGACATTCACCGGCGCGCGATGGTCCATCACCGGGTCGGCATGGGCCGGCACGGTGGCGGGACGGGGCGCGGCGCTGGTGTTGCGCAGGCGCGCCTCGGCCTTGAGCCGCTCGGCGACCTGGGCGATGCGGGCCTCGGTGTCGTCCATCTCTGCCTGGGTCGAGATCGGCTTGTCGATGCCGGTCGCGACGACCGAGACGCGCACGACGCCTTCGAGCGATTCGTCGAAGGTGGCGCCGACGATGATGTTGGCCTCGGAATCGACCTCCTCGCGGATGCGGGTGGCGGCCTCGTCGACCTCGTAGAGCTTCATGTCGCGCCCGCCGGTGATCGAGATCAGCAGGCCGCGCGCGCCCTTCATCGAGACGTCGTCGAGCAGCGGGTTGTTGATCGCGGCCTGGGCCGCGGTCAGCGCGCGCTTCTCGCCCTGCGCCTCGCCGGTGCCCATCATCGCCTTGCCCATGCCGCGCATCACGGCGCGCACGTCGGCGAAGTCGAGATTGATCAGGCCGGGCCGCACCATCAGGTCGGTGATGCAGGCGACGCCCGAGTAAAGAACCTGGTCGGCCATGCCGAAGGCGTCGGCGAAGCCGGTGGTCTCGTTGGCGACGCGGAAGAGGTTCTGGTTCGGGATCACGATCAGCGTGTCGACGGCCTCGTTCAGCTCGCCGATGCCGGCCTCCGCCATGCGCATGCGGCGATGGCCCTCGAACTGGAACGGCTTGGTGACGACGCCGACGGTCAGGATGCCCATGTCGCGGGCGACGCGGGCGATCGCGGGCGCAGCGCCGGTACCGGTGCCGCCGCCCATGCCGGCGGTGATGAAGACCATGTGCGCGCCGGCGAGATGATCGCGGATCTCGTCGATCACCTCCTCGGCGGCGGCGCGCCCGACCTCGGGCTGGGAGCCTGCCCCGAGACCCTCGGTGACCTGCAGGCCCATCTGCACGATGCGGGAGGCTCGGGAGAGCGCCAGCGCCTGCGCGTCGGTGTTGGCGACGACGAAATCGACGCCGTCGAGACCGGCCTCGATCATGTTGTTGACGGCGTTGCCGCCGGCACCGCCGACGCCGAACACGGTGATTCGGGGCTTGAGTTCCCGGATGTCTGGGGCTTGCAGATTCATCGCCATGGTTGCCTCTTCTTGATCCTTGTCCGGCGCCTGGCGGGTGCCGTCCCGATTGCTACGTTGTTACTCTTGGTCCGGAGCGACGCCGCGCCGCCCGGGCCGATACCCTCAGAAACTCTCTTTCAGCCAACGCCCGACACGCGAGAAATACCCGTCCGTACCCGTTGCGAAGTAAGCGCCGCTCGCACGCGGCTCGAAATGTTCGACATGCGCCACCTGCGGATAGACCAGCAGGCCGACCGCCGCGGCGAAGGCCGGGCCCTTGCCCGCCTCCGGCAATCCCTTGATGCCGAGCGGGCGCCCGGTGCGGACCTGCCCGCCGAGGACGCGGCGCGCCACTTCCGCCAATCCGGTGAGCTGGCAGGCCCCGCCGGTGAGCACCACCCGCCGTCCGGCCTGGGCCGAGAAGCCCGCGGCGTTCAGCCGGTCGCGCACCAGCTCGACGATCTCCTCGACGCGCGGCTTGATGATCCGCACGAGATGCGACTTGGCGAGATGGTTCGGCGTGTCACGCTCGTCGTCGTCGACCTGCGGCACCGAGATCATGTCGCGCTCGTCGGAGGCGCTGGCGATGGCCGAGCCATGCAGGGTCTTCAGGCGCTCGGCCGCCGACACCCGGGTCGAGAGGCCGCGCGCCACGTCCATGGTGATGTGATTGCCGCCGACGGCGATGGCGTCGGCATGCATCAGGTGGCCGCCGGCGAAGACGCCGATGCTGGTGGTGCCGCCGCCCATGTCGACGGTGACGACGCCCATCTCGGCCTCGTCGTCGACCAGCACGGACAAGCCCGACGCATAGGGTGTCGCTACGACCGCCTCGATTTCGAGGTGGCAGCGCTCGACTGCGAGCATGACGTTGCGGGCCGCGGCCGCCTCGGCGGCGACGACATGCATGTCGACCGAGAGCTTGCCGCCGACCAGGCCGCGCGGATCGAGCACGCCGGGCAGCCCGTCGAGCGCATAGCCGGTCGGGAGCGCATGCAGCACCGCCCTGCCGGGCCGGATCGCGTGCGTCGCCGCGACCGCCAGCACCCGTTTCACATCCGAATCGCTGACGGAGCCGCCGCGCAGGTCGACGCTCGCCGCATAATGCTGCGAGCCGATGCGGCCGCCGGTCAGGTTGACGATGACCGACTGCACCTCGACCTTGGCCATGCGCTCGGCCGCGTCGACGGCGGCGCGGATGGCGCGTTCGGCATTCTCGAGATCGATGATCGCGCCGCCCTTCACCCCGAGCGAGCGCTGGTGGCCGATGCCGATGATGCGGGCGACATGGGTGCGCCCGCGCAGCCGCTCGTTCGCCTCGGCCGGGTTGAGCTCGGCGATGAGGCAGACGACCTTGCTGGTGCCGATGTCCAGAATCGACAAGGTCGCGCTCTTGCGCGACGAGAGCGGCCGCATCCGCGGCGTCAGGCCCTGGGAGGTGAAGTTCACGCCTCGCCTCCCTTCTTCTTGGTCTTTGTCTTGAGCTGTTCGGCGCGGGCGGCGGCGCCCTCTTCCGTCAGGCGCATCACGACCCGGTCCGGCTGGCGCAGGTCGATGGCCAGCAGATCCTTGTCGAGCAGATGGAAATCGCTCTCGAGGCCGGCGAGCCGCTTCAGCGCGTCGGCAGGCGCGGTCTCCGGCAGGCGGATATCCATGCCGTTGTCGAGCTTCAGGTTCCAGCGCCGGCCGGCGACGAGGCTGCCGGCGCGGATGCGCGGCGCCAGCGACCCGGCATCCGCGAGCAGCTTGAGATATTCGCTGGCGCGGTTGTTCGCGTCGGCGCCGACGACCAGCGGCAGGTTGACGAAGCGGCCATCGTCCATCTTGTCGATCACGGTGCCGTCGGCGGCGATCAGGAAGAGCTCGCCCTTCACCTGCCAGAGCGCATAGGGCTCGCGCTCGGTCAGGGTGATCGCGATCTCGCCGGGATAGAGCTTGCGCACGGTCGCCTGGCGAATCAGCGGCGTCGCCTCCAGCCGGCGGCGCGCCTCGTCGGCGTCGAAGAAGGCGAGCGAGGTCTTGGTGTCGATTCCCGCGGCGACCAGGACCTCGATCTCCGACAGTTCCGTCAGGCCCGAGATCGTCACCCGGTCGACGCCGAGACCGACCACCCGCGCCAGCATGTCCCGCGGCGCGCCATAGGTCTCCTGCAGCCTGTCGATATGTCCACCCAGCACGCAGCCCGTTCCAATGCTCAATCCGAGGAAACCCAGCGCCAGCCAGGTGCCGATCCGTTGCGGCATGCGCTGCGCCAGCGGCACGGCACTGCGCCGCGACGACCGGAACCAGCGGCGCGAACGCTCACCGACCAGCAGTTGCGGCACGACGGCCGGCATCGACGAGCGCTTGGCCACCGCCACCGCTTTCATCGATCGAGGGAGGCGTCCTCCACCATCCATTTGACGAGCTCACCGAAGTTCAGGCCCGCGTGGGCAGCCAATTCGGGCACCAGGCTGGTTTCGGTCATGCCGGGCTGCGTGTTGACCTCCAACCAGACGAGCGTGTCAGTCTCGTCGTCGTAGCGGAAGTCAGAACGGCTGACGCCCCGGCACCCGATTGCTTGATGCGCCGTTAACGCACACTCTTCGATCTGCTGGTAAATTTTCGGTAAAATTTGAGCCGGGCAGATGTGGATCGATCCACCTTTCGCGTACTTCGCGTCATAGTCGTAGAACTCGCCCGTAGCGGCTTGTATTTCCGTCACACCCAGCGATTTGCCGCCCATCACGGCGCAGGTCAGCTCCCGGCCGGAAATGAAGGTTTCGGCCAGCAGCATCTCCCCGCAGGGCCAATCCTCGCGCGCGATCTCCTGCGGCGGGTGCTCGCGCCCCTTCTTGACGATGACGACGCCGACGGAGGAGCCCTCGTCGATCGGCTTCAGCACATAGGGCGGCGGCAGGACATGCTTCTTGGCGGCCTCGAAGCGCGAGACGTTGAGCCCGTGCGCGACCGGCACGCCGGCGGCAGCCGCGACCATCTTGGCCTTGTCCTTGCGGATGGCGAGCGCCGAGGCGAGCACGCCGGAATGGGTATAGGGAATGCGCAGGATCTCGAGCATGCCCTGGATCGTGCCGTCCTCGCCGTAGCGGCCATGCAACGCGTTGAAGGCGACGTCGGGCCGGAGCGTGTCGAGGACCGTGGCGATGTCGCGCTGCGCTTCGATGCGGGTGACGCGGTAGCCGACGCTCTCCAGCGCCCTGGCGCAGGCCGCGCCGCTATTGAGGCTGACCTCGCGCTCGACCGACCATCCGCCCATCAGAACTGCGACGTGTGTGGTCATGCTGGTCCCTGCTCCGCGTGATGCGCCGAACCTCGACCAGTGATGGTTAATGGAAGGTTAAGATCCTCGGTTCAGGCCGCGACGCCGAGCCGCTTGATCTCCCAGTGCAGCTCGTAGCCGGAGCTCTCCTTGACCCGCCGGCGGACCTCCTCGCCCAGCCCCTCGATATCGGCCGCGGTCGCCCCACCGGTATTGATCAGGAAGTTGCAATGCATCTCGGAAACCTGCGCGCCGCCGACCCGCAGGCCCCGGCAGCCGGCAGCGTCGATCAGCTGCCAGGCCTTGCCGCCTTGCGGATTCTTGAAGGTCGAGCCGCCGGTGCGCTCCTTGATCGGCTGCGCCGCCTCGCGCGCCGCCGTCACCCGGTCCATCTCGGCCTGGATCGCGGCCTGATCGCCCGGCCGCCCCTGGAACAGCGCCGAGGTGAAGATGATCTCGGCCGTCGCGGCCGCGCTGTTGCGATAGGTGAAGCCCATCTGCGCATGCGAGAGCGTGACGATCTCGCCCTTGCGGGTGACGCCGCGCGCCTCGACGAGGACATCGGTCGTCTCGCCGCCATGGGCGCCGGCATTCATGCGCAGCGCCCCGCCGATGCAGCCGGGGATGCCGCGATAGAAGGCGAGTCCGTCGAGCGAGGCGTCGGCCGCCGCGCGCGCCACCTTCACGTCGGGAACCGCCGTGCCGCTGCGCAGCCGGTCGCCCTCCTCCAGCGCGATCTCGCCAAAACCCTTGCCGCCGAGGCGAATGACGACGCCGGGAATGCCGCCGTCGCGCACGATCAGGTTCGAGCCGAGCCCGACCACGGTGACCGGCGTCTCGGCGGGCAGCGTCGACAGCAGATAGGCCAGATCAGCCTCGTCGGCCGGGGTGAACAGCGCCTGCGCCGGCCCGCCGACGCGGAACCAGGTCAGCCCCGCCATCTCCTGGTTGGCGAGGAGCCGGCCGCGCAGCTCGGGCGCGGCGGCGCGAAGATCGGGGGTGATGTCGGGAAACGGCATGGCGAGGCTCGCGCTACTCCTTCTCCCCTCGGGGGAGAAGGTGGCCCGGCGAAGCCGGGTCGGATGAGGGAAGTCTGGCGAGGCCGATGGTTTCCATGATCTCACGCAGCACGAATTCGAGGTTTCCTAGAACGCGCTCGTTGGGAAAGCGCAAGACCAGATAGCCCTCATGCCGCAGGAAGGCGTCGCGCCGCGCGTCTCGGATGCGCGCATCATCCGTAGCATGGGGTTCACCGTCGAGCTCGACGATCAACCGATATTCGAAGCAGCAGAAATCGGCGATGAACGGCCCGATCGACATTTGGCGCTTGAACTTCAGGCCATTGAAGCGGCGGCCACGGACCGCTTGCCAGAATGCGGCTTCGGCCCGCGTGGGCTCGCGACGGTGATCGCGGGCGAAGTCGAGCGTCTCCGTCGAATTATTGCGCTCCAGCACGCCCTTCCCTCATCCGTCTGCTTCGCAGACACCTTCTCCCCCGAGGGGAGAAGGATTCAAGAGAGCGCCGCCAGCTCCCCCGGCAGCGCATAGGCCCATTGCGTGATGTTGCCCGCGCCGAGCAGCACGACATAGTCGCCCGGCCCGGCCAGCTCCGCGACCATGCCGGCGAGGTTCTCGGGCGCCTCCAGCGCCAGCGCATGGCGATGGCCGCGGGCCTTGATGCCGGAGACCAGGCTGTCGCGATCGGCGCCCGGAATCGGCGCCTCGCCGGCGGCGTAGGTGTCGGCCACGATCACCGTGTCGGCATCGTTGAAACAGGCGGCGAAATCGTCGAACAGGCTGGAGAGCCGGGTATAGCGATGCGGCTGGACAATGGCGATGACCTTGCTCTTGGTCGAGGCGCGCGCCGCCTTGAGCACGGCCGCGATCTCGACCGGGTGATGGCCGTAATCGTCGAAGATCAGCGCGCCGTTCCATTCACCGGTCTTGGTGAAGCGGCGCTTGACCCCGCCGAAACCGGCAAGCCCCTCGCGGATCGTCTCGACCGGGATGCCGAGATCATAGGCGACCGCGATCGCGGCGGTGGCGTTGAGCGCGTTGTGGTGGCCGGGCATCGGCATCAGAAGGTCGCGCACCACCTCGTCGCGGCCGCGCTTGCGGTCGCGGATCAGCAGCGTGAACCGGGCCTGCCCGCCGGACAGGTCGATGTCGATCAGCCGGAAATCGGCCTGCGGGTTCTCGCCATAGGTGACGACGCGCCGGTCCTCGATCTGCCCGACCAGACCCTGCACGGTCGGATGATCGATGCACATCACGGCGAAGCCGTAGAAGGGCAGGTTCTCGACGAAGGAGCGGAAGGCCTCCTTGATCGCGTCGAAGGTCTTGAAGTGGTCGAGATGCTCGGGATCGATATTGGTGACGATCGCCACGTCGGCCGGCAGCTTCAGGAAGGTGCCGTCCGATTCGTCGGCCTCGACGACCATCCAGTCGCTCTCGCCCATGCGCGCATTGGTGCCGTAGGCGTTGATGATGCCGCCATTGATCACCGTCGGGTCGAGCCCGCCCTTCTCCAGCAGCGTCGCGACCAGCGAGGTCGTCGTGGTCTTGCCATGGGTGCCGGCGACGGCGACGCAGGATTTCAGCCGCATCAGCTCGGCCAGCATCTCGGCCCGGCGCACGACCGGCAGGCGCTGCTCGCGCGCCGCGGTGAGTTCGGGATTGTCGCGCCTGATCGCGGTCGAGACGACCACGACCTCGGAATCCGCGATGTTCTCGGCCGCATGCCCGATGAAGGTCTTGATGCCCTTGTCGGCCAGGCGGCGGACATTGGCGTTGTCGGAAGCGTCCGAGCCCTGGACCTTGTAGCCGAGATTATGCAGCACCTCGGCGATACCGGACATGCCGATGCCGCCGATGCCGACGAAATGGATGGAGCCGAGTTTCGGCGGCAGCTTCATGGCTCAGGCGTCTCCGTGGGATTTGAGACCCGCGACCTCGATGACGAGGCGGGCGAGTCGGTCGGCGGCATCAGGGATGCCGGCGCTCTTGGCGCTCGCGGCCAGGGCAGTCAAGCGCCCGGGCTCGGAGATCAGGGCAGAAAGCTCGCCCGCCAGCCGGCGCGGCGTGAAATCGGGCTGCAGGATGCGGATGGTTCCGCCCGCCCGTTCCAGCACCGCCGCATTGGCGGCCTGGTCCTGGTCGAGCGCGCCCGGCAGCGGCACCAGGATGGAAGGGCGCCCGATCACGGTCAGCTCGGCGATCGTCGAGGCGCCCGAGCGCGCCACCACGAGATGCGACGCCGCCATGCGGGCCGGCATGTCCTTGAAGAAGGGCTCGATCTCCGCCGCCACGCCGAGCCCGGCATAGATCCGGCGCACCCGCTCGTCATCCTCGGCACGCGCCTGCTGCATGATATGAAGGCGAGCGCGCTCCTCCGGCGTCAGCAGCTGGATCGCCGGCGGCACGATGTCGGCCATGATCCGGGCGCCCTGGCTACCGCCGAAGACCAGCAGCCTGAGCGGCCCCGTCGTCGGGTCGGGATAGGGCGAGACCGCGTCGATCACCGCCGGCCGCACCGGGTTGCCGACCTGCCGGCACTTCGCGGCACGCGCGCCGTCGAGCCCGCCGACCTCGGCGAAGCCGGTCGCGATGGTGTGGACACGCCCCGCCAGGAAGCGGTTGGCCCGGCCGATCACGGCATTCTGCTCGTGCACCATCGTCTTCACGCCCATCAGCGAGGCGGCGAGCACGGGCGGCACCGTCGGATAGCCGCCGAAGCCGACGACGATCGCGGGCTGGAGGGCCTTGATCACGCGCCGCGCGACGAAAAGACCCTTGGTCAGCTCCAGCGCCGCGCCGGCCATTTTCAGCGGCGAGCGGCCGGACGGAGTGGCGGCCGGGACCGGGTGCACGGATTCGGCCGGGAAGCCGCCGGCATACTCGACCGCCCGCGTGTCGGTGACGAGCGCGACCCGGGCGCCGAGCCTGGCCAGGGCATGGCTCAGCGCCTCGGCGGGAAAGAGGTGACCGCCGGTGCCGCCGGCCGCGAGAACGACGAGCGGAGCTTTTGCCATCTTCGTCAGCGTCCGAATTCGCCAAAACCCTCGGCGCGCGGTCGTTTGCGGGTCAGCGCCAGCAGGAAGCCGGTACCGAGCGCCAGCGAGAGCAGCGAGGAGCCGCCATAGGAAATGAAGGGCAAGGTCATGCCCTTGGCCGGCATCATGTGGAGATTGACCATCATGTTGATCGCGGCCTGCACGCCGAAGAGCAGGGCGAGCCCGGTGACCGCCAGCCGCACGAATGGATCCTCGGCGCGCTGCGCCACGAAGAGCGCGCGCAGCACGATCAGCGCGAACAGCGCGACCAGGACGATGCAGACGACGATGCCGAACTCCTCGGCCGTGACCGCGAAGATGAAGTCGGTATGCGCGTCGGGCAGGATGCGCTTCACCGTGCCCTCGCCCGGCCCTTTGCCGAACCAGCCGCCCTGCGCGAAGCTTTCCAGCGCCGTGTCGATCTGAAAAGTGTCGCCCGAGCCCTTGTCCATGAAGCGTTCGATGCGGGCGCGCACATGCGGGATGAGCTGGTAGGCGACGAGCACACCACCCATGCCCGCCCCGCCGAGCCCGATCACCCAGAACCAGTGCAGGCCCGCCACGAAGAACAGCCCGCCCCAGACCAGGCTGATCAGCACGGTCTGGCCGAAATCGGGCTGGAGCACGAGCGGCACGATCGTCGCCGGCAGCAGCAGGAAGGCGAGTGTGGTGCCCGGCAGGTCGGGCCGGCGCGTGCCTTCCGCGAAGGCCCAGGCGGCGAGCACCACGAAGGCCGGCTTCAGGAATTCCGAAGGCTGGATCGAGCCGAGCGGGCCCAGTGTCAGCCAGCGCCGCGCGCCCTTGACCTCGACGCCGAGATAGAGCGTCGCCACCACCATCGCCAGCGAGACCACGAAGATCAGCAGCGCCGCGCGCCGGACCTGCCGCGGTGTCAGGAAGGAGGTGGCGAGGAAGATGGCGAAGGCCGCCACCAGGTAGAGCGCTTGCCGGTTGACGAAATGGAAGGTCGAGAGCCCGAGCCGCTCCGCCACCGGCGGGCCGCCAGCCATCAGCAGCACGACGCCGGAGACCATCAGGGCAACCAGTGTCGTCAGGATGACGCGGTCGATCGACCACCACCAGCGACCGCTGAGACTGGGTTCCGCGCGCGAGACCATGGTTCAGGCTCCATAAGCCGCACGGCACCAACAACGCGCCGCCCGGGCGAATCACTCTGTCAATGAATGGTTAACCGATTGATTCCGATCGTCGGGTTTCGCGGCGAGCCTTGATCTCCCCGCTACCTCCTCCGGCGGCTCAAGGCGCGGGATAGGGCCTCCCGTCCTTGTGCACGAAGCGCCCGTCGGCATTGGCGCTCATCATGTCGATGTCGGAGCAGGTCGTCACGTCGGCGGGGGCCCGCGTGCCGACTTCGAGATAGACCGCGACCTTGCCCGACCGGTTGATCATGTGATGGCCGTTGCCGCTGTTCTTGGCGAAGGCGGCGCAATCGCCGGCCCGCAGCACCGTCTCGCCATCGTCCTCGACCAGAACCAGCTCACCTTCGAGCAGATAGACGAACTCGTCCTCATGCGAATGCCAGTGGCGCTGGCTCGACCAGTTCCCGGGCGGCAGTCGCATGAGATTGACGCCGAAATCGCTCAAGCCGCCGGCATTGCCGAGCCGCTTGCGAATGCGCTCGGCGCAGGGGGTATCGAAGGGCTTCGGGTAGCCCGAACCCTTGCGCTCCGGCACGGCAGTGACATCGATCTTGGGCATGGGCGCGGCTCCTGATGATGGGCCCAACCTATCACGGTTCGACAGGGGCTCAGTTCGGCTGAACCGTCATTGCGAGCGCAGCGAAGCAATCCAGGGGCGGCAGAGCTCTACGTCCCCCCTGGATTGCTTCGTCGCTTACGCTCCTCGCAATGACGAACCGGGAGCTAGCGGCCCGCGACCGCCTCGAACCCCGGCAGCGCCGCCACCAGCGTGCGAAAAGCGTCGCCCCGGACCTCGAAATTGGGGAACTGGTCGTAGGATGCACAAGCCGGCGAAAGCAGCACCGCGATCTCCGCATCCCCGCCATGCGCCGCCGCATCGCGTGCGGCCGCGGCGACGGCGAGGTCGAGCGTGCCGCTGCGCTCATAGGTGACGCGGCCATCGGCGTCGAAAGTCGTAGCGAAGGCGTCGGACGCCGCACCGATCAGATAGGCCTTGGCGATGTTCGGGAAATAGCGCCGCAGGCTCTCGATGCCGCCCTCCTTGGCCTTGCCGCCAAGGATCCAGAAGATGTCGCGGAAGGAGGTCAGCGCCTTTTCCGTCGAATCGGCATTGGTCGCCTTGGAATCGTTGATGAAGACGACGCGGCCGATGCGGCCGAGCTCCTCCATGCGATGGGCGAGCCCGGGATAGCTCCGGAAGCCGGCCGCGATCTCGTCGTCCGAGAGCCCGAGCGCCGAGCAGGCGGCAAAGGCCGCCGCCGCGTTCTGGGCATTATGCGAGCCGCGCAGCGAGCCGATGCCGGCGAGATTGGCGACCACGCGCGGCTTGCCGTCCCTGACCGACACAATGCGCGTGTCGAGCTTGCCTTCATTGGCGGTGACGCCGGCGAAGACGCCCTCGTCGAGCGGCTGCTCGCCGCTGATCCTGACCAGCGGGCGACCGGACGCGGCGCGCCGGCGGGCCATCTGCTTGGACGGCTCGTCATCGACACCGACAATGGCGATATCGGCGGACGCGACCATGCGCTCCTTGATCGCGGCATAGGCTTGAAGCGTGCCGTGCCGGTCGAGATGATCGGGCGTCAGGTTCATCTGGATGCCGACCGTGGGCTTGAGCGACGGCGTCAGGTCGATCTGGAAGGTCGAGCATTCGACGACATGGATGCGGTCGTCGGCCGGCGGCTCCAGAGCGAGGACGGCCGTGCCGATATTGCCGCCCATCTGCACGTCGCGGCCCGCTTGGCGCAGGACATGGGCGATCAGCGCCGTCGTGGTCGATTTGCCATTGGTGCCGGTGATGCAGACCACCGGCGCCTTCGGGGCGACCCTGGCGCGCTCGCGGAAGAACAGCTCGATATCGCCGATGATCTCGACGCCGGCGCCCTGCGCCTTTCCGACCGACCAATGCGGCTGCGGATGCGTCAGTGGCACGCCGGGCGACAGCACGAAGCTGGCGAAGCTCGACCAGTCCGCCTGCGTCAGATCGACGATCGCGATACCCTCAGTCGCTGCCTTCTCGCGGCTCTCGGCCTTGTCGTCCCAGGCCGCGACCTCGGCGCCGCCCGCGATCAGCGCGCGCGCCGTCGCCAGCCCCGAGCCGCCGAGGCCGAACAGGGCGACCTTGCGCCCGGCGAAGACCGTGACGGGTAGCATGATCAGCGCAGCTTCAGCGTGGCGAGGCCGATCAGCGCCAGCACCACGGAAATGATCCAGAACCGGATCACCACCTGCGGCTCGGTCCAGCCCAGCTTCTCGAAATGATGGTGGATCGGCGCCATCAGGAAGACGCGCTTGCCCGTGCGCTTGAAGACGAAGACCTGGATGATCACCGAGAGCGCTTCCAGGACGAAAAGGCCGCCGACGATGGCGAGCACGATCTCATGCTTGGTCGCGACCGCGATGACGCCGAGCAGGCCGCCCAGGCCGAGCGAGCCGGTGTCGCCCATGAAGATCTGCGCCGGCGGGGCATTGAACCAGAGAAAGCCGAGACCGGCGCCGATCACCGCACCGCAGATCACCGAGAGCTCGCCGGCGCCCGGCACATGGTGGATCTGCAGGTAATTGGCGAAGATCGCGTTGCCGGTCAGGTAGGAGATGAAGCCGAAGGTCCCGGCCGCGATCATCACCGGCACGATCGCCAGCCCGTCGAGCCCGTCCGTCAGGTTGACCGCGTTGCCGGCGCCGACCACGACGAAGGCCGTGACCACCGGGAACAGCAGGCCGAGCGGAATCACCAGTTCCTTCAGGAAGGGCATGGCGAAGCCGGACGAGATCGCCGGCGGCCCGACATTCATGACCGCCGCGCAGGCGGCGAGCGCGATGAGCATCTCCAGCGTCAGCCGCGCCTTGCCCGAGAAGCCCTTGTGCGACTGCTTCGTGACCTTGAGGAAATCGTCATAGAACCCGATCGCGCCGAAGGTCACGGTCACGAACAGCACGATCCAGACATAAGGATTGCGCAGGTTGCCCCAGAGCAGGACGGCGGCGAACAGGCCCGACAGGATCATCAGCCCACCCATGGTCGGCGTGCCACGCTTGGCGAGATGCGATTCCGGCCCGTCGGTGCGGATCGGCTGGCCCTTGCCCTGCTTGATGCGCAGCCAGGAGATGGCAGCGGGACCGAAGAAGAAGACGAAGAGCAGCGCGGTCGCGGTCGCGCCGCCGGCCCGGAACGTGATGTAGCGGAACACGTTCAGGATCGGGAAGGCGCCGGAAAAATCGGCAAGCCAGACCAGCATCGGCAGGGGTGTCCTCTTGTCTCAGTCGTCGGCAGGCACAGCAGGGAAACGGGCTGTGATGGCCTTGACGACCTCGCCCATGCGGGAACTCAGCGAGCCCTTGACCGTGACGACGTCGCCGGTCCGGATCGCATCCAGGACGAGCGGCGCAAGCCCGCTCGACTGCGGGGCATAAGCGCCTCTGAGGGCGGATGGCAAGCTGTCATAGAGGCCGCGCATCAACGTTCCGCAGGCAAAGACCTTGTCAATGCCGTTTCCGGTGATGGCATCGGCCAGGCCTTCATGCAGTTCCGGGCCGCGCGGGCCGAGCTCCAGCATGTCGCCGAGCACCGCGAACCGCCGCCCGCGTCCGCTCACCGGGATGCGCCCGAGATTCTCGATCGCGGCGCGCATTGAGGCCGGGTTGCCGTTATAGCTTTCGTCGATCAGCGTGAACGGGCCGGACGGCGCATTCAGGACCTGGCTGGCGCCGCGCCCGGCCGGCGGCGTCAGGTCGCCAAGCGCCAGCGCCGCCAAAGCGAGATCGGCCCCAAGCGCCTCGACCGCCGCCAGAACGGCGAGCGAATTCAGCACGATATGCCTGCCCGGGCTGCCGAGCCTGTAGGCCACCGGCTTGCCCAGCACAATCGCGTCGACAGTCGAGACGTCGGGCTTCAGCGAGCAGGAGACCAGCCTGACATCCGCCTCGGCGCTCTCGCCGAAGGAGATGATCCGGCCGGCGGGGCTTTTTTCGGCGAGCTCCCGCAGCAGCGCGGCCTGCGCGATGTCTGCATTGACGATGGCGGTTCCGCCCGGCTTCAGCCCGGTGAAGATCGCGGCCTTCTCGACGGCGATGCCCTCGACCGAGTCAAAGGCGGCGAGATGCACCGGCTGCACGGTGGTGACGATCGCCACATCGGGCGCGACCATCATCGCGAGCGGCAGAATCTCACCGGGGCTGTTCATGCCGATCTCGTAGACGCCGTAGCGCACCGAGGCCGGCGTGCGCGTCAGGGTCAGCGGCACGCCCCAATGGTTGTTATAGGATGCGACCGGGGCATGGGTCTGCCCCTGCCGCGACAGCACCAGCCTGAGCGCCTCCTTGGTGCCGGTCTTGCCGACCGAGCCGGTCACCGCCACGACGCCGGCCTTGAGCTCGGCGCGCCGCGCCATGCCGGCCTTTTCCATGGCGCGCAGGACATCGGGCACGACCGCCAGGGCGCCCTGCCCCGCAAAGCTCCCGGCATGCGCCTCATCGACCACCGCGAGCGCGGCGCCCTTGGCCAGCGCGGCCTCGACGAAGTCATGCCCGTCGCGTGCCTCGCCCCTGATCGCGAAGAAGGCGTCGCCGGGCTGCAGCGTGCGCGTGTCGATCGAGGCCCCTGTCACGGCGGCAGGCACGTCGCCGACCAGCCGGGCCTCCATCGCGCCAATGAGACGCTCCCCGGACCACAAAGCTTCGCCGCTCATTCCTCGATCTCCGCGATGGCCGTCCGCACCACGTCGTGATCGGAGAAGGGCAAGGTCCGATCGCCCACGATCTGGCCGGTTTCATGGCCTTTTCCGGCCACCACCAGAAGATCGCCGGGCCCGATCATGCCGACCGCGACACGGATGGCCTCGGTGCGGTCGCCGATCTCGCGCAGGCCGGGCGCCGCCGCCAGGATCTCGGCGCGGATCGCGGCCGGGTCCTCGCTGCGCGGGTTGTCGTCGGTGACGATGGCGATATCGGCCTTCTCGGCGGCGATCCGGCCCATGATCGGGCGCTTGCCGCGGTCGCGGTCGCCACCGCAGCCGAAGACGCAGATCAGCCGGCCGCTCGCATAGGGCCGGAGCGTCGAGAGCACCGCTGCCAGCGCGTCGGGCTTGTGGGCATAGTCGACGACGACGAGCCCGCCATTGACCTCGCCGACGCGCTCGAGCCGTCCGGCGACGCCGCGCAGCCCCGAGATCGCGGACAGCGCCGCCTCCTCATCCTCACCCGCGGCGATGGCGAGGCCGGCGGCGACGAGCGCGTTGCCGGCCATGAAATCGCCGACCAGCGGCAGGACGACCTCCATCTCGCCCGCCTGCGTCCGCAAGGAGAGACGCTGCGAGAAACCCTCGCGCGCCACGTCGAGAAGCCTGATCGTCTCGCCCGCCCGGCCGACGCCGATCATCGGGTGGCGGCTCGCCTGCGCGGCGGCGGCGGCTTCGGCGGAATAGGGCTCGTCACGGTTGACCACCGCCGGTGCGCCCTCCGGCAGCAGCTCCCAGAGCCGCAGCTTGGCTTCGAGATAGGCCTCGACGCTGGGATGATAGTCGAGATGGTCGTGCCCCAGGTTGAGGAAGGCGCCGGCCTTGAGCCTGACGCCGTCGAGACGGTGCTGGTCGAGCCCGTGCGAGGACGCTTCCATGGCGAGATGGGTCACGCCGTCGCCGGCCAGCCGGTCGAGCGACTGATGCAGCGAGAGCGGATCCGGCGTCGTCAGCGAGCCGTAATCGGCCCCCTTGGAGGTGACGACGCCGATCGTGCCGAGGCTCGCCGCCTCATGGCCGAGCGCGCTGAAGATCTGGCGGGTGAAATCGGCCACCGAGGATTTTCCGCTCGTGCCGGTCACCGCGACGATTGTTCCGGGCTGGCCCGGATGGATCCGCGCCGCCGCCTGGGCTAGCGCCAGCCTGGGCTCGGCCACGACGCCATAGGCTATGCCGGCGGCGAGATCCGCCGGCCGGGGCTGATCGGAGACGATCGCGACGGCGCCGCGCGCGACCGCGTCCGCGACGAAGCGCGCGCCATCCGCCTTCGCCCCGGCGAGCGCGACGAAGACGTCGCCCTCACCGACTTTGCGGCTGTCGGCAGCGACGCCCGAGACCGGCCGGGCCGCGTCCTCGGGAAACGCCCCGGGGAAAAGCTGGCCGAGGCTGAAACCGCGTTGTCCCATAGTCCTCGTCCGTCTCTCGCTTTTAGTTCAGAGACCGTTTTCCCGATCAGCTTGCAGTGCAAATCGATCGGAACGGGCTCTAGCGCGAACCCCAGGCGCCGAGCCGCGCCATCAGCGGGAACGGCGCGGTCGGCGGCTCGAAGCGCGGCGGCAGTCCGAGGATCGGCGCCGCACGCTCGACGAGCTTGCCGGTGGTGACGCCGGCATTCCAGGCCGCGGTCGAATAACCGCCGCTCTCGGCATAGCCTTTAGGCTCGTCATAGATCGCAAGGAAGAGGTAGCGCGGCTTGTCCGCAGGCACGATCGCCATGAAGGTCGTAAAATTCTTGTTCTTGGCGTAGCGGCCGTTGATGACCTTTTCGGCCGTGCCGGTCTTGCCGCCGACGAAATAGCCGGGGACGTCGGCCTTCCGGGCCGAACCGCGTTCGCCGTTGAGGCGCATGATGTAGCGCATCGCCTCCGAGGTCTCGGGCTTGATGACGCGCACCGAAGCACGTTCCGCGTCGTCCGGAGCACGCTTGATATAGGTCGGCGTCATCAGCTTGCCGCCATTGACCAGCGCGCCGACGGCGGCCAGCGCCTGGATCGGCGCTACGGCGAGGCCGTGGCCGAAGGCGATGGTGGCGGTGTTGAGCTCGCCCCAACGCGGCGGGAGGATCGGCTCGGCGCTCTCGGGCAGTTCCGTGCGCATGCGGTCGAGCTGCGCCATCTTGCGCAGGAAGGCCTTGTGGCCCTCGACGCCGACCGAGAGCGCCATCTTCACCGAGCCCATGTTCGACGAGTGCACGAAGACCTCGGGAACCGTCAGGGTCCGGCCCGTGCCGTGATATTCGCGGATGACCTGGCGGCCGAAGCGCATCATGCCGCCGGCCGTCGAATAGGTGGAGTTGATATTGGCCTTGCCGGAATCCAGCGCCATCGCCACGGTCAGCGCCTTGAAGGTCGAGCCCATCTCGTAGACGCCGACATTGATGCGGTTGATCCGGTCTTTTTCCTGGGCATCGACCGGGTTGCTCGGATCGTAGTCGGGCAGCGAGGCGGCGGCGATCATCTCGCCGGTATTGACGTCCATGATGGCGCCGGCCGCCGCGAGCGCGCGGTATTTCTCCATGCCCTTGATCAGCTCGTCGCGCAGCAGGTGCTGGACGCGCAGGTCGATCGACAGCACCACCGGCTTCAGGTCGGAGGCCTGGGTCGCGAGACCGGCGCCGTTGAGGTCCTGCAGGCCTTGCGAGTCGATGTATTTCTCGATGCCGGCGATGCCGACATTGTCGATATTGGCGAAGCCGAGCACATGCGCGGCCGCCGGCCCGTTCGGATAGACCCGCTTGTTCTCGGGCACGAAGCCGACGCCGGGGATGCCGAGCCTATGCACCTCCTGCTGCTGGCGCGGCGTGATCTCGCGCTTGACCCAGACGAAACCCTTCCTGGTGCCGAGCTTGTCGCGCAATTCCTTGGCGTTGAGATCGGGCAGGACTGCCGTCAGCAGCTCCGTCGCCTCGTCCTTGTCGATGATGTTGCGCGGTTCGGCGAAGACCGAGACCGAGCGCACATCGGTCGCCAGCACGACGCCGTTGCGGTCGACGATATCGGGCCGCGCCGCCGAGATCGCGTTCGAGGTCGCGCGGCGCAGGCCGACCTGCTCGTTCGGCAGGGTCGCGAGCATCACCAGCCGCCCGGTGATCGCGATGAACAGGGCCGAGAAGCCCAGGATGACGAGGCCGACGCGCGGCTGGCTCTTCTCGCCGCTCATCCGGAAGACATCGCGCAGGAAGGCCAGTCGGCTGCTTGGCGCGGCTTCCTGGCCCTGCTCTGCCTGCTCCGGGCGGGCTGCGGAGACCTGAGCTTCGGTCATGGCCGGCCTCCGGGCGTTGTGACACCGCTCGCCTTGCGGTCCTTGGGGGTCTCGGTCGGCAGCCCGAGGCCGAGATCGGCAAGCTTGCGGCCGATGGAATCGACCTTCGGGCCACGATTCGGGATGTCGGAGACGCGCACGATCTGGTTGATCGCCAGCGGCTGGAGGTCGAGATGGCGGTCCGCCAGCGCCTGCAGCCGGTCCGGCCGGTTGAGATATTGCCATTCGGCCTTCAGCACGGCGATCGCGTCGCGCTCACGCTGCGCCTTGCCCTTGAGCTTCTGCAGCTGCTCGGCTTCGAGCGTCGTCTCGTATTTGATCGTGTAGGCATAGAGCGCCGAGGAGACGAGCGCGCCGATGGCGATCACATGCAGGAGCTTGATCATCCTCAGGATCTCCGGCGCGGCTGCGGTTGGGGGACGCTCGCGAGCGCCACGAGCTCCGGCTCGGCAGGGCGGGCGTCGGCGGCGGTCCGTTCCGCGGCGCGCAGCTTGGCCGAACGGGCCCGCGGATTGGCCCGCATCTCCTCTTCGGACGGTGCGACCGCGCCCTTCGTGACGAGGCTGAAGGTCGCGACCGGCGCGACCGTCGCCGGCGCGTGGCGCGAGGCGGCAGGCGCGCGACCCGAGCGCGTCGTCAGGAACTGCTTGACGATCCGGTCCTCGAGCGAATGGAAGGTGACGACGGCGAGCCGCCCGCCCGGCGCGAGCACCGCCTCGGCGGCGTGCAGGGCCTGCACCAGCTCGCCGAGCTCGTCATTGACCGCGATGCGCAGCGCCTGGAAGACCCGCGTCGCCGGATGGGCGCCGCCGGGCTCCGCCCTGACGATGCCGGCCACGAGATCGGCGAGCTGCTTGGTGGTGGTCAGCGGCGCCTTGCGCCTGGCTTCGATCACGGCGCGCGCCACGGCCCGCGAGCGCCGCTCCTCGCCGTAATGGTAGAAGATATTGGCGAGCAGGCCTTCCTCGGCCTCGTTGACGAGATCGGCGGCGCTTTGCCCGTCCGAACCCATGCGCATGTCGAGCGGACCGTCGAAGCGGAAGGAGAAGCCGCGCCCGGCCTCGTCGATCTGCATCGAGGACACGCCGATATCGAGCACCACGCCGTCGAGCGGCACCATCTTGAAGCGCGCGGCCTCCTGCGCCAGCTCGCCGAAACGCGCCTGCGAGATCGTCAGGCGCCCGTTCATCGCCGCGACCAGGTCGGCCCCGCCGGCGACGGCCGTCGGATCGCGGTCGAGCGCAAGCAGGCTCGCCTCCGGAGCGCGCTCGAGCAGGGCTCGCGCATAGCCGCCCGCGCCGAAGGTGCCGTCGAGATAGCGCCCGCCCGGCTTGAGCGCGAGCGCGTCGAGCGCCTCCGTCATCAGCACCGGCACATGACGGGCCGGTCCGCCAACGGCGCCGCCATCGCGACTGCCGCGATCCGTCATGTGTCCGATGCCTTTATGGAATCCGCACTCCGCGAGCCGAGGCTGCGCTTGACGTCGCGCAGCCGGGCCCGCGCCGTGTCGAGATGCGCCTGGAACCGTGCGGGCTCCCAGATCTGGAACTTGTGGCCATGGCCGACAAAGGTCACGGCATCCTGGATGCCGGCATGCGCCCGCAGCGTCTCGCTGAGCATGATCCGCCCTTCCGGGTCGACCTTCAGCACCTCCGAGGTGCCGTTCAGCGCCGTCGACAGCGATTCCCATTCGTCCGAGAAAGGCGAGAAGCGCGACAGGATGTCGTCGATGGTCGCGCGCAGGGCATGGCCTCCCGCGTCGAGCGCCTCGAGATCCAGGGCTGGATGGACGTAGAGCCCCTCGTAGCCGTCCTTCGTCAGGACCGACCGGAAGCTCGCGGGAATCGAGACACGCCCCTTGGCGTCGAGCCGATTGGTGAAGTTCGAGACGAAGCGGTCCATCAACGCCGCCCCCCGGCCTGCTCTCTGTCATCCCGAGACGCCGCATCGGCGGCAGGATCGGGAGCTCCCGTCGAAGCAGGCACGGCATTGGCGATGACCGGGATCCGCGCGGCACACGGACCCTGATCTGCCTATCGCCTGCCGGCTTCGACGGGATGATTTGGGATAGCATGGGATATTATGGGCGTCAATGGATTCAGGGTTGTCGACGCAGCTGCGCCGACATCAGCCGTCATCACAACCTGTTAAGGTTAAGCATCCGTAAGCATATGGATTTTTGGCGGCCCGCCTGCCCGCGCGGCCGATCCGGGCGCGAGGCGCGCCGAAAAAAAGTCCGGCCTTAGCCCGGCTCGTCGGCGGCCTTCAGCAGCGTAGCGCGCAGGGCCCGCAAATCATCGGCCAGCCGGCCGGCCCGGTCGGGCGAGCCGCCGATCGCGCAGGCCATCCTGGCAGGAACGCCACGCGCCCGCTCGCGGAGCGCCTGCCCCGCCTCGGTCAGGTGGACGCGAACCTGCCGCTCATCCTTGCGGTCGCGTTCACGGCGAATGAGCCCGACGCTCTCCAGCCGCTTGAGCAAGGGCGTCAGCGTGCCTGAATCGAGCATCAGCCGCTCGCCGATCGCCTTCACCGGGATCGCGTCACGATCCCACAGCACGAGCATGACCAGATATTGCGGATAGGTCAGGCCGAGATCGGCGAGAACGGTGCGGTAGAGCCGGGTGAAGGCATGCCCCGCCGAATAGATCGCGAAGCAGAGCTGCTCCTCGGCTTTCGGCAAGAGCGTTTCGGGAACCTTTGGCCGCTTCATCTCTTCGTTTCGCATGGCTGACATCACCCAGGACACAAAGCCGCAACGGCGGCGCGGGCGCAATCACCGTCGCGTGATCACCTCGCTTTGATCGTTGACAATTAGATTGTGCACAATTTAATTTTGCTTCGCAAGTTCACTGCAGCCGAAGGAGTTCACGTCATGAAGATTCTCTACACCGCCCATGGATCGGCCACCGGCGGACGCGAGGGCGAGGCCGCGACGGATACCGGCAACGTCAAGCTCGTGCTCAACACGCCGAAGGAGCTCGGCGGCGGTGGCGGCAACGGCACCAATCCCGAGCAGCTCTTCTCGATGGGCTATTCGGCCTGTTTCCTCGGCGCGCTGAAATTCGTCGCCGGCAAGGAGAAGGTGAAGATCCCGGACGATGCCCGCGTCAGCGCCGATATCGGCATCGGCCCGCGCGACGATGGCGGCGGCTTCGGCATCGCCGCCAAGCTCACCATCTCGGTGCCGGGCGTCGACAAGGCCGTCGTCGAGGACCTCGTCAAGAAGGCCCATGTCGTCTGCCCCTACTCGCATGCGACCAAGGGCAATATCGACGTCGAGCTGAAGGTCGCCTGAGCAAGCGCCATCGGACCGGAACGCGAAAGGGCCGGATCGCTCCGGCCCTTTTCGTCGTTATCGTGATGGGCGCCAGCCGGCCTGTAAGCCGGGTTCTGGATGGAGGGCGGATCGCTCCGCCCCCGTGACGGCCATTCCTCTGGGACGCGCATTGCTGCGCGCCTCGAGCAACCAACCCGGACGACCGGGCCTGGAAACCGGCCCCTCCCTCCTTGCGGAGGAAGCATCGTCCCTATTCGGTTTTGCTCCCGGTGGGGCTTGCCATGCCGTCCCCGTTGCCGGGTCCGCGGTGCGCTCTTACCGCACCTTTTCACCCTTACCTGCCTTCGCAGCTTGCGCTGCTACGGCACGGCGAGCCCGGGGGCTTGTCGCGCCGAAGTCCCGAGGGACGAAGGCGGGCGGTTCGATCTCTGTGGCGCTTTCCCTGGGGTCGCCCCCGCCGGACGTTATCCGGCACCGTGTTTCCGTGGAGCCCGGACTTTCCTCCCCCGCGAGCGGGAGCGGCCGTCCGGCCGACTGGCAGGGCGCTACTGCGCCCTCGCCCGCCCCGCGTCAAGCGAAGCGGGTCCGCTTCGCCGCTCAGTTCTGCGCGGAGATGGTGCGGACCTTGGCGCAATAGGTCCGGTTGGCGCCGCTCATCCGCGTCGTCATATGCCCGCTCTGATATTTCATCACGGTCCTGCAGGTGTCGCCGCCGGCGAGGCGATAGGCCTGCGCCAGGTACTTCATGGCGTAGCGCGCATTGGTCTCGGCATCGAGCAGGCCGCCGGCGCTGCCCGAATAGCCCATGCCGCGGGCGGTCTGATGGCGGATCTGCATCAGGCCGTAATTGCCGGCATTGGAGGCGCGGGGATTGTAGCGGCTCTCGATGCGCACCACGGCATCGGCGAGCGCGAAGGGAACGCCGTTCTCGGCCGCGTGGCGCGCGACGAGCGCCTTCAGCCCGTCCGAGCCGGCGGGCGCCGCCAGCGCCTTCCGGCGGCCGGTCGCCTTGCCGGCAGCCTTCGGCGCGGCGGCCTCGGCAGCGGTCGCGCGCTGAGGCTTCGCTGGCGCGCCTGCTTCCTGCGCCTGCTTCTCGCGCTTGATCTCCGCTTCCCGGACGACGAAGGCGAGCGCGTCGTTCTCGTCATTCACGGGGCCGGCATGAGCAGACTGGAACGCCCCGAGGCAAATCAGGAGCGCGGCGGCGCCGGTGCAGGTATATTTCATTTCTGACTGATCCCATCCTTCAGGAAGGCGATTGATGGGGCGAGCGATCTGATGGGGGAATGTGTTGATAATCTGACCGATGAGGCACCCGAATCTAAGCCACAACGGTGGTCAATATCTATTTAGACTGAACTTTACGAAACGTATTCACTATGTATTGCCAACCCGAGCGAAGACCCTCCTGAAATCTTCCCTCCGCGCCGCCGCGGAGCAAATCATTGCCCCATTGCCGACGCATTTCCCCTCCGCAGTGCCGAGCGCGCGACTTTTTAACCGCCAGGGCGCCCGAATGCGCTCCATCGACAGGGAGAGACGCCGTGAAGAAGATACTGGCGATAGCCGCAATCGCACTCAGCCTGGGCGCCTGCACGGCCCGCGAGGAGCGCGCCGGCACCGGCGCCTTGATCGGCGGCGCGGCGGGCGCCGTCGTGGGCGGCCTCGCCACCGGGCGCGCCGGCGGCGCCGTCGCAGGCGGCGTGATCGGCGCGGCGGGCGGGGCCATCATCGGCGCGGCGACCACGCCGCGCTATCACCGCTATCATCGCCGCTGTCCTTACGGCTATTATCGCGGCCGCAGCGGCCGGCTCTATTGCCGCTGACGATCCGGGGCCGTCGGCGCCGGGCTTTGACGAGCGGCAGGGGTCGGGCGAACCTCGCGCAGGGCTGATTCTGGGAGTTGCCTGAACGATGGTTTCGTCATTCTGGGGCGCGCTGGGCGGCGGCGGCCTGGGCCTGGCTCTGGGCGGTCCGCTCGGTGCGCTGGTTGGCGCGCTCGCCGGCCATGTCCTTGTCGACCGCGAGGGCGCGCCTTTCGGGCCGGCTCCGCGCGAACTGATCTTCACCACGGGCCTCGTCGCGCTTGCGGCCAAGATGGCGCGCTCGGACGGCGTCGTGACGCGGGACGAGGTCGCCGCCTTCCGGCGGATCGTCGCGGTTCCCCCCGAACAGGAGGCCCGGATCGAGAACCTGTTCGACCTCGCCAAGCAGACCAGTGCCGGCTTCGAGGCCTATGCCAGGCAGATCGCCGACAGCTTCAGGGAGGAGCCGGCCCTGCTCGAGGACGTGCTGGACGGGCTTTTCCTGATCGCCGCCGCCGATGGCGCGATCCACGAGGCGGAACACGCCTATCTGCGTGACGTCGCGACGATCTTCGCGATCGACGAGGCGGGGTTCGCCCGCATCGAGGCCCGCCACATGCGCCGTCCCGACGATCCCTATCTCGTGCTCGGCGCCAGCCGCGAGATGAGCGACGCCGATCTGCGGCGCCACTATCGCCGCCTCGTCGCCGACACCCATCCCGACCGCGAGATCGCACGTGGCCTGCCCGAGGAGGCGGTGGCGATCGCGACGCGCCGGCTGGCCGCCATCAACGCCGCCTGGGACAATATCCAGAAGGAGCGCGGCATGGGTGTGCTCCGGCAGCCGGAGCCCGCATGAGCCTCGTCGCCACGCCCGACAGCCGCTTCGCCGCCAAAATCTTCCCCTCCCCCAATCACGGCGAGCGCATGGGCGCGAACGGCATGTCCGGACGCCGTCCGGACATGCTGATCCTGCACTATACCGGCATGCCGGACACCGGCGAGGCGCTGCAATGGCTGTGCAACCCGGTCTCGCAGGTCTCCTCGCATTATTTCGTCTTCGAGAACGGCCATGTCCTACAGCTCGTGCCGGAGGAGCGCCGCGCCTGGCATGCCGGCGCCTCGCACTGGGCCGGCGAGACCGATCTCAATTCCTGCTCGATCGGCATCGAGATCGCCAATCCCGGCCACCCCGGCGGCCTGCCCGACTTCACGGCCGAGCAGATCGCCGCGACGCTGAACCTGAGCCGCGACATCTGCGAGCGCTGGGCGATCCCGCCCGAGCGCGTCCTCGCCCATTCCGACATCGCGCCCGGCCGTAAGATCGACCCCGGCGAGAAATTCCCGTGGCGACATTTCGCCGAGGGCGGCGTCGGCCTCTGGAGCGAGCCGGCGCCGATCCGCGGCGGCCGCTTCCTGGCGCGCGGCGAGCGCGGCCAGCCGGTCGAGGCGCTGCAGGCGATGTTCGCGATGCTCGGCTACGGCGTGGCGGTCGACGGCGTCTTCGACCAGAAGCTGGAGGACGTCGTCGCCGCCTTCCAGCGCCACTGGCGGCAGGAGAAGGTCGACGGCGTCGCCGACGCCTCGACCATCACGACGCTGCGCGACCTCGTGGCGCAGACGCGGCAGGCCAGGACCGCCTGACCTCGCTTTCTGACTGCTGGCTCACCTGGACATTGCGTTAAGTTAACTCGCCTCGATCCCGCGATTCTGGCATCGTCCGGTCAAACGAGCTTTGCCTGTGGAACCAGGCGTTGGGGACGAAGACTTGCGCAACTGGGTGATCGCCGCTGGACTGGGATTGGCCGCCGCCGGCGCCGGATACTGGGCGCTCCGCCCGACCGGCGGCGCGGCGAACGATGTCGCCTATCGCACCACGACCGTCGACCGCGGCCAGATCACCGCGGCCGTGCGCGCCACCGGCACGCTGACGCCGATGACGACGGTCGTCGTCGGCTCGCAGCTCTCCGGCCAGATCGTCGAGATCCTCGCCGACTACAATTCGCAGGTGAAGGCCGGCCAGATCGTGGCGCGCCTCAACAGCGACCAGATCAAGACCCGGCGCGACGCCGCCGCCGCCGATCTCGCCCAGGCCCGGGCCGACCTGATCGTCAAGCGCGCCCAGCTCGACCGCGCCAAGTCGGGCCGCCTCAAGGCCAATTCGACGATCAAGGATCTCGAGGCGCAGCGTGACCGCGTCACCGCGCAGCTCGCCGACGCCAAGCGCACCTTCGATCGCCAGAACGAGCTGTTCACCCGCAAGGCCGGCTCGCAGCAGAGCCTCGACAGCGCCCGCACGCAGGTCGAGGTCCAGGCCGCCACCCTCGCCTCGACGCAGGCGCAGATCGCCTCGGCCACGGCCGAGCTCGACGGGCTCGATGCCGACATCCTGCTGGCGCAGGGCCAGCTCCAGGCCGGCGAGGCCCTGATCGCGGCGCGCGACGCCAAGCTCAAGGACATCATGATCGATCTCGAGCGCACCGACATCCGCTCGCCGGTCGAGGGCGTCGTGGTCCAGCGCCAGGTCGATCTCGGCCAGACGGTCGCCGCCTCGCTCTCGGCGCCGGTCCTGTTCCAGATCGCCCAGGATCTGCGGACGATCGACATCTACGCCAATATCGACGAGGCCGATGTCGGCCGGCTCAAGCCTGGCCAGCCGGTCTCCTTCACCGTCAACGCCTATCCCAGCCGCACCTTCGAGGGCCGGGTCGAGATGGTGCGGCTCGGCGCCCAGACGATCCAGAACGTCGTGACCTATACCGGCGTCGTGCGCGTCGAGAACCACGACATGGCGCTGCTGCCGGGCATGACGGCCAATCTGCAGGTCGTGACCGAGGACCGCGACAACGTGCTGCGCATCGCCAATGCCGCCTTGCGCTTCCGGCCGGCGGGCCAGACCGCCGGTCCGGCGAATGCCGCCTCCGTGGCTCCCGCCGCGGCGCAGGGCGAGCGCGGCGGGCGTGGTGGCGGGCGCGCCGTTGCGGCCCTGCGCGAACGCATCGAGACGGAATTGCAGCCGACCGCCGAGCAGAAGGAGGCGATCGCGGCCGTCTTCCAGGAGCGGCGCGGCGGCGGGCGCCAGGCCGCCGCCGGGCTTTCCGAGGAGGAGCGCCGCGCCGCCTTCCGCGCCGCGCGCGCCGAGTTGCTGGCCAAGGTCGCCGCCGCGCTCGACCCCGAGCGCAAGGCGAAGTTCGAGGCGA
Organism: Allobosea sp.; assembly: GCF_051860145.1. Taxonomy (GTDB): domain Bacteria; phylum Pseudomonadota; class Alphaproteobacteria; order Rhizobiales; family Beijerinckiaceae; genus Allobosea. The sequence goes on along the minus strand of NZ_JBHYEM010000004.1, from coordinate 36,209 downwards.
TGATGCAGGAAGGCCGGCCCACGCCCCAGCAGGGCGTGCCGGGCCGCGTCCATGTGCTCGACGCCGGCGGCCAGCCCAAGGCCGTGCCGATCATGCTCGGGCCGACCGATGGCGCCTTCACCGAGATCGCCTCGGGCGATCTGAAGGAGGGCACGCAGGTTCTCGTCGGCGGCGGCCCGCGCGCGACGGCTCCCACTGAGCCGGCTCCCCGCATGCGCGGCCCACGGCTGTTCTGAGGAGCGAAGCGGTGGCCCTGATCGAAGCGCATGAGCTCAGCCGGGTCTACGACCTCGATTCCGGGCGCGTCACGGCGCTCGACCGGATCTCGCTCGAGATCGAGGCCGGCGACCTCGTCGCCGTGATGGGGCCGTCCGGTTCCGGCAAATCGACCTTCATGAACCTGATCGGCTGCCTCGACCGGCCGACCGGCGGCCAGTATCGTCTCGACGGCGTCGCGGTCGAGACGCTCTCGGGCGACGGCCTGGCGGAGCTGCGCAACCGCAAGCTCGGTTTCGTCTTCCAGCAGTTCAACCTGCTGCCGCGCGTCGATGCCTGCGCCAATGTCGAGCTGCCGATGGTCTATGCCGGGCGCGACGGCAGGACGCGGCGCGAAAAGGCGCTCGCCGCGCTCGGCCGCGTCGGCCTGGCCGAGCGCGCCCATCACCGGCCGATGCAGCTCTCCGGCGGCCAGCAGCAGCGCGTCGCCATCGCCCGCGCGCTGGTCAACGAGCCGCGCCTGCTGCTCGCCGACGAACCGACCGGTGCGCTCGACAGCCGCACCGCGCTCGAGATCCTCGCGCTCTTCCAGGACCTGAACCGCGAAGGCGTGACCGTCGTCATCGTCACCCATGACGCCGAAGTTGCGCGCCATGCCCGCCGCGTCATCCGCTTCCGCGACGGGCATCTCCTGTCGGACGAGCGCCAGGACGCAGCCGACGCCCGCGCCGCGCTGGCCGCGCTCGACACCGCTCCGACGAGCGAGGCCGCGGCATGAGCATCTGGGAAGCCGTCCGCTCGGCACTCTCCGCGATCGGCGCCAATGCCCTGCGCTCGGCGCTGACCATGCTCGGCATCATCATCGGCGTCGCCGCCGTCATCGCCATGGTCGCGATCGGCTCCGGCGCGCGCGAGCGCGTCACCGGCCAGATCAAGTCGCTCGGCGCCAATCTCGCCATCATCCAGTCCGGCAACGTCACCCAGGGCGGCGTCCGCCTCGGCGCCGGCGCCTCCTCGACCCTGACCGACGAGGATGCCCGCGCCGTCCTCGCCGAGGTCGAGAACGTCACGGCCGCCGCGCCGGTCATCTTCACGCGCGCCCAGGCCGTCTATGGCGGCACCAACTGGTCGACGCAGGTCACCGCGACCGATCTCGATTTCTTCACCGCCCGGGAATGGGACGTCGCCGAAGGCCGCCTGTTCGAGCCCGAGGAACTGCGCCGCGGCGAGATCGTCGCGATCATCGGCCAGACCGTGGCGAAGAACCTCTTCGGCGAAGACGATCCGATCGACCAGATGTTCCGCATCCGCAACGTGCCGTTCAAGGTCATCGGCGTGATGGCGGCCAAGGGCCAGTCGGCGCTCGGGCAGGACCAGGACGACGTGATCTTCGTGCCGCTCGACACCGGCCGGCGCCGCATCATCGGGCGCAACTATGCCCGCGACCGTTCGGTCCAGACCATCATGGTCAAGTTCGCCAGCGAGGAGGCGATCGCGCCCGGCATCGCCGACACCAGCGCGCTGCTGCGCCAGCGCCATCGCCTGGGCGATGACCAGGACGACGACTTCATCGTCCGCAACCTGACCGAGATCGCCAATACCGCGACGGCAGCGGCGACCACGCTGTCCTGGCTGCTCGCGGCGGTCGCCGGCGTCTCGCTGCTGGTCGGCGGCATCGGCATCATGAACATCATGCTGGTCTCGGTGACCGAGCGCACCCGCGAGATCGGCCTGCGGCTGGCGGTCGGCGCACGCCAGCGCGACGTGCTCGCCCAGTTTCTGATCGAGGCGACGACGCTGGCGACGATCGGCGGCGCGGTCGGCATCGCGCTCGGCATCGGGGCGGCGCTGACCATCGCCAACATCGCCGGCTGGCCCTCGGTGATCTCGATCGAGACCATCCTGATCGCCGTTGGCGTCTCGGGCATGATCGGCGTCTTTTTCGGTTTCTATCCGGCCCGGCAGGCGGCGCGGCTCGACCCGATCGAGGCGCTGCGGCGCGAGTGACGCGCGCCGCAAATAGTAACCTTCGTTAACCAGTTGCGGCCTAGCTTCGACGGGGCTGCGGTCCGGCAAGGGGAAGCCGGCTGCCGGCCGCCGAAGACGAGATTTGACCCGCATGCCGCTGCATGACGCCGAAGCCAGACGCCTCTACGACCAGGCCGCCGGATTGGCCGGAATCGGCGCCTGGGAATGCGTGCTGGCGACCGAGCAATTGACCTGGACCGACGGCGTCTACGACCTGTTCGGCCTGCCCCGCGGCTCGACCTTGCACCGGCCGTCCACCGTCGATCTCTACAGCAACGAGTCGCGCGCCGAGATGGAGCGGCTTCGCGCCGGCATGATCCGCACCGGCCAGGGCTTCGTGCTCGATGCGCGGATCATCGCGGCCGACGGCGAGGACCGCTGGATGCGCCTGAGCGCCGCGGTCTCGCATAGCCAGAACCGACCCACCCGCATCTTCGGGGCGAAGCAGAACATCACCTCCGAGAAACACATGTGGCAGGGCCTGCGCCGGCTCGCCTATAGCGACCCGCTCACCGGCCTCGCCAATCGGCGCGCTTTCGAGGCCCAGCTATCCGAGTTGCGCCACAGCCCCGCCGATAGCGCGGCGATCGGCGCGCTCGCGCTCGTCGACCTCGACATGTTCAAGCCGATCAATGACCGCTTCGGCCACGCCGCCGGCGACGAATGCCTGCGGCAGGTGGCGCTGCGGCTCGAGGCCACGCTCAGCGATGCCGTGATGATTGCTCGCCTCGGTGGCGACGAGTTCGCGTTGCTGCTCTGCTCCCGCGCCGGCTGGCCCGCCATCCTGCGCCGGCTCGACCATGCGCTGGCCGCCCTTGCGCAGCCTGTCGCCTGGAACGGCCGCCTGATCGAGATCAGCGCCTCGATCGGCGTGACGACCCTGCTGCCCGGCAGGCTCCACGAGACCGACCGGAGCTTCGCCGAAGCCGATTCCGCGCTCTATGTCGCCAAGGCCTCCGGCCGCAACCGCTTGCATCTGTTCGGCGACCCGCTGCGCAGCCAGGCCAATGGCGAGGCGGTGCTGCGCCAGGCCCTCGCGACCGGCTGAGCCACCTGTCCCAAGGCAAGCCAGGCGCGCCGCCCGCGCCTTCACAATAGTCACCAAGTTGTCGCACCCGCGGCCTAGCGTGATCTCGCTGGCGGGTTAAGGGGTCAGTTGCGTCTGAAGAGGCGTTCCTTAGGGAAGCGTGGGTGTTTTCCTGCGCCAACGTTCCCGTGCCTGATCGAGCGACCATTGCGGAGCAGGTCAGATGCAGGTCGATATTTTTACGCAGGTAGTGGTGCCGGTCATCGGCGGGCTGGGCATCTTCATGCTCGGCCTCGAATTCATGAGCAACGGCATCCAGTCCCTCGCCGTCAACAAGATGCGGGCTTTGCTGGCCAAGATCGCCGGCACGCCGGTCAAGGGCGTGATGGCAGGCACCTTCATCACCGGCGTCATCCAGTCCTCGACCGCGATGACCGTCATGGTCGTCGGTCTCGTCAATGCCGGCGTCATCGGGCTGCGCCCGGCGATCAGCGTGATCATGGGCGCCAATATCGGCACGACGCTGGGCAACGGCCTGATCGCGCTGCCGCTCGGGCCGCTCGGCCTGCTGCTCGCCGGCATTTTCGCGCTGCTCCACATCTTCGCCAAGACCGACAAGGTGAAGAACATCGCGCTCGCCTGCATGGGCTTCGCGCTGATCTTCTACGGCCTCAACCTGATGACCGGCGGTCTCAGGCCGCTGCGCTCCATGCCGGAAGTGATGGGCGTGATCTCCGCGCTCAGGGCCGACACCTATCTCAACCTGCTCTATTGCGTGCTGATCGCCGCCGGCATCACGGCGATGATCCACTCCTCCTCGGCGACGATCGGCATCGTCATGGGCCTCGGCGCCGCCGGCATCCTGGACTGGAAGACCGCCGTCGCCTTCTCGCTCGGCGCCGATCTCGGCACGACGATCACCTCCTGGATGGCCTCGCTCAACCTCTCGAAGAACGCCAAGCGCGCGGCCTATGCCCATATCTCCTTCAACATCATCGGCGTCGCGGTCACGATACCGCTCTTCTTCGTCTCGATGGACGTGCTCGCCTGGGCGATGCAGTGGTTCGGCGGCGATCCCGGCGTCCCCGTCGTCAAGGACGGCAAGGAGACCTTCCCGCTGATCCCGGTCGCGATCGGCCTCTACTCGACCTTCTTCAACATCTTCAACACCGCCCTGCTCTTCCCCTTCGTCGGTGTCTTCGAGCGCGTCCTCTCGAAGGTCGGCGCCTCGACGCTCGACGATGTCGAGGATTACTCGCAGCCGCGCTTCCTGACGCCGGGCGCCGCCGCCGATCCGGCGCTCGCCGTCCCGGCGATCCAGCGCGAGACCGGGCGCTATCTCGAGGCCGCCCGCCTCTTCCTCGACATCGCCAAGGGAACCGAGAACGCACCGGACAAGGTCGAGGAGCACTATGCCGCGATCGACATCCTCAATCGCGAGATCCGCTCCTACACCTCGGGCATGTTCCAGCCCGACATGCCCTACGCACGTGCCGACCTCGTCGCCAGCCTGATCGAGGAGGAGGACCACACCGCGAGCCTCGGCGAGACGCTCTACCAGATCGCCCGCCGGATCGAGCGCCAGCCCTTCGGCGAGCTCGGCCGGGGCATCGTCGACACCATCGTCGACCAGGTCTCCGACGCCTTGCGCGCCATCATCCCGATCGACCAGCCGAACCCGCCGGTCGGCGCCGAGGCCGCGCCGCGGCTCGGCGACCTGCTCGCCCTGCGCGAGCGCTGCCTGCGGCTCGGCGCCGAGCTGCCCTGGACCGAGCGCGGCGCGATCCTGGCCCTGCTCGGCAGCGCCGAACGCGCCTATTTCATGATCGAGCGCATCGACGCCGAGCGGAAATCGGTCTCGCGCGCCGTGCCGGCGAGCCGGCCGGCCGAACAGCCGCGCGGCGCCGAGGATTTTGGCGGGGCCGCCGTTCCTGCGTAAGCAACACGGTCCTTCGGACAGCAGCGAGGGCCGCCCCTGAGGCGGCCCTTTTCTGTTGAGCGGCCGGGAGATGCTTGGACAGCGCTCCGGGCTCCTCGACAGCTTTGATTTGCAGAGTGAGCGATCCGCGCGTGATTGCCGCAGGATAGTCGCCACAAAGTCGCCGAACTTCCTGCGCATATGCCGCCCGCGCAACGCACAAAATCCCCTTGAGATTGGAACGAGCAAGTTTTGTTGGAAGTCACAAGCGGCGAAGGCCGCCGCTATACGTTTCAGAGAGCCGTGATCGTCCTGATCTCGATCGGCCCAAAGCTGCTCACCCCATCAAAAATCTGAGATAGACCGAGCCAGCGGGCCGCTTCTTCAGCCGCCCATGAGCCGAAGCGCGCGCGCTCGGCCTGGCCCTTACCCCGGAGCATCCCGTATCATGAAGCGCATCGCCCCGCTGGCGTTGCTCGCGCTCTCGGCTTTCGTCGAGCCGCTCGCCGCGAGCACACCGAGCACGTCCCTCATCCTCTCGGGCGTGCCCGTCGTCATCGACGGGGACACGCTGGCGAAAGAGCAGCGCTGCCTGGCGGAGGCGGTCTATTTCGAGGCCCGCTCGGAAGAGCAGGATGGTCGCGCCGCCGTCGCTCAGGTCGTCCTCAACCGGGTCAGGAGCGGGGTTTATCCGGGCTCCGTCTGCGGCGTCGTCTACCAGAACCGCCACCGCTATCTCGCCTGCCAGTTCACCTTCGCCTGCGAGGGCAAGTCGCTGCGCATCACCGAGCCAGAGCCGTGGCGGGAAGCCGTGCGCATCGCCCGCGACGTCTACGAGGGCCGGATCTATCTCGCCGAGGTCGGCGCCTCGACGCATTATCACGCCGACTATGTCAGTCCCTACTGGGCGAAGAAGCTGAAGAAGATGGACGTGATCGGCCGCCACATCTTCTACAGCGACGAGACGCATCCGAAGGCCGCGATGGGTGGCTAGTTGCCTTCAGAGCTGAACGCGCAGTTCCCGCTCCAGATGCTGCCGGCGCGGCCGATGCCAGTAGTCGTAGCCGTTCCGCTGGTCGTCGTCATAGAGCGACTCCACGAATGCGCGAAAAGACGGAGCCTGGCGGCAAAGATAGCTGTTCTCCTCGCTTCCCCAGACGCCCCAGTTGCGAACCCAGCTATAGACTGCGCCATGGTCGTCCTGCCGCAGGGACAGGATGATCTCGAGCAAGCCCGGATCGGCTCCAATCGTCAGCGTCGCGGGTGGCAAGCGATTTCCGAGTTCCCCGCTCCACGTCACCACCCGATCCCAATCGTAAAACGGATCGAGATAGCTCTCTGACGGATTCGGAAAGTCCTGGGCATCGAGGGCCGTATGCCTGAAGATGTTGGGATAGGGACGGCCGCCATTATAGCCGCGCATGAAATCGCGATAGTCTTCGGGCAGTTGCAGGCGGCTTTCTTGTTCCCATAGGGCGATCGCGGAAGCAGCCGCTCCGTCGGTATTCCAGGCCTCGCCCACGGGTCTGATCAATCTGTTCATCGGCGCGCTCCAGACCGTCGTCAATTCGATGCGAGGCGCATTTGCGGCTTCATCGGCCTACCGCGGCTCAGAGCGTCCGCACGAACACCACCTGCCCGCCGAGCTCGCGGCCCATGTCGCGCCAGCCGTGAGCCGTATAGAAGCGCTCCGCCCGGGTTCCGGCGCCCGTCGTCAGCCAGGCCTGGCGATGGCCGGCTTCGCCGAGCCGGCGCAGCACCTCGTCGAGCAGGCGACGGCCATGGCCGCGCCTCTCATGGGCCGGATCGATGAACAGCGCCCAGACCAGCCCGGTCTGGTGATTGGCGCAGGTGAAGCCGACGACCTCGCCCTCCTCCTCGCTGACGAGGAAGATCGCCTGCTCCATATACCAGGCGACCTCCTCGTCGCTGACCTTGGAGGGGTCGCGCAGCACGTTCTCGCTCACGCCATGCCGGATCGCGTGGATGGCCGGCAGGTCGGCAGGCGTCGCAGGCCTCAGGTTCACTCCGCCGCTTCCAGCCGATAGGCGCTGGTGTCGTAGTTCAGGATCGGCGAGAGCCAGCGCTCGACCTCGTGGATCGCCATGCCCTTACGCTGCGCATAATCCTCGACCTGGTCGCGCTCGACCTTGGCGACGCCGAAATAATAGGCCTCGGGATGCGAGAGATAGAGGCCCGAAACCGACGAGCCCGGCCACATCGCGTAGCTCTCGGTCAGCTTCACGCCGACGCGCGGCTCGGCCTGGAGCAGATCGAACAGGGTCACCTTCTCGGTATGGTCGGGCTGGGCCGGATAGCCCGGCGCCGGCCGGATGCCCTGGTATTCCTCGCGGATCAGGTCCTCGTTCGAAAGGTTCTCGTCCGGCGCATAGCCCCAGAACTCGGTGCGGACCTTCTGGTGCATGCGCTCGGCAAAGGCCTCGGCGATGCGGTCGGCCAGCGCCTTGACCATGATCGAGCGGTAATCGTCATTGTCGCGGGCGAAGCGCTCGGAGATGCGCTCCTCCTCCGCGCCCGACGTCACAACGAAGGCGCCGACATAGTCCGGCCGCTCGATGCCTTCGGGCGCGACGAAATCGGCGATGCACATGTTCGGCTTGCCGTCGCGCTTCGAGAGCTGCTGGCGCAGCCCGTGGAAGGTCGCGAGCGTCTCCTGCCGGCTTTCGCCGGTATAGAGCCGGATATCGTCCCCGACGGCGTTCGCCGGCCAGAAGCCGATCACCGCCTTGGGATTGAACCAGCGCTCCTCGACGATGCGCTTCAGCATCGCCTGCGCGTCGTCCCAGAGCGCGCGCGCCGCCTCGCCCTGCTTCTCGTCCTGGAGGATCGCCGGGAAGCGCCCCTTCATCTCCCAGGTCTGGAAGAACGGCGTCCAGTCGATCAGCGGCACCAGGTCGGCGACGTCATAGGTCCGGAACACGCGGGTGCCGAGGAAGCTCGGCTTCGGCGGCGCATAGTTCGCCCAGTCCGGCTTGAAGGCGTTGGCGCGCGCCTTGACCAGCGGCAGGCGCTGCTTGTCGGCCTCCGAGCGGCGATGCGCATCGGCGACCTTGGCATATTCCGTCTTGATGCCGTCGACATAGGCCGGCTTCTGGTCCTGCGAGAGCAGGCTCGAGACCACGCCGACCGCGCGCGAGGCGTCGGTGACATAGACCGTCTGGCCCTGGCTATAGGCCGGATGGATCTTCACAGCCGTGTGGACGCGGCTCGTCGTCGCTCCGCCGATCAGGAGCGGGATATCGAAACCCTCGCGCTCCATCTCGGAAGCGACCGTCACCATCTCGTCGAGCGAGGGCGTGATCAGGCCCGATAGCCCGATAATGTCGACCTTCTCCTTGCGCGCCGTATCGAGGATCTTCTGCGTCGGCACCATCACGCCGAGATCGATCACCTCGTAATTGTTGCACTGGAGCACGACGCCGACGATGTTCTTGCCGATATCGTGGACGTCGCCCTTGACCGTCGCCATCAGCACCTTGCCGGCGGCCGAGCGCTCGGAGCCGCCGTTCAGACGCTTCTCCTCCTCCATATAGGGCATCAGATAAGCCACGGCCTGCTTCATCACGCGGGCCGACTTCACCACCTGCGGCAGGAACATCTTGCCGGCGCCGAACAGATCGCCAACGACGTTCATGCCGGCCATCAGGGGGCCCTCGATGACGTGGAGCGGCTTGTCGGCCTGGAGCCGCGCCTCCTCCGTATCGCGGTCGATGAACTCGGTGATGCCGTTGACCAGCGCGTGCTCGAGGCGCTTCTGCACATCGGCCTCGCGCCAGGCGAGGTCCTTGCCCGAGACGGCCTGCGAGCCGTCGCCCTTGAAGCGCGGCGCGGCGTCGAGCAGCCGCTCGGTCGAATCCTTGCGCCGGTTGAGGACGACATCCTCGCAGAGCTCGCGCAGCTCCGGGTCGAGATCATCATAGGAGCCGAGCTGGCCGGCATTGACGATGCCCATGTCCATCCCGACCTTGATGCAGTGGTAGAGGAAGACCGAGTGCATCGCCTCGCGCACGGCCTCGTTGCCGCGGAACGAGAAGGACAGGTTCGAAACGCCGCCTGAGATATGGGCGTGCGGCAGGGTCTCGCGAATGGCGCGCGTCGCGTTGATGAAGTCGTTGCCGTAGTTGTCGTGCTCCTCGATCCCGGTCGCCACCGCAAAGATGTTCGGGTCGAAGATGATGTCCTCGGGCGGGAAGCCGGCCTGCTCGGTCAGCAGCTTGTAGGCCCGCGTGCAGATCTCGATCTTGCGCTCATAGGTGTCGGCCTGGCCCGTCTCGTCGAAGGCCATGACGACGACCGCCGCACCGTAATTGCGGCAGATGCGGGCATGCTCGAGGAAGGCGGCCTCGCCCTCCTTCATCGAGATCGAGTTGACGATCGGCTTGCCCTGGATCGTCTTCAGGCCCGCCTCGATGACGTGGAACTTCGACGAGTCGACCATGATCGGCACGCGGCTGATATCCGGCTCCGAGGCGATCAGGTTGCAGAACTCGGTCATCGCCTTCTCGGAATCGAGCAGGCCCTCGTCCATGTTGATGTCGATGACCTGCGCGCCGTTGGCGACCTGGTCACGCGCCACGTCGAGCGCGGCGGCGAAGTCGCCCTCCTTGACCAGCTTGCGGAAGCGGGCCGAGCCGGTGACGTTGGTGCGCTCGCCGACATTGACGAAGGGGATCGTCTCGTCGAGCGTGAAGGGCTCCAGTCCGGCGAGCCTGAGATAGCGCTTCACCTCCGGCACCACGCGCGGCGCCTTGCCGGCGACGGCCTCGGCGATGGCCTTGATATGGCCGGGCGTCGTCCCGCAGCAGCCGCCGACGACATTGACCAGCCCGGCATCGGCGAACTCGGCCAGCATCGCCGCCGTCGCCTCGGGCCGCTCGTCATAGAGGCCGAACTCGTTCGGCAGGCCGGCATTGGGGTAGGCGCAGACCAGCGTCTCGGCGACGCGCGACAGGTCCTTGATATGCGCCCGCATCTCGCGCGCGCCCAGCGCGCAGTTGAGCCCGATCGTCAGCGGCGAGGCATGGCGCACCGCGTTCCAGAAGGCCTCCGTCGTCTGGCCCGACAGCGTGCGGCCGGACAGGTCGGTGATGGTGCCGGAGATCATCACCGGCAGCCGGATGCCCTTCTCGCGATAGACATCCTCGATCGCCACGATCGCCGCCTTGGCGTTGAGCGTATCGAAGATCGTCTCGATCAGCATCAGCTCGGCGCCGCCATCGATCAGCCCGCGCACCTGCTCGGCATAGGAGTCGCGGACCTGATCGAAGGTCACGGCCCGGAAGCCGGGATTGTTGACGTCGGGCGAGATCGAGAGCGTCCGGTTGGTCGGGCCGATCGCGCCCGCGACGAAGCGACGGCGGCCATCCTGCTTCTGTGCGATGCCGGCAGCCTCGCGGGCGAGCTTGGCGGATTCGACATTGAGCTCGTAGACCAGCGCCTCCATGCCGTAATCGGCCTGGGCGATCGCCGTCGAGGAGAAGGTGTTGGTCTCGACGATGTCGGCGCCGGCATTGAAATAGGCGAGATGGATGTCGCGGATCGCCTCCGGCTGGGTCAGCACCAGCAGGTCGTTATTGCCCTTGAGGTCGTGGTTCCAGCCCTTGAAGCGCTCGGCGCGGAAATCCGCCTCGGAGAGCTTCAGGTCCTGGATCTGCGTCCCCATCGCGCCATCGAGCACGAGGATGCGCTCGGACGCGGCCTGGCGCAGCACGCGCTCGATTTCGGCGCCGTCGACGGGATTGGGCTGGTAGTCGGACATTGCTGACGCTTTCGTCGTGACACTGAATCTGTATCGTCTTTCGTCATCGCGAGAGGCGAAGCGACTTTGCTTCGCTCGCAATGACGAGCCTCATTCCGCGGCCGCTTGCTGCTGCACGCTCTTGTCCGGCTTCAGCCCGACGAGATGGCAGATCGCATAGACCAGGTCGGCCTTGTTCATCGTGTAGAAATGCAGGTCGGAGACGCCGCGGTCGACCAGGTCGAGCACCTGCTCGGCGCAGACCGCCGCCGCCACCAGCCGACGCGTCGCCGGATCGTCCTCCAGCCCCTCGAAACGGTCGGCCAGCCATTGCGGCACGCTGGCGCCCGTGCGGGCGGCGAAGCCCGCCGTCTGCTTGAAGTTCTGGACGGGGACGATGCCGGGCAGGATCGGGATGTCGATGCCGCGCGCGCGCACCTTGTCGAGATAGCGGAAATAGACGTCGTTATCGAAGAAGAACTGGGTGATCGCGCGGGTCGCACCGGCATCGACCTTCTTCTTCAGCGCGTCGATATCGGCATCGAGCGAGGCCGCTTCCGGATGCTTTTCGGGATAGGCCGAGACCGTCACCTCGAAATCGCCGACGCGGCGGATGCCGGCGACGAGGTCGGAGGTCTGGTGATAGCCCTGCGCATGCGGCTCATAGACCGTGCCGAGGCCGCCGGCCGGATCGCCGCGCAGCGCCACGATATGGCGCACGCCCGCGGCCCAATAGGCGCGGATGACGTCGTCGACCTCGTCGCAGGACGCCGAGACGCAGGTCAGATGGGCGGCAGGCTTCAGCCCGGTCTCATCGACCATGCGCTTGACGGTGTTGTGCGTGCGCTCGCGGGTCGAGCCGCCGGCGCCATAGGTCACCGAAACGAAGGACGGGCCGAGCGGCTCGAGCCGGCGCACGCTCTCCCAGAGCGCAACCTCCATCTCGGGCGTCTTCGGCGGGAAGAACTCGAAGGAGACGCGGGGACGGCGCGAGCCGTGCCGGCTGGGACGAAACGCGTTCATCAGGCTACCTCGAAACTGGATTCTTGACGCAATGGAAAATCTCCCCGCACGCGCCGGTCGCGCCCGCGCCAGAGCATCACGGAAAGCTGGCCGGAGGCGCCCTCGGCCGAGGTCACCTCCTCGGCCAGGTCGCAGGTGAGCCCGGCCTCGCCGAACCAGCCGGTGATCTGCGCGCGCGAGAAGCCGAGGCGGCGATGGGCATGCTCGGTGCGCAGGAACTCCATCTCGTGCGGCGCGAAATCGACGACGATCAGGCGGCCGCCCGGCGCGAGCATGGCCGCCGCCTCGCGCAGTGCCCGGCCCGGATCCTCGAGGAAATGCAGGACCTGGTGGATGATCACGAGATCGAAGGCGCCGCGCGCGAAAGGCAGGGCATGGATATCGCCCTGGCGCAGCTCGACGCGTGACAGGCCCGCCTTTTCCAGGTTGGCGCGCGCCACCGCGAGCATGGCGTGGCTGGCGTCGACGCCGATGGCGCGGCCGAATTTCGGCGCGATCCGCTCCAGCATCCGTCCGGTGCCGGTGCCGAGATCGAGCATCGCCCCGGCCGAGCCCTCGCCCGCCGCGGCCTCGACGGCGGCCTCGACCGCATCGTCCGGCACATGCAGCGAGCGCAGCCGGTCCCAGTCCCGCGCCACGCTGGCGAAATAGGATTGCGCGGCATCGGCGCGCGCTGCGCGCACCGCGGCGAGCCGTTCGCGATCGGCCGCGAGCTCCGGATCGGAGCGATCGAGCCAGGCCGCGAGCGAGGCGGCAAAGGCGCCCCCGGCGCCCGCCTCATCCAGCCGGAAGAAGGCCCAGGCGCCTTCGCGATAGCGCCGCACCAGGCCGGCCTCGGCGAGGAGCTTGAGATGGCGCGAAATGCGCGGCTGCGACTGGCCGAGAATGTCCGTCAGGTCGGACACCGACAATTCGCCCTCGGCAAGCAGCGCCAGGATGCGCAGCCGCGTCTCCTCGCCGGCGGCGCGCAGGCCGGCGAGCAGGGATGGCGATGACAGCGTCGTCGGTTGGCGCAACGGTTCGGCCTCCGCGAAACGAAAAAAGATATAAAGATATCTTTATGTCGAAATCGCCATGGGTGCAAGCCTCTTCGATCGCCGACGTGCGTCCGGAGGCAACATCAAAAACATCCCGCGCGCCTCGCATTCTCGACACGATGCCGTTGCGGAAGAAGATGAAGAGGGAAGTTGAATCCTATGAATTACCTGCGCACAATGATACCTCATTTGCGCGATCTAATGATCAAATTGGGGGAGGAGGCGCATGTGCGACTGTTTTAGCAACAGCACTGGAGTTTGCACAGGCAATCGAATTTCGAGGAGAGCGGTAATCGGCGCCATTGCTTGCCTATCTGTTGATTCAAAGTTTAGTACGGCAAGATCGCAGGATCAATTTAAGCACATTTTAGACGGAGCCTGCAATTTCTATCCTGATGATAAATTCGACACCAACGTTTATTCATTTGGCTCTACAGCCGAAGCGCAATCTGTGGTTAGCAAGATTACATCATCTGCGGGATTGAAGCCTAATTTTGAGATCATTGCATATAATGTTCCGAATGCAGCGGCCGTTATCCAGAACGGAATTAGATACATCCTCTACAATCAGGCGTTCATAAATCAAATCACCCAGCAGACGAGCTCTGAGTGGGGTGCGTGGTCCATTATGGCGCATGAGGTAGGGCATCATCTTAACGGCCATACTTTGCAGCCAGGAGGCAGCAAGCCGCCAACCGAGCTTGAGGCTGACGAATTTGCCGGCTTCGCCGTGCAGAAGATTGGAGGAACGCTCGATCAGGCCCTGTCGCCCTACAAGACCATGAACCCCGCCGGCTCTTCAACTCATCCTCCGCGTGACGCACGGTTGACGGCAGTCACCAAGGGTTGGAACAGTGCTGCCGGGACCGGTGGACCGGCCAATATTCCGACCCCAGGGTCGGTTCCTGCACCGGTTGCAAATGCTCACGATATGCTCACTGCAATTGTTACGAGTCTCCAAAACGGGATGACGCCACCGTTTCCTATGCTGCCTCAGCTGAAAGCTATCTATGATTCTCAAGCGCCCATGGTTGGACAGCAACTGAAGGCGCTAGGAAGCCTGACAGGATTAACGCAGCTTAAGCCACCTGTCGTCATGGCAGACGCAACGTATTATGATTACAGATCTTCTTTCTCAACCGGCCAAGCTTTTTGGCGTATTGGGGTTGCTCCGAATGGTGTGATTGCCGGCCTTTGGATTTCGCCGGCCCCGCTCTAGCCTAGCGCCGCATCGCCGCCTCCAGCGCCCGAATCAGCCGCGGATCGGAGGATTGCGCGACGTTGAAGCGCAGGAAGCCACCGGCCGATTGCGACAGGCTGAAGGCGTTGCCGGGCGCCAGCACGATGTTCTCCAAGAGCACGCGCTGCGCGATCTCGGCCGCGTCGAGCCCGTCCGGCAGCCGGCACCAGAGGAACATGCCGGCGCGCGGCTCCAGCCATGGTTCGATCCCCAGGGCCTTGAGACGGACCGTGGCCTCGCCCATGGCGCGCCCCAGCCGCTCGCGCAGTCCGTCCATATGCTTGCGATAGGTGCCGTCCTTCAGGATGCCCAGCACGAACTCCGCCGAGAGCCGGCCGCCGCCGAAGGTGGTTGCGATCTTGAGATCGGTCAGCCCCTCGATCCAGTCGCGCCGCGCCGCGACATAGCCGCAGCGCACCGAGGCCGAGAGCGTCTTGGAGAAGCTGCCGATATGGACGACCCGGCTGAGCCCGTCGAAGGCGGCGAGCCGCGCTGCGGGCTCACGCTCGAAATCGGCGAAGATGTCGTCCTCGATGATGACCAGCCCGGCCGCGTCCGCGAGCTTGAGGAGCCGATGGGCCACGACGGGCGACAGCGTCGCCCCGGTTGGATTGTGCACGGACGAATTGGTCACGTAGAGGCGCGGCCTGTGCTCGGCCAGCGCCTGCTCGAACAGCGCGAGATCCGGACCCGAGGCCGTGTAGGGAACGCTGACGAGCTTTGCGCGATGGGCTCGCAGCAAGGCCTGGAAGTTGAAATAGCAGGGGTCGTCGACGAGCACCGTGTCGCCGGGCTCGATCAGGAAGCGGCAGAGCAGGTCGATCGCCTGGGTGCCCGACTCGGTCAGCATGATCTGGTCGGGCGCGACCTCGATGCCATGCTCGGCGACGCGGCGGGCCAGGATCTGGCGCAGCGGCAGCAGGCCGAGCGGCGTGCCGTAATCGGTGAGCGTCGCGGTATCGGCGCGCGCCAGCGAACGCAGGTTACGGCGCAGGCTCTCCTCCGGGAACCAGGCCGGCGGAAGCCAGCCGCAACCGGGCTTCAGAAAATCCTCCCCCGCATCGAGCGATTGCCGCGACACCCAGAACGGATCGATGGCGCGGTCGAGGCGCGGCCCGATCTCCGCCAGCGACAAGGGAGGCAGGCGCCCCGCGACATAGAAGCCCGCCCCGCGGCGGGAGCGGATCACGCCCTCGGCGGCGAGCCGGTCATAGGCTTCGACGACCGTCGATTTCGAGACGCCCATGGTCTGGGCGAGCCCCCTGATCGAGGGCAGCTTGGCGCCGGGCGTCAGCGCGCGACCCGCCAGCCGTTGCCGGACGGCCTGCATCACCCGCCCCACAAGCGTGTCGTCCTGCTCCAGGATCGTCATGTGAGCATCGCCTGTACTGCTCGCCCGAGCATGACAGTTTAGCCCAACTGTGCTGAAGCGTCTCTGGAAAACGCGCGCGGAGCGCCCAAAGCAGGCACCCGGTTCGAGGCATCGCGGAGATTGCAGCGTGAACGGTTGGATGAACGGCTTTCTCGGCGTGCTGATCTTCAGCGGCTCGCTGCCTGCCACCCGCGTGGCGGTCGCCGATCTCGATCCGATATTCCTGACCGCCGCCCGCGCCGCGATCGCAGGGCTGCTCGGGCTCGGCCTCCTGTTGGCGTTTCGGGAAGCCCGGCCGAAGCGCGGCGACCTCGTCCCGCTCGCCGTCGTCGCGCTCAGCGTGGTGGTCGGCTTTCCGCTGCTGACGGCGCTGGCGCTGCAGCATGTCAATTCTGCCCACTCGATCGTCTTCATCGGGCTCTTGCCGCTGGCGACGGCGGTCTTCGGCGTCCTGCGCGGCGGCGAGCGGCCGCGCCCCGCCTTCTGGCTGTTCTCCTGCCTCGGCAGCGCGCTGGTCGCCGGCTTCGCCATGGGCCAGGGCTTCACGGCCGCACCAGCCGGCGATCTGCTGATGCTGGCCGCCATCATCATTTGCGGCCTCGGCTATGCCGAAGGCGCAGCGTTGTCGCGCCGGCTCGGCGGCTGGCAGGTGATCTCCTGGGCACTGGTGCTCTCGCTGCCCGTCATGGCGGCGCTGAGCGCGCTGACCATGCCGGCCACATTCGCGGGCGTCGGCGCCCCGGCCTGGATCGGGCTCGCCTATGTCTCGGTCTTCAGCATGCTGGTCGGCTTCGTGTTCTGGTATCGCGGCCTCGTGCAGGGCGGAATCGCCGCCGTCGGGCAATTGCAGCTGCTGCAGCCCTTCTTCGGGCTGATGCTGGCCGCGACGATCCTGCACGAGACGGTGAGCTGGGCGATGGTCGCGGCGACGATGGGCGTCGCGCTCTGCGTGGCCGGCGCAAAACGCTTTGCCCGCTAAAGCACGCGCCGATCAGATTGCACGGCATCGGGATATCGGGCGGCAGCGCTCCGCACACGACCGGTTTCGCAACGGCCGGATCCGAGGCACGCGAGGCCAGAGGGGTCACAGCAGCTGGAGCGAACCCGCCGCTGTCTTGCCACGTTCGGTTTTCAGGTCGAACGAGACCTTCTGTCCTTCCGTCAGGGTCATCAGGCCCGCTTCCTTTACGGCAGTGATATGGACGAACACGTCCTTGCCGCCATCCGAAGGCTGAATGAACCCGAAGCCCTTTTCAGTATTGAACCATTTGACGGTTCCGGTCGCCATAGCCGCATCCCCTGAGGCCCGAGCATCTTGCCGAACCCGTGGACAGGCGTGTCCAAAGGCCCCGCGCTCGAAGGATTGACCGAAACTTCAATGATGTCGAGATCAATCCACAAGCAATTGCCGCCCGGCGCGATTAAGGCTTGACCAGTTCGATCGCCGTCTTGGCATCGGCCAGCGACGAGCCGCCGAGATAGATCTCGAACCGGCCGGGCTCGACGACATAGCGCCCGGCATCGTCATGATAGCCGAGTTTCGCCGCCTCCAGCCTGAAACGGACGCTGCGCGTCTCGCCCGCCTTGAGCGCGATCTTGCTGAAGCCCTTCAGCTCGCGCACCGGCCGCGAGCGGGTTGCGACAGGCTGGCGGATATAAAGCTGTACGACCTCCTGGCCGTCGCGCGCGCCGGTATTGGTGACGTCGACCGTGACCTCGGCGATCCCGTTCGTCGCGACGCGCGCCCGGTCGACGCGCGGATTGGCGTAGGCGAAGCGGCTATAGGACAGGCCGAAGCCGAACGGGTAGAGCGGCTCGTTCTTCTCGTCCATGTAGATGGATTCGTAGCGCTGGCGGATCTTCTGCGGCCGGCCGGTCGGGAGATGGTCGTAATAGACCGGGATCTGCCCGACCGAGCGCGGAAAGCTCATCGGCGTGCGGCCCGACGGATTGGCCTCCCCGGTCAGGATCTCGGCCAGCGCCGCGCGCCCTTCCGTGCCGCCATGGAAGGTCTGCACGATCGCCGCGACATGCTCGTCCGCCCAGGTCAGCACCAGCGGGCGGCCGGTCGCCAGCACCAGCACGACCGGCTTGCCAGTGGCGACCAGCGCCTCGAGCAGTTCCTGCTGCACGCCGGGCAGACCGAGCTTGGTGCGCGAAGCCGCCTCGCCCATGAACTCGCAATCCTCGCCGAGCATGGCGATGACGAGGTCGCTCGCCGCCGCGGCCCGGACGGCCGCGTCCTTGTCGGCGAATTCCGTGCCGCAATTCTTGGTGAAGGCCGGCTCGTAGACCAGCTCGACACCGGCTCCGATGCGCTCCTTCAGGGCGTCGGGCAGCGACTGGATCGCCCGCCGGCCGAGCCCGGCCGGGTCGGTCCAGACGCGCTCGGCCTCCGGCACCGCCATCGCGCCGATCACCACGAGCCTCTTGACCGACGGTGCGATCGGCAAGGTCTCGTTGGCGTTCTTGAGCAGGATCGTGCCCTCGCGCGCCGCCCGGCGCGCCACCTCGCGCGCCTCCTGCGTCTGCATCAGCGCCGGCGCCGCGGCGGGGTCGACATCGGGCCGCTCGAACAGGCCGAGATGGAACTTGACGCGCAGCACCCGGCGCACCGCCTCGTCGAGCGCCTTCATCGGCACCCGCCCGGCCTTGACCTCGCCGGCGAGGTGCTTGTCGTAGACATCCCCCATCATGTCCATGTCGATGCCGGCGAGCAGGGCTTTCCGCGCCGCTTCCGCGTCATCCTTGGCGATGCCGTGCAGGCGAAGCTCGGTGATAGAGCCGAAATCAGAGACGACGAAGCCCTTGAAGCCCCATGTCTGGCGCAGGAGCCCGGTCAGCAAGTCGCGATGCGCCGTCGTCGGCACGCCGTTCAGCGCGTTGAACGCCGCCATCGCCGTCATCGAGCCGGCGTCGAACGAGGCCTTGAACGGCGGCAGGTAGAGGTCGAAGAGCTGGCTCGTCGGAATCCAGGTCGAGTTGTAGTCGCGCCCGGCCTCGCCCGCGCCATAGCCGACGAAATGCTTCACCGTCGTCGCCACGCCGCCGCGCTGGTAGCCGCGGGTGCGCGCCGTCGCCACGACCGAGCCGAGATAGGCGTCCTCGCCCGCGCCCTCGAGCACCCGGCCCCAGCGCGGATCGCGCGAGACGTCGACCATCGGCGCGAAGGTCCAGTTGATGCCGGCGGCGCCCGCCTCGCGGCCGGTCCAATAGGCGGCCTGCTCGATCAGCTCCGGATTCCAGGTCGAGGCCTGGCCGAGCGGCAAGGGAAAATAGGTCGAGAAGCCATGGACCGCGTCGAGCCCGATGATCAGCGGAATCTTCAGCCGCGACTCGCGCACGGCCTTCTGGACGTCGGCGACCTCCTGCGGGACGACGAAGTTCATCACCCCGCCCATCCGCCCCTCGCGGATGCGCGCCGCGTTGAAGCCCTCGCCGCGCCCCGAGAGATGGAGCTGGCCGACCTTCTCCTCGAGGGTCATTTGCTTGAGCAGGGCCTCGATGCGCCGCTCGATGGCCTGCGCCTCGCGCCCGGTCTTCCAGGCGACGGTCTTGAGGGCGACGGTTTCCTGGGCCGGGGCGGCATGAGCGAAAAGCGTCAGGCAAAGCGCAGCGAAGAGCCGCAAGATCATGGAACAGGTCTCTCACTGCAGGCGTAGGATAGCCCCGCCCCCTACAGGATCGCATCCCGCGGCTCAACCGGCGCATGGTCGCGGCGGCCGTTCCGGCACGAGCCTGGGGCCCGCCTTTCGCAGGATGCGGTTGCCTGACGAAACATTCCATGCGACCGAGCCGGCGATGTGAAATGCGGAGCCGGCCGACCATGTCCCAGCCGTTGACCATCGAAGATCTGCGCATCCTGGCCCAGCGCCGCGTGCCGCGCATGTTCTACGACTATGCCGATTCCGGCGCCTGGACCGAGGGCACCTACCGCGCCAACGAGACGGATTTCGCTGAGATCAAGCTGCGCCAGCGCGTCGCGGTCGACATGACCAACCGGACATTGGCCTCGACCATGGCGGGACAGGCCGTCTCGATGCCGGTCGCACTCGCCCCGACCGGGCTGACCGGCATGCAGCACGCCGATGGCGAGATCCTCGCCGCCCGCGCCGCCGCCAAGGCCGGCGTGCCCTTCACGCTCTCGACCATGAGCATCTGCTCGATCGAGGATGTCGCCGAGAACAGCGACGCCCCCTTCTGGTTCCAGCTCTATGTGATGAAGGACCGCGACTTCATCGACCGGCTGATCGACCGCGCCAAGGCGGCGCAATGCTCGGCGCTGATGCTGACGCTCGACCTGCAGATCCTCGGCCAGCGCCACAAGGACATCCGCAACGGCCTCTCGGCCCCGCCGAAGCCGACGCTCGCCAACCTGATCAACCTCGCGACCAAGCCGCGCTGGTGCCTCGGTATGCTCGGCACCAGGCGCCGCAGCTTCGGCAACATCGTCGGCCATGCCAAGGGCGTCGGCGATCTCTCCTCGCTCTCCTCCTGGACGGCCGAGCAGTTCGATCCCGCGCTGAGCTGGGACGACGTCGCCCGGATCAAGGACCGCTGGGGCGGCAAGCTGATCCTGAAGGGCATCCTCGATCCGGAGGATGCCGAGCTTGCGGCCAGGACCGGCGCGGACGCGCTGATCGTCTCGAACCATGGCGGCCGCCAGCTCGATGGCGCGGTCTCCTCGATCGCGGCCCTGCCCGGCATCGTCGAGCAGGTCGGCGGGCGCATGGAGGTGCTGATGGATGGCGGCATCCGCTCCGGCCAGGACGTGATCAAGGCGGTGGCGCTGGGCGCGCGCGGCGTCCTGATCGGCCGCGCCTTCCTCTATGGGCTCGGCGCGATGGGCGAGGACGGCGTCACCCGCTGCCTCGACATCATCCGCAAGGAGCTCGACGTCACCATGGCGCTCTGCGGCCTGCGCGACATCCAGCAGGTCGACGGGAATATCCTGGTGAAGGGGAAGGCCTGAACTCTTCGCCCGTTTCGGGCAAGCAAAGGGGCCCGCGTTCAGTCGAGCGCGGGCCCTTTTTTGAATCCTGCGCTCGATAGTTAGCGCGAGAACTTCTTGTACTGGATGCGCTTGGGAATGGTGGAATCGATCCCCAGCCGGCGCTTCTTGTCTTCCTCGTAATCGGCGAAATTGCCCTCGAACCATTCGACATGGCTGTCGCCCTCGAAGGAGAGGATATGGGTCGCGATGCGGTCGAGGAACCAGCGATCGTGGCTGATGATCACGGCGCAGCCGGCATAGTCCTCGAGCGCCTCTTCCAGCGCGCGCAACGTGTCGACGTCGAGATCGTTGGTCGGCTCGTCGAGCAGCAGGACATTGGCGCCGCTCTTCAGCATCTTGGCGAGATGGACGCGGTTGCGCTCGCCGCCCGAGAGCGAGCCGACCTTCTTCTGCTGGTCGCCGCCCTTGAAGTTGAAGGTCGAGCAATAGGCACGCGAATTCACCTCGCGCTTGCCGAGATAGAGGATGTCGTTGCCGCCTGAGATCTCCTCCCAGACGTTCTTCTTGTCGTCGAGCGAGTCGCGGCTCTGGTCGACATAGCCGAGCTGGACGCTCTCGCCGATCGTGATCGAGCCGGCATCGGGCTTGTCCTGCCCGGTGATCATCCGGAACAGCGTGGTCTTGCCGGCGCCGTTGGGGCCGATCACGCCGACGATGCCGCCGGGCGGCAGCTTGAAGCTCAAACCGTCGATGAGAAGTTTGTCCTGGAAGCCCTTGGAGAGATTCTCGAAATCGACGACGTTGTTGCCGAGCCGCTCGGCGATCGGGATGACGATCTGCGCGGTGTCCGGACCCTTGTTGGAGGCCTTCTGCACCAGCTCGTCATAGCGCTGGATGCGGGCCTTGCTCTTGGCCTGGCGCGCCTTGGGCGAGGCCGAGATCCAGTCCTGCTCGCGCTCCAGCATCTTCTGGCGCGACACGTCCTCGCGGCCTTCCTGGGCCAGGCGCTTCTGCTTCTGCACCGACCAGGCCGAGTAGTTGCCCTCGTAGGGGATGCCCTGGCCGCGATCGAGCTCGAGGATCCAGCTCGTGACGTTGTCGAGGAAGTAGCGATCGTGGGTGACGATCAGGATCGCGCCCGGATAGGTCCGCAGATGGCCTTCGAGCCAGGCGGTGGTCTCGGCGTCGAGATGGTTGGTCGGCTCGTCGAGGAGCAGCAGCTCCGGCTGCTCGAGCAGCAGCTTGCAGAGCGCGACGCGGCGGCGCTCGCCGCCCGAGAGCTTGCCGACCTCCCAGTCGTCCGGCGGGCAGCGCAGCGCGTCCATCGCCTGGTCGACCTTGGAATCGAGATCCCACAGGCCCTTGGCCTCGATCTCGTCCTGGAGCTTGGTCATCTCGTCCGCTGTCTCGTCCGAGTAGTTCATGGCGAGCTCGTTATAGCGGTCGAGGATCGCCTTCTGCGGCGCAACGCCGAGCATGACGTTGTCGCGGACGTTCAGCTCCTCATTGAGCTTCGGCTCCTGCGGCAGGTAGCCGACGCGCGCGCCTTCGGCGACCCAGGCCTCGCCGGTCCAGTCCTTGTCGAAGCCCGCCATGATCTTGAGCAGGGTCGACTTGCCGGCGCCGTTGACGCCGAGCACGCCGATCTTGGCGTCCGGATAGAAGGACAGGTGGATGTTGTTCAACACCTGCTTGCCGCCCGGATAGGTCTTCGACAGGCCGCGCATATGGTAGATGAACTGACGGGACATGGACGTGCGGACTCCGCTTGCGGCTGATCGGCCCGAGAGAGTGTCCGGGAATTCGCCGGCAGCGGCGTCGAGCCATGCCGGCGGAACTCACGAACTCTCTCTGAGGCTTTCGGGAAATTCAGCCGCTATGTAGCGACGCAGCCCGGCCGGCGCAACGGCCCCGCCAGTTCAGGCGGCCCGCTCGATCACCATATGCGTCGTCGCCTCCGTGCCGACATGGCGCGTGCAGTCATAGCCGAGCGCCGGCAGGTCGAGGCCAGTGAAGAGGTTCTCGCCCTCGCCCAGAAGCACAGGCGAGACGGCGAGATGCATCTCGTCGATCGCGCGGGCCCGGAGATAGTGCCGGACCGTCGCGACCCCGCCGCCGAGCCTGACATCCTTGCCCTGTGCCGCCTCCCGCGCCAGCCTCAGCGCCACCTCCGGTCCCTCGGTGACGAAATGGAAGACCGTGCCGCCCTCCATCTCCAGCGGCGGGCGGGCATGATGGGTCAGCACGAAGACCGGGACGTGATAGGGCGGGTTGTCGCCCCACCAGCCCTTCCAGCTCTCGTCCGGCCATTCGCCCCGGATCGGGCCGAACATGTTCCGCCCCATGATCCAGGCGCCGATATTCTCGAAGCCGCGCGCCGCGAACTCCTCGTCGATGCCAGTGCCACCGCCCTCCTGGCCGAGCATCTTGCGGAAGGTCCGCGTCTTGAAGACCCAGCGATGCAAGCTCTCGCCTTTCACGCCGAGCGGATGCTGCAGGCTCTGCTCCGGCCCGGCGCCGAACCCGTCGAGCGAGACCGAGAAATTCCTCACCACCAGCTTGCTCATCTCATGCCTCCAATACCAGTTGCAATTCGATATCGGATTATTCTCATATCCGATTGCGAATTACAACTGGTATTTTGCGGCTCGTTTCAGCGTGGCGATCTGCCGGGACTCATGTCCCGCTCGGGCCGGCCTGAGCATCGGATCGCCGCAGCCATGCGGGCAGGGACCAGCCGAGCGTCATGCCCGCCGCCGCGACCAGGATCGCCGCCGCGCCGGCGATCTGCGCAAGCTGCGGCTGCAGGCCGAAGGCGGCGAGATCGACGATGATCGCCACGAGCGGATAGATGAAGGACAGCGCCCCGGTCAGCGTCGTCGGCAGGCGCTGGATCGCCGCATAGAGCAGGATGAAGACCAGGCCGGTATGGACCACGCCGAGCGTGCCGAGCAGCGCCCAGCTCGTTGCCCCGCTCGGCAGCTCGGAGACATTCGCCAGCGGCGCCAGCATCACGATCCCCACCAGGACCTGCACGAGCACGATCAGATGGGGCGGCACGCCCTTCAGCGCCTTCGCGACGATCGCGGCGACCGCATAGAAGAACGCCGCCCCGAGCGCCAAGGCGATCCCGACGAGATAATCGCCGCCGGCCCCCGAGCCGCCCGGCTTCCCCTGCACGATCATGAGCATCCCGAGGAACGCCATGACGAGCCAGAACAGCTTGGACAGGGTCAGCCGCTCCGCGAAGAGCAGCACGCCGAGGCCGACCAGCATGAAGGGCTGCGTGTTGTAGACCACTGTCGCGACCGAGATCGAGGCATGCGAATAGGCCGCGAAGAGCAGGAGCCAGTTCAGCACGATCGCGACGCCGCCGAGCGCCGCCAGGGCGAGCTGCCGGCCGCTCATCGCGTCCCGCCTGATCAGCCCCATCGCGGCGCAGACCGCGATCATCGTCACCGCGCCGAAGACGCAGCGCCAGAACACCACGGCCAGCACCGGCTGGCCGGAGCGGACGACGAACCAGCCGATCGTGCCCGAGATCACCATGGCGGCCGACATTTCGGCGGTCCCGCGCGTCGTGCTGTTCATTGCGACCTCCATCATTCTATCGCCAGAGCGTAGAGAGGCGGGCACGCATCTGATATGGATTTTCAGAGACAAAACGAATGATGAGCCTCATAATGTGAGGCGCACTCAGCAAACGAGCTATCATCATGCTTGACGACCTTGACCGCCGCATCGTCGAAATCCTGATCGACGACGCTCGCATCTCGCTGAAGGAGCTGGCGCTGCGCGTGAAGCTGTCCTCTCCCAGCGTCTCCGAACGCCTGCGGCGCCTGGAGGAACGCGGCGTGATCCGCGCCTTCACCGTCGATATCGACCCCCAGGCGCTCGGCTATCAGCTGCAGGCCATCGTCCGCATCCGCCCGCTGCCAGGAAAGCTGCACGCGGTCAGACAGCTGATCGAGGAGATTCCCGAATTCGGCGAATGCGACAAGGTCACCGGCGATGACTGCTTCATCGGCCGCCTCTATCTGCGTTCGATCGAGCAGCTCGACCAGATCCTCGACCGCATCGCCGACAAGGCCGAGACCAGCTCGGCCATCGTCAAGAGCCAGCCGGTGAGACGGCGATTGCCGCCGCTATAGGGAATCCTAGGCTCGCAACCTGCCGCGAGAAAACCGCTCCCAACGACGGGTCGATGCTGTATCTCTTTGCCGCAAGGTGCTGGGCCAATTGAGTCCTTGATTGTTTGTCCGTCTGTCGTGGAGCGAACGCAATGGCCAAGGAGACGTCCAAGAAGTCGGCGACGGTCGCAAAGAAGCCCGACGCCAAACCGGTCGCCGCGAAGGCGGCCAAGCCGCGCAAGGAGGTTGCGAAGTCAGCGGATGCGAAGCCGATCCTCCTCTCGGGCGGCAACCCCCAGATCGCGAAGGGCTATGGCGACGCCCCCGTGCAGGCCTATATCGCGGCCATGCCGGGCTGGAAGAGCGATCTCGGGCGCCGCCTCGACGCGCTCATCGCGCGCACCGTCCCGGGCGTGCGCAAGGCCGTCAAATGGAACTCGCCCTTCTATGGCCTCGAGGACAACGTTTGGTTCCTCAGCCTGCATTGCTTCACGAAATACGTGAAGGTGACCTTCTTCCGCGGCACGTCGCTGCGTCCTGTCCCGCTCGGCGCGTCCAAGCACCCCGAAGTGCGCTATCTCGACATCTACGAGGGCCAGCTCGACGAAGCTCAATTCGCCGATTGGGTGAAGCAGGCCAGCCAATTGCCCGGCGAACGCATGTGAGATGCCGCTCGAACTAGCCGAGAGCGTCCGCAAGCACCTCGTTCAGGCGCGCGAACGCGGCGGCCTCGTCCGGCGCGTGGTCCGGACTGACCTCGGTGATGGTCAAGCCGCGCCATTGCGGCAGGGCGGCCAACCGCTTCAGCACGAAGGCGGCTTGCTCCAGTGTGAGACCGTCGCAACGGCGCACATTCTCGGCGATCGGAAACTCGATGTAGGAGAGTGCGTCGACATCGAAGTGAACCAGCACGCAGTCGAACTGCGCCGCCCATTCGGCCGCGCGCGCCGCTGCCGCCTCGATGTCGCTCAAAGCGTCCGCGCGCGATATCACCTCGATCGCATGATCCCTGATTACGGCCGCTTCAGGGGGAGTGATGTTCTCGACGCCGAAATAGAGCAGCTGCTCGGGCGTGAGCATCGGCCGGGTCGGGCCGAGCCCGGCAAGCGAAGGCTCGCAGCCGGGGATATCGAGCAGATGCGCGACCCCGGTCCAGTCCAGAGCGCCATCGCTCGTGACAGGCGCGTTTAGATCGGCATCGAAGTCGATATAGACGAGTCCGACCTGGGCTCCGGCCGCCTTCGCGCCCGCGACCGTTCCCAGTTCCACGGTGCAATCCCCGCCCAGGACGAGCACGTCTTCCTGCGCTGCGATCGCCGTCGTCACCCGGCCTGCGACCTGCTCACAGGCCTGGCGTACGGCGTCCAGATTCATGGCCTGCGGCCTCGAGGCATCCGGTCGCCAGCGGAACGAGGCGACATCGCCATGATCCCTGACGGCTCTGCCTCGGCTCGCAAGCGCCTCCGCCAGCCCATGTCGCCGAAAAGCCGCCGGCGCCTGTTCCTGCCCCGGCGCATAGGCACCCGCACTGGTGGCGGCGCCGATCAGGTTCAACACGCGCGCCGCCAACTTGACGCTCCATTTCGGATAATCCCTGCTACTGAACGTGTCGAAGGGAAGGAAGTTTCGTCCGCGATGCCTCGATGCGGCCGCGAAGCGCCAAGCGCCGAACATGCGCAAAGCCGGAAGGAGCTGGTTCAACCATGAAGAAGAGCGGCGCGAAGGAAGCCGAAGGCGGCGACAGCCCCTCTGAGCTGATCGATGGGAGAATCCGGGAGCTGAGTGACTGGCGAGGCGCGACGCTCGCCCGCGTTCGAGCCCTCATCAGGCAGGCCGACCCTGACGTGGTCGAGGCATGGAAGTGGCGCGGGGTTCCGATCTGGGAGCATGCCGGGATCATCTGCACCGGCGAGACCTACAAGGCTGCCGTGAAGCTGACCTTCGCCAAGGGCGCTTCGCTGGAAGACCCGTCAGGCCTCTTCAACTCGAGCCTCGACGGCAATACCAGGCGCGCCATTGATCTCCATGAGGGTGACGAGATCGATGAAGCGGCGTTTCAGGCGCTCATTCGCGCCGCCGTGGCCCTGAACGCCTCGGCGCGGTCGCGGAAGGGGTCAAAGGGCGCCTGACGCCTTCGCCGTTCACGAAACCGCCAGATCGAGCTCCGAGACTTCCCCCGGCGCGGCTTTTGCCTAGGCTTGCCAAGCTGAACAAGCTGGAGCGCTTCATGGGCTTGTCGAGGATTCTGATCGGTATCGGACTGGCGCTTGCGGCATTCGGCTTCGCCCAGCCCAATCCCGCCCTGGCCCAGTCCGACGAGCCGGGCTGCCGCCCCGAGATGGCGAGCTTGCGGCTGCCGATCCAACGTGCCGCGCTGGCCAAGGACGAGATCCGCCTGACCTTTATCGGCCACGCCACCTTCCTGATCGAGACGCCGGGAGGCGTGAAGGCCGCGACCGACTACAACGACTATGTCCGCCCGCCCGGGACGCCCGACATCGCCACGATGAACAAGGCGCATTCGACGCATAACTCGCGCAATCCCGACCCTGCGATCAAGCAGGTCCTGCCGGGTTGGGATCCGACCGGCCAGGGCCCGGCGAAGCACGACGTCACGCTCGGCGACATGCGCGTGCGCAACGTGCCGACCAATATCCGCTCCTATTCCGGCTCGACCGATTTCGACGGCAACTCGATGTTCGTCTTCGAGATCGGCGATCTCTGCATCGCCCATCTCGGCCATTTGCATCACCCGCTCGAGCCCGGTCATCTGCGCGCGCTCGGCCGCGTCGACGTGGTGCTCTTCCCGGTCGATGGCAGCTACACGCTCGATCAGGAGGGCATGCTGGAGGTGCTGAAATCGCTGCAGGCCAAGGTGATGATCCCGATGCATTTCTTCGGCGGCTCGAGCCTCAGCCGCTTCCTCGCACGTTCGCAGGACCTCTGGCCGGTCGAGCGCCGCGATACGTCCGAGATCGTCGTGAGCAAGGCCGGACTGCCGGCGAAGCCGACCATCATCGTCCTGCCGGGGAACTGAGCACTGGCAGCGCCTTCCAGCTTGGCCTTAACGCCTTGCTCAGCCTGATAAAAGGCTCCGCTTGCGGTTTTCTTCCGTTGCGGCAGGGTGCTGTCCTCGACAGGAGGACAGCATGATCCGCTTTCTCGCGATTGCCATTCTGGCGACGACCTTGCTGCCGGCCAGCGCCGAGGCCCGAAAATTCCGTTCCGGCAGCCGCTCGCACACGGACGCCGGCGCGAGCCCGACCGGAGGAAGCGGAAGCTCGACCGTCGTCGTGCCGCGGGTCGGCCGCTCGTCGAGGCCGGATGAGGCCAAGGCCGGGCAGCCGACGCGCCCGCCCTTCCCCACCGCCAGCGCTGCACCGGTCCTGCTGCGCGTGAACAGCGTCACCGAGCCCAAGATCTGGTGCCGCAGCGATGTCGTCGTCGGCGGCTTCTGCGTGGTGAACTGAGGCCAACGGCCGTCAGCTATTGACCCCGCCATCCACCGCGAAGCCCGCGCCGGTGACGAAGCGCGCCTCCTCGCTGGCGAGATAGGCGACCATGCTGGCGATATCCTCCGGCTTGCCGTAGCGCGGGATCGCCATCCGGGCGCGCTGCGCATCGGCCTGCGGACCCGAGGCCGGGTTCATGTCAGTGTCGGTCGAGCCGGGATGCACGATATTGACGGTGACGCCGCGCGGCCCGAGATCACGCGCCAGCCCCTTGGTAAAGCCGATCAGCGCCGCCTTGCTCATCGCATAGAGCGTGATGTCCGGCTCGGTGACGCGCTCGGCGAGGCAGGAGCCGATCGAGACGATCCGCCCGCCTTCGCTGAGATGCGCGGCCGCGGCCTGCGAGGCGAGCACGACGGCCCGCACGTTCACGGCGAGCGTCGCATCGATATCGGCGAGCTGCCAGCCTTCGACCGGCCCGGCTCCGCGGAAGATGCCGGCATTGTTGACCAGGATGTCAAGGCCGCCGAGCGTGGCCGCCGTTTTGTCGACCGCGCCCTTGATCGCGGCCGGGTCGGCGCTGTCGGCCGCGAACGCGACGGCCTTGCGGCCGAGCGCCTCGATCGCGCGCACGACCTCCGCGGCCTTGTCGGCCGAGCGCTCATAGGTCAGCGCCACGTCGGCGCCCTCCTGCGCCAGTCGCAAAGCGATCGCCGCGCCGATGCCACGGCTGCCGCCGGTGACGAGGGCCTTCTTGCCAGTGAGGCGGGACATTGGGAACTCCATTTCTATAATGATCGATACAGAAATGGCTAAATCGCTTGCCGGCGCCCGTCAAGCGATTTATTTATCGATCGTTATAGAATGGAGGAGACGATGAGCGATCGCGGCCGCCCGCGCTCTTTCGACCGCACCCAGGCCCTGCGGAACGCCATGATGCTGTTCTGGGCCAAGGGCTATCACGCGACCTCGCTCGGCGATCTGACCGAGGCGATGGGCATCGGCGCGCCGAGCCTCTATGCCGCCTTCGGCAGCAAGGAGAAGCTCTATTGCGAAGCGGCCGATTTCTTTGAGGCCAGCGAAAGCGGCGAGATCATCGGCCCGTTCGATCGGGCATCGACGGCAAGGGACGCCATCGCCGGCTTCCTGATGGCGAGCGCCGCGGTGTTCACGCGCCCCGGGCGGCCGCCCGGCTGCATGATCGTGCTCTCGGCGGTGAACGCGATCGGCGTCGGCGAGGAGACCACGGACAAGCTGCGCAGGATGCGCGCCGGCAGCGTCAAGACCATCGCCGGCAGGCTGCGCCGGGCGGTCGAGGCCGGCGAGATCCCGCCCGGCATCGATGCCGAGGCGATCGCCAGCTATTACGTCACGGTCCAGCAGGGCATGTCGATCCAGGCGCGCGACGGCGCCTCGCGCGCCCAGCTCGAAGCGATCGCCCAGGGCGCCATGGCGGCCTGGGACGGCTTGGTGCGGCCGCTTACGGAACCCGCTCTTCGCTGAGATCGTCGGGCACGTTGCCATGCACCTTGCCCGGCGCCTTCGGCTTGGTCAGCGGCGCCGGCACCGGCGCGTTGCCGCGGATCAGGTCGTTGCCGGCATGGATGTCGCTCGCCACCTGCAGGTCGAGGCGCTCGTCGTCGCGACGGCGCACATCCTCGGCGATCTCCGCCACCTCGTCCTCGGGCACGCCCATGCCGCGCAGCACGGCGGCGCCGAAGACCATGGCGGATTCGAAGGTCTCGCGGATCTGGTAGTCGACATTGGCCCGGATCAGGTCCATCGCATGGCCACGGTCATAGGCCCGGACGAACAGTTTCGCATGCGGGAACTCGGCCTGGGCCAGCCCGACGATGCGGTTGGCCGTGACGCGGCTCTCGACACAGATCAGGATCGCCTCGGCCCGCTCGGCGCCCGAGGCTTGCAGGATCTCGCGGCGCGTGCCGTCGCCGTAATGCACCTTGAAGCCGAAATCCGCCGCCGCGCGGATCAGCTCGACATCGACCTCGATGATCGAGACGCTGAAGCCGCGCGCCAGCAGTGCCTGGCTCGCGACCTGGCCGAAGCGGCCGAAGCCGATGATCAGCGCCCTGCCCTGCAACCCGTCCGCGACGTCGATGCCGTCGAGCGATTCCTGCTCCGGCGGCAGGAAGCGGTCGAGCGCGATCACGAGCAGCGGCGTCAGCGCCATCGACAGGATCACGGTCGCGCTGGCGACGGCATTGACCTGCGCATCGAAAATCCCGGCCGACGCTGCAGCCGCGTAGAGCACGAAGGCGAACTCGCCGCCCTGCGAGAACAGCGCGACGCGGGTGATCGCGTCGCGCGTGCTCGACCTGAACAGCTTGGCGACGATGAAGATGCCGGTCGCCTTCACCGCCATGAAGGCGATCACGGCGAACAGGACGAGCTGCCATTGCTGCGCGATCATGCCGAGGTCGAGCGACATGCCGACCGCCAGGAAGAACAGTCCGAGCAGGATCCCGCGGAACGGCTCGATATCGGCTTCGAGCTGGTGCCTGAAACTCGATTCCGAGAGCAGCACGCCGGCGAGGAAGGCGCCCATCGCCATCGAGAGCCCGCCGAGCTGCATCACCAGGGCCGCGCCGAGCACGACGAGCAGCGCCGCAGCCGTCATCACCTCGCGGGCCTGCGAGGCCGCCAGCAGCCGGAACATCGGGTTGAGCAGCCAGCGGCCGGCGACGACGAGCCCGACGAGACAGGCTGCCCCGATCAGCAGCGGCATCCAGCCGCCGGTCGTGCCGGCCTTGGCTGGCGCCAGCACCGCGACGATCGCCAGCAAGGGCACGATCGCCAGGTCCTCGAGCAGCAGGATCGAGACCGCCTGCTGCCCCTGCGGCGTCGAGGTTTCGCCGCGCTCGTTCAGCATCTGCATGACGACCGCGGTCGAGGACAGCACGAAGCCCATTCCGGCGACGAAGGCGGCAGGCAGGCTCAGGCCCGCCAGCAGCCCGACCCCGGTCAGCAGCGCGCCGCAAAGGCAGACCTGCGCCGCGCCGAGCCCGAAGATCTCTCCCCGGAGCTTCCACAGCCGCGACGGCTGCATTTCCAGGCCGATGATGAACAGGAACATGACGACGCCGAGCTCGGCGACGTGCAGCACCGCTTCCGGATTCGAGAACAGCCCCAGGCCCGACGGGCCGATGACGATGCCGGCGCTGAAATAGCCGAGCACCGAGCCGAGGCCGAGACGGCGGAAGATCGGCACCGCGACGACGCCGGCGCCGAGCAGCGCGACGACCTTGACGAGATCTCCGGTCAGGCCTTCGACTGCCATGCATCCCCCTTGGCGCTCTTCGGGCGGCGCGCCGCCTCCAAAATTGTCAGACGCTCACTTGCGCATCCCGTCCCGAAAGAGCAAGCCTCGCGCCATCAGGCGCCCATACCCCCGGCGCCACGCGCAATGCGGCCCTCCAGCGGATAGGCCGGGTCGCTATAGCCCGGCGTCGACGGATGGCCGGGCGGCACGAGCCGATCGACCAGCGCCTCGTCCTGCGCATCGAAACCGGCCTCCAGCGCCGCCAGATAGGCCTGCCATTGCGCCAGCGTGCGCGGGCCGGCGATCGCAGCCGTCACCAAGGCGTTGTTGAGCACCCAGGCCACGGCGAACTGGATCGGGGTCAGGCCCTTGGCCACGGCGTGGTCGCGAATCTCGCGCGCGATCACCAGCGATTCCTCGCGCCACTCGGTCTGCATGATGCGCCGGTCGGCGCGCCCGGCGCGGGTGCCTTCCGGCGGCGCCTGGCCCGGCTCGTATTTCGCGGTGAGCACGCCGCGCGCCAGGGGTGAGTAGGAGGCGACGCCGAGCCCGTAGAACCCGCAGGCCGGCAGATGCTCGACCTCGGGCATGCGGTTCATCGCGTTGTAATAGGGTTGGCTGACCACCGGCCGGTCGATGCCGAGCTCGTCGCAGAGCCGGCAGATCTCGGCGACGCGCCAGGAGCGATAGTTCGAGACGCCGAAATGCCGGATCTTGCCTTGCCGAACGAGGTCGCCCATCGCCCGCACCGTTTCGGCCAGCGGCACGGTATGGTCCTCCTTGTGGAGGTAGTAGATGTCGATGAAATCGGTGCCGAGCCGCCTCAGGCTGTCCTCGCAGGCCTGCATCACCCATTTGCGCGAGAGCCCGCTCTGGTAGGGGCCCGGCCCCATCACGCTTGCGACCTTGGTGGCGAGCACCCATTCGTGCCGGTTCGCGGCGACGGCGCGGCCCGTCACCTCCTCGGAGCGGCCTTCGTTATAGGCATCGGCGGTGTCGATGAAATTGATACCGGCAGCGCGGGCAGACGCGACGATCTCGCGCGAATCCGCCTCGCTGGTGGCGCCCCCGAACATCATCGTGCCGAGGCAAAGCGGCGAAACCTTCAGGCCGGAACGGCCGAGCCGGCGATAATCCATGAGCGTAGTCCTTGCTGCGTTGCGGCAAACCTGCCCCATCGCTCGCCCTCGCACCAGAGCGGTGGGCGCAGGCGCGCCCTGCCGAAGCGGAGGATTCTCAAGAGTTTCCTTAAGCTTTCATGGGAAGCTGCGACAACTCGTCAATGGCCGTTTCCCGATGAACCTCGCCGCTCTCGCCCAGAGCCAGACCTTCGCGACCTTGCTCGCGGCACTTGCGCCGACGGGCGACCTCGCCATCGGCAAGACGATCGAGGCGCGCCTGATCTCGCTCGACGGGAACGGAGCCGCGACGGCGCTGGTCAACGGCGTCAGGATCGACCTCGTTCTGGCCGGTCCGGAAGCGAGGCAGGCGGCCCTGCAGCCCGGCGCCACGCTGACGCTCAGGATCGATGCCCCGGAAGATGGCGGCAAGGGCCTGCGCGCGACCCTGATCGAGGTCCGCCCCGCCGGCGCCGACACGGTGCCGCGAACCGCCCAGCCCGTTCCTCTGGACCGGCCGGGACCCGCAGCGACGGCCGCGACAAGCCTGGCCATGGCGACGCTCCCTGCGCTGACCGCAGCTCGGCCGCAAGGCGCCGAAGCCGCCATGGTCGGCGCGCAACCCCCCGCTCGCGACGCAGCGCCAGCCGGCCCCGCCAGGGCGCCGCAGCTCGACGCCACGCTCTCGCCCCGCGCGCTGGCTGGCCCGTTGCTGGGCGCCGCGCTGGCCCGGCAGGACAGCCTGGCGCCGCTCTTCGCCAATCTGCGCGTGCTCGCGAACGGCTCGGTCTCGCTGGTGCTTCCCAAGCCCCTGCTCGGGCTGATCGACCAGATCCTCGCCCAGGCCATGCCTGTCGAGCGCCGGGCGGTGACGGCCCCGACCCTGAAGCAGGCCGTCGCCCGTTCCGGGCTTTTCCTCGAAGCCCGCGAGGCCGAGGCGCCGCGTTCGGACACGCCTGGACGAGGCACTGACGCGCCCCGCTCCCCCGCGGCCATGCCGCCGGACGATCTCAAAGCCGGCCTGCGCGCGCTGCGCGAAATGCTGCGGCCGCTGATCGCAATCGATGCGCCGCCTCCCGATGCGAAGCCCGCCGACGCCGCGCCGAGGACCGAAGGAGAACAGCCCCCCACGCGTCCGGCGCCGCCGCGGCGCGACGGCACGCTCGTCTCGCAGCAGATCGCCGAGCCGAGCCTGACTGCCGCCGAGAAGCCGGTCGTCATCGCCCGAACCCTGCTCGACCAGACCGAAGCGGCGCTCGACCGGATCAAGCTGGCGCAGTTCGCCTCGCTGCCGCCGGAAAGCGCGCGCCCCGAAGCCGCGCAGAGCCTGCGCTGGGTGACCGAGATCCCACTCACCTTCCAGGCCGGCACGGCGATCCTGCCGCTCCATATCGAGAAGGAGCCGCCGCGCCGGAACGCGTCGGGCGCGACCGCGCCGATCTGGCGCATGCGCTTCGCCCTCGACGCCGAGCCGATGGGGCCCCTCCAGGGCGTCGTCACCCTGCAGGGACGCGCCGTCAGCGTCTCGCTCTGGGCCGAGCGCGAGGATACCAGCCAGTTCCTGCAAGGAGCGGCCCCCGATCTCCAGGCCGCGCTCGCCAACGCGCAGTTCGAGGACGGCACGGTCGATATCCATACCGGCCACCCGCAGGCGCGCCATGCCGTGTCCGGGCAATTCCTGGATCGCCTGTCATGACCCCTCTCCCGCCGAACCCGCTCGCGGTCGCGCTCGAATATGACGGCCACGGCGCCCCGCGCGTCACCGCGAAGGGTCGCGGCGAGCTGGCCCAGCGCATCATCGAGACGGCGCGCGAGCACGATGTCGATATCGAGCAGAACGCCATGCTGGCGCAGGCTCTCTCGACCGTCGAGCTCGACGACCAGATTCCCGAGGAGCTCTATCGCGCGGCAGCGCAGGTCATCGCCTTCGTGCTCTCGCTGCGGGGCGAGATGCGGCCTCGCAAGCGGGACGGCCGGCGATCGTGAGTCGCGAGGCCCCCGAGCCAGGCGGCCGGCACCGCATGGACGCCCTATGAACGCGGATATCGTCATCCGGCGTGCGGGCGTCACCGACTATGCCGAGCTCGGCACGGCCTTCGCGGAGTTGGCCAGGCGCGCCGTCGAGCCCAACCCGGCGATGTCGCCTGACGCGGTCTCCGCCGCGTGCCTGCTCGTGCCCGAGGAACAGATCATCGTTCTCTGCGCCTGGCGCAGCGAGGCCCTCGGCTCGGACAGCCTGGTCGGCGTCTGGGCGCTCCGCCTTCGGCGCGATTGGCGCAGCGGCTTCGCATCCGTCCTGAGCGCACCGCTGGTCCCGCTCTACGAGGTCTCGTCGGCCCCGGTGCTCGACCGCGACGATGCCGACGACATCGCGCGCGCCATGCTGCGCCACCTCGCCGCCTCCGGCGATCTGCCGAAGACGCTGGCCCTGCCGCTCCTGCCGATGGAAGGCCCCGGTTTCCGGGCGCTGGAGGAGGCCTGCCGGGCGACGGGCAGCAAGGTGACGACCTATGAGGCCTGGGAGCGCCCGGTGATGGTCGCGCAGCCCGACGACGACGCCGAGCGCTATCTCCGGCGCGCGCTCGGCTCCGGCTACAAGAAGCGCATGCAGCAGTTCCGTTCGGTCGGACGCAGCGGCGCCGTCTCCTTCCAGCGAAAACGCCGCGCCGCGGCGCAAGAGGCTTTCGGCACCTTCCTCGCGCTCGAGGCGGCCGGCTGGAAGGGCGCGGCGGGAACCGCGATCGCCTGCCTGCCGGCGGATGCCGCCTATTTCAACAAGCTGGTAGAGCTCCTCGCGGCGCAGGACGCGCTGCAGCTCGACACGCTCCTGCTCGACGGCCAGCCCATCGCCATGGGGCTTCTCGTCGACAGCGCCGGCACCCGCCAGTTCCTCAAGATCGCCTATGACGAGACACAAGGCCGGCATTCGCCGGGCCGGACGCTGGCCATCGCCATGCTGCAGGCCGATTTCACCGAGGGCCCGCCGGCCTTCTTCGACAGCGGCGCCGGCGAAGGCGTCGATGCCGGGACCTATGTCTGGGGCGAGCGACGCCCCATGGCGAACGCCATTGTCGCGATCGGCAGCGCGATGTTCGGCCCGGCGCAGGCTGCGGCCCTGGCCCGGATGTGGCTGCGCCGCCTGCGCGATCGCCGGGCTGGCGCCAAACCCGTTTGAGCGTCGGGCGCGCGCGGCAGCCTCATTGACCGCGAGGCCGGGCCGTCCGATACCCGCGCAACGGCAATCGGCGGCGCGGAACGGCATGACCAGCGAGATCAGGATCGGCATCGTCACGGTTTCCGACCGCGCTTCGGCCGGCATCTATGCCGACGAGGGCGGCCCGGCCATCCACGACTACCTGACCAAGGCGCTCGCCTCGCCCTGGGTTCCGGTCGCGCGCGTCATTCCCGACGACCGCAAGGGCATCGCGCAGACGCTGATCGAGCTCGCCGACCGCGAGGGCTGCTGCCTGATCGTCACGACCGGCGGCACAGGCCCGGCGCCGCGCGACGTCACGCCGGAGGCGACGGAAGATGTCGTCGAGAAGCCGATGCCGGGCTTCGGCGAATTGATGCGCCAGGTCAGCCTGGCCAAGGTGCCGACCGCGATCCTGTCGCGTCAGACCGCCGGCATCCGTGGGCGCTCGCTGATCGTCAAC
>NZ_JBHYEM010000003.1:362174-456615 GCF_051860145.1 Allobosea sp. | reverse complement strand
CGATCTGCAGGCGAAGCTCGGGCTGACCTTCATCGTCATCACCCATGATCTCGCCCTCGTCGCGCATATGGCCGACGTGGTCGGGGTCATGTATCTCGGCCGCTTCGTCGAGCAGGGCGAGGTCGAGGCGGTCTGCGCCGCGCCGCGCCATCCCTATACGCAGAGCCTGATGGCGATCGCCGCCCCGCTCTCGCCATTGGCGAGGGGCCAGCCGGCCGCGCTCCTCGAAGGCTCGATTCCGAGCCCGCTCGCCATTCCGACTGGCTGCAGCTTCCATACGCGCTGCCCGCTCGCCCGGCGCCTCGGCGCCAGTGATGCCGCCGGTGTCGCGACGGAAGATGGCCGCCTGCCGCGTCGCTGCGTCGAGGACACGCCCATTCTCCATCCTGCGCCGGGAGGCCGCAGCGTCGCGAGCTGTCATTTCGCGGATCAACGCCTCCCCCCTCCAAGCACCTGAAGACGAAGGATTCGATCGATGTCCGATCACAACAGCGCCTCCGAGATCGTCATTGTCGGCGGCGGCATCTACGGGACGAGCCTGGCCTATCAGCTCGCCAAGGCAGGCCGTTCGGTGACGCTGCTCGAAGCCGGCGAGATCGCCGGCGGCGCCTCCGGCGGTCCCGGCGAGCGCGGCGTCCGCGCCAATGGCCGCGATCTGCGCGAGCTGCCGGTCTGCGCCCTCTCGCTAAAGCTCTGGGCCGAGTACCAGGCCAAGATCGAGGGCGGCGTCGGCTATCGCCGCATCGGCGGGCTCAAGATCTTCGACGTCTCCTACGGCCATCGCGACCATGAGGTGCGCGGCCGCATGGAGGCGATCGCCGCCGCCCAGTCGAGCCTGGGCGCGCCCTCCGAAATCCTCTCCCGCGACGAGACGCTGGCCCGCGAGCCCGAGCTCGCGCCGGGCATCCTCGGCGCGATCCATTGCCCGAATGACGGCGTCGGCGACCATGGCCTCGCCACGCGGCAATTCGCCAAGGAGGCGCAGAAGGCCGGCGCGGTGATCCGCACCGGCGCCAGGGTCGCCGAGATCGTCCATGCGCGCGGAACGGTCACGGCGGTGAAGCTCGCCGACGGCGAGACCGTGCCGGTCGGCTCAAAGCTCATCGTCGTCGCCAATGCCGGCGCCGAGGCGCTGCTGAAGCCCGTGCTGAAGCCGCATGAGCTCAGCCCGGTCTGGAACCTGATGCCGCAGATGCATTTCGTCTCGAACCCGCTCGACAAGAAGGTCAACCATCTGCTTTCGCACGCGCATCGCCGCCTCGCCGTCAAGCAGTTGCCGGACGGCACGCTGATGCTGTCGGGCGGCGCCCATGTCGGGCATACGCCCGAGGGGCTGTGGAAGGGCTCGCTCAGCGCGATGACGCAGAACGTCACCGACGCGATCCAGACGCTGCCCTTCATCGACAATTCGCGCTTCCTGAGCGTCGACGCCTCGCGGGTGGAGGCGGTCTCGGTCGACCAGATTCCCCTGATCGGACAGGCGGAGGCCCTGCCGAACCTGATCTACGGCTATGGCTGGTCGGGCCATGGCTTCGCGATCTCGCTCGGCTTCACCAGGCTGTTCAGCGACTGGGTCCAGTCGGGCGAGAAGCCCGACGCGCTGGAGCCGTTCTCGCCGCTGCGCTTCCACAAGCCGGCCGCGCTGCTCGCGGCAGTGCCCGGCCGCGCCGCCGCCTGACCCGGACTATCCTTGCGCTCCGCCATTCCGAGGCGGGTGCGGGCCATGCCCGCGCCCGCCGCATGACAGGATTTGACTCATGCTGCCCGATTTCGACCCCACCCGTCCCGGCAAGTTCATCCATGACCTCGGCCCGATCGCCGGTACGCTCGACGGCGTCTCCGGCGAGATCCTCTGCTGCATCAACAACGGCACCGGCCCGTCGGTATTGCTGCTCGGCGGCATCCATGGCGACGAATACGAGGCGCAGATCGTGCTGCGCCGGCTGGCCGAGCGCCTGACGCCGGCCGACGTGACCGGGCGCATCATCATCGTGCCTTCGATCGACTTCCCCGCCTCCCAGAAGGGCAAGCGGCTCTCGCCCTTCGATGGGCAGAACATGAACCGCTGCTTCCCCGGCAAACCCGACGGCACGCCGACCGAGCGGCTCTGCGCCTTCGTGACGAAACAGCTCTTCCCGGCGGTCGACCTGCTGATCGACGTCCATGCCGGCGGCGGCGACGTCTCGGTCGTGCCCATGGTCTTCGGCTTCACCACGGCCAAGAGCGTCGTCGACGACGCGCAGCTGACGCGCCTGATGGAGGCGTGGGGCTATCGCTTCGTCCAGCATGTCGACGGGATCGACGAGACGGCCTGCGGCGCGGCGAAGCTGGCCGATCTCGCCTCGATCGAGGTCGAGGGTGGTGGCGGCCGGATGAAATCCTCCGAGCTCGCCATCATGGAAGAGGGGCTGCTGCGGGCGCTGGCCGCCTTCGGCGCGATCAAGCCGGTGCTCGAGCCCGCTCCCTTCGCCGGGGTGCATTTCACAGCCGGCGCCGAAGGCCAGTATCTCGCGCCGGACGCCGGACTGGTCGAGCATCTCGTGGTGCTGGGCGACGAGGTCCGGTCAGGGCAGCGCGTCGCGCGTCTGCATCCGACGACCGGGGCGAACAGCGCTCCGAAGGAGATCCTGAGCCCGGCGCCAGGTTTTGTGCTGCGCCAGACCGAGCATGCCTTCGTGGCGAAGGGCCAGCTGATCGGCAATGTCGGCACGCCGATCCGGCGATAGCCGTCATCGCGAGCGAAGCGACGCGATCCAGGGGCCCGCGTACCCCCTGGATTGCTTCGTCGCTGGCGCTCCTCGCAATGACGATCCATTCCGAGCGGAAAGGGTTCCCGGCACACAGGCCGCGACCGGCCGCAAAACGGCATTTGACATCCGCTTTATTTACATACCAATTGATAGGTATCTTTTGTGGGGGGTGAGCCGATGCCGGTGCCGAGGCGGCGCAAGCAGGCCGAACGCAGCGCGGAGACGAGAGACGCGCTGATCCAGGCGGCAACGGCGCTTCTGCAGTCGGCCGGGTATGCGAACACGACGACGGCGCTCATCGCCCAGCATGCCGGCGTGACGACCGGCGCCCTGCATCATCACTTTCCGACCAAGGAGGAGCTGATGTTCGGCGTGCTCGATCGCTCGAGCGAACGCGTGCTGCAGCGGCTCGACGCCCAGGATCACGGCGGGCAGGGCCTCGGCAGCAACGACAACGGCATCGATGTCGCCAGCCTGGTCCATCATCTGTGGGAGCTCTATGGCGACCCGGAATACTGGGCGGTCTGGGAGATCATCATCGGCACGCGCGCCGATGAGGCGCTTCATCCCAGGATCGTCGCGCATCGCCTCGATACGATGAAGCGGGTGGTGCACCCCTGGGTCGCGCGGCATCTGACGGGCGCCGCGCCGCTGCCCGAGATGCTGGCCCTGTTCGAGTTCATCCTCGTCGCCATACGCGGGCTCAGCCTCGAGCGCTTCCTCGACAAGCCGTCCGCCTATTTCGAGGACAGCCTGAAGCTTCTGGCCGAGATGGCCGCGTGGAAGCTCGCGGCGATCGAGGCCGGCGCGCAACCAGACGCGTGACGGGTCAGCAAAGCAGGGGAGTGAGGCTGATGACAACGGATACACGGGTCGGCGAAGCGAGCGGCGGGGGGCAGGGCAATGCCAGGACCCTGATCGGAGGCGCATTCGGTCATTTCATCGAGTGGTACGACTGGTCGATCTACGGGTTCCTGGCCGGCGTCTTCGCCGCCCAGATGTTCCCCTCCGACGACCCGACGGTCTCGCTGATCGCCAGCTTCTCCGCCTTCGCGGTCGGCTTTCTGGGCCGGCCGATCGGCGCCTTCATCCTGTCCCCGCTCGCCGACAAATATGGCCGCCGGACCATGCTGGCGGCGACCATCATCATGGCTGGCATCGGCAGCCTGCTGATCGCCATTTGCCCGACCTATGCCCAGATCGGCATCGCCGCGCCGATCCTGATCGTGTCCGCACGGCTGCTGCAGGGCTTTTCGGCGGGGGGCGAGTACCAGATCGCCATCACCTTCCTGAACGAGCACGCATCGAGCCGCAACCGGGCCTTCGCCGCCTCGCCGCAGCAATTGTCGATCGGGATCGCGGTCCTGGTCGCGACCGGCGTCGCCAGCCTGACGACCAGGTATTTTCCGCCGGACACGCTGACGAGCTGGGGCTGGCGGGTGCCGTTCCTGCTCGGCGCCGCGCTGTCGATCTTCGGGCTCTACCTGCGTTCGGGTCTTGCCGAGACGCCCTCCTTCGAGAAGGTCAAGAGCAGCCAGAAGATGAGCGCAGCAGCCATCCTGGCCTCGATCACCGAATTCCCGAAAGAGGTCTTCATCGTCTTCGTCGTCCAGATGAACGGGCTGCAATATTACCTCTGGATGATCTTCCTGCCGACCTATGCCAACCTCGTCGGCGGGCTGGACCGGGCCTCGGGCTTTGCCGGCAGCGTGCTCGCGAGCATCGCCTATTGCATCGGCGTGCCGGTCTTCGCCTTCATCTCCGACCGCATCGGCCGCAAGCCGTTCCTGATCGGCGCGGCGGTCTGCTTCCTGCTCTTCACCTATCCGCTGCTGTCGATGCTCGCCGTGCCCCAGCTTTCCTTCGGCACCTTCGCCTTCGTGGCGGTCGTCGGCGCCATCTTCATTGCGCTGAACAACTCCGTGCTCGGAACCGTTTTCGCGGAGCTGTTCCCGACCCGCGTGCGCACATCCGGCATCGGCATCCCCTATGCCGTCTGCGCCGCGATCTTCGGCGGCACCGCGCCCTTGGCTGCGACCTGGCTGCAGCAGCTCGGCGGGCCGCTCTACATCTCGCTCTACGTGATGCTGGTCTGCGCCATCACGCTCGCCACGCATCTCTTCCTCACGCCGGAGACGCGTGGGCGTTCCCTCGACTGACAATCCTTCTGGAGAAAG
Organism: Allobosea sp.; assembly: GCF_051860145.1. Lineage (GTDB taxonomy): Bacteria > Pseudomonadota > Alphaproteobacteria > Rhizobiales > Beijerinckiaceae > Allobosea. The sequence continues at coordinate 451,688 of NZ_JBHYEM010000003.1, read as the reverse complement.
CGGCACGATGCTTGTTGTCCATCACCCGGATCAGGCTCTCCATGATCCCGATCAGGTCTTCCGCACCGGGAAATTCGTCGCTCAGCCCGACCGGGCCGAGCGCTACCGGATCTTCCTCGATGTGGTGACGCGCGCGCGGCATGAGATCGTCGTCGCGCCGCTCGACCAGGCCGAGGCGATCACGGCAGTCCATGACCCGGACTACGTCGCTTTCCTGGAGAAGGTTCATGACCGCTGGATCGCAAATCCGGACTACGGGCCGGTGGTCATTCCCAACGTGCATCCGACGCATCGCATGCACCGCAAGCCGACCGAGCTTCTCGGCGAGCTCGGCTGGTACTCAAACTCGACCTCCTGCCCGATCACCGCCGACACTTGGAAAGCCGTCTTCGCCAGCGCGCAGGTGGCGGTCCATGGCGCGGATCGGCTGACGGCGGGCGGCGGGCCGATCTACGCCATGTGCCGCCCGCCGGGACATCACGCCTATCCAGACCTGATGACCGGGGTCTGCTATCTCAACAATGCCGCGATCGCCGCGCGCCGCCTGGCGCAGCGTTTCGGCAAGGTCGCGATCATCGATCTCGACGTGCATCACTGCAACGGCACGCAGTTCATCTTCTGGGAAGATCCGGATGTGCTCGTCACCTCGATCCATGTCGATCCGCGCCTGTCCGCTCCCTATTATGCCGGCTATGCCGACGAGACCGGGGCGGGGGCGGGCACGGGGCTGAACTTCAACCAGCCGCTGCCCTGGGCGACCGAGAACGAGGCCTGGCTCGGCGCGGTCGACCGGGCCGTGGCGCGGATCCGCGACTTCGGCCCGGGGGCCGTGCTGGTCTCGCTCGGCTTCGACGCCGGCGCGGAGGACCCAGTGGCGACGTTCAAGATCGACGATCAGGGTTTCGCCGAGGCCGCAGGCAAGCTCGCTGCGCTGCGCCTGCCCACCCTGCTCGTCCAGGAAGGCGGATATCTGAGCCCGTCGCTCGGCGGCTATCTGCAGAGTTTCCTCGCGGCCTTCGAGGCCGGCGCAGCCCAGCAACCGTCATAGGGAGGACCACATGAACCAGCTGCCCGAGCTGCGCAGCGGCAAGGCCCGCACCGAGAAAGGCTTCATCAAGCCGATCGAGGGCGTCGAGATTCCCTTCGGCATCGTCGAAGGCGCGCGCCCCGGCCCTTGCCTGCTGGTCACGGCGGGCGTGCATGGCTCGGAATATTGCTCGATCGAAGCGGCTTTGCGCCTGATGCGCCGGCGAACCGACGACCTTGCCGGCACGATCCTCGTCCTGCCGATCCTCAACATGACGGCGTTCCGTCAGCGGGCCATCTACGTCATGCCGGAAGACGGCCGGAACCTGAACCGGATGTTCCCCGGCCGCGCCGATGGCAGCTTCAGCGAGCGGGTCGCGCATTGGCTCGTCGACACGGTCTATCCGATGGCCGATGCCTATCTCGACCTGCATGGCGGCGATCTCAGCGAAGCTCTTTTGCCCTTCTCGCTGTTTCCGAGCGGCAGCGAGGCGTCGCGCGACCTCGCCAAGGCCTTCGGCCTCCCGATCGCGGTCTCCGCCGGCGGCGAAGGCTATACGATCAACGCGGCCGGGCGGCTCGGCATTCCGAGCATCATCGCCGAGGTCAGCGGCAACGGGCTGTGGGACGAGCAAAGCGTCGAGGAGATGAGCGCGGGGATCGAGCGCGCCCTGCATCATCTCGGCATGAGCGGCGGCCCCCGCCCGCCGGCCCCGCGCGAAGAGACCCGCATCGTCACGATGGCGGTGCCGTCGGCCGGCATCGACGGCTTGTGGTATCCGGCCCGCGATCTCGGCGAGACGGTGCGCAAGGACGAGCCTCTCGGTGAGATCAGGGACGTCTTCGGCGAGGTGCTCGAGCGCGTCCCGTCGCCCCGGGAGGGTTACGTCCTCTATCGCCTCAGCAGCCTGGCGGTCAGCAAGGGCGAGGCCTTGATCGGCATCGGAACGCCGATCGAGCCGACATAGATCTGGCGAGACCATAAGGTCAGTCGAGGCCGCGGGCTGTTCGGGCTGGAACCTCGCGAGCTGGTACCGCATCTAGCGGCCAGCGCCTTTCAGGCCGAAGCGGACCATCGCTTGATGCCCAGCAGGTCCGGGCGCCTCAGCTTTCAAGGCCATCATCGCCAACACATCCGGCGGTGATGGCTGCCGCCTTTCTCCACAAGCTCCGATTCGTCTGAAGTCACAGCGCGGCAACGATGCCGAATGCGGCTGCCGCCGCACGGGCGACGATATTTCGCCTGGCTTTTCTGTTCAGAACGCGGACAGATGGGGGCAGGGAGGCAACGATTCCTGAACGTGACGAAGCCGTGAAGGCATATGCGCAGGGCGGCTCGGTCGCCGCGCTCGGTGCGATCGTCGCCGGAGCACTGATCCTGCAACTGGCCGGCACGATCGTGAACATGGTCGTGCCGCTGCGGATGGCGCTCGCGGGCCAGCCGCCGCTGCTGATCGGCGCGGTCGCCTCGGCCTATTCGATCGGCTTCCTCGTCGGCTGTTTCGCGATCCCCTCGCTGGTGCGCCGGGTCGGCCATATTCGCGGCTTCGCGGTTTTTGCCGCGCTTCAGGCCGCGTCCACCCTGAGCTTTCCGCTGATCCCCGAAACCTGGTGGGGCGTGTCGCGGCTGGTCATGGGCCTGTCGGCGGCCGGGCACGGCATCTGCATCGAGAGCTGGATCAGCGGCCAGGCGAAGGGGAGCAACCGGGGCCGGATCTTCGGCGTCTACCAGATCCTCAACCGTTTCGCGCTGATCGGCTCGCAGATCGGCGTCGGCTATATCGCGATCCAGACGCATGACGTCTTCCTCTATGCCAGCGTGGCCTTCTCGCTCGCGCTGATCCCGGTCGCGCTCACCCGGGCGCGCGGGCCGGAATCGAGCGATGTCGTCTCGGTCAGGCTGCGGACCTTGTGGCAGCATGCGCCGGCGGCCGTCGTCGGCTGCCTCTATGTCGGGCTGGCGAGCGGGCCGCTGACCAATGTCACGCCCGCCTATGGCATCCTGATCGGCCTCGACCAGCGCTCGACGATCCTGCTCACCGCTGCGATCCAGATCGGCGCGCTGCTGCTGCAATGGCCGCTGAGCCTGCTCGCGGACCGAACCGCCAGCCGCCTGATCATGCTGGCCGCAACGCTGATCGTCGCGGTGGCGGCGGCCTTGCTCGGCGTCGTGCTGCATCTCGGCCTGGGCCATGAGCGGCTCTGGCTCTACGGCCTGTTCGCGCTGATCGGCGGCTTCAGCGTCCCGCTCTACACGGTCGCCGTCACCCATGCCTATTTCCGCCTGGGCCAGGATCAGGCGGTCGGGCTTTCGGCGCAGCTGCTGTTCCTGTGGGGCCTGGGCTCGGCGATTGGGCCGCTCGCAGCCACGCTGTTCATGGAGATCCTCGGCCCGCAGGGCCTGCTCGCCTATCTCGTGGTGCTCTCGGTCGCGGTCGCCGCCTATGTCGCGCTGCGCATCTCGCGCAAGCCGTCGCCCGTCATCCTGGAAAGCGAGCGGGGCGTCACACCGCCGACCATGCCCGATGTCGAGATGGGCAAGCGCCAGGGATCAGCCTGACGGCATTGGAAGCTGCCATCCCGGCGCTCCGGCCGGGATGACGCGCGCTTTATCTGAACGGCAGCGCGTTATTTGATGAGCCCCTCAGGCGGCGCTGCGCAACGCGGCCGGGGCGCGCGCGGCTGCCGCCTTGTCGTCCCTGATCCGGAACGCTGCGACGAGACCGTTGAGGCGCTCGATCTGGCTGCTCAGGGCATTGGCCGAGGCCGCGCTCTCTTCAGCCAGCGCAGCATTCTGCTGGGTCATCTCGTCCATATGCGCGACGGTCTGGCTCATCTCGTCGATGCCGTTGGCCTGCTCGGCGCTGGCGGTGGAGATTTCGGCGACCGTCGTGGCGACGCGCTGCGAGGCATCGACGATCTTGCCGAGCGCATCGCCGGCCGAGCGGACCAGCGTCACGCCGCGCATCACCTCCTCGTTGGACGAGTTGATCAGGCCGGTGATGTCCTTCGCGGCCGCGCTCGAGCGTTGGGCGAGGGCTCGCACCTCCGAGGCCACGACCGCGAATCCGCGGCCGCTGTCGCCGGCGCGGGCCGCCTCGACGGCGGCGTTGAGGGCGAGCAGGTTGGTCTGGAAGGCGATGTCGTCGATCACCGCGTTGATGTCGGAGATCTTTGCCGAGGCGCGCTCGATGCTCTCCATCGCGACGATCGCCTGGCTGACGATCGCGCCGCCATCCTCGGCGACCGACCTGGCCTGCTCGGCCAGTCCGACGGCATTGCGCGAGGCGTGAGCCGAGGCCTTGACGGAAGCCGCGAGCTCCTCGGTCGTCGCAGCGGTCTCCTCCAGCGACGAGGCCTGCTCCTCGGTGCGCTTGGAGAGGTCGTCGGCACCCAGGTTGATCTCGCGGGCGGCGAGCCCGACATCGGAGGCGGTGACCTGGATGGTCGAGACCGTCGCCGACAGGCGCGCGACGGTACCGTTGAGCGCTTCGCTCAGAGCCCCGAACCGCCCCTGATAGGCGGTTTCGACCTGGTGGGTCAGGTCGCCCTGCGCGAGCGCCTCGAGCACGCCGACGAATTCGCTGGTGGCGCCGTCAACCAGGCTGTTGATCTCGTTGACGCCTTCGACCAGATCCCGCAGCGGCCCGGTCACGCTGCCGGTCGCGGCCTGTCCGGAGAAGTCGCCGGCGCGGGCCGCCGCGACGATGACCGCGACGTCGCGGACCAGGCTCTGCACATGGGCCGCCTGCTCGGCATCCGCCTGCAGGCTCGTCTCGCGATCCCGTCTGCTGGCTTCGAGGGCGAGCGCGTTCTCGCGATAGATTTCGAGCGCCCCGCTCAGCGCCCCGACCTCGTCGGCGCAGGGCGGTTGCGGAATGCTCCGGGAGAAGTCACCGGCCTGCATGCCGTCGAGCGCGGTCTTCAGCGAGACGAGCGGCCCGGCGATGCGGCGCTGGATGCCGCGCCAGCTAAAGATGCACAGGACGACCAGCGCGGCGAGCAGGCCAGCCATCGCTGCGAGCTTCATCCAGGCCCGGTTGAGCTGGTCGCGCGTGCTCGTCTGCATGTCGTCGAGCGACTGGGTCACGGCCGCGACGATGGCGGTGAACGGCGCGGTGCATTGCTTCGTCCATTCCTCCGCCCCGATCACCGGGCCGGTGCCCGCACCGAGACGGCCGATCAGGTCGTTGGCCTTGAGGTTGGCGGCATCGATCTCGGCCGTCATCACCCCGACCTTGCGCGCGAGCTCCGGCGCGACACCGGCGCGGGCGCTCAGTTGTTGCAACTGGCTCAGGCCCGCTCCCGCGGCGCCCCGGGTCTCGCCGAGGGCGCGCTGCTGCGCCGGCTCCATCGTCTTGCCGGACCCGAGGATCGGCCGCAGCACCGAGCATTGCGTCCCGTAGGACGAGCGGACGCGCCAGCCTGCGGATTTGAAGGCCTGGAGATCGGCGAGAAGCGGATCGGCCAGGCGGACGGCGTTCGAGGTCGCGTCGGACGCCTTGACCAGGGCACCCTCGATATCGCTGACGGAATTGTACCAGGGCATGGTGGCTGCGAGGCTGCGCTGCGCCTTCGGCTTGCCTGCCTCGGCATAGATCTCGGCCAGCCTGGCGTCGGTCTGCTTCTCCACCTGCACGACGGCTTCGGCGAGCGTGGCCCGGTTCGGCAGGTCGGTGGCCCTGATCCTGACCACCGCTTCCGCGAGCTCGGTGCGGTTGGCGTGCTCGATCTGCTTGATCGTCGGGGTCGGGTCGTCCTCGGCCTGGATGGCGGTCTGGACCCGGCCGCGATTGGTACGGATCGTGTTGCCGGCGAGCAGCAGGGCGCGGTCGGCGCTGACCAGCTCGCTCAGGCGGGTATTGGTCTGCACGTCCGAGATCGCCTGTTGCGCCATGTAGCTCAGCGCGCCGATGCCGGGAATGCAGAGGCAAGCCATCGTGGCGAGCAGGTAATTCTTGATCGATCTCGAAAAGATATTCACCGATGCGTTCCCGGTTCCAGCGGCGGAATGCCGAAACACGTCGCAATGCAATCGTGGGAACGATGAATCGGCGCTGGTCGGCGACAGCGAACCTCTCATCTTAACCTTAAGATTCATTCAATGGGACGGGCCAATGCCGCAGTCTCGCCGCAATTGGCCAGGCTCGGGCCGGCCCGAGCCTCGCATTGCCCGGGAATGCCCGGCCCGCTAGGGTCGGGCGACAATAGCCGGCCGCGAGGCTGCCCCATCACCGAACGATCATGACGAAGCATCCGCCGATCGGTTCGCCCATGGCCGCCCTGCCCGCCTATGAGACCTTTTCCATCGACGACCTCGCTGGCGCTCCGTCCCTCGACTGGCCCTATCTGGCGGCGCGGGCTTTGCTCGGCCAGCCGGTCGACGCGGCGATTTCCGCTATCCTGGGTGCGGTCGGATCGCAGGCGAAGGCCGATCGTGCGTGGATGTTCGAGTATGACGCGGAGCTGCTGCGCTTCCATAATTCGCATGAATGGAGCCAGCGCGGGGTAGCCTCCTTCGTCGAGGACCTTCAGGGCGCCCCGGTCACGATGATCGGCTGGCTCCACCAGTTCCTGCTGGCGGGCAAGGCGGTGATGATCAACCGGGTCGAGGCCCTGCCGAAGATGGCGCGGGCGCTGCAGGTCGAGATGCTCCGGCAGAGCGACAAGAGCGTGCTCAGCGTCCCGGTGATGCATGACGGCCGGCTGCGGGCCTGTATCGGCTTCGATGCGGTCAGGACGGTCCGCCGCTGGTCGGACGCCGAGATCAACGCGCTCTTCCAATGCGCGGAGCTGATCGCGGCGGCGCGCTACCGCGGCGAGACGCGGGGGCCGGCGAGCGGCCCCTCGGCGCGGCAGCTTGCGCCGCTCGTCTATTTGCGCCACCAGAGCGGGGTCCGCGGTGTCGAGGCCGGTTTCGTCGTCAGCCTGCGCTCGGCGAAGAACTATACCGAGGTCTGGCTCGCCGACGGCTCGATGGTGCTCGACCTGCGCCCTCTCGGATTATGGTCGGCGCTGCTGCCGCAGGCTTCCTTCGTCAAGGTCCACCGCACCGCGATCGTCAATCTCGCGCATATCCAGGCGATCGACCGTCAGCATGCGGATAAATGGGAGCTGAGGCTGAGGCATGTTCCGAGGGCATTGCCGGTCTCGCGCTCCTGCCGCCAGGAACTGCGGACGCGCGTCGGCATTTGACGAAGCATTCGGTGCTGCCTGTTTTGCAGGCCGCCGATGGGGAATTGCCCGTATAGCCGCTCATGAAACCTTTTATGGATAACAACTCATTGCCGGCGCAGCCGGGCTTCAGAATTTGTACAGTATCCAGCCGGGTTTAATTCTGCGTTCATGCCGTTCGTCCGACTTGCATGTCGATTGGTCCATCTTCGCTTGCAGGCCGTCAGGTAGTCGCTCAGCATCCTGCTCGATTCGACCAGCTCACGCATGGTGAGCCGCGGGATCGTCGGGCAGGGGGGGTCGGCGCATGACCGATCATGGCCAACGCGCGTCGCGCGCGGTGCGGGCCGGCACATCCTCACGCGATTTCCAGGCTTCGGCCTCGCGCCTCGTGCTCGTTGCCCTGCTCGGCGCCGGCGGGGCGATGCTCGCCAAGCCGGCTTTCGCGCAGTCCGGGCCGATCTTCTGGGACAGGCGCGGTGCGCATGGCGGTTGCTGCCACAGCAATAACGGCCATGACGGAGCCCCGGCCACCGACAATTTCGTCCTGACCCAGTCCGGCCTGAACATCACGACGCATGCCTCGCCGGGCTGGGTCACCGGCATTGCCGTCGATGTCAGTGGCGGCGATGGCGGTGATGGCGCCGATATCGGCAGCCAGAACCATTGGGGCGGCAATGGCGGTTTCGGCCGCATCATCATCTACAATGTCCTGAACAGCAGGATCGACGCCCAGGGCTGGGGCATCTCGGCGCTCTCGAAGGGCGGCGATGGCGGTCGCTGGGGCAATGGCACGAGCTGGGGCAATGGCGGTGACGGGCACGATTCGAACCTGACCGTCAGCGCTACGACGATCACGGCCTATGGCCTCGGCATCACGGCCGATTCCAGAGGCGGGGCCGGCCGGGACAGCGCGATCCCGACCGAGCCGGGCATCACCAACGAGCGCGACGCCGGGGTCGGCGGCAATGCCGGCGCGGCCCGGGTGACGTTCAGCGGCAATTCCAGCATCACCGTCCGATCGGGCGCCGTCGGCGGCTTTCCAGATGATTTCGCCGCCGGCATTCGCGCCCAGTCGATCGGCGGCGATGGCGGCATCGGGATCAACGACAGCGAGTGGGGCGGCCACACCAATGCCGGCCGGGGCGGCACGGCCAGCGACGCGACCGTGACCGCGGAGAACGGGACCATCACCACGACCGGCGACAACGCCTTCGGCATCCTGGCGCGTTCGGTCGGCGGCGATGCCCGGTCCAATGGCAATGCCGTCAACGTCGCCGCCGCCAATGGCGGCGATGCCGGCCATGTCACCGTCAGCAACGGCGCGCGGATCACGACCAGCGGAGCGCTGTCGGCAGGCATTTCGGCGCGTAGCGCCGGCGGCAACGGCTCCGATGGCGGAGAGGGGTCATGGGGCGGCGGTCATAATGGCGGGGCAGGCGGCACGCCTCACGGCGTCACCGTCACGAATTCCGGCTCGATCCTGACGAGCGGCCTGGGCGCGCATGGCATCACCGCAGCCGTCATTGGCGGGCGCGGCGGGAATGGCGGGCCGAGCGGCGCCTCCGGTCGCGGCGGCAATGGCGGCGCCGGCGCGGGAACTGGCCAGCTCGCCATCGACATCACCAATAGCGGCGCGATCACCACGCATGGCAAGGATGCGCAAGGCATCCTCGCCCATGCCGTGGGCGGCGGTGGCGGTGCAGCGGCGGCCAGCAATGGCGAGATGTTCATCGGCGGCGGCTCTGGCGGCGCCGGCGGCCATGGCGGCAATTTCCACCTGGGCAATACCGGGACGATCGCGACGAGCGGTGACCAGAGCACCGGCGTGCTGCTGCAGAGCATCGGCGGCGGTGGCGGCCATGGCGGCGACGCGAATGCGACCGGCGTGATCTTTTCGGTGGCGACCGGCGGTCGCGGCGGCGCTGCGGGCAGCGGCGGCGACATCGTCGCGACCTCGTCGGGGGGCGTGAGCACGCAAGGCGCCGGAGCCTCGGCCATCGTGCTGCAGAGCATTGGCGGCGGTGGTGGCAATGGCGGCTCGGCCACGGCTTCCGGCGTCGGCATCGGGCTCGGCATCGCCGTCAGCCATGGCGGCAATGGCGGTGGTGGCGGTGATGGCGGCATCGTCGATCTCACGCTCGATCGGGGCAGCAAGGTCACGACCGTGGGCGCGCTCAGCAGCGGCGTCGTGGCCCAGGGCATCGGTGGCGGCGGCGGTAATGGCGGCTTCGCCAGCTCGGCGTTGATCACCATCGCGCCGAATCTCGGTCCCGAGATCCCGAGCGGGACGCTCAGCCCCACGGTCACGATTGGTGGCAAGGGCGGTGGGGGCGGGCAAGGCGGCATTCTCGATCTCGGCAATGGCGGGCTGGTCTCGACGCAGGGCGACAAGAGCTACGGCATCCTGGCGCAAAGCATCGGCGGTGGCGGCGGCAATGGTGGCAGCGCGGCGGCGCCACTGCGCGCGGCGACCGTCGATTCGCTGAACTCGAAATTCAACATCACCATCGGCACGACGGTAGGCGGCAGCGGCGGCGCGGCCGGGGGCGGCCGCCATGTCGGCGTCACCAACCAGGCCTCGGGCACGATCGCGACGAGCGGCGATCATGCGATTGGCATCTTCGCGCAGAGCGTCGGCGGCGGTGGCGGCAGCGGCGGCAGCGTCCAGCAGGAGACGGCGCAATCCTTCGGGAGCACGCTCGGCGCGCCCGGCGCCACTGCCGGGCTCCTGAAGCAGCTCGGCGACTGGCTGGAGAAAGCGCCGAGCAAGATGGAGTTCGGCTCGGTCTCCGTCGGCGTCGACGTGCGCGTCGGCGGCAATGGCGCTGGCGGCGGCAATGGCGGCGATGTCGCCGTCACGAATAGCGGCAGCATCGCCACGCAGGGCGCCGGCGCCGCCGGCATCGTCGCGCAGAGCATCGGCGGCGGTGGCGGCCATGGCGGGTCGGCCAGCTCGACCAGCGTGTCCAGCCTGATGTCGAGCCTCGACAGCATGATCGCCACGATGGAGGGCAAGGCCAGCAGCTATTTCTCGATCTCGCCGAGCCTGGGCACCAATGTCGCGGTCGGTGGCAGCGGCGGGGCGGGCGGCGACGGCGGGCCGGTGACGGTCGCCAATTCGGGCATGATCACCACGCAAGGCTTCGCCGCGCCCGGCATCTTCGCCCAGAGCGTCGGCGGCGGCGGGGGAGCCGGGACCGTCACCGCGCAAGATCTCGAGCTCTTCATCAAGACGCATGCGCATGAGACCGCGCCCGAGATCATCAGCCAGATCACCCGCATCATCGACCTGCTCGGCTCCAATCTCGCGTCGGCGCAGCACAATGTGAATGTCAGCGTCGGCAAGAAGGGCGGAGCCGGCGGCACCGCAGGCCTCGTCACGGTCGACGCCAGCGCGCCGGGAAGCCGGATCGCAACCTGGGGCGACAGCTCGTCCGGCATCATCGCCCAGAGCATCGCCGGCGGCGGCGGCCATGCCAGTGCCTCGTCCTACACGCTGGGGCCGAGCGGCTTCGTCTCGCGCGACAACGGGGCGACACCGGCGCTGTCCATGCAGCTCGGCTCGACCCTGAGCTACGATGATTTCACCGCCCGTCCGGCCGCCACGCCGGGCGGGATCGTGGTGAAGAATGGCGGCGCGATCGAGACCCATGGCACCGATTCGATCGGCATCCTGGCGCAAAGCGTCACCGGCGGCGGTGGCGTCGCGGCGGTCAACCTGGCGAGCAGTGCCGCCACGATCGCCGTTGCCGGCCATCAGCCCGCCGCGTCCAGCATCAGCCTCGGCAGCACGCTGACGGCCAGCTCGATCACCGGCTTCCAGCCGGTGACGATGATGGGCGCCGCCGTCACGGTCTCGCATGACGGCCGCATCCAGACCTCGGGAGCGCTCTCCCACGGCATCATGGCGCAAAGCGTCGCCGGCGGCGGCGGCGTGGCCGCACTCGTGGTCAGCCCGCAAGTGGCGGGACTGCTGGCCGGGCCGCGCATCTCGCTCGGCGCCACGCAGGCGCCGGGGGGACAGCGCGTCAAGGCCGATGGCGGCGCTGTCGCGGTGAATCTGGGCTGGTCGGGCCAGCCGGCCAGCGTGACGACGAGCGGGGCGTTGGCCTATGGCGTGCTGGCGCAGAGCGTCGGCGGCGGTGGCGGCTATGTCGCCCTGACCAGCGGAAACGGCGCGCTGTCGCTGCCGGGCATGACGCTCGCGCTCGGCGCGACGGGGCTTGCGGGCGGGCGCGGCGGCACGGTCGGCGTCATGATGGGCGCCAACGCGGCGATCACGACCTCGGGCCAGAACGCGCATGGCGTCGTCGCGCAGAGCGTCGGCGGCGGCGGTGGCATCGCGGGGCTGACCACGGCGCCCGGCCTGTCGAGCCTCGTCGCGACGCAGGCTGTCAACCTCTTCGACGGGGCGAATGACGGCGGCGCGGTCAATGTCACCGCCCATGGCCGGATCAGCACCAGCGGCAAGGGCGCCGCCGGCGTGCTGGCGCAAAGCGTCGGTGGCGGTGGAGGCATCGCGGGCGATACCTCGGCGGCGGTCTACGGCATCGACATGGTCAAGCGCGCCGGGGTCGGCGGTAGCGTCGGGACCGGCGGCGCCGTCACGGTCGATGTCGGCGGCACGATCCGCACGACCGGCGCCAATGCGCCCGGCATCCTGGCGATGAGCCTCGGCGGGGGTGCGGTGTTCAAGGATGGCGGCGTGCTGGTCAAGGACCCGCCGTCCTGGCAGGGCAATTCCGGCGGCGCCGTCAACGTCACCATCCGCAGCGGCGGCTCGGTCAGCGCGCTGGGAGCGGGTTCACCCGCGATCGTCGCGATCAGCATGGGCAATGCCGGCCCGACGGGGAGCTATATTTTTGGCGGCTCGCCGATCACCGTGACGATCGAGAAGGGCGCCAGCGCCACCGCGAATCTCGAATCAGGGATCGGCGTGCTGGCGATCAGCACCGCCGCGACGACGCTCGCCAATGCCGGCACCATCTCGGCGAAGACGGCGATCCAGAGCCAGAACACGGCCTCCGTCGCCAATAGCGGCATCGTCCACGGCAATCTGCTGCTGGGCGGAGCCAGCACCTTCAGCAACAATGCCGGTGGTGAATTGTGGAGCGGCGCGAATCTCACGCTGCAGACGCTCGACAATACCGGCACGATCAGTCCCGGCGGGCCGGGCGTGTTCCAGGGAACGCGACTGACCGGGGCCTTGCACCAGTCCGGCACCGGGGCGCTCGCCGTCGATCTCGACTTCGCCGGGCACAACAGCGACTTCCTGTCGGTCTCCGGCGGGGCGAGCTTCGGCGGCACGATCGTCCCGATCCTGCACAACCCGGTCAAGGACATCTGGCTCGGGATCGGCCATTTCGACCAGATCCCGGCGGCGAATGTCGCGCCGGTGATCCGCAGCTCCGCCCTGCTCTTCAGCTTCGACCTGAAGGACCATTATGGCGGCTCGCGGGATCCGCTCATCTTGGTCAATGCCAATTTCAGGCCGCAGGGCGGCTCGCTGAACAGCGACCAGTCAGGGATCGCCGACCATCTGCAGACCGTCTGGAACATGGGCGACACCCGCTCCGGCGCGCTGTTCAACCCCTTCGTCAACATCGCGGATGCCGGTTCCTACCGGCACGCCCTCAACAGCGTCGCCTCCGACGTCGCGCTGAGCCGGGCGAGCAGCCGCGGCCATGAGAACTACGCCTTCCTCAACCGGCTGATGAGCTGCCCCTATTTCATCGATGGCGGCACGCGCCTGGCCGAGGGCGAATGCGTCTGGGGCCGTATCGTCGGCACGCGCGCCGACCGCTCGACGACGCGCGAGGATGTCGGCTATCGCAGCGAGCAGATGACCTATCAGCTCGGCGCGCAAAAGGAGATCGCGCCGGACTGGTTCCTCGGCGGCTCGGTGGGCTATAGCCGCACCGACACCACGTCCACCGGTCGCTATGTCGAGACGACGAGCGACAGCGTCCAGGCCGGCGTCACGCTGAAGCGCCAGGCTGGCCCCTGGCAGTTCGCTGCGGCGCTGCTCGGCGGCTATGAAAGCTCGACGCATCGGCGCCACACCCCCGGCCTCACCGGCCGGGCGACCAGCGCGCCGGACGCCTATTTCATCGGCGCCCGCGCCCGCATCTCCTACGAGCAGCCGCTCGGCATGTGGTACGTCAAGCCCTATGCGGACCTGGACGTGACCTATGATCGCGCGTCCGGCTATCGCGAGACGGGCGGCGGCCTGTTCAATCTAGCCGTGGCGGCGACCGAGCGCGTCTCCTTCATGGCGACGCCGAGCGTCGAGATCGGCGGCCGCATCGACGTCGCCGACATGACGCTACGCCCCTATCTCGCGCTGGGCGTTAGCTTCCTGTCGAATGCCGATGCGAGGGCGCGCATCAGCCTGACCGAGTTCCAGGTCGCGCCCTTCTCGGTCTCGACCAACCTGCCCCGGACCTATGGCAACGTCACGGCCGGCCTCGAGCTCCTGACGAAGTCGGGCTGGGAATTGCGGGCCGAATACGGGTTGCGCGGCGCCGCCGACCATCTCACGCAGAGCGCGACCCTGCGGGCGGCGATGCGCTTCTGAGGCGGCGCGCGCCGGGATGGAGCCCTGTTCGCGGGATGGGCGCTTGCCCAGGGGAGCGCCTGCGCTCTAAGCGTGGCTGACGAATCCGGCCGAGGCTTCACGTGCGCATCCTGCTGATCAACCCGAACACGACCCGGGCGATGACCGATCTGGTGATGCGGGTGGTCGCTCCGCTGGTCCCGCCGGAGATCACGCTCGTTCCGGCGACCGGTCGCTTCGGCGCGCCCTATATCGCCAGCCGCAGCGCCAGCGCGATCGCCGCCCATGCGGCGCTCGATGCCTATGCCGAGCATGGCGCGGGCTGCGACGCCGTCTATCTCGCCTGTTTCGGCGATCCGGGTCTGCTGGCGCTGAAGGAGGTGGCGCGGGTTCCGGTGGTCGGCATGGCGGAGGCGGCCTGCATCGCGGCCGCCGGCACGGCGCCGCGTTTCGCCATCGTCACGGGCGGCGAGCGCTGGGGCGCGATGCTGCAGGAATTCGTCGGGTCGATCGGGCTCGGCGGCCGCCTCGCGGCGGTCGAGACCGTCACGCCGACGGGCGCCGAGATCGCCAATGACCCCGACGGCTCGATCGCCTTGCTGGCGGAGGCCTGCCGCAGGACGGTTGAACGCGACGGGGCCGGCGCCGTCATCCTGGGCGGCGCGGGCCTTGCCGGCCTCGCCGCCCGGGTGCAGCCTTATCTCGATGTGCCGGTGATCTGCTCGGTCGAGGCCGGGATCAGAACGGTGCTGGCGGTCCTGCCGGCGGGCTCGTCCAAGCCGGCCAGCGGCGATCTGGCCTTGCCCGCGCCGATCGGCAGCATCGGCCTGTCGGCTTCGCTTGCCGGCTTGCTGGCGAAGCCCTGATCAGCGGATCAGCAGCGCCGCGGCATAGAGACCGATGCTGAAGACGATATGCCCGGCGATGCCCATCGCCCGGATCTGGTTGGCGTTCGGCTTCCTGGATGACGCCATCCCGGCGCCCATGCCGGGCTGGAGGATGAACCAGCCGCAGCCGACCGTGACCAGCCCGACGATCAGGGCCGGGAGGAAAGTCGGGTTGCGGGCCCAGTCGAGCCCCCAGATCGCGAGGAGTATGGCAGCGAAGAGGATGCCGATCAGGTAATGCGCCAGCCAGCCGAGCGCGAGCTCGTTCGGCACCGGCTCGGAGCGCGCGATGTCCTCATGGGCGAACCGGCCTTTCGCGAGATGTCCGAACCAGCGGCCGGTCATGGCCCAGTTCGGCGCCGGCAGGCCGAAGGCGCGCTTCAGGAACTGGGCCCAAAGATCGAGCAGGGCGGTCGCGCCCGCGCCGATCAGCACGGCGCTAAAGAGAAATTCGAGCATCATGTCCCCCGGGCAGCCCTCATGGCGCGCCAAAAGCGCGCACCGGCATTGGAGCGGCAAGGCGGCGGGCACGTCAACCGGATCGGGGGCCGGGGAACGCCCGCCGGTGCAGATGCGCCATGCGCGCCGACGATATCGGCCGGCGCCGGGAACCCCACGCCGCGCGGAGGGTTCCTTATCGAGTTCGCACCAACCGGGGGGAAGCGAGAGAAATGGCAGTCGACACTGCGGCGAAAACCAGCGCGGGCGGTCCCCATGGCGCGGCCGAGCTGCCCTCGGTGGTGGTCACCAGCTACAATCTCGAAATTCGCGACGAGGACGGCTTCGTCGGCGACAAGGCCAAGCGCGGCGCCTTCATGGACCATCTCGATGCCTTGCGCGGGCATCTGCGCCGCAATGGCGACGACCCGCTCGATGTCGAGACGGAAACGCTCGGCAAGAAGGAGTTGGACGCCCTGCTGAGCGAGGGCTCGCCGCGGGAGGCCGCGCTCATCCTCAGCGCCATCGAGCGCTATGCCCAGTCGCTCGCCTTCGTCATTCGCCGCTTCGTCAGGCTCAAGGCCTGGAACGCGGTCGAGCGCATCGTGATGGGCGGCGGCTTCAGCCAGAGCCGCGTCGGCGAACTCGCGATCGCACGCGCCGGCATCATCCTGCACACCGACGGGCACGACATCGACCTGGTCTCGATCCGGCATCATCCCGACGAGGCGGGCCTGGTCGGCAGCGCCCATCTCGCGCCGAAATGGATCTTCGCAGCCTATGACAGCCTGGTCGCGGTCGATATCGGCGGCTCCAACATCCGTGCCGGCATCGTCGAGCTCCGGCAGGACAAGGCCCCCGACCTGGCCAAGGCCAGGGTGAAGGAATCGGAGCTCTGGCGCCATGCCGACGAGGAGCCGAGCCGTGACGAGGCGATCAAGCGGCTCGGCAAGATGCTCAATGCGCAGATCAAGCAGGCCGAGAAGGAGGGCTTGCGCGTCGCGCCCTTCATCGGCGTCGGCTGCCCGGGCCTGATCGAGCCGGATGGCTCGATCGATCGCGGCGCCCAGAACCTGCCCGGCAACTGGGAAAGCAGCCGCTTCAACCTGGTCGACAGCATCCGCGAGATGGTGCCCGAGATCGGCGGCCACGAGACCAGCGTCATCATGCATAACGATGCCGTCATCCAGGGCCTGAGCGAGATGCCCTATATGCAGGATGTCGAGCACTGGGCCGTGCTGACCATCGGCACCGGGCTCGGCAATGCGAGCTACCAGAACCGGGCGAAGCCGAAGCGCAAGCCCGCCGACCAGAAGGGCAAGGAAAAGGAAAAAGAGAAGGAGAAGGCCGGCTGAGCCGGTCGGCCTGCCGCGCGGGCGTCAGCGCCGCATCGCCGGGGTCTCGACCGGCAGGCCCTTGGCCCGGCCGGCGAGATAGAGCTCCAGCGCCAGATATTCGGGCGAACCGTAATCAAACTGCGTCGCGCGCACGCCGAGCGAGCAGGCGCGCAGCCGCCGATGCAGCGAGCCGACGCCGTTCCATTCGAGCCGATAGGCAGGATAGCCCATGCCGGCGCCGTGGCTGATCGTGTCGCCGCGCAGCCTCTGGCCGACGAGCCCGTCATGGCATTGCATGCAGGAGAGGTTGAGCTGGCCCTGCCGGCGCTCGAAGAAGGCCTTGCCTTCCTCGAAGAACGGCCGCGCCGCACCCTCCGTCGCGACATTCATGGGCAAGCCGCGCGAGAGCGAGGCGACATAGGCCGTCAGCGCCAGCAGCTCGGCGCTCTCATAGCCGAAAGCGGGCTGCTTCTGGCGCTCGACCCGGCATTGCTCGATGCGGGTCTCGAGATTGAGCAGCTTGCCCGAGGCCGCGTCGAGCTGGGGGTAGCGCGTCGCGGCGCCGCGCAGGCTCTGCTCCGGCCCGGCATGGCAGGACAGGCAGGTCGCCCCGTTCTCCGGCTTGCGGCTGAACAGCTCCTGGCCCTGGTCGACCCAGAACCATGCGGGGTTGCGCGTCTCGTCGTCCTGTTGCCTGCGCATGTCCGGGGACAGGAAGCTGCTGCCGGACTTGATCTCGCCCGCATGCGCGGCGCTCAGCGCCATCGCGATGCAGAACGCGATGCTCAGGCGCATGACGCGGCGCTCACGTCACGACCAGCCTCGCCACGCGCGTATAGGTCTCGCCGCCATCCTCGCGCCATTCGAAGGTGATGTCGCCGGTCTCGACTGCGCGCGTGGTGAAGGAGACGAAGGGATTGGCGGAGACGCCGGTATGCATGTCGAAGCGGAAGACCTGCTCGCCGGCATAGGTCGCGGTCAGCCGGTTGAGGATCTTGCGCGGCACGGTGCCGCCCTTGCCGTCGGACTGGCCGCCGCGATCCATCGGGTGGCGGGTCAGCACACGGATCTCGACGATCTCGCCGGCCTTGGCTTCGGCCGGCACGGTGATGCGGGCGTTGAACGGCATCGTAATTCTCCCTCAGCCCCCGTCGATGCAGGCGCTCAGCGTCACGACGACATCGGCGTCGCCCATGACGTAGCCGCCGCTGCTCAGCGCCGCGACGACCGTGACCTTCTGCGAGGTCGCGAGCCTGAGGGTCGTCGCGACCTCGGCCCGGCCATTGCGCGGCCCGAGATGGAAGCGCGCCATGTCGGGGAAGGGGTTCTTCTCGGCGATGACATGGATCCAGCGGACATGGTCGGCCTCGGTCATCGGGCTGTCGACCGCGATCCTCGTATCGACCGAATTGCCGTTCTCGACCAGGCCGGGAATGTCGAGCGTGACCCTGGCGCGCTCCGGGACAGTGCCCTCGGTCAGGCGCGCGACCAGTTCCGGCAGCGCCGGCTGGGTCGCGGCCTTTGCGGAGCCCGGAAGGGCCGCGAGGGCGAGGCCGGCAGCGGCGCCGGCCACGACGTCGCGACGGCTTAGAGCATTGCGTGAAAAAGTGGGAACCGGCTTTTCGCGCAAGCAATGCTCCAAACTTTTAGAATCGATCACGTTCTTCGCATTCGGACGGTTCCGTCCGAATGCGACGTGATCTAGAGCCGCGTCAAGGCGTCTTGAGAGAGGCGAGATAGGCGACGACATCCTCGATCTCCTGGGCGGACAAAGCCGGCTTGCCGCGATATTGCGAGGCTACATCATGCAGCCCCTCGGTTCGAAAATAGGGCGGCATCACCGTGTCCGGATTGAGCCGCGAGGCATCGACCAGCCTGAGCCTGATCTGTCCGGCATCGAGCCGCGTGCCCGTGCCGGTCAGAGGCGGGCCGATCGAACCCTGGAACGGCTCGGCCGGATCGGCCCCCTGATGGCAAATCAGGCAATTGCCGCGCTCCCGGTCGCGCACGATGGCGTCCCCACGCGCAACCTCACCGCGGAAGCCGCCAAGCGGACGCGGGATCGCGTCGCCGACGACCTCATAGGGCTCCAGCGCCCCGGCGGAGACGGTGGCGATCGCGGAGAATGCGAAGGCTACCGTTACCGCCCGCCAGCGCCGCGACCTCACGCCTTGCGCAGGTCGTTGTTCTTGAGCGGGACCGTGCGGACCCGCTTGCCGGTGGCGGCGAAGATCGCGTTGAACACCGCCGGCGCCGCGACCGCGATGGTCGGCTCGCCGACGCCGCCCCAGAAGCCGCCGGAGGGCACGATCACCGTTTCGACCGCCGGCATCTCGTCCATGCGCAGCACGGTATAGGTGTCGAAATTCTCCTCGACCATGCGTCCGTCCTTGACCGTGCATTCGCCATGCAGCGAAGCCGAGAGGCCATAGACGAAGGAACCCTCGACCTGGCGCTCGATCTGCGCCGGATTGACGGCATGGCCGGGATCGGTGGCGGCGACGATGCGGTGGATCTTGAGCTTGCCGTCATCGCTGACCGAGACCTCGGCCACCGCCGCGACATAGGAGCCGAAGCCCATGGTCTGGCAGATGCCGCGATAGACGCCTGCCGGCAGCGGCTTGCCCCATTCCGCCTTCTCGGCTGCCGCGTTTAGCACGGCCAGATGCTTGGGATGGTCCTTCATCAGGGCGCGGCGGAATTCGAGCGGATCCTTGCCGGCCGCATGGGCGAGCTCATCCATGAAACATTCGAGATAGATCGTGTTCTGGTTCAGGTTGACGCCGCGCCAGAAGCCCGGCGGCACATGCGGATTGCGCATCGCGTGGTCGACCAGCAGATTCGGGATGCCATAGCCGATCGAGGCCTCGGGGCCGGGTGGGTTGAGGCCCTGGAAGACGACCGGGTCCTTCCCGTTCTGGATGTTCTGCGGGAAGATCCCGGCGACGATCGACTGGCCCGAGATGCGCATGTGCAGGCCGGTCAGGTTGCCGTCCTTGTCGAGCGCGCCGGTGAGCTTGCACTGCGTCACCGGGTGGTAGCGCCCATGGATCATGTCCTCCTCGCGCGACCAGATCAGCTTGATCGGCGTGCCCGGGACCTGCTTGGCGATGGCGACGACCTGCCTGACCCAGTCATGCACCGCGCCGCGCCGGCCGAAGCCGCCGCCGAGATCGATCTTGTAGGCCTCGCATTTGGCGAGCGGCAGGCCGGACGCCTCGGAACAGGCGGCGAGCGCCGCCTCGCCGTTCTGCGTCGGCGTCCAGACCTCGCAGCGCTCGGGCGTGTAGCGCGCCGTCGCGTTCATCACTTCCATGCAGGCGTGGTTCTGGAAGGGGTAGGAATAGACCGCCTCGACCACGCGGGCCGCGTTGGCGATCGCCGCCTTGACGTCGCCGGCCTTGTTGCCGACGACCGCTTCGGGTGCGTCGAGACCTTCCTTCAGCCATGCGGCGATGCTCTCGCTCGAGACCTTCGCGTGCTCGCCCTCGTCCCAGACGATGGGGAGCGCATCGAGCGCCGTCTTGGCCTGCCACCAGGTCTCGGCGACGACCGCGACCGCGCTGTCGCCGACCGGCACGACATGTTTCACGCCGGGCATGGACTGGATCTTGGCGGCGTCGAAGCTCTTCACCTTGCCGCCGAAGACCGGGCAGTCCTTGATCGCGGCATTGAGCATGCCGGGCATCTTCAGGTCGGTGCCGTAGATCTTGGAGCCATTGGTCTTGTCGGCGGTGTCGAGCCGCGGCAGCGGCTTGCCGGCGATGGTCCATTCCTTGGGATCCTTGAGCGCGACCTCCTTGGGGGCCTCCAGTTTCGAGGCCGCCTCCGTCACCTCGCCATAGCGCAGCGAGCGGCCGGACGCCTTGTGGGTGATGACGCCCTTCTCCGCCGAACACTCGGCGGCGGGCACCTTCCATTGTCCAGCCGCGGCCTGGATCAGCATCATCCGCGCCGCCGCGCCGCCCTTGCGGACATAGTCGTGCGACTCGCGAATGCCGCGGCTGCCGCCGGTCGAGAAATTGCCCCAGACGCGGTTGCGCGCGATGTTCTCGCCGGGCGTCGGGTATTCGGTCGTGACCTTGGCCCAGTCGCAGTTCAGCTCCTCGGCGACGAGCTGGGCGAGGCCGGTCAGCGTGCCCTGGCCCATCTCCGAGCGGGCGATGCGGATCACCACCTTGTCGTCGGGGTGGACCACCACCCAGGCATTGAGCTCCTTGACCGCGCCCTGCGCCATCGCCTCTCCGGCGAAGGGAATGGCGAAGCCGAAGGTGAAGGCGCTGGCGGTCGCGGCGGAGCCGGCGAGCACGGTGCGGCGAGAGACGGTGGTCGTCGATGCGGCATGCGAGGCGGGTGTCATGTCGTCCTCCAGATTTCGGTTCGGAGGCAGGGGATGCGAGGCCTCTGGCCTGGCGCGCTTCGACCCTGCGCTGCGGAAAACTCAAACATACGAGGCTCGCGCCATGCTCAGCCGCGGCCGAGCGTGCCGCTGGCCGCGGCATCGAGGATTGCCGCCTTGACGCGGTTATAGGTGCCGCAGCGACAGATATTGGTCATTTCGTTGACGATATCGGCCTCGGTCGGCTTGGGGTTGGCCTGGAGCAGGGCTGCCGCGGCCATGATCATGCCGCTCTGGCAATAGCCGCATTGCGGCACGTCATGCGCGATCCAGGCCTTCTGCACCGGATGCGAGCCGTCCGGGGACAGGCCCTCGATCGTGACGATCTTCTGCTCTTCGGTGACGGCGCTGATCGGCAGGGCGCAGGAGCGCGTCGCCACCCCGTCGATATGGACCGTGCAGGCGCCGCATTGCGCGACGCCGCAGCCATATTTCGTCCCAGTCAGCCCAACCTGCTCGCGGATCACCCAGAGCAGGGGCGTGTCGCCATCGACCGCCACATCCATCGCCTTGCCGTTCACATTAAGCTTCGCCACCGCAACCTCCCGGTTTCGATCAAGAAGGACGGCAAGAGCGCCATCGCGCCTCGCCGGAAAGCCAGAACCGTCGAGCGAGCATAGGGCCAGATTTTATTTGGACGAGATCGAGGCCGGAAACATGTTCGTGAGCGGGAGGAGTTCAAACACGTCGCCGTTACCCGCCGAGGAGCCTTCGCCACCCTGGGTTGTTTGGCCCGAAACCGGTCGAAAATGCCGAACCGGCCGCCAAGTCGCCATGATCGCGTCCCGATTGTCGTCGATCAGGGCTTTCCGCGCGCCAAGTCGCGGGGCCGTTCATCACACCAATGTGATGAATCCGCTGCCGGCGCGGCGTTTTCCGCAACAAGGTTCCACCATTGCCCGATCCGACGCATCTTCCCGCCCCGTCTTGCTTTCCGCCGCAGGAGAGGGCGAGGTTCAACGTCGCATCGAATCAGCCTGAACGAGCCGGATCCGCCATGATCGCACGTCTCCGCCGAGTGCTGGTCCCCATGGCCGCATCGAGCCGACGGGTCGTGCTGGCGCTCGGGCTTCTCGCCGTCGCCCTGCTGGCCTCCGGGCAGGGTTGGGCCCAGGCGGCGGACGCGACGCCGCTCAAGGCGCGGCTGGACGGCGCGCGCGCGGAGCTCACTCAGGTCGAAGGCCTGCTCGCCAACACGGGCGCGAGCGAAACCGAGCTGCAGCGGCAGCGCGCCCGGCTGCAACCGCTGCTGGAGCGGTTCCGCCTGATCGTCGAGGAGCAGGCGCCGCGCGTCGACCAGGCGAAGCTGCGCCTCGACCAGCTCGGCCCCAAACCGGATGCGAAGGCGCCGCCCGAGAGCGCCGAGGTCGCGCGCGAACGCGAGACCCGCGAGAAGGCCTTCACCGATGCCGACGAGGCGCTGAAGATCGCGCGCGCCGCGCTTCTCCAGGTCGAGCAGCTGCAGACCGATATCAGCGACCGCCGCCGAGATCTCTTCGCCAGGGCGCTGTTCGCGCCGGGCCCCTCCATCCTCAGCCCGGAACTCTGGCGCAACGCCGCGACCACGCTGCCCGAGGATATGCGGGCGTCCGGCCTGATCTTCGGCGACTGGCTCTCGGTGGTCGCGGAGACGTCGAGCAGCGCGCGCGGCCTCCTGGTCGCGCTCGCCTTCATCGGCGCCGTCCTGCTCTATGTCGCCCGGGCCCGCTATCTGCCGCGCTTCACGCAGCGGCTCGACGCCACCAGCGATGCGGGAAGCCTGCGCTGCCTGCATGTCGCGCTCGCCCATATCGTCGCGGGCGCCGCGCCGCCGGCGCTGGCGAGCTGGCTGATCTATTCGGCGCTCAACACGGCCGGGCTGCTGCCGCCGCGAATCCAGCCGGTGGTCTGGGCCGTGGTGATCGGGCTCGCGATCTTCGCCTTCGTCCAGGCCCTGGCCAACGCGATGTTCGCGCCGGGCAATCCGCAGCGGCGCCTGGTCAGCGTCATGGACTCGACCGCGCGCACCGTGGTCTGGATGGCGGCCTCGCTCGCGCTGGTCATGGCGATCGGCAAGGTGCTGGAAGCCTGGCTGCAGGCGATCGCCGCCGGACTCGCGGTCTCGATCCTCGTGCGCGGGGTCGTCGTGCTCGTCTTCGCGACGGTGCTCATCGCCGGGCTCTACCGGCTGCGCGACGACGAGGAGGTCGAGGAGGAAGCCTGCCTCGGCCCCTATGTCCCGGTCGACGGCGCCTCGCTCGGGCCGATCCGCATCTTCGGCTGGGTGGTCGGTCTCGTCATCGCGCTCGCCGCGCTTGCCGGCTATGTCGTCTTCGCCTCCTTCCTGACCGAGCAGGTGCTCTGGATCGGCATCCTGGCCTCGCTGTTCGTGCTCGCCTATCAGCTGCTCGATCTCGGCATCAGCGAGCTGCTGACCGGAAAGGGCCGGTTCGCGCTGACCCTGAAGGCCGGCATCGGCATTCGTGCCTCGGCGCTGCAGAAGATCGCCGTCATCGTCACCGGGTTGCTCAAGCTCGTGCTGATCGTGGTGACGATCATGCTGGCTCTGGCGCCCTGGGGACTGGAATCGGCCGATTTCCTGACCTCGCTGCGTGCCGCCTTCTTCGGCTTCCAGGTCGGCGGCGTGACGATCTCGCTGTCCTCGATCATCGTCGCCGGCTTCCTGTTCGCGCTCGGCCTGACCGCGACGCGCGGCGCGCAGGGCTGGCTCGACGGCAAGTTCCTGCCGACGACGCAGCTCGACACCGGCCTGCGCAATTCGATCACCACGGCCGCCGGCTATCTCGGCTATGCGGCGGCGGTGACGCTGGCGGTGTCCTCGCTCGGCTTCAGCCTGGAGAAGCTCACCATCGTCGCCGGTGCGCTCTCGGTCGGTATCGGTTTCGGCCTGCAATCGGTGGTGTCGAATTTCGTCTCGGGCCTGATCCTGCTCTGGGAGCGTCCGATCCGGGTCGGCGACCAGGTCGTGGTCGGCGACGCGGAAGGCATCGTCAAGCGCATCAATGTGCGCTCGACCGAGATCGCGACCTTCGACCGCTCGACCGTGATCGTGCCGAACTCGAACCTGGTCTCGGGCGTGGTCCGCAACCGGGTGCGGGCCGATCGCACGGGCCGCTCGCTGATCTCGGTCTCGGTGCCGCGCCGGCTCGACGCCTCCGACGTGCGCGCCATGCTCGCGGACGCGGCGCAGGCGCATGGCGACGTCATGCAGAAGCCGCCCCCGGCCGTGCTGTTCAAGAAGATCGGCACCACGACGATGGATTTCGACCTGATCTGCGTGGTCGGCGACGTCGACATCGTCGGGCGCGTCACCAGCGACCTCAATTTCGCCATCCACAAGCGGCTGACCGAGATGGAAGCGGGAGCGCCGGGCAGCGAGCTGACGGTCAAGGGGCTCGAGGGCGTCGAGCAGTCGCTCGGCGATATCGCCGCGGCGGTCGGCGGCAAGGCGAGGCGCCGCAAGAAGGCCGCCGCGAGCGCGCGTCGCGGGTCGGCGCCTGCCGGGGAGGCGGAGGAGGAGACGGAGGAGGCGCAGGAACCCGCGCCCGCTCCGGAACCGGTCAAGGATGCGTCCAAGGACGACAGCAAGGAATGATGCGATGCCGATGCCTTTCCGCGCCCGCGCCATGGCGCGCCGGACGATGACCTGTCCCGCCCTGCTCGCCGGCGCGCTCGCGGCTTTCGGCATGGCCGGCTGCACCGAACCGGCGCGGACCAGCCAGCCCGCCTTCTACCGCGATCTCGGCTCGGTCTCGGCACGGGTCGATGCCAACGAGGCGCGCGCCATGATCTCGGCCTACCGGATGAATCACGGCCTCGGCACGCTCACGCTCGACCCGAGCCTGGTCGAGGCGGCCCAGCAGGAAGCGACGGCGATGGCGTCGGCCGACAAGCCGGCCCAGGCCGAAGCCGTCAAGGCGCGGCTGGCGCGTTCCGGCCAGTCCGGCGCGGAAGCCAATCTCTCGGCCGGCTACCGGCGCCTGGCCGAGGCGTTTTCGGGCTGGCGCGATTCGCCCCAGCACGACCGGGTGATGAAGACGCCGGGCGCCACCCGCATGGGCATCGCCACCGCCTATGCGCCGGGCTCGAAATACCAGGTCTACTGGGCGCTGGTGGTCGCGCCCTAGGCCCTGCGAAGACTAGGGCTTGGCGCCGAAGGGCAGCGGCGGGGCGTCCGCCTTCAGCACGATGCCGACGCGGCGGTTATAGGGCAGGTAGGGATTGTCCTTGATCAGCGGCTCGGTGTCGGCCTTGCCGGAGACCGAGGAGAAGCGGTCGTCGGGCACGCCGGCATTGCCGAGGATGGCGCGCACGGCAGCGGCGCGAGCGACCGAGAGCTCCCAGGGATTGCCTTCCGGCGCCGCGCCCGGGCGCGGCGCAGCCGTGTGGCCGGTGATCGCGATCTTGTTCGGCATGCGCCGCAGCGTCGGAGCGACGGCTGCCAGCAGCTTGCGCATGCGCTCGTTGGGCTGGGCCGAGCCCTCGGCGAACATGGCGCGCCCGTCCTGGTCGACGAGCTGGATGTCGATACCGGCCTCGGAGACCTCGACGAGGATGTTGCGCGAGATCTCGGCGATCTCCGGCATTTCCCGTAGCGCCTGCCGCAGCGAGGCGGCGGCGAGCGCGAAGCCGCGATCATGCGTCGCCGAGATCAGCCCGTCCTCCTTCTGCTGGTTATGGTTCGGGGCCGTGGTGTCGGAAGCGTCGCTGAGCGGCCGGATATAGGCGTTCTTGATATGGGTCTTGGTCGGAATGCCGTCGACCTCGACGATGCCGGCCAGCCGCATGTCGGTTTGCGTGCCAAAAGCCTCGCGCATCGAGCCGGCGACGATCTGGAGCTTGTTCTTGTCCTGGCTCGAATAGGCCGCGACCATGACGAAGAAGGCCATCAGCAGCGCCATCAGGTCGGCGAAGGTCACGAACCAGCCGTGACCGCCATGGGCTCCGCCCTTCTTGCGCGCCATCGTTCAGATACCCTTCAGGCGGCTTCCGCCATTTCTGCCCGATGATGGTCGGGCAGATAGGCGAGCAGCATCTCGCGGACCAGCGTCGCGCTCTTGGCGTCGCGCATCTGCAGCACGCCGTCGATGATCAGCGTGCGCGAGATCTCCTCTTCCTCGAGCTTGATATGGAGCTTGTCGGCGATCGGCAGGGTCAGCATGTTGGCGACCATGGCGCCATAGAGCGTCGCCAGCAGCGCCGTCGCCATGGCCGGGCCGAGCTTGGACGGGTCGCTCATGTTGGCGAACATCGTGACCATGCCGATGATCGTGCCGATCATGCCCCAGGCCGGGGCGCAATCGCCGATGGCGCGATAGACCTTCGAGCCTTCGTCGAGCCGCTGCAGGAAATTGTCGCGGTCGCGCTCCATCGTGTCGCGGATGAAGTCCTTGTCGTAGCCGTCGGCGATATAGCGCAGGCCCTGCGCCAGGAACGGGTCGGCGACCTGGACGTTCTCCAGCGCCACGGGCCCGCTCTTGCGGGCGATCTCGGCGACGCGCGTGATCTCGTCGATGAGCTCGCGCGGATGGATCGAGCGCATGGTGAAGGCGAAGCGGAAGCCCATGGGAATGCCATGGGCGATGACCGAGAACGGAAAGCGCAGCATGGTCGCGGCCGAGGCGCCGCCGAAGATGATGATGGCGGCGTGCTTGTCCCAATAGGCGGCGAAATTGCCGCCATCGATCAGGATGAGCGAGACGATCGTCGCGATGCCGCCGATGATGCCGACGCCGGTTGCGATATCCATACAGAGCCACCCCGATCCGGCCGGTCTTCAACCGCTCCGGCGCCACGTTTTCGCAGTGCGGTAACCATAGCCAATGCGGTTTGAACGAAGCGTTAAGGTTGAGCACTTGCTGACATGCAAGCACTTGCTCGCGCCCAAGCGTCAGCTAAAGCTGTGAGGATGTCGTTGTTCGCGCTCTATGCCCGTGTCCTTGGCGAGCTTGGCCCCGAGAAGCGGCTGGGGCTGATCCTCGCGCTCGCCAACGTGCTGCTGGCGGCGGCGGCCTTCGCCGAGCCGATGCTGTTCGGCGCGCTGATCGACAAATTGACCAATGTCCAGACCGCCGGCCAGCGCCCGAGCTGGAGCGACATCAACGTCCTGATCGCGGCCTGGGTCGGGTTCGGCCTGTTCAACATCGCCGCCGGTGTCTTCGTCGCGCTGCATGCCGACCGGCTGGCGCATCGCCGCCGCCTCGCCGTGATGGCCAATTATTTCGAGCACGCCCTGACCTTGCCGCTCGCCTATCACACCCAGACCCATTCCGGCCGGGTGCTGAAAGTAATGCTGGAAGGCACCGCCGGGATGTGGGCGCTGTGGCTCTCCTTCTTCCGCGAGCATTGCGCCAGCTTCGTCGCGCTGTTCATCCTCCTGCCCTTCACGCTCTGGAAGAACTGGCAGCTCGGCCTGCTGCTGATCTCCCTGGTGGTGCTCTTCGGCTCGCTGACGGCCTTCGTGCTGCGCAAGACTGAGCGGCTGCAGAGCAATGTCGAGGGCTATCATTCCAACCTGGCCGAGCGGGCTTCCGACGCGCTCGGCAACGTCCCGGTGATCCAGAGCTTCACCCGGATCGAGGCCGAGGTGCGCGGCCTGCGCTCGACCATCGCCAACCTGCTCGAGGCGCAGCTGCCGGTGCTGTCCTGGTGGGCGATCGCGACGGTCGCGACGCGCGCCTCGGCGACGCTGACGGTGCTCGCGATCTTCGTCGTCGGCACCTGGCTGCTGATGCAGGGCCAGACCACCGTCGGCGAGATCGTCACCTTCATGGGCTTCGCCACCATGCTGGTCGGCAAGCTCGAGCAGATCGTCACCTTCGTGAACTTCATCTTCATGCAGGCGCCGAAGATGCGCGAGTTCTTCGAGGTGGTCGACACGATGCCGGCGGTGCGCGACCTGCCCGGCGCGCGCGATGTCGGCCGCCTCCAAGGCCGCATCGCCTTCGACGACGTCTCCTTCTCCTATGACGGCAAGCGCGCCGCGGTGGCCGATGTCAGCTTCACGGTCGAACCGGGCGAGACCATCGCCATCGTCGGCTCGACCGGGTCCGGAAAATCGACCACGCTCGGCCTGCTGCACCGCGCCTTCGACCCGCAATCGGGCCGCATCCTCGCCGACGGCACCGATATTCGCGAGATCTCGCTGCTCAGCCTGCGGCGCAATATCGGCGTCGTCTTCCAGGAGCCGATGCTGTTCGCCCGCTCGATCCGCGAGAACCTCACGGTCGGCAAGCCGGACGCCACCGACGCGGAGATGATGGAGGCGCTCGACCGGGCCCAGGCCAGCGAGGTGATGGCGCGCCAGCCGGATGGGCTCGACACGCTGGTCGGTGAGCGCGGCCGGACGCTGTCGGGCGGCGAGCGCCAGCGCCTCTCGATCGCCCGCGCCCTGCTCAAGAACCCGCCGATCCTGATCCTCGACGAGGCGACCTCGGCCCTTGATGCAGCGACCGAAGTCAAGCTGCAGAAGGCGCTCGACGAGGTGATGAAGGACCGCACCACCTTCGTCATCGCCCACCGCCTCGCCACCATCCGCAACGCCAGCCGCATCCTGGTCTTCGAGCAGGGCAAGGTGATCGAGATGGGCAGTTTCGATGAGCTCGTCGCCAAGGGCGGACGTTTCGCGGCGCTGGCGCGGGCGCAATATCTCGTCACCGACAAGCCGGCGGTGACCTTGGCGGAGGATGCGGCGAGCCCGCTGGCGCAGAAGCTGACGGCCGACTAGAGCACGCGCCGATCAGATTGCGCAGCAATCCGATCGGATCACGCGTTCTCTATCTAAAAGTTAGAGACGGATTCACCGATCAGGTTGATCCAACCTGATCGGATCCGGCTCTAGGCCGGCCCGTCAGCCCGGAGGCTCGGCGCCGGGCGCGTGATGCAGGCAGGGGTCGAGCTTGACGTGGTTCGGGCCGACACGCTCGTAGCTGCCGCTGGCGACGACGCGGTCGCCGATCTTCGCGCCGTTCTCGGCATAGGTCACGCACAGCACCTGGGGATCGGGCGCGCGGCAGAGCGCGAGATAGACCAGCGCGCCGTCGGAGCGGACCATGGTCAGCGCGCCCTCGACCTGGATCGTGATCAGCTCGCCCTCCTTGCCCTCGAGCCGGCGCAGCGCCTGGCGCAGCTCGCCGCAACCGGCGCGCAGGCTGGGCTCCGGTTGCGCCAGGGCCGGCGTGGCTGGCAGGAGCGCCAGGGCGAAGAGGCAGGCCGGTGCTAGGGCCGAGCAGGGAAGAGACCGCGTCATCCGACCGGCATCGGCGCTGTTTGCGGCGAGATTGCGGAGCCAGCCCGCCGGCGCGGTGCGATAACCCGCCAGGTAATCGACTTCATGCCGGAGACGCGAGATTCTCGCGCATCGGCCGCACCCCAGCGGCCTCGCAGGAGATATCGAGATGAAGACCTATGGAGTAGCCCGCCTGACCGATGTCGCGATGGGGCCGGAGATCGTCGCCTATCTCGAAGGGATCGATGCGACGCTCGCCCCGTTCCAGGGCCGCTTCATCATCCATGGCGGTCCGATCGAGCGGCTTGAAGGCGATTGGGCCGGCGACCTGATCGTCATCGAATTCCCCGACCGCGCGGCGGCGCGGGCCTGGTACGCCTCGGTGGCCTACAAGGCTATCCTGCCGCTGCGCACGCAGCATTCGCGCGGCGAGGTCTTCTTCATCGACGGCGTCGATGCGGACCATCGGGCGACCGACGTGCTCGGGACGGTGCGATAAGCCGCGCCCGCGCCGCGAATAATCGCGTGCCATCCGCGCCTTCCTGTGGGATCAAATCACCGGCGCTCCGGCGGGCGCCGCCTTTCGTCGCGCCGAACACAGAACGGGTTCCGAAATTTGACCAGCATGATACTCCGCCTCGTCTGCGCCTGGGGTTCCGTGGCCGCGTTCCAGTTCTTCGGCGATGGGCTGCTCGGCCAGCTCGGGGCGCCGCTGCCCTCGGTGCTGGTCTTCGCCTGGCTGCTCGGCGTCATCGTCTGGGCCGCGTTCGGCGTGGTGCATGAGGCCGAGGAGCTGGCGCACCGGCTGGGCGAGCCTTACGGCACGCTGATCCTGACGCTCGCCATCGTCATCATCGAAGTCGCGCTGATCTCGGCCGTCATGCTCGGCGCCAAGGGTGCGCCGACGCTCGGGCGCGACACGATGTTCGCGGTGCTGATGATCGTCCTGAACGGCGTCGTCGGCATCGGCCTGCTGCTGGGCGGGCTGAGGCATTTCTCGCAGAGCTACAATCTCAAGGGCGCCTCGGCCTATCTGGCGGTGATCATCCCGCTGACGCTGATCCCGCTGGTGCTGCCCAACTTCACCACCTCGACATCGGATGGCACGCTGACCAGCTTCCAGGCCATCGCTTTCTCGCTCTTCACCATCCTGCTCTACGGCGCGTTCCTCATCCTGCAGACCGGGCGGCACAGCGTCTTCTTCAAGGAGCCATCGGTCGAGTCGACCATGCCCTACGGCGCCAAATATCTGAGCACCCGGTCGCCGGCGCGGCAGGCGCAGCCGAAGCCGGACGCGGAGTCGGGGGAGATCGAGGCGGCGGACGAGCCGCCCCATCAGTCCGTGCAGGGCTCGAACCTCGTCCATGTCGTCCTCCTGCTCGCCAATATCCTGCCGATCGTGATCCTGGCGAAAAGCCTCGCGACCGTGCTCGATTTCGGCATCGTGCGCCTTGGCGCTCCCGTCGCGCTCGGCGGCATCCTGATCGCCATGGTGGTGTTCACGCCCGAATGCATCGCGGCGCTGCGCGCCATCAACGCCAACCAGCTCCAGCGCGCGATCAACCTGTGCCTGGGCGCGGCCGCCTCGACGCTCGGGCTGACGGTTCCGGCCGTGCTCGCGATCGGGCTCATCACCGGCCAGCCGGTAGTGCTCGGCCTCTCCAGCATCAATATGGTGATCCTGGCGATGACGCTGCTGCTCTCGACGCTGACCTTCACCGGCACACGCACCACCATGCTGGAGGGAGCGGTGCATCTCAGCGTCTTCTTCGTCTTCCTCGTGCTGGTATTCAGCCCGTAACGGCCAGGGCCAGCGCGAGAGGCGTGATCCTGAGCGAGCTGACGCGATTGCGGCTCTTGCGGATCACCTCAAACTTGTAGCCGTGGAAGGTGAAGGCCTGGCCGGCATCGGGGATGGTGCGGGCCTCGTGGATGACGAGGCCGGCGATCGTCGTCGCCTCCTCGTCGGGCAGGTCCCAGTCCATCGCCCGGTTGAGGTCGCGGATCGGCACGCCGCCATCGACCAGGACCGAGCCGTCCGCCTGCTGGCGCAGGCCCGGCACGGCGATGTCGTGCTCGTCGCGGATATCTCCCACGATCTCCTCGAGGATGTCCTCGAGC
Organism: Allobosea sp.; assembly: GCF_051860145.1. Lineage (GTDB taxonomy): Bacteria > Pseudomonadota > Alphaproteobacteria > Rhizobiales > Beijerinckiaceae > Allobosea. Next base: position 420,520 of record NZ_JBHYEM010000003.1, on the reverse strand, counting down.
GTGACCAGGCCCATCACCTCGCCATACTCGTCGACGACCAGCGCGAAATGCGTCTTGCGCGCCAGGAAGGCCTTGAGCTGGTCGGGCAGCGAGGTCGTCACCGGCACGAACCAGGGCGCGAGCGCGGTCTGCGCCACGTCGAGCTTGCTGGCGTCGCCGCCGGCGGCGTCGAGCGCCCGCAGCAGGTCCTTGGCGTGCAGGATGCCGACGATGTTCTCCGGCTTGCCGCGCCAGAGCGGCATGCGGGTATAGGGCGAGGCCAGCACCTCGCGCACGATCGCCTCGGGGCCGATGTCGAGATTGATCGTGCGCATCTTGGTGCGATGGATCATCACGTCCTCGACGCCGAGCTCCTCGAGGTCGAGCAGGCCGCCGAGCATGTCGCGGTCCGATTTCTTGACGCTGCCTTCCTGGTGCATCAGGTCGACCTGACCGCGCAATTCGTCGCTGGCCGAGAGGATCGACAGATTCTCGTCGATGCGCACGCCGAAGAGCCGCAGGAAGCGGCGGACGAACCACTCGATCGCCAGGGTCAGCGGGCCGAGCACGGCGACGACCCAGGAGACCGGGCGCGCCAGCAGCAGCGCGGCCTGATCGGGCTTCGCGATCGCCGCCGTCTTCGGCATGATCTCGGAGAAGATGATGACGAGCGTCGACATCGCGGCCGTCGCGTAGATCACGCCGGCATCGCCGAAGGTCGCGACCAGCACGCTGGTGGCGAAGGCCGAGGCGCCGATATTGACGATGTTGTTGCCGATCAGCATGGCGCCGATCAGCCGCTCGCGCATGGCGAGCAGCCGCATCACGATGCCGGCGCGCCGGCTGCCCGATTTCTCCAGCGCCGCGATCCTCGCGCGCGAGGCCGCCGTCAGGGCCGTCTCGCTGCCCGAGAAGAAGGCGGAGAGCAGCAGGCAGATCAACACGATCAGCGCCGCCAGCCAGGGATTGATGTTCTCCAGCATGGCGGATGCGCTCAGGCCGCCGCGAGCTCGGCTTCGATGAAGCCCTTCACCTCGTCCGCCGCGACGCCGGGCGCGATGAAGCTCTTGCCGATGCCGCGGGCCAGGATGAAGGTCAGCACGCCGCGCTTCACCTTCTTGTCCTGCGCCATGGCGGCGACGATCTCGTCGGCGCTGCCGGTTCCGCCCGGAACCTGCCGAAGCCGGCTCGGCAGGCCGATCGCGTCGAGATGCGCCGAGACGCGCACGGCGTCCTGGCCGGAGCAGAGGCCGAGCCGCTGCGAGAAGCGGAAGGCGAGCGCGAGCCCGATCGACACGGCCTCGCCATGGACGAGACGGCTGGCGTCATAGCCCGTCAGGCGCTCCAGGGCGTGGGCGAAGGTATGGCCGAGATTGAGCAGGGCGCGGTCGCCCTCCTCGCGCTCGTCGCGCGCCACGATCGCGGCCTTGGCCCGGCACGAGACGGCGACCGCATGGTCGCGCTCGGGGCCGCCGGCGATGATCCGGCTCCAGTTCACCTCGCACCAGTCGAAGAAGGCCGGATCGTTGATCAGCCCGTATTTGACCACCTCGGCATAGCCGGCCTTGAATTCGCGCTCGCTGAGGGTGTCGAGCAACGCCGTGTCGGCAATGACGAGCGCCGGCTGATGGAAGGCGCCGATCAGGTTCTTGCCATGCGACGAGTTGATGCCGGTCTTGCCGCCAACGGAAGAATCGACCTGCGAGAGCAGTGTCGTCGGCATCTGCACGAAGCGCACGCCGCGCCGGAGCACCGAGGCGGCGAAGCCGGTCAGGTCCCCGACGACGCCGCCGCCGAAGGCGATGACGAGATCGTTGCGCTCGATCTTCGCGGCCAGCAGCGCATCGCAGAGCGCGACGAAGCGCGCATAGGATTTCGAGGCTTCGCCCGGCGGGATCTCGATCCGCGTCACCGCGATGCCGGCCTGGTGAAGGCAGGTCTCGAGCGCCGGGGCATGGAGGCCGGCGACGCTCTCGTCGGTGACGAGCGCGGCCTTGGCGCCGGGCGCGAGCCGCGCCACCAGCTCGGCCGCCTCGCAGAGCTGGTGGCGGCCGATATGGATGTCGTAGCTGCGTCCTTCGAGCGCGACCGGAACCACGATCCGCGCCCCGGGCTTCTCATTCGCTGGCAGGCTCATCGCATGATACTCGAAAGGCTCAAAAGCTCCCGGTCGAACGCAGATGCCGGTCGAGCGCCGCCAGGGCATCCTCGACGACGACGTCATGCGGATCGTCCCGCGAGATCAGGGTGAGGTCGGCGAGCGCGTAGACCGGCTCGCGCTCGGCCAGCATCCGGCGCATGGTCGCCTCCGGATCGGCGGTCTGCAGCAGGGGCCGGTTGGAGCGCTTGCGAACCCGGTGCATCAGCACGTCGGCCTCGGCCTTGAGCCAGACCGAGATGCCGAGCTCGGCAATGCGCGCGCGGGTCTCGGCGTTCATATAGGCGCCGCCGCCCGTCGCCAGGACCAGCGGCGCGCGCGTCGCCAGGATGCGGCTGATGACGCGCCGCTCGCCATCACGGAACTCGCTCTCGCCGCGCTGCGCGAAGATCTCGGGGATCGACATGCCCGCCGCGGTCTCGATCTCGGTGTCGGCATCGACGAAGGGCAGGCCGAGCCGGCCCGCCAGCCGGCGGCCGACCGAGCTCTTGCCCGAGCCCATCATGCCGACGAGCACCACGGCGCGCTGGCCGAGCGCAGCGCGCAGCGCATCGCGGTCCATGCTCTCCACAACCTCGGCAATCGTCATCGCAACAAATCCTTTAGCTCGGTCTAGCATGAGCGATCCGGCGACGTCATGCCCTCACGTCGCCTGCGGCGCATCCGCCCTTGCGCCACCGCCCTCGCATCGGGAATAACCGGATGGTTCCGACTCGGAACGGACGTCCGAAAGGATCGCCGGCCGGTGCCGACCCTCTTCAGATTCATCGCCTTTCTCGCGATCGTCGGCGGGTTGATCTTCGGCGGCATGATCGCGCTGGTGACCTTCGTCCAGCCCGAGCCGCGCGAGATGGTCGAGATCGTCCCGCCCGCGAAGCTGCAGCCGCGATGAGCCGGCAGACGCGCGCCCGGGTCTCCGCTTTCCTCGACATGCTCGCGGCCGAGCGAGGTGCGGCGCGCAACACGCTCGAGGCCTATGAACGCGACCTCGACGATTATACCGGCTTCGTCGCCGGCGATCTCGGCGCCATCGGTCCCGACGATATCCGCGCCTGGCTCGGCGATCTCGCGGCGCGCGGGCTGAAAGCCTCCTCGGCAGCGCGAAAGCTCTCGGCCGTGCGCCAGTTCCACCGCTTCCTCTATACCGAGGGCCTGACCGGCAGCGACCCTTCCGCCGCGATCGAGGGGCCGCGGCAGGGGCGGCCGCTGCCCAAGGTCGTCTCGGTCGCGGATGTCGACCGCCTGATCGAGACCGCGCGGCTCGCCAGCGAGCGCGAGGGCCTGTCGCCGGCGGCGCGGCTCAAGGCGCTGAGGATGCGCTGCCTGATCGAGATGCTCTATGCCACGGGCCTGCGCGTCTCGGAGCTGATCGCGCTGCCGCTATCGGCGGCCACGACCCGCGAGCGCTTCCTGGTGGTCCGCGGCAAGGGCGACAAGGACCGGCTCGTCCCGCTCAACGAGGCGGCGCGCGAGGCGGCGCGGGCCTATCTGGCGGTGCTGCGGGGGACGGGCGGGGCCGAGAGCCGCTGGCTCTTCCCCTCGGACGGGGAAAGCGGGCATCTGACACGCCAGGCCTTCGGCCGCGACCTCAAGGTGCTCGCCGGCGCGGCTGGCCTGCCGGCCTCGGCGCTCAGTCCGCATGTGCTGCGACACGCCTTCGCCAGCCATCTGCTGCAGAACGGCGCCGATCTTCGCGTCGTGCAGGAGCTGCTCGGCCATGCCGATATCGCGACGACGCAGATCTACACCCATGTCCTCGACGAGCGGCTGAAGAGCATGGTGCGCGACCTGCATCCGCTCGCCGACGAGAGCTGAGCGCCGGTGTCGAACCTTTGGATCGCGCAGGCGGCGAAGTCGTCATTGCGAGGGGCGCAGTGACGACGCAATCCAGGAAGACGTGGAGCTCTCTGCCGCTCTGGATTGCTTCGCTACGCTCGCAATGACGGTCCAATCAGATCGGAACCGACTCTAGCGAGGCGAGGCGATCGTCGAGGTCAGGCAGGCGCTGGGGCAGACCGGCGCCCGGCCGAGCAATTGGGCAAGCGCATCGCCATTGCTCCGCTCACAGACGAGCTTGAGATAGCCTCGGTCCTTCGAGCCGAATTCGGGGACACCGCAGGATGACGCCATGGTCGTTTCGGCTTGAGCCCATAACGTCTGGATGACTTTCCTGGGCTCCGGTCGCTGCAGCCCCTGCCATGTCGCCGGCTGCTTCTTCCGTGCCGTGTCGACATAGGTCATGACGAAAGCCATGAGCGCGGCAAGTCCGTCGCGGTGGTCGATCTGGCGATCATTCCTGCGCAGGGAATCGAGCGCCACAGCCGAGTTCAGATCGTGGCTGAACGCGTTGAGCTCATCCAGGAGATAGAGGAAATCGCTCGAGGACGAGACGCCGCCCGGGCGCAGATAACCGGCGACGAAGATGTCGCGTGCCGCGAACGATTTGGCGATCTCGCTGGGAGCGAAGAATTTGGAGAGCTCGTGCGGGCGGCGGATCTCTCCACCCTTGACCAGCGGAAACGCATCGCGCTCCTCCGTCAGATTATGCACCGACTCGTGAACCGCGGTCGACAGCCCCAGCTGGACATCATCACAACTCAGCCAGCCCAGAAACTGCTTCTTGTCCTTCATCGCCTCGTAGATCACGTAGCCGCGCGGCGACAGGCGCTGGAGATCCCGGATCGCCTGTCCATGGCAATCGCGACGCTCGCTTGCGGAGGCGGCCTGGACAAAGCCGAGAACCGTCAAAAAGACCAGGCCAGCCTGCAAAATCCTGCGCATGCCTCTAACCTTCCGAACTCATCCACGTGGCTTCGGGCCGGATGGATCAGGTTGATACTGATCCATGAATCCGGCCTGAACCAACGCATTTTAATCAAATGAGCGGAAAACGCGTTCCCCAGGCCCCAATTCCGCGTTTGAGCGGAATACGAAGCGGCAAGCGGCTTTTCGCCTTGGTCCGCCCTATCGAAAACACGGATGCTGCCCGTCGCAGCAACCATCTCGCGAGCTGGCCGCAACCCACACGCAACCTTGCCTGGCAGGCATCGTCACCAAGCGTCCGATGCGCCTGAGGAGCGAAACGAACGCGCCCGCTACACAGTCAATTTGGCAAGAACACGGTGTCAATGAGGCCAAACCTCAACGAGGTCAAAAGCGCCTCACCCCGTCAATACAACCACTGGTAGGTAAAAAGATCCTAAAACTAGCGAATTTCGCGCAATTGAAAATATGCGAGCTTTTCCGTCTCTGACTCGACTCTCCAGCTTCTGAAGTGCTTCTAATAGATTTCCAGTGGTTAACGTGCTGGATTTTCATCGTAATCGAGTCTTCCTCTTAAGCCCCTAGGAGAGTTGACCATGTTTAAGTCCTTCAAGAAAATTGCCGCTATTATCGCCTTATCCGGCGCCGTCTTGGCGGTGACGCTGCCGATGTCGGCCGAAGCTCGCTGCGCCGGCAAAGAATGCAAGCGACCCATTGCCAGCACCAAGGTCAATACGACCTATAACTACCGAACCGTGCAACAGCAGCGCAACGTCACGCGTTATCGCGATGTCAATCGCACCCGCCGCGTCAACCAGGTCACGAGGGTTGTGAATGTCACCCGCGTGCAACCGGTGACACGTGTCAACCTCGTCACGCGCGTTCATAACCGGACCGCGGTCGTGAACGAGAACCGACACGCATCCCGGACGGAACGGCTCGGCGCCCGCCATGTCAGCACCGGCAAGACGGTCCATATCTCGCACGCCGCGGCCCGCCCGACGACGAGGACGGTCTATCGCTACAATACCGTGCAGCGCGTCAACAACGTGACCCGCTACAACGATGTCAACCGCACCCGCTATGTGCGGAACATCAACCGCCATGTCACCGTCACGCGCGTGCAGCCGGTGATCCGGACCAATGTGATCACACGCGTGCATGATCGCACGGTGATCGTGCCCCAGACCCGTTACGTCTCCCAGACGCAGGTTCTGCCGGCGCGTGTCGTGCGAACCGGCAAGACGATCCAGATCAATCACAAGCCCGCTCATGCGACCTATCGCGGGCATAAGTCCACGCATACCGCATCCAACTAGGCGGTAGCCGCCGATCTCGCTGGCAGAGATCAAACCTTGACCGCGACCCCTCGCGGTCAAGGATTTGCCGCACCGTCAGTCAGCCCGAGGCGACCACGCGAAGCTCTGTCCTCGACTCGCTGACTTGTCCGCTATCGGTCGCAATACCCTCGAGAGATGAGGGGGCGGACAACGTCACGCCGCGGAGGCGGCCGGCGGCGGCTCCGTCGGTTCCGCACCGGACCGGGTGCAGAGCGCCAGCATCGCACGGGCGATCTCGGCCTCGCCCATGATCGTCAGCGTCGCGCCGCATTTGGTCAGGTGCTCGACCTCGGCGTCCGAATGCGCCCGGGCGACGATCGGTAGCGACGGGCTGTCGCGCCTCGCCTGCTCGCAGACCTGTCCCGCCTCGAAGCTGCCCGGAATCGCGACGAAGAGCCGCTTCGCGCGCCAGAGGCCGGCGGCTGCGAGCACCTCGGGATCGGCGGCGTTGCCGATGATGACCTCGGCGCCGTCGCGCCTGGCCGCCTCGATGGCGTCCGACTGATCCTCGATCACCAGGAGCTTTTCGCCGTGCCGGATCAGCCCGGCCCCGAGCAGCGAGCCGACCCGGCCATAGCCGACGACGACCATGTGCTCGACCAGCGCGGTCGGCACGATGTCGCGCTCCGGCTCCGGTTCCGGTGCGGGCGCCGCGGCGCTCGGCTTGGGCTTCGCCACCGGCACGGCATCCATGCTCAGGCGGTCGACGATCGCGAAGAGGACGGGGTTGAGCAGGATCGACAGGATCGCGCCGGCAAGCACCAGATCGCGGCCCTGCTCGGGCAGGATCGCCAGCGAGACGCCGAGCCCGGCGAGGATGAAGGAGAACTCGCCGATCTGCGCCAGGCTCGCCGAGATGGTCAGCGCCACCGCGTTCGAGCGTCCGAAGGCCCGTACGATCAGCCAGGCGGCGAGCGACTTGCCGATCAGGATGATCGCCAGCGTGGCGATCAGCGGCCCCGGCGCGCGCAGCAGGATGCCCGGATCGAACAGCATGCCGACCGAGACGAAGAAGAGCACCGCAAAGGCGTCGCGCAGCGGCAGCGATTCCTCGGCGGCGCGCTGGCTCAGCGGCGACTCGTTCAGGATCATGCCGGCGAAGAAGGCGCCGAGCGCGAAGGAGACGCCGAACAGGCTGGCCGCGATATAGGCGACGCCGAGCGCGACTGCGAGCACGGCCAGGCGGAACAGCTCGCGCGAGCCGGTATGGGCCACCCAGTGCAGCACCCAGGGGATGATCCGGCGCCCGACGATGAGCATGAAGGCGACGAAGGCGACGACCTTGGCGAGCGTCAGGCCGAGCACGCCCCAGAGGCCGAAATCGAACTGCGTCGCGAGCGGGCCCGGTGCGCCTGGCCGCGCGCCGTTCAGCGCATCGGCGATGGCAGGCAGCAGCACCAGCGCCAGCACCATGGCGAGGTCCTCGACGATCAGCCAGCCGACCGCGATCTTGCCCTTCTCGGTCTGGACCAGGCGCCGTTCCTGCAGGGCGCGCAGCAGCACGACCGTACTCGCGACCGACAGCGCCAGGCCGAAGACCAGTCCCGCGATCCAGGTCCAGCCCAGCAGCAGGCCGAGCCCGAGCCCGAGCAGGGTCGCGACGCCGATCTGGACGATGGCGCCGGGCACGGCGATGGCTTTGACCGACAGCAGGTCCTTCAGCGAGAAATGCAGGCCGACGCCGAACATCAGCAGGATGACGCCGATCTCGGCCAGCTCGTTGGCGAGGCCCTGATCGGCGACGAAGCCCGGCGTGAAGGGGCCGACGGCGACGCCGGCGAGGAGATAGCCGACCAGCGGGGAGATACGGAGTTTCTGGGCAAGCGCCCCGAAGATGAAAGCAAGGCCGAGGCCCGCGACGAGAATGGCGATCAGCGGGCCGTGATGCATCGGTCTCCCGGAATGGTGAAGGGGTGAAAAGGGGGCGCTCGAATCATGGCGGGCGAGCCGGTGAATTTCAACCGCCGAGCGTGGCTCGCGGAGTTGTCCGGGGGCAAAATCGGTGCCGATCGAACCAGACCAATTGTCGCACTGCGCTCAGCCCCGCCGGGAGAGGGACTATCCGGCCTCAGGCACGCGGCTTCTCGAGCAGGATCTGGCCCTGCTTCTCGACCCCGAGCTTGAGCTTCTCGGCGAAGACCGCGAGCACCCAGGGCAGCATCACCTCGATGCGCACGAGCGTGTCCTCGACATCGAGCCGGCCGCGAACGGTATAGCCCAGCGCCGCGACCGCGAATTGCAGCGTGTTCCCGCTCCAGCTTTCCTCGACCAGCTGCATCTTCACCAGGCCGAGCTTGTCGCGAATGCGGTCGATGCCGCCCTGCAGGCGCGCCAGCGCGGCCTCGCGCCCGAGATCATGGGAAACGGTGATGCTGACGGGCTTGGCCATGATGCTCCTCAGGTCCGCGCGGAGCTTCTCATGTGATGCGCCGGAGAGCGATTTCCAGTGCGCGCGGCCATGGCATGTCGCCTGAAAGCGGACGCCGGGCGATGCGGCCTGCATCGCCCGGCGTCGTCCGGTGTCCCGGAGCAATTCATGCGCTCTCGCTGGAGCGCCTTTAGTAGGCGCTGCGCTCGTTCAAGGCCTGCTGACCATGCGGAGTGACGCGCCATTGCCCTTCCTTCGGCTCGACCAGCCCGCGCTGGGTCAGGACGCGCAGCATGGCGTCGTCGAAGATGAAGTGCTTGGTCTCTTCGTCGAGACTTTCGAGCGCGATCCATTCCGGGTCGGTCATGACGGGCCCCAGCGGCGCCCGGAACTGTTCGATGTCCATGAGCGTCTCCTGTCGGTCCAGAGTGGATGACAGGCAAGTCGCATCGAATCTTGACCTCGTCATGGCTGCATTCCGGCTGCAACAAGCCTTAGCCGGCAGGCGCGGGAGAATCGCAGATTTCCGCAGCTGTCTCGGAACTCTGCCGGAGGTGCCTCGTTCACTGGATACATCCCCGATCCGCAGATGGAGGCCCCAATGGCGATCAGCAACAAGTTCCCGCCCGACATGCCGAAAGGCTGGGACGAAACCGAAGACGAGATCGAGCGCGCCGGCGAAGGCCTCAAGGCGAAGGCGAGCGGCGTCGCGGATACCGTCAAGGACGGCTATTACCGCGCCAAGGACGCCGTCGGCGATATGGATGCGGGGGAGGCGGCGCGCAGCGCGGGCCGCTATGCGCAGGAGGGCGGAGAGGCCGCGATGCGCGCCGTCGAGCGCCATCCGCTGGTGGTCTTCGGCCTCGGTGCGCTCAGCGTCGGTCTGATCGCATGGGCAAGCATGCGGCCGTCGACGCCGGCCTGGCAGCCGGATTATCCGCGCTTGCGCCGGCTGTTCTCGGATTATGGCGGCGATGATGCGGTCAAGGCCGGCGAAAGCGCCTGGAAGAACGGGGAGAGCTGGTTGAGGTCGTCAGGCAGCGTGGCGCAGGACTATGCCCGCGATGGCGGCCGTCTGCTGGCGAAGCGGACCGAGAGGGAGCCGCTGGCGGCGTTGCTCGGGGTCGGCATCGCGATCTATGTGCTCGGATCGCTGCTCAGCTCGAACAGCGAACCTGCGCCCACGCCGGCCCGGCGCCGCAACGCAAAGCGATAGATTTGAAAAAGGAAATCAGGATATCCCGGGAGGCTGAACGCCTCCCGGGATAGATTCTGCTACCACCAGTAGCCCGGGCCGTAATAGCCACGGCGATAATACGGGCCACGCGCGGCCGAGCCGATGATCGCGCCGCCAATGACGCCGGCAGCGACGCCGCCCGCGACGGCGCTGGCCGTCTCGTTCGAGCTGCGGCGGTTCTCGACATAATTCGCCGAACGGCACTGCTGGTAAGCACGCGTGCCGGGACGGAAGCCTTGGGATTCGCAGGTCACCTCGGCGTCGGCCATGGATTCCTGCGCGGTCTGGCAACCGGCGAGCCCCGCCGCCAGCAGCCCCACGACAATCAGTGAACGCATTGGAGAAAGTCCTTTTCAGCCACCCTAGAGCCGTCAGTTCGCATAGAAACTATCGTTTCGGCAAGGGTCAAGACGCTCCGCCTCGTTAAGATTACTAAGTGTGTCGCGCCGGTTACGCTCGCTCGCGGCGCGGACGCTGCGCCGGCTTCTCGACACTGGTCTTGCCGGACCGCGTCAGCGATGTAATGGCGAGCGCCGGCCTGCCGGATTTTTCGGCGATCGCGGTATCCTGCTCGATGATCGCGTCCCGCGCCGGCTCGTCGCCGTCGAGCCCGCCGAGCAGGGCGGTCGGCACGCGCCGGTTCGAGGAGCGCGAGCCGTCGCTGTAGACGACGTCGAACATGACGAATTCGGCATCCAGCGGCTTGGATTTCTTGCGGGCCATGGTCGATCCTCGTGCTGGGTCGCGGATTGCGGGCCGCGACATGCCGGCCTGACGGCCCCGCAAGCGACCTTTGATGAAGCGGCCCGAGATAGAGCACGCGCGGCCGTTGTTCAATGCGATCCTCGGTGATCCTCGCCCGCCCGCCGCAAGGCCCTTGAATTTGCGGCGTCGCGGCCGATCATGCGAAGCAGAGAAATGGTCGCGACCAGACCCCGCGGAAGGACATCCGATGCTGCTACGTTTCCTCCTGCTCGTCCCGGCCCTGGCGCTCAGCGCCTGCATGGTCCCCAATTCGCGTTCCAACGCGGTGGTGGTGACCGAGACCGCCGCCGTGGTCGAGAGCTGCAAGCGCCTCACCCAGATCAATGGCGACGGCTCGATCAGCCAGAGCGTGCTGATGGACCGGGCTCGCGACAGCGCGCTCGCCCGGCTCAAGGTCCGCGGCGCCGAGGCCGGCGGCACGCATGTCCTGTCCGACGTGGCCAATCACGGCTGGAAGGGGCCGAGCACCGCCGGCACCGTCTACAAGTGCTGAGAGGGCTTGGAAGGCGTATTTGAGTTGACCTAACGTTCCGAACTTCCTCGAATGCCGCTGCCGAGGATCAGCGCGGCAATTCGCGGGGAGGGCGGTCATGTCTCAGGTGCTGACGGATGGAGATGATTACGTTACCGCAACGCAGTTCACGGTATACGGCCTTGATGGAAGCGATAGAATTCTTACGTACCTGGTAGAGGCCAACATTTATGGCGGTAACGGTCACGATTTCATTGGCAATAAGAGCACCGGAACTCTATATGGATTCGGTGGTCATGGGAATGATACCATCCACGGCGGCGCGAATCTTGACTATCTCTATGGCGAGACCGGAAGCGATCTGCTGGTCGGGGGCGATTTTCTCTATACCGTTGCTGCAGGCGGCTCGATCGTGCCGCTTATAGGCGGGCTGAGCGGTGACGACTATCTCGACGGCGGTCAGGACCGCGATGCCCTCTACGGCTTCGACGGCGACGACATCCTGCTGGGCGGCGACGGCGACGACAACAGAGCGGCGGAAATCGCGGTCAAGGATCACAATGCCGCCTACTCCCTCTACGTGATTACGGGCGGCCTCTATGGCGGCACCGGCGACGACTATCTCGATGGCGGGCGCGGCAACGATTACCTGGATGGCGGCGCCGATAACGACACGCTGATCGGCGGGGCCGGCAACGACGCGCTCGTCGGCGGCGCCGGTAACGACCTGATCCGGGCGGATGCCGGCGCCGACATCGCCTATGGCGGGACTGGCGACGACAAGATCTATTCGGGGATCGCAGACGCGATCAGCGCGCTCGGCGAGGCCGGCAACGATCAGATCGCGACCGGCAACGGCAATGACTATATCGATGGCGGCGCCGACAACGACATCGTGTTTGCGGGTGGTGGCAACAACACCATCCTCGGCGGCAACGGCTCCGACGCGCTCGGCGGCTATCTCGGCAACGACACCTTCTATGGCGACTACAATGTCGGTGGGCTCATTATTTCAACCTGAGCTTCGATGTCAGGGCGGGAGACGCCGACTACATCGCCGACTTCAAGGCCGGCGGCGTGCAGGACTATATCATCCTGCCGACAGCCTATAGCGGCTCGGTCTACCTGACGCAGTATGGCACCGACGTGATCGGCTATATCGCTCAGGGATCGGGCTATTATTCGTTCCAGGTGCACGGCTATACCGCGCTCACCGTGGCGCAGGTCCAGGCGGCGCTGTTCTTCGCCTGAGGTCGAAGCACGTTGGACATGCCCGCCGTACCGAACGGAGCGGCGGGCTCGCCGTGCCGGCGCCGATCAGTGGTCTATCCGAGGCGGCGGACCACGGGCTTGCCGCCCGGTCGATGCCGGTGCGACCCGCCATAAGGCAGGGAATAGGACTCTCCATAGGGATAGAGAGCCGGAACGGGGAATTCAGGCACCGGATCAAAGATCCAGCACTGTTTCCGGAGCCATTCGGCCTCGGACCGCGCCTCGGCGCAGGCGGCGATATGAGAGCGCTCCCAGAAGGCGCTGGTCGGCGACGAGGCGGCGACGAGCGTGCCGGCGGCGATGGCGGCCGTGACGAGAGCCGTCGTGACCCGCCTGGTCATCGGATATCCATGCCGTTGGATCCCTTCTGGTTCCCGCGCCACCCGGTCCCGATAACACCCGCCAGACCTTACCGGACCGTGAACGGCCGGGCCGGTCAGGCGCTCTCGGCAGCCTGCTTATCCGACTGGCACTGGCCCTGTCCGCCCATCTGCGAGGGGCAGGTGATGCATTCCGGCAGCAGGGGGCCATGCTGCAGCGTCTCGCGCAGATGGATCATCGCCGGGCTGTTCCAGAGATCCATGAACTCAGGCGCGCCGTGCAGCCCGACATCGTCATGGCCCATGATCTGGTGCATGAAGCTGCATGGATAGATGCGCTGGCTCGGATCGAGGATCTTGAGCGCATACCAGGGATAGCTGCAGGCGAAAGGCGCCATCCGGCCGTAAGGATTGGCGACCGGCTGGCGCCAATTGTCGTGCGTGCTGCCGGCGGGCAAGGGATCGCCCTTCGTGAGCGCAATCGGCGGGTCGTTGCGCACCGAGGCGACCAGCGTCTCGCGATCCGTGTTGGCGGGCAGCTCGGCCGAGTGCAGGGGAACGCTCCACTGGTCGGGATCGCCATAGACCTCGACGCTGGTCGCAGCGATCGCCTCGCGGGCGCGTTCCTGCCAATAGGCGACGTCGGGATGGCTCCAGGCCGGCAGCGACTTGAAGTCCTCCGGATTGGGGAACATCACGGCATAATAGTCGCCGGGGATCAGCGTGCGGAGATAGACGCCATGCGCGCCGAGTTCCTCGGCCAGGCGCAGGAGGTCGGGGATCTCGGCGAGGTTCTCGCGCACCACGACGCAGCTGATATCGACGATGCGCCCCTTCGAGCGGGCCCAGCGGATCGATTCGACGATCCTCGGGAAGGCGTCCTCGCCGAGCTTCATCAGGGAGTGATGGGTCGCCGCGGTGGCGGCGTTCAGGCTGATGACGAAGTTGATATTGACCTCCGACAGCTCCTCCTCGAAGCGATGCAGCCGGTGGCCATGGGTGATCAGGGTGACATAGGCGCGCGGGTCCAGGATCTCGCGCAGGCGGCGCAGCATCCGGCCGAAGCGCGGATGGATGGTCGGCTCGCCGCCGGTGATCAGCAGCAGCCGCGAATAGGACAGCAGAAGCTCCAGATGCGGGATCGCCTCCAGGTCGTTCTCGAGCGCGGGGTGGCGGCTGCGCCGGACCGGAACCGAGCAGAAGGTGCATTTGGCGTTGCAGGTGCTGGTGATGCCCAGCGTCATGTTCCAGGGATAGGCGGATAGCCGGGTCCGGCCGTTCACGTTCTCCCAGATGCTGAGCATGTAATTGTGCAGCCAGCGGTCATCGCCGTAGCGCGTCGTGATCTCGGCGAGCGACAGCGGCGTCACCAGCTTTTCGAGCTGTTCCGGCGTCTTCGACATGATCGAGGCCGGCGAGAGCTCGGCGTCGAGCGCGGCCTGCTCCGGATCGAAGACGAGTTCGGGAACCGGGCTGGGGATGAGCTCCGAGGCGGGCAGGGCGCCGCTGAACCGGGCACTGAGGCTCCGGATCGGTCGCATCAGGGTCGATAGACGCATCCTACGATCCTCTCGCCGTGACGGCTTTCGCTGGCCCGCTATTGCCCCGTCGCCTGGACGAATGCGGGGGCATTCTGGCGGATGGTGAGTTCGACCTTGTCGAGCGCATGTTCCAAGGCGCGGATGACGGCCTGGATGTCTGCCCTCGTATGGGAGTAGCTGAGGCTGAAGGTGCCGTAGGTGCAGACCCGGTTCCGGGCGAGTTCCTGGATCGTCAGGTAGTGGCAGAGATCGCCAGCCACGCCGGGCGCACCCTCGAATTCGAGCTGCGGCCGGCAATCATGTCCAACCAGGGCGGACTTGATCCCGCGTGCCGCGCAAAGCGCGGCGTAGGCCCGTTTCAGCTCCTGGCCCTTGCGGGCGAGATCGGCGCAGACGTTGCGATCGACGATCTCGCCGATGGTCTCGACGGCCGCCACGATCGAGACGGCCTCGAGGCCGAAGGTCAGGCTGTAATTGATCGAATGGACATGCCGCATCCATTTCTCGCGGCCGACGAGCACCGAGAGCGGCGAGCCGTTGGCGATGCCCTTGCCGTAGCAGGCGAGATCGGGCGTCACGTCCCAGACCTGCTGCATGCCGCCGACGGCGACCCGAAATCCGGAGACGACCTCGTCGAAGATCAGCAGGGCGCCGTCCTTCTCGACGAGATCGCGGATCTCCAGCATCGCCTCGCGATCGGGGATCGGCCAGAGCATCGGGTCGATGATCAGGGCCGCGAACTCGCCAGGATGGGCAGCGAGCGCCTGGCGGACGCTTTGCGGATCGAGCGTGGCGAGGCTGACGATCTGGGCATGGTGGGTGTCGGGCACGCCGGGCGAGCGGATCGAGGCCATGTACCAGTCCTGCACGCCATGATAGCCGCGATGCAGGATCTTGACGCGCCCCGTCGCGAAGCGGGCGAGACGGATCGCCGCCGCAGTCGCGTCCGAGCCGTTCTTCACCAGATGGATCGCCTCGGCGCAGGGCACATGCTGGAGCAGCAGCCCGTGCAGGCGGCTGAACTCGGGGCCGGCCATGCCGAGATTGGCGTATTTCGCGATCTGGGCCGACACCGCCCTGGCGATGCGCTCATAGCCGTAGCCCAGGATATTGGTGCCCCAGGCGGAGACCATGTCGATATAGTCGACGCCGTTCATGTCGACGAGATGCCCGCCATAGCCATGCGAGACATTGGGCGGCAGGATCAGGGCGAGCACCTGCTCGCTGGTCAAACCGTCAGTGGCGGGGTCCGCGTCGCTCATGGTTCACATCCGGGCCCGGAGCGGCGCTGCGGCCGGCCGC
Source organism: Allobosea sp. (assembly GCF_051860145.1). Taxonomy (GTDB): domain Bacteria; phylum Pseudomonadota; class Alphaproteobacteria; order Rhizobiales; family Beijerinckiaceae; genus Allobosea. Next base: position 405,003 of record NZ_JBHYEM010000003.1, on the reverse strand, counting down.
GACGCGGTCTCGAAATGACGCGCCAGGATCGGGTGCCTGTCATAGTGGGCCCTGACCTCGCTGTAATTGACGATGAGGTCCTCGAGGGAGCCCTGCGTTCCCTTCCTGAACGGAGGCGGTTCGGCCAGCGGCTCGAGCCCAAGCCCGGCCTGGACCGAGCGCAATGTCCGGGGCCAGGCCGAGACCAGGTCGTCGTAATCCACCTCGATCAGCCGATGCTTCCCGAACAGATCGAGGACGGCCGGTTCGGGCGCACAGAAATGATCGTAGAACCAGCCGATATAGCCGGGCTCATAGGTCAGCCTGGGCGTCGCGGGCACGTCGCCGCCGGCCGCGACATGCCAGAGGCCCGTCTCCATGGCGATGCGGAAGGAGACGGCCGCCTCGACGATGTTCCGGCGCAGGACGATGACGCGCAGGTCGGGCAAGGAGCGGACATGGTCCCAGACGCCCGAGTTCCGGGCGAGCTGATCATACATGATCTTGGTGCCGTCGAAGTCAGCAAAGAAGCGCTCCGACAGCAGGCGTAAGTTGAACCGCTCGCCGTCCAGGTAACCTTGCGGGTTGAGGTAGCTGTCTTGCGGCCCATAGAGCGAGGCGAAGGTTTCCTTACGCCAGTCGACCCATGGAGCGTCGCCTTCCAGCACGGGATTGAATATTTCCATGCCCTGCCGGACGGCAGGATGGGCGCCCAGAGCAGTAATGAGAAGGGTCGACCCCGTCCGCGGGTAGCAAAGAACGATGAATTTCATCAGCAGCCCGCTCCGTCATTCACGAAGCCTACGACCGCCCTGGAAGAGTGACAAGCCGGTCTCGGCATGATGTCGCGGCAAAGCTTCGCTGCACCGATTCGATGAGCAGCACAGCACGATACGTCATGCGGCAAGACCCGCATCCTTCAAATGGAGGACGGAGCGGCGGCGCGGCCATGGCAGGCTCGGAGCGGGAGCCGCTCAAGGCGTGAAATTGATGCGCCGGGGGGCGCCGCGACATGGAACGGAGGAGGAGAACGCATGTCACAGATCGGGACGGACGGCGATGATCGCATCGACGCTGCGCAAAGCGTGGTCTACGGCCTCGAAGGCAACGACCGAATCTTCACCGTGATCGGCTCGCCTCAGATTTATGGCGGAGGCGGTAACGACTTCATCGCCAATAACAGCAACACGACGATGTATGGCTATGGCGGCAGCGGCAACGACACGATTCACGGCGACGCCACTGCAGATCGCCTGACGGGCGACGACGGCAACGACCTGCTCGTCGGCGGCATGTTCGACTACAACTATGCCGATGTGAATGACGGCATCATTCAGTTCGACATCGTGACCGGCAGCGACGTCCTCTATGGCGGCGACGGTGTCGACGGACTCTATGGTCTCGATGCCGACGACGTCCTGTTCGGCGGCGACGGGGATGACACGAACGGTCTCACCGTGATCGCGCCGCGCGATCTCGCGGGTGGGAGCTGGCTGATCAAGGCTGGCCTCTATGGCGGCCTCGGTGCCGACTATCTCGATGGCGGGCGCGGCCAGGACTATCTCGATGGCGGTGAGGGGGCCGATACGCTGATCGGCGGGGAAGGCAACGACAAGCTCTATGGCGGCGGCGGCAACGATACGATCTGGGCCGATCAGGGCACCGACGTGGCCTATGGCGGCAGCGGCAACGACACGATCTATTCCGGCCTGGGCAACACGATCAGCGCGCTCGGCGAAGCCGGCAACGACACGATCGCGACCGGAAACGGCAACGACTATATCGATGGCGGCGCCGATAATGACACGATCTTCTCGGGCGGCGGCAACGACACCGTCCTCGGCGGCAATGGCTCGGACGCGCTCGGCGGCTATCTCGGCAACGATACGTTCTATGGCGACTACAATGTCGGCGGGCTCGATTATTTCAACCTGAGCTTCGACGTTAGGGCTGGAGATGCCGACTACATCGCCGACTTCAAGGCCGGCGGCGTGCAGGACTACATCATCTTGCCGAGCGCCTATAGCGGCTCGGTCTATCTCACCCAGTATGGCACCGACGTGATCGGTTACATCGCCCAGGGCTCGAGCTACTATTCATTCCAGGTCCACAGCGCCAATCCGCTGACCATTGCCGAGGTCCAGGCGGGGCTGTTCTTCGCCTGAGGCAAGGCCCCGGTGGTTCGTCCGCCGGCCGGTTGCGCGGAGAAGCTAGCGCGTCTTTCGCTGGCAGCGGTGGAACGCCAGACCGTCGCTGGAGCCCCAGGGGAAGCCTTTCAGCGCCAGGACGATCGTGTCGCGCCCGGTGCGGCGGAAGTCGGCCGTCCCGCGGGTGATCTGGCTTCCGCCCTTCTGGCATTGCGCGCTGAAGCTGATGCCGTCTTGCCTCGGCGCCGGGCGCGCGACGGTGCAGCCGATCTCGTAGAAGGCGAAATCCGCCGCGCCCATCGACAGGACATCGACCTCGCCGTTGATCTGCTCGCAACGCTGCCTGTCGGTGGACCATTCGCCCTGGAGCTCGCTCGGGACCTGGGCACAAACCGGGCCCGTCGCGATGATCAGGGCAAACCAGATGAGAAGCCGCCGAAAGGTTGCGTTCCCAAAGGCCATGGCATCCTCGCAATGAAATGACGCTGCTGCCTGACAGAGCCGTACCAGGCGACGTTTTTATGGCCAGGGAGCCCGGAGGCGACGCCCTGCGCCGCCGATATTCGCCGCTGCATTCATTAGCAGCACTTATCTGTCCTAGTGGATCAAGATGCCTAATCGAGGCTTGGGAAGGTGATTAGGTTCCCGGTGAGCTGATGCAGCAACCGAGGGACAAATGCCTGCCGTCGATAAGAAATTCCTCATCCCGCCATTCCTCATTGCGGCAAGCGTCCTGGGTCTGGCGCCTGCGCGTGCGCAATCGGCCGTGAAGCCTGAACCGCTGGTCATTCAGGACCAGGGCAGCTTCGCCGTCGGCGGCACGGTCACGACCGCGCCGGGCACGTTCGATCCGCTGAAGCCGCTGCAGCCTGCCGGCCAGACCTTCCATGGCGACCATCTTTACGCGTTCTACCAGGTGCCGGCGAACACCCGCAGCCTGCCCATCGTGATGTGGCATGGAGCCGGGCAGTTCTCGAAGACCTGGGAGACGACGCCGGATGGGCGCGAAGGCTTCCAGACCATTTTCCTGCGTCGGCGCTTTGCGACCTACCTCATTGATCAGCCGCGCCGGGGCAATGCCGGGCGCAGCACGGTCGAGACGACGATCAAGCCAGTGCCGGACGAGCAGTTCTGGTTCGGCCAGTTCCGCGTCGGCATCTGGCCGAACTATTTCGACGGCGTCCAGTTCGATCGAAAGCCGGAGACGCTGAACCAGTATTTCCGCGCCATGACCCCGAATACCGGGGCGTTCGACGCCAATCTCATCTCCGACGGCGTCTCCGCGTTGTTCGCCAAGATCGGCCCCGGCATCCTGATGACGCATTCGCAAAGCGGTGGCCCGGGCTGGCTGACGGCGATCAAGAGCCAGAACGTCAAGGCGATCGTCGCGTTCGAGCCCGGAAGCGGTTTCGTCTTCCCCGAAGGCGAACTGCCCAAGCCGGTTCCGACCTCCTTCGACACGCTCGAAGGCGTGCCGGTTCCGATGGCGGAGTTCATGGCCCTGACCAAGGTGCCGATCATCGTCTTCTACGGTGACAACATCCCGGCCAAAGCGACCGATGTGCCGACGCAGGATGCATGGCGTGGTCGGCTGGAGATGGCTCGGATCTGGCGTGACGCCGTCAACAAGCATGGCGGTCAGGTGACCGTGGTCCACCTTCCGGAGGTGGGCATCAAGGGCAATACGCATTTCCCGTTCTCGGACCTGAACAATGTCGAGATCGCGGATCAGGTCTCGAAGTTCCTTGCCGAGAAGAAGCTGGATTGACCGTCGCGCGTGACCTCTCGCGAGGTCCTGCGAACCCGTCATTCGCAAAAGCGAGAAAGACGATCGAAATGATCAACGCAGTCATCAACAAAAGCAGGCGCGAGTTCCTCGGAAGCTCGGGGCTTGTTCTATCAGGCGCAGTGTTAGGAGTTTCAGCAATGACCAATGCCGCCGCTGTCGCAGCGGACTTCAAGCAGAATCCGTTCACCCTGGTCTATGACGGTGCGATCACGAAGAACGAGCCGGGCAAGGTCAATATCCACCCGGTCAAATACAGGCTCAACGGGCTGGACATCGTCGCCAACGTCTACACCCCGGCGAACTACGATCCGAGCCAAAAATATCCCGCCATCGTCGTGGCGCACCCGAATGGCGGGGTGAAGGAACAGGTCGCGGGCCTCTATGCCCAGCGCCTGGCGGAACAGGGCTACATCGCGATCACCGCGGATGCCGCCTATCAGGGCGGCAGCGGCGGCCAGCCGCGCAGCGTGGACAAGCCCCAGTTCCGCATCGAGGACATCCATGGCGCGGCGGACTTCATCACCCGCCATCCGGGCGTCGATGTCGCGCGCCTCGGCCTGCTCGGCATCTGCGGCGGCGGCGGATATTCGTTGGCCGCGGCGAAAACCGACAAGCGTTTCAAGTCGGTCGCGACCTTGAGCATGTTCAACTCGGGACGGGTTCGTCGCAACGGCTTCGCGGATTCGCAACTGAAGACGATCCAGGAGCGCCTGCAGCAGGTTTCGCAGGCCCGCGGTCAGGAGATGGCCGGCGGAGGCATCCTCTATGCAGGCGATGCGAACCTGACCGACGAGCAGATCGCCAAGCTGCCGTTCGAAATGTACCGGCAGGGTTACGAGTACTACTGGAAGACGCACGCTCATCCCAACTCGACCTTCAAGTACACGATGAGCAGCTTGCTGGATCTGATGCGCTGGGATGCCACGGATCAGATCGAGCTGATCGACCAGCCCCTGCTGATGATCGCGGGCAGCAAGGCCGACAGCCTGTACATGACCGAGGACGCATTCCCCAAGGCCACCGGCACGACGGACAAGGAACTGTTCAAGATCGAGGGCGCGACACATATCGAAACCTACTGGGTTCCCGAATATGTCGACGCCGCGATGGGCAAGCTGGCGCCGTTCTTCGCCAGAACACTTGTCTCCGGTCGTTCGTAACTACGGGCTGTTGGCTTATCGCCGGGGTTCCACTGAAATCTTTGGCAACATGACGTCCCGGCTCCGTTCCGGGGCGTCATGTCCTCCCCCAACTTCGAGGAGTCACGCGCGTTGAAGACGCTCACCAGAAATCTGTTCGTCGCAGCCGGCCTGCTTCTGTCCGGAGGAGTTTCCACCATGGCAATCGCGCAAAGCCAGCCTCCCGCCGCCTCCGGTGCGGCTCCCTCCAAGCCGCCGTCACGCGCGCAGCAGCTGATGGGTGACATCGCGCCGAAGATGGCGGAGCTCACGGACAACGTCCTGTTCGGCGACATCTGGGAGCGTCCGGGCCTCTCCAAGCGCGACCGCAGCCTCGTCACCGTCAGCGCGCTGGTCGCGATGAACCGTCCCGATCAGCTCCGCTCCCACCTCGCCCTGGCGCGGCAGAATGGCGTGACCGAGACGGAGCTGGTCGAGGCGATCACGCAGCTCGCCTTCTACGCGGGCTGGCCGAACGCCATCACGGCGGTCGGGGTCGCCCGTGAAGTCTTCAAGTCGAAATGAAAGCCGGGATGATCGCTCCAGTCCTCACCTTGCTCGCCATGTTGCTGCCGATAGCCTCCGCCCTGGCCCAGACCAGCCAGGAGGTCGTCGTCCAGCGCGCCGGCTCCCAGAAGACGAGCATGGGCGGCGCCCAGAATTTCACCGGAACGGTCCGTGTCGACGGCCGCTTCCAGGGCAGCGCGCCGGCGCGGGTCAGCGGCGGCACGGTGACCTTCGAACCCGGTGCGCGCACCGCCTGGCACACCCACCCGCTCGGCCAGACGCTGATCGTCACGGCCGGTGTCGGGCTGGTGCAGCATTGGGACGGTGCGGTCCAGGAAATCCGCCCCGGCGATACTGTCTGGATCCCGCCTGGCGTGAAGCACTGGCACGGCGCAGCGCCGACCACTGGCATGACGCATGTCGCCATCTCGGAGGCACAGGACGGCAAGACCGTGGATTGGCTGGAGCACGTCTCGGACGAGCAGTACCGGCGCTAGAAACGAGACGAAGATGAAAATCCCTGCATTCCAGATCGCCCTGGCGAGCCTGTCCATGGCGGCTGTTCTCACCGTCGGCTGGCAGGTCCACGCCGAAGCAACGCGGGTCACATTCCCGCAGCTCGACAAGCTCGTGCACTACACCACCGTGCGGCGCGGCAACGTCATGGAGCACATCATGACGACGCCCGAGGCGATCAAGGCGATCCGGGATCGCCAGCCCGTGCCCGCCGGCACGCATTTCGTGCTCGTCGACCACCGGGACGGCAAGCTCTTCCGCTATTTCGTGATGGAGAAGGGCGCAGGCTGGGGGGCGGACTATGATGAGCGCCGCCGCACCGGCGACTGGCAGTTCCAGTGGTTCTGGCCCGACAAGACGATCAATACCGCAGAGAACACCGCTCGCTGCCAGTCCTGCCACAGCAGCCAGTCGGGAGCAGAGTATCTTTTCACCGGCTCCCGGATTCCCCGCTTCAACGGCACGCCGATCGAGTAGACGGGGAAACGCGAGGTGAGCCGTCTTTTTCTGTCCCGTTTGTGGCTCGATAGCCTGACCGCGGTCCTGTTGCTGCTCGGCTTCGCCTATTGGTGGCTGGGCAACGCGGTCCATGAGCTGGCGGGGACGGCGATGTTCCTGCTGCTCATCGCGCATAATCTCTTCAATCGGCGCTGGTGGGGTGGGATTGCGCGGACACGGCGCGAGCCTCGCAGCCTGTTCAATGTCGGCATAACCTTCGCGTTGCTGACCACCATGCTGGCGCTGCTCGTCACCAGCGTGCTGATCTCGAACGCGTTGTCGAGCGTCCTTCCGCCCTGGGGCGGCTTCACGGTGCGGCAGATCCATACGCTCGCGGCCTATTGGGCCCTGGTGATCGTCGCGATCCATCTCGGCCTGCGCTGGCCGCTGCTGATGGGAGTGGCGCGCAACCTGTTCGGGATCAGGGAACCAAACGCGCTGCGCACGCTCCTGCTGCGGGCGATGGCAGTGGCCATCGCGATCCATGGCGTCTGGAGTTTCCTGCAGCTCGGTCTGGGCACGAAGCTTTCGATGCAGATGACGCTGGACTGGTGGAACTTCGAGGAATCGGTCGTGGGTTTTTTCGTCCATTGCGCGGCCGTCGCCGGGCTCGTCATGGTCGTCACCTATTACGGCCTGAAGCTGCTTCAGCTCGGTCAATCCGCCAGGGGCCATGCCTTCTGGCAGCGGCATCAACCGCGATAGCGCAGGACGTCGACGAGGACCGACAAGGCCGGCGAGAAATGCCGCCGGCTCGGATAGTAGAGGTGATAGCCGGGGAATGGCGGGCACCAGTCCTCGAGCACCCGCATGAGGCGGCCCGCACGGATATGCGGGATCGCCTGATCCTCAGGTATGTAGGTCAGCCCGAGCCCGTCGAGCGCCGAATTCAGCCGCAGTGCGAGGCTATTGAACACGAGCTGTCCCTCGCCACGGACCTTGACCTCACGGCCGTCCTTTTCCAGCCCCCAGGGAAACAGCCCACCATAGGTCGGGAGACGAGACGCGATGCAGTTGTGAGAGGTCAGGTCCTGCGGGGTCTCTGGAACGCCATAGCGCTTGAAATAAGCCGGCGACCCGATCACGGCCATGCGCATCTCAGGGCCGATCCGGACGGCGATCATGTCCTTTGCAAGCTGTTCGCCCAAGCGCACCCCCGCGTCGTAACCCGCCGCCACGATATCGACGAGACCATAGTCGACGATGATCTCGACCTTGATGTCGGGATGATCCGGCAGGAAGCGCCTCAGGGCCGGCTGCAGGGCCGAGATCGCCGCATGTTCGCCGGCCGTGATGCGGATCGTTCCGGCTGGCTTGCCTCGCAATTCGCCGAGCGCTGCGATTTCCGCCTCGATTTCCTCGAACCGTGGCCCGACCGTCTCCAGCAGCCTGAGGCCGGCTTCCGTCGGCGCCACGCTGCGCGTGGTACGGGTCAGCAGCCGGAGCTTGAGCCGCTCCTCGAGCCCCTTGATGGTCTGGCTCAACGCCGATTGCGAGACACCCAGCTTGGCGCCGGCCTTGGTGAAGCTGCGCTCCCGCGCCACCATGGCGAAGGCGGCGAGATCGTTGAAGTTCGGCTGCGCCATTGATTAGGGTGCCTTATGAGCTCTGCCTGATTATAGCTCCTGATCCTTGCGATCTGCAGGCGCTCGGCGCGCCTTGTCGGCTTTCCTCTCCGGATCGTGAGGTGAGCCCTGCAAACGCGGATATTCGGCAAGCAACCAGGTCGTACCGCTCGATGCGCAACGACAATGATCGGTTCGGCAAGATAGGCGGCGTCTGGATCGATCGCGCGTCTGAATGAGAAAAGCCCGGTTCCCTTTCGGGGTACCGGGCTTGAATGACCGTCGTCGCCTGTAGGCGAACGGTCGCTACTCGTGGCTCCTAGCCTGGAGCAGATCTACCTGAGCCGGGCCTCGGGCAGCTGGATCATCTATGCCATCAGAGGATGAAGTCCCATTCCCTCAGCAAAGTCTTTGCGAGGTTCAGGCTCACCGTCGAGTTATCGGCAAGGGTGATGGTGCCGCCTTCGTCCGTCGCATCCAACAGATCCTGAAACGTCGCGAACTCATAGCCGCTGAGATCAACCCGGTCCTTGCCGGGTTCGAAGTCCGTGATGGTGCTTGTCGTCTGCCGATTGCCCGGTTCGGGGGGGTTGATAAGACCGGGCATGAAAACGAACGTGTCCCTGCCCCTGCCGCCTGTGAGTTCATTCTCGACGGCGAGCAAGGGAAAACCAAAACTCCCCAATGAGCGGCCGGCGACGAGGGTATCGTTACCATCACCGCCAAAGAGAGCATTCGAAGCAGTGGCAGTGTGTTCAACCGAGCCACCGATCACCGTATCGTCGCCAGCACCGCCATACAGGTTGTTGATGACGGTGCCCCTGACGGTCCCGCTTGCGCCTGTCAGGACATCGTCCCCCTGATCGCCGAAAAAGTGGGTCTCGATGATGCCCTCCCGCGTAGATCCGCCTGTGAGAACGTCGTCGCCTCGGCCACCAGAAAAATAGCTGAAGACAAACCTATTGTTGGCGGAGCTGCCGATGCCGACATCGTTGCCGGCCCCGCCGTCGAAATACTCGGTTATCTCTCCGCGCGTTGCGGAGCCGCCCAAATACTCGTCATCACCATTGCCGCCGGAAAAGTGGTTCTCAAGCGATCCGCTGATGGCGTTACCACTTGTGAAGCGGTCGTCACCGTTGTCGCCAAAAGCATGGGTGACGACGACCCCTCCAAAAGATAAACCTCCGCTGACTCCAAAAGATGCATCTCCGCCTCTGATGTCGTCATTGCCGTTGCCACCGGACAAGTAGTTTTCGACGCGTCCGCCGTTGGCTAACCCGCCGTGAATGGTGTCGTGGCCGTTGCCTCCGAAAAGAGCATTGATGACAAAGCCTTCAGGTGACAGGGAGTTACCGCCCCGGATGTCATCGTGCCCGTTGCCGCCGTCAAAAAAGTTCACGACGAGCTCTCCGGTTGAGTCATCACCGGTCCACGTCTCATTCTTATTGATCTTAGGCATGTGCTACCCCCCCCGCCGCCAGACAGGTCATGTCTGGGCTCTTTGGTGAAGTCTTGCCTGTGCTGTGACGCTGGCCTGCATGGTGGCTCTACCGGCGTCCGCCCCAGACTCCGACCTTGCGCTATAGCGGTTGAGTGTCTTTCACTTGATCGTTGTCAATAAATTCAGATGCCTATGAGAATGCGAGTAAGGCGTGCAGCTTCTGCTCGCCCGTGGTCCAACTCCCTCCTGAGCCTCCTGCGGTCTCGGCGGTCATCACGACAGCATCTCTGGTCTCGCAGCAGCTAACGCCGCCCCGGACTTTTTCAGATGGAGGGGTAAATGGTGGGGTAGCGACCCAGATCAGTACAAAAAGCGTCATAAATACAACGCCTTAGACTGAGGGGTGGCGGACAGGGAGGGATTTGAACCCCCGATACCCTTGCAGGTATGCCGCATTTCGAGTGCGGTGCATTCAACCACTCTGCCACCTGTCCGCGGTCGCCTTCGGTCGAAGCGGGCTGGTTACTACACGCCGCATCCGGCGGATACAAGTCTCCCGCGCGTCACAAATCCGACCGGGATCGGCCGGTTTGGCTTGACCTTCGCGGCCTGCGCGACTATCCAGCCTCGTCCGGCGTGGGGAAAACCCGCGCCCGATCTCTTTTGGCGTGCCGGTTCCGCTGCACTGCGGCCCACGTCTTCGAGAGTGAACCCGACCACGCAACCGACTGCCAAAAAGCCGTCCCGCGTGCGCCTTTCGAGGCACATGACAGGGCGGGGCTGAACATGGAGAGAATGATGTTCGCAGTCATCAAGACCGGCGGAAAGCAGTTCCGCGTCGCCGCCAACGACCGTATCACCATCGCCAAGCTCGAGGGCAACCCGGGCGACACCGTCGCTTTCGGTTCCGTGCTGATGCTGACTGACGGCGACAAGACCACGCTCGACGCCAAGGCGCTGGGCGAGATCACCGTCGCCGGCGAGATCGTCGAGCAGGCTCGCGGCGAGAAGGTCATCGCCTTCAAGAAGCGCCGCCGCCAGAACTCGAAGCGCAAGCGCGGCTTCCGCGCCGAGCTGACCATCGTGCGCATCACCGACATCCTCACCGGCGGCAAGAAGCCGGAGATGAAGAAGGGCGAAGCCGCCCCGGTCGCGCTCAAGGCCGCCTCGACCGAGGTGAAGGGCAAGGCTGCCGCCAAGCCCGCGGCCAAGAAGGCCGAGCCGAAAGCCGCCAAGGCGGAAGCCAAGGCCGAGGCTCTCGACGCGTCCAACCTCTCGCTGATCTCGGGCGTCGGCCCGACCATCGAGAAGAAGCTGCGCGCCGCCGGCATCACCTCCTGGAACGACATCGCCGCCTGGAGCGAGGCCGACGTCGCCAAGTGGGACGAAGAGCTCAAGCTGCGCGGCCGCGCGACCCGTGAGGAATGGGTCGAGCAGGCCAAGGAGCTCCTGGCCGGCAAGCCCCCGCGGGCGAAGGCCGATCAGGCAGAACTGGCTTCCGGCGAGGATTACTGACAGCTCCTGTCAGGCAGTCTTCGGCTTTCGCTCCGAATCGGGTGGCTTTCGCCGCCGATTCGGGTTAGAGAGACAACAGTAGTTTCGAGGTAGGGCGTTATGGCTCACAAAAAGGCAGGCGGCTCGTCCCGCAATGGTCGCGACTCCGAAAGCAAGCGCCTCGGCGTGAAGCGTTTCGGCGACCAGGCGGTCGTGGCCGGCAACATCATCATTCGTCAGCGCGGCACCAAATGGCATGCCGGCGTCAACGTTGGCATGGGCAAAGACCATACGCTCTTTGCCACGACCAACGGGCGAGTCCGATTCACGACGAAACTCGGCCGAGCTTTCGTGAACGTAGTCCCGGCCCAACAGGCCGCAGAGTAAAAGGCGGATAGGGAATTTCCTCGATCCGCCGGTTCCATCGAACCGATCGGATCAAGGGCAAGGCCCGAACAGGGTTTCCCGAGGTCAAGCGAAAGGGGAGATGGGACCAAAGTCCCAGCTCCCTTTTTCGTTTGCGCCGACGGAGAGACCGATGTTCCCCGAATTGACCCGCGACGATGTCTTCCGGCTCGAGACCCGCCGTCTCTGGCTGCGCTGGCCGCGCATGGCGGATTCCTCCGCCATCCTGCGGCTCGCCGGGGAGAAAGCCGTGGCGGAAATGACGGCCTCGATTCCGCATCCCTATCCGACGGATGCGGTCGAGCCCTTCATTTTCGCCATGCGCAAGGGCAATGCGCTCGGCGAGCATCTAGCGCTGGCGATCACGCCGCGCGCCCGGCCCAACGAGCTCATCGGCATGATCGGCGCCCATCCGCAGGCGACCGGCGTTCCCTTCATCGGCTACTGGCTCGGCACCCCGCATTGGGGCAAGGGCCAGGCGACCGAGGCGGTGCAGGCGCTGATCGACACGCTCTTCACCCTGCTCGACATCCCGGCGGTCGACGCGGATACCCGCGTCATCAACCCGGCCTCGCGCCGGGTGCTGGAGAAGTCCGGCTTCCGGCAGGAGGGCTCGTTCCTCAAGTCGCTGCCGGCGCGCGGCGGGCTGTTCCCCTGCGAGCAGTACCGGCTCGACCGCTCGACCTGGGCGGCGCTGAAGAGCTGGGGCTCGACCGGCTGGACCCATGCGCCGGAGATCGAGACCCCCGACGAGTTCTGCGTCGCGTGAGCCGTCCACTTGAAACGGGAACAGCCCCGGCTCGCGCCGGGGCTGTTTTGCTTTTGAGGGTGCGTGCAGCCAACGCGTCATTGCGAGGAGGCGCAGCCGACGAAGCAATCCAGGGGTATCGCGTACTTCCCTGGATTGCTTCGCTACGCTCGCAATGACGGTAGCGCCTATTTGACGAAATTGCCGCCGAGCTCGTCGTCGATATGGACGCGGATGATCTCCTCGAAGCTCGATTCCGCCTTGAAGCCGAGCGCGGTCGAGCGCTGCGGATTGAAGTTGCGTGGCCAGCCGGCGACGATGCCGTCGATCACCGGGTCCGGAACCCGCTTGATCCGCTTCACCACGTTCTCGCCGGCGACCTTGCGCAGCGCCTCGATCTGCTCGGCGACCGTCGCCGAATAGCCCGGCATGGTCAGGTTGCGGCGCGGGCCGATGGCATTGGTGTCCATCGTCGCAGCATGAATGAGGAAGCCGACGGCCGAGCGCGGCGAGGCGTGCCAGTGCCGGACCTGGTCGGAGACCGGCAGCACCGCCTCCTCGCCGTTCAGCGGTTCGCGGATGATGTTCGAGAAGAAGCCCGAGGCCGCCTTGTTCGGCTTGCCGGGGCGCACGCAAATGGTGGGCAGGCGGATGCCGACGCCCTCGAAGAAGCCGCGGCGCGTGTAGTCCGCCAGCAGCAATTCGCCGATTGCCTTCTGGGTGCCGTAGCTGGTCAGCGGCGTGGTGAAGAACTCGTCCTCGATCTTGTCATGGAAGGGCGCCCCGAAGACGGCGATCGAGGAGGTGAAGACGAGGCGCGGCCTGTAGCCGCCGCCGACCTTGCGGATCGCGTCGAAGAGATGGCGCGTGCCGTCGAGATTGATGCGGTAGCCCTTGTCGAAATCGGCCTCGGCCTCGCCGGAGACGATCGCGGCGAGATGCACGATCAGGTCGGGCTTGCCGGCGATCAGCGCCTCGGCCTCGCCTTCGATCGACAGGTCCGAGACGACAGCGTCGAAGGTGAAGGGCGTCGCTGCCGGCGCGCTGGCGGCGACGACGTCCTGCACTGTCACCTTGTCGACGGCCTTGCCTCCGAGCTGGCCGTCATGGGCCAGCCTTTCGATGAATTTGCGGCCGACCATGCCGGCGCCGCCGATAACGAGAATATGCATTGGGGTTTCCCCTCTGGTTGGTTGCTTGTCAGTTCGGAAGGCGGCCGCCGAGATCGTCCTCGATATGGACGCGGATGATCTCGTCGAAATCCTGTTCGGCCTTGAAGCCGAGCGCGAGCGCGCGCTTCGCCTCGAAACCGGTTGGCCAGCCGGAGACGATATCGGTGACCGCCTTGTCGGGCGCGCGGCGGATCAGCTTGACCGCCTTGTCGCCGGCGACGCGCCGCAGCGCCGCGATCTGCTCGCCGACCGAGCAGAACACGCCCGGCATGGTCAGGTTGATGCGCGGGCCGAGCGCTTCGCGCGTCAGCCCGGCGGCATGGATCAGGAAGCCGACGGCCGAGCGCGGGCTGGCATGGGTGAAGACGAGATCGTCGCCGACCGGCAGCATCGCCTCCAGTCCCTGCAGCGGCTCGCGGATGATGCCGGAGAAGAAGCCGCCGGCCGAGGCGTTCGGCTTGCCGGGGCGCACGACGATCGAGGGGAAGCGGATTCCGACGCCGTCGACGAGCCCGCGCCGCGAATAGTCGGCGAGCAGCAATTCGCCGATCGCCTTCTGCGCGCCGTAGGAGGTCAGCGGCGTCGCATGGAACTCGTCCGGGATCACGGCGGGATAGGGCGCGCCAAAGATGCCGCTCGAGGAGGAGAAGACGAGGCGCGGCACATAGGCGCCGTGACTTGAATTATTCTTGGCGCTCTCCTGCCGGATCGCCTCGAGCAGGTTGCGCGTGCCGTCGAGATTGATCCGGTAGCCCTTGTCGAAATCGCGCTCCGCCTCGCCGGAAATGATCGCGGCGAGATGGAAGATCAGGTCGGGACGCGTGCCGGCCAGCTCGGCCGCGGTTGCCGCATCGGCGAAATCCTCGGTGCGGGTCGCGACCGGCCCGGCGAAGCCCGAGGGCTTTGCCGGCGCGACGATGTCGGTCAGGGTCAGCCGGCTGATCGGCCTGCCGGCGCAGGAGCCGTCGCGCGCCAGGCGTTCGACGAGCTTGCGGCCGACCATGCCGGCCGCGCCTGTGACGAGAACATGCATGAGGCCTGCGCCCTCCTTGTCAGAGTGCGAAACCGCCATCGGCGAGATGGATCTGCCCGGTGGTGTAGCTCGCCTCGTCCGAGGCAAGATAGACCGCGAGCCAGGCGATCTCCTCGGCGGTGCCGAGGCGGCCCATGGGCTGGCGGTCGATGAAGGCCTGGCGGGCGGCCGCCTCGCTGGTCTTGGTCACCTTGGCGAGATCGGTGATGCGCTGGTCGAGCGAGGGCGACTGGATCGTGCCCGGGCAGATCGCGTTGGCACGGACGCCCTTCTTGATGTAGTCGGCCGCGACCGCCTTGGTCAGGCCGATCACCGCCGCCTTGCTCGCGCCATAGACATAGCGGTTCGGGATGCCGCGCACCGAGCCGGCGCCGGACGCGATATTGACGATCGAGCCCGAGCCCTTGGCCAGCATGGCCGGCAGGAAGGCCTTGATCGTGCGGTGCATCGATTTGACGTTGAGGTCGAAGGAGAAGTCCCAGGCCTTGTCGTCGGTGTCGAGCACGGTGCCGTGATGGACGAAGCCGGCGGCGTTGACGAGGATGTCGACCGGGCCGACCTTCTCGGCGAAGGCTTCGACCGCCTTGGTCGAGAGCACGTCGAGCTTGCGCTTCTTCGCCTTCGGAATGCTCTCCAGCAGCGCCACGTCCTTGTCCGTCGCCCAGACCGTCGCGCCCTCGGCGACGAAGGCTTCCGCGATCGCGCGGCCAATGCCCTGTCCGGCGGCGGTGACGACCGCGACCTTGCCCTTCAAACGTCCTGCCATGTCGCTTCTTCCCTTATTTATCCGATTACTGGAGGCTCTTGCGCATATGGACCAGTCGGCGGTCCGGCAGATCCTCATAGTGGGTGATTCGGTAGCCGAGCCGCTCGTACCAGCCGATGCGGTCGCTGAGCTTGGCATGCGTGTAGAGATGGACGGCGTCGTGGCCGAGCGCCCGGGCTCGCTCCTCGGTGAAGTCCATCAGCATCGAGCCGACCTTCTTGCCGGTGGCCGCCGGGGCGACGGCGATGCTCCAGAGCGTGAACTTCGCCGGCTCCTCCTCGAGCACCAGGACGCCGTCGAGCGCCCCGTCGCTTTCGGCAAGCCAGACCTCATGCTCGGCCAGCACCTGGCGATAGTCGGCGATGCGCGGCAGCGAGGGCACGCCGATGATGCTCTCGTTCGGCAGATAGGCGGCGTCGGTCAGCGCGACGATCGCGGGGATGTCGTCCGACGAAGCGCGGCGCAGAGGCACGTCAGGCGGCTCCCGCATTCTTCATGACATCGGCGAGCGAGGTCCTTTGCTGGCCTTGCGCATCGAAATTCTCAGGCGAGAGCCAACGCCGGAAGGCCTGGGCTCTGCCCGGCCATTCGCCGTCGAGGATCGAGAACCAGGCGGTGTCGCGGTTCTGCCCCTTCACCACCATGTGCTGCCGGAACAGCCCCTCATACTGGAAGCCGAAGCGCAGGGCGGCGCGCTTGGAGGGCTCGTTGCGGTCGTTGCATTTCCATTCGTAGCGGCGATAGCCGAGCGAGAAGCCGTAATCGCCGACCAGATAGATCGCTTCGGTCGCCATCGGCGTGCGCTGCATGCTGGGCGAATAGGTGATCCAGCCGACCTCGAAGACGCCGTGGGCCGGCCTGATCTCCATGATCCAGAGATGGCCCTTGGCCTTGCCGTCGGCCTTGTCGATGACGGCGAGCGGCACGATGGCCTTGTTCTCCGCCATGCCGGCGAGCAGGGCGCGGTAGGTCTCCTTGTCCTTCGGGGGCAAGGCCGGAAGCCAGTCCCAGACCCGCTCCTGGCCGGCATTGGCGGCCCAGATATCGTCGAGATGGCGCGCGACGTCGAGCGGCTCAAGCCGGCAATAGCGGCCCTCGAGGACCTTGGTCGGAGGAAAGGGCGGGGCCTTCCAGTCGGGCGAGAGCGTCATGATTCCACCTTCCCATGCCATCCGGACAAATCGAGCGAGACCTGCCAGCCGGAGCCGAGTTCCGCTGAGGCGGCATGGGCGAGCGCGCCGCCTTCCGCCTCCCAGGCCAGCCGCTCGACCTCACTGGCGAAGCGGGAGGCCGCCTCGTTCGCCTCGTCATAGATCGCGTCGAACGCATCCATCCAGGCCTCCAGCCGGTCGGCGAAGGCCTCGGAGAGACCGACATCCTCGGCATCGACGGCCCGGCGCCTGCCCTTGGCGTCGAGCGTCCACAGGCCGCTTCGCCCGAGCCATTCGGGCGCGATGACGAGCGTTCCGCTCACGAGCGCGCCTTGAGATCGTCCTCGAAGAACAGGTTGAGTGGCGCCGAGGGGCCATTGCCGGCAAAGCCGGCGAAGCTGCCGTCCTGCGCGATCAGCCGCGTTGCCTCGATGAAGGCGGCCCAGGCGGCGCGCGCCAGCGCGGCGCCGATCGAGATGCGGCGGACGCCGAGCGCGGCGATGTCCGACACGCTCAGGCCGAAATCGGCATAGACCAGCGCATTGACCGGCTTGCCGCCGGCGGCTGCGACGATGGCCGAGATCTGCTCGCGGGTCTTCGGGCCGGGCGCATAGAGCACGTCGGCGCCGGCCTGCGCATAGGCGGCGATGCGCCTGACGGATTCGTTCAACGGATCGGCATGGCCGGTGAGGAAGCATTCGGCCCGCGCCGTCAGCAGCACGCCGGAGCCGGTCTCGTCGATGGCGCGCCGGGCCGCCTTGATCCGCTCCACGGCGAGCTCGAAGGCGTAGAGCGGCTCGTCCGCGCGGCCAGTCGCATCCTCGATCGAAAGCCCGGCGACGCCGGTCGCGACGCAGGCCTTCACATTGGCCGCGACATCGGCCGGCTCGTCGGCATAGCCGTTCTCGAAATCGGCATTGACCGGCAGGTCGGGAACCGCCTTCACCAGCTCCGCGAGATGGGCGAGCATCATGTCGCGCGGCACGTCCTGGTCGGCGCGTCCCTGCGTGAAGGCGAAGCCGGCGCTGGTCGAGGCGAGCGCCTTGAAGCCCTGGCCGCGCAGCCAGCGCGCCGAGCCGACATCCCAGGGATTGGGCATTACGAAGCAGCCGGACTCATGGAGCGCGCGGAATGCGGCGATCTGGGTGCTGCTGGTCATTTTAAATCGTTTCAGATGAGCTCAGCGCGAGCGATGGCCCATACTGTCCGGGCCACGGTCGTTTGTCAGCCCTTGATCTCATGCGCCAGGGCTCGGCACCGATGCGCAGCCGGCATGGAGGCCGGCTCATCCGCGCCGCCCAGCAGGGCGAATGCAGTTCTCGCGTCATCCAGAGCCCGCCCGTTTCAGCCGAGAATGCTGCCGATAACGAGGATCACCAGCCCGATCAGCACGATCGCACCGGCATAGATCGCGTAGAAGAATGTCGCCAGGCCGATGAGCGGCAGTGCGACCGCGCCGATGATCGCGCCCGTGACGATCATGCCCGAGCCACGCCGCCAATGCGCAACGGCGCCGCCGAGCAAGGCGCCGAGACCCGCCAGCAGGCCGGCCAGGATCAGCGGCTGCCGGTCGAGCCCGGTCAGATCAGACAGCCACTCCATCATGCGCTCCGTCCGGGGCTCGAATAACGCTCCCTCATAGAAAGAGCACGAAAGCCGCGAGCACGAGAAGTCCGATGAAGGGCGAGCCGAAATAGGCCGCGAGCAGCAAATGGATCAGCAGCGCCGCAGCGGCGCCGAGGCCGGCTGCGAGCCAGGCGGCCATGGATCGATCGCGGGCGAGATGCCGGCCGGCAAGCCCGCCCAGCAGTGCAACCAGCACTGCCAGAGCGGAGCCGAAGACGTCGAAGGTCATAGCGGGAAGGCCGCTTCAGGCTTTCCCGTCAGTGGTTGTCGCGCGGCACGCCGAACTTCTTGTGGATCTTCTGGTACTTGACCGCCGGCTTCAGGACCATGCCCTCGGAGAGCTCGCCAACGATCTTGCGCTGGATCTCCTGCCAGGGCGTCTGGCTCTTCGGGTACTTGTAGCCGCCGGCCGCCTTGAGCGCGGCGCGGCGCTCCTCGAGCTCCTTGTCGGAGATCAGGATGTTGGCCGTGCGCTTCTTGAGGTCGATGCGGACCTTGTCGCCGGTCTTGAGCAGCGCGAGCCCGCCGCCGGTCGCCGCTTCCGGCGAGGCGTTGAGGATCGAGGGCGAGCCAGAGGTGCCGGACTGGCGCCCGTCGCCGATGCAGGCGAGCGCGGTGACGCCCTTCTTGATCAGGTAATCCGGCGGCCGCATGTTCACGACCTCGGCGGCGCCCGGATAGCCGATCGGGCCGACGCCGCGAATGAACAGGACCGAGTGCTCGTCGATGTTGAGCGCCGGATCGTCGATGCGGTGGTGATAGTCCTCCGGCCCGTCGAAGACGATGGCCTTGCCCTCGAAGGCCATCGGGTCCTTCGGGTTCTCGAGATAGCGCTGGCGGAATTCGGGCGTGATCACGCTGGTCTTCATGATCGCGGAATCGAACAGGTTGCCGCGCAGGTTGAGGAAGCCCGACTGCTTCTTCATCGGCTCGTCATAGGTCTTGATGACGCGACGGTCCTCGGAGAAGAAGCCTTCGCAATTCTCGATCAGGGTCTTGCCGTTGGCGGTCAGCGCCGGCTTGAGCTTGCCCTTGGCGACGAGCTCCGCGATCACGGCGGGCAGGCCGCCGGCGCGGTAGTAATCCTCGCCGAGATATTCGCCGGCCGGCTGCAGGTTGACCAGGAGCGGAATGTCGTAGCCGATCGCCGTCCAGTCCTCGTTGTCGAGCGGCACGCCGATATGCTTGGCGATGGCGTTGACATGGACGGGCGCATTGGTCGAGCCGCCGATCGCCGAGTTGACGACGATGGTGTTCTCGAGGGCCTCGCGCGTCAGGATCTTCGAGGGGATCAGGTTCTCCCAGACCATCTCGACGATGCGCCGGCCGGTCAGGTAGGCCATCTCGTAGCGGTCGCGGTAGGGGGCCGGGATCGCCGCCGCGCCGGGCAAGGTCATGCCCATCGCCTCGGCCAGCGAGTTCATGGTCGAGGCGGTGCCCATGGTGTTGCAATGGCCGGCCGAGGGCGCGGATGAGGCGACAAGGTCGACGAAGCCGCGATAGTCGATCTCGCCGGCCGCCATCATCTGGCGCGCCTTCCAGACGATCGTGCCCGAGCCGGTGCGCTCGCCGCGGAAGGAGCCGTTGAGCATCGGCCCGCCCGGCAGGGCGATGGCCGGGATGTCGACGGTCGCCGCCGCCATGATCTGCGCCGGCGTGGTCTTGTCGCAGCCGGTGGTCAGCACGACGCCGTCGAGCGGGTAGCCGTAGAGGATCTCGACGAGCGAGAGATATTGCAGGTTGCGGTCGAGCGCCGCGGTCGGGCGCTTGCAGGTTTCCTGGATCGGATGGATCGGGAACTCGAAGGGCACGCCGCCCATCTCGCGGATGCCGTCGCGGACGCGGTGGGCGAGCTCGAGGTGATGGCGGTTGCAGGGCGCGATGTCGGAGCCGGTCTGGGCGATGCCGATGATCGGGCGGCCCGATTGCAGCTCCTCGCGCGACAGGCCGAAATTCATGGTTCGCTCGATATAGAGCGCGGTCATGTCGGCATTGGCGGGGTTGTCGAACCAGGCCTTGGAGCGCAGCTGCTCCGGCTTGATCCGGCGCACCGGCTTCTTTCCAGGCGTCTTCCCCGCAGGCGTCTTGGCCATTCCCGTTGTTCCCTCTTGCCCTCTCGTGCCGGCCCGCAGCCTTCGCGCCGCTTCGCCGCAAGTCGTTTAAATCGATTTGACCGCTCAATCTCGCCAATCGCCGCCGGTGCGACAAGTGCCAAGATCGGCTACCTGCATTCTGTATACAGTACGCGAATCGTCTCGCCAATCCGGCAATCAGGTTTCGCGGCACGGTCCAGAAAAGGTCGCGGCGCGGCAGTTTGCAAGTGTTCCAAATGCGCGGCGGGTCGGCGGCCGGCGCAGGAAGCGGGCTTGCATCCGCCCGGCATTTCCGGCCAAGACAGCGTCAAGGCCCGCGACAGGGCCGTCTCGTCAAGATCCTGCGGAGGAAGCCCGCCATGGCGCTGCACGTCGTCCCCTCTTTCGCCCGCATCGGCGAGGAAAACGCCTTCGCCGTGCTGGCGCGCGCGACCGAATTGCAGCGCCAGGGCAAGGACATCATCAATCTCGGCATCGGCCAGCCGGATTTCCCGACGCCCGGCCATATCGTCGAGGCGGCGGTGAAGGCGCTGCGCGACGGCCATCACGGCTATACCCCGGCCAACGGCATCCTGCCCTTGCGCGAGGCGGTCGCGGCCGACCTGCACAAGCGCTTCGCGGTCGAGGTCTCGCCGGAAGAGGTGATGATCGTGCCGGGCGGCAAGGTCACCATGTTCATGGCGATCCTGATGTTCGGCGAGCCGGGCGCCGAGATCCTCTATCCCGATCCCGGCTTTCCGATCTACCGCTCGATGATCGAATATACCGGCGCGACGCCGATCCCGGTGCCAATCCGCGAGGAGAACGGCTTTGCCTTCTCGGCCGAAGAGACGCTCTCGCTGATCACGCCGAGGACACGGCTGCTGATCGTCAACTCCCCGGCCAACCCGACCGGCGGCGTCACCCCCAAGAGCGAGGTCGACAAGCTCGTCGCCGGCCTGGCGCGGTTCCCGGATGTGGCGGTGATGTCGGACGAGATCTACGACCAGATGCTCTATGACGGCGAGAAGCATGTCTGCCTCCTGAGCTATCCCGAGATCCGCGACCGGCTGATCCTGCTCAATGGCTGGTCGAAGACCTATGCGATGACCGGCTGGCGCATGGGCTTCTCGATCTGGCCGAAGCCGCTCTACGACAATGCCC
The DNA here is from genome assembly GCF_051860145.1 of Allobosea sp. Taxonomy (GTDB): domain Bacteria; phylum Pseudomonadota; class Alphaproteobacteria; order Rhizobiales; family Beijerinckiaceae; genus Allobosea. The sequence continues at coordinate 383,752 of NZ_JBHYEM010000003.1, read as the reverse complement.
GCAAGCTCGCGGTCAACTCGCATTCCTGCGTCAACGCCCCGGCGCAATGGGCTGGTCTTGCGGCGCTGACCGGCCCGCAGGACGCGGTCGCGATGATGCTGGCGGAGTTCGACCGGCGCCGGAAGGCGGTGGTGGCCGGGCTCAATGCGCTGCCGGGCGTCTCCTGCATCGTGCCGAAGGGTGCTTTCTACGCCTTCCCGAATGTCTCGCAGACCGGCTGGAAAGCGAAGAAGCTCGCCTCGGCTCTGCTCGAGGAGGCCGGCGTCGCCACGATCGGCGGGCCGGATTTCGGCGTGCATGGCGAGGGCTATATCCGCCTGTCCTATGCCAATTCGCTGGAGAATATCGAGCGGGCGCTGGAGCGGATGGGCGCCTTCCTGAAAAGCGCGAAGGCGGCCTGACGATGATCACCTGCCATCTGCGCTATGTCGTGGACCCGTATCAGCTGCCGGCCTTCGAGCATTATGGCAAGCTCTGGATCAGGCTGGTCGAGAAGTTCGGCGGCAAGCATCACGGCTATTTCATGCCGTCGGAAGGCACTTCGAACGTCGCTCTGGCGATGTTCAGCTTTCCGTCGCTCGCGACCTATGAGGACTACCGCAATGCCTCGTTCAAGGACGAGGAATGCCTGGCGGCGGTGGCGCTGAACGAGAAGCACCGCTTCATCATCAGCTATGAGCGCTCGTTCTTCCGTCCGGTCTTCGAGGACGATCACGGCGTGCGCCGTGCGCCCTAAAGTCCGGCAATACGGGCCGGAGCGGATGATGGGCCTCTTCGCGGAGTCCGGGACCGCATGAGCTATCTCTATCTCGCGCTCGCCATCGTCAGCGAGGTGATCGGCACCTCGGCGCTGAAGGCGTCGAACGAGTTCACCCGGCTCGTGCCCTCGCTGATCACCGTCATCGCCTTCGCGAGCGCGTTCTACTTCCTGTCGCTGACCTTGCGCACGATCCCGGTCGGCATCGCCTATGCGATCTGGTCCGGCGTCGGCATCGTGCTGATCAGCCTGATCGCGCTCGTGCTGTTCGGCCAGAAGCTCGACGCCCCGGCGCTGATCGGCATGGCCATGATCGTCGCGGGGGTGATCGTCATCAACCTGTTCTCGAAGTCCGCGGCCCACTGAGCTGCCGAACCGCTCGGACCTTGGCGGCGCTCAATCCGTGGTCGAAGCCGAAGGCCGGTGCCTGACGCGCCCCGGCACCAACCGCACCTTTCGTGGCGCCGCCAGCCAGATCGCCGCCGCCGAGACCAGGCAGCAGGCGATCGCCAGCAGGAAGGCCGGGCGATAGCTGCCGGTCGCATCGTGAATCGCGCCCGCCAACCAGGGCCCGGCCGCGCCGCCACCGAGCAGCGCCACCGTGGTCGTCCCGAAGATCGCTCCGAAATGCGGCCCTTCGAAAATCTCGACCACGATCGCACCCATCACCGAGGCCAGCGCGTAACCCAGAAAACCCTGCGCGATCACCATCACATAGAGCAGCACGGGCGACGGTGTGTGCTCCAGCGCGATCAGCGCGGCATAGCAGATGGCGAAGCCGAGGCAGCCCACCATCCAGATCCATTCCCGGCCGATGCGGTCCGACAGGGCGCCGAGACCGATCTGACCGGGGATGGCGACGGCGCTGACCAGTCCCAGCGCCCAGGCGGCCGCCAGCGGGGTGAAGCCGACCTCGATCAGGTACTTGGTCTGGTGGACCTGCACCGCATACCAGGCGATCAGCGCGCAGAAATAACCGAGCATGATCCACCAGAAGCGCGCGGTGCGCAGCGCGCGTGCCAGCGTCCATTCGATCGCGACCCAGGCAGGGTCGACCACGGCCGCCGCACGCTGCGCCGCACCGGTGCCGGCCGAGCCGGTCTCGCCATCGGGCAGCAGGCCCAGATCCTGCGGCTTGCGGCGGACCAGGAGATTGAGCGGGCCGAGCAGAAAAAGCACGAGCAGGCCCATGATCCAGCAGGCGGCGCGCCAGCCATCCCGGCTGATGATCGATTGCAGCCAGGGCAGGAGCAGCAGCGCACCGACGCCTACGCCGGAAAAGGCGATGCTGATCGCAAAGGCCCGGCGGCGCACGAACCAGTTCGGCAGGAACAGCGACTGCGCCGAGAAGCTCATCAGATTGGCGCCGCAGCCGACCAGGACGCCGAGCGTCAGGTAGAGATGCCAGGCGGCACTGATTGCGGGCGCGATCAGCATGCCTGCCGCCAGCATCGCCACGCCGGTCTCGATCACGACGCGCGGGCCGTGCCTATCCATGACGCGGCCGACGAATGTGCTGGTCGCGGCGGAGAGCAGGAAGCCGAACGAGAAGGCGCCCGATGCGAGCCCGCGATCCCAGCCGAACTCGTCGATCAGCGGCGGCAGCAGCAGCGAGAACGCCGTGCGCGCGCTGACGGCGATCGCCATCGTGACGAAGGCGATGCCGATGATGAGCCAGCCATAGTAGAAGGGCAGGCGCGCCGACCAGTGAGGGGATGGTGATTGCATCCCCTATCCGTCGACTGGCCGCGTCGAGCGGTCAATCCACGCTCGACGCACCCCGGATCTGCGTCGAAGCCTAGAGAACGCGCCGATCAGATTGCGCAGCAATCCGATCGGATCCGGCTCTAGGCCTTGGCGGCGCTCGCGGCCGCGTCGATATTGGCGACGAGCTCGGCATCGAGGCCGACCGAGCCGGCGAGCCCGGCCAGGAAGTCCTTCTCCGCCGGGGTGTCCGGATTGATGGCGAGCCGCGCGGCCGTATAGATCTGCGCGGCGAGCTCGGGTGTCTCAGCCGCCGCGGCCAGCACCTCGACGGAAGCCGGCTTGGCGAGCTCGTTGGCGAGCCACTCATTCGCTTCCGGATCGAAGCCGCCCTCGCGCAGCCCGCCCAGGATGGCGTTGCGCTCCTGGTCGTCGATATGGCCGTCGGCGGCCGCGGCCGCGATCATGGCGCGCACGAAGATCAGGGCCGTCGCCTCGTTGGCGGCTTCCGGCTCGAAACCGGTTCCGGCCGGAGCCGGCAGCACCTCCTGCTGCTGCAGGTCGAGCAGCGGCTTGCCGGCCTGGTGGTTCTGATAGGCCTTGTAGGCGAGGCCGCCGATCAGCGCGAGACCGCCGAGCTTCGCCGCCGAGCCGGCGACCGAACGGCCGGCCGAGGTGCCGAAGACGAGCGCGCCGAGGCCGCCGAGCACGGCGGTCGCCATGGCGGGGTTGCTGTTGAACATGCCCTTGGCCTGTTCGAGGATCTGCTGCGGGCTGCGGCCGCCCGAGACCTGGCTGAAGGCGTCGCCCGCGCGCTGCTGCACGCCGGTCTGCCGGGCGGCGTCGCCGACGCCCTGGGTCGCCTGGCCGAAGATCTGGCCGGCAAGCCCGCCGATGCCGCCGCTCTTCTGCACCTGCTGGCTGAGGTCGCCCAGCATGCTCCCGAGTCCTCCCGGCTGGCCCGGCCGGACGGAGCCCTGGCCGGCCTGGTTGCCGGCGCTGATCAGCGCGTCGAGGAGGGATTTGGCATTGAACATCGAAGGCTCCTTCAGGTCGGATGCGGTAGCGAGCGTGACCATGCAGGTAGTGACCGGACCACGCGAGCGCTAGAGCAGGCGCCGATCAGGTTGCAAAGCAACTAATAGGCTCTCGCGTTCTCAAGTCATAGTTGAGAGGCGGCTTCACCGATCAACGTGATTCGACCTGATCGGGTCCGATTCTGAAGCCGCCATGTAAAGCGCGAATGACGCTCGCTCAGTTCATCGGCAATGGCAACAGGCCGGGCTCCTTCAGGGTATCGAGCGCGATCTCCGAGCGGACGCGCGCCACGCTCTCATGCGGCATCAGGATCTCGTTGACGAAGCGGGACAGCTCCTTGAGGTCGCCGACTGCGACCTTGAGCAGATAGTCGGCCTCGCCGGTCAGCGCATGCGCCTCGAGAATGGCGGGAGTCAGGCGGACCAGATCGCGGAAGCGCCGTGCATTGTCGCGCGAATGGGTGTCGAGCGCGACATGGATGAAGACCGTGACCCCGAGCCCGATGGCGGCCGGCTCGATCAGGGCGCGGTAGCCGCGGATCGTGCCCTCCTCCTCCAGCCGCTGGCGTCGCCGCGAGACCTGGCTCGCCGAGAGCCCGACCTTCTCGGCGAGCGCGCCATTGGTCAACGAGGCGTCCTGCTGGAGCGCGTCGAGCAGGCGCCAGTCGAAGGAGTCGAGCCCGCTCATCTTATGCGTCATCCAGCGAGATCATACATGTTTCATGCATATTCAGCCTATTGCATCCGCATTTTGCAAGCTCTTTGTCGCGATCATGCGCGAGCATGGGGGCCTGTGACATTCGGAGGAACATGCTCATGGGTCCGTTTCCGCACGATTCCGCCCCGCCCACGATTTCCGACGCCAATCCGATGGGAACCGACGGCTTCGAGTTCGTCGAATATGCCCATCCCGAGCCGGAGAAGCTCGGTCCGCTCTTCGAGCAAATGGGTTTCACCGCCGTCGCGAAACATCGCTCGAAGCGGGTGACGCTCTATCGCCAGGGCGACGTCAATTTCGTCGTCAATGCCGAGCCCGATTCCTTCGCTCAAGCGTTTGCCGCCGAGCACGGGCCCTGCGCCTGCGCGATGGCCTTCCGTGTCGTCGATGCGAAACATGCCTTCGAGCGCGCCGTGTCGTTGGGCGCCGAGCCCTATGAGAGCAAGGTCGGGCCGGGCGAGCTGCAGATCCCGGCGGTGAAGGGCATCGGGGGCTCGCTGCTCTATTTCGTCGAGCGCTATGGCGAGAAGGGCTCGATCTGGGATGTCGATTTCGAATGGATCGGCGAGAAGGATCCGCATCCCGAACAGGCCGGGATGTATTATCTCGATCATCTGACCCACAACGTCATGCGCGGCCGCATGGATCACTGGGCCGGCTGGTACGGCAAGCTTTTCAATTTCCGGGAGATCCGCTTCTTCAATATCGAGGGCAAGCTCACCGGCCTGATCTCGCGGGCCCTGACCTCGCCCTGCGGCAAGATTCGCATCCCGATCAACGAGTCGCTCGACGACAAGAGCCAGATCGAGGAATACCTGCGCCAGTACAAGGGCGAGGGCATCCAGCATGTCGCGCTAGGCGCCCATGACATCTATGCCAGCGTGGAAAAGCTCCGGAAGAACGGCCTGCCCTTCATGCCGTCGCCGCCCGAGACCTATTACGAGAAGGTCGATGCGCGTGTGCCGAACCATGGCGAGCCGGTCGAGCGGCTGAAAGCCAACGGCATCCTGATCGACGGCGAGGGCGCGGTCGCGCTCGGCGACAAGAAGGGCCGGATGAGCAAGGTGCTGCTGCAGATCTTCTCCGGCACCGTGCTCGGGCCGATCTTCTTCGAGTTCATCCAGCGCAAGGGCGATGACGGCTTCGGCGAGGGCAATTTCCGCGCGCTGTTCGAGTCGATCGAGGAAGACCAGATCCGGCGCGGCGTGCTCAAGGTCGAAGCGGCGGAGTGACGCCGCGGCCCGCCGGTCAGCGTCCGTAGGGCGAATCGAGGATCACACGGACCTTGCGCTCGGGCGCTGGCGCAGTGTCGTCCGTGATCTCCGTTTCATCGGCGCTCGCCTGCTGTTCTGATGCGGCAGGCGGCTTGGCCGTGGCATCATCGCTTGTCCCTGCCGAAATGCGGACCGGCCGGCTGGGTGGGTCCTGCGTGCTGGCGAGCGCAGGCGCAGCGAGTGCGAGCGTCATGAAAGCGCTGAGGAAAAGGCTGCGTGTCATTCGGAAGCTCCTCGTTTCGGAGCCCAGATCAGCACGGTGGGCCGAATCCTTCCTGAACGGCGCGGCCAGTCCGGCTGTGGTGTATGGCCGCAACCCGGCGCGGGAGCCGCGTCAGGGTGCCCGTTTGCGCAGCAGCAACGGCGCGCCGACGGCGGGATCCTTGCGCCACTGGCCGCTCTCGAAGACCAGCTCGACGCTGTGGCCCTTGCGGGCGATCAGCGAAAGCCGGCCGGCCGCATAACGCCAGCCGACGGGGTCGAAGATCATGAGGCCGGTATCGTCGCAGCGGCCGTCGAAGCTGGCCGGAGCGCGGCCGGTGCTGTTGAGCGGGCCGGCGGCCAGCGTGATGGCGCAGGCCTCGCGGTTCTGCTGGCGCATCATCGCATAGCGTCCCGGCACGGTTTCAGCCGCTGGCGCGCTGGCCGGATCGACCGTCGTCAGGCGCGCGGCCGCGGTCGCGGCGCGTTCCGCGCTGCTGGGCTGGGCCCGGGGGGCGCTGCGCGGATAGCCCTTCGGATCGAGCAGATATTGCTTCCCGTCGGTGCCCTTGCCATCGAAGCCGGCGGCAGCCCTGGTGAAGGCGACGACCGGCTTTCCGGCCGAATCCTCGAAGCGCGGCGCACCATCGCCGGCGGCGCTCCAGCCGGCGACCTGGCCCAGGATCGGCAATGCGCGCCGGCAGGTCGCCGGGAACCGCAGCTGCCGTCCCCGCGCCGCAGGCTCGGCGCCCAGGGTGATGGTGCATTTGCGCGGCGCGCCGACGAGCTCGATGTCCCAGGCGCCGAGCAGGGGCCGGAGCGCCTCGGGCGCCGCCTCCGCTCCGCGCGGCAGCGGCGGCGTCTGGGCCCGCACGGCGCCAGCGGCGAGCAGGCCCGCCGCCAGCAGCAAGAGATGACCTGGCCGCATCCGAACCGACCTTTGCTGTCTCAGGCTTTCGTCCATGGCGTCTCGACAACCGGCGTCAGGGGTCCCTTGCCATCGAACCATGATTTCAGGTTGTCGACCAGAAGCTGGCCCATCTGTTCGCGCGTATGCACCGATGCGGAGCCGACATGGGGCAGCAGGACGACATGATCCATCGCGATCAGCTCGGCCGGCACCTTCGGCTCGTCCTCGAAGACGTCGAGCCCGGCCGAGAGGATGGCCTTGCTCTTCAGCGCCTCGACCAGCGCCTGCTCGTCGACCACCGTGCCGCGGCCGACATTGACGAGGATGCCGTTCGGCCCGAGCGCCTTCAGCACCTCGGCATTGATCATGTGATGCGTCGCCGCGCCGCCGGGCGCGACCGAGACGAGCGTATCGACATCGGCCGCCATCTCGACCAGCGAGGGATAGTAGCGATAGGGCACATCGGCCTGGCGCGAGCGGCCGTGATAGCTGATCGGCAGGCCGAAGGCCTCGAGCCGATGCGCCACCGCCTTGCCGATGCGGCCGAGCCCGACGATGCCGACCTTGCGCTTGCGCAGCGAGGTGGTCAGCGGATAGGCCTTTTCCAGCCACTTTCCGGCACGCAGATAGCGATCGACCTGCGGCAGCTGGCGCACGGTGGCGAGAAGCAGGCCGAGCGTCAGATCGGCGACCTCGTCGGTCAGGACGTCGGGCGTGTTGGTGACGACGAGGCCGCGCTTGCCGGCCTCCCTGGCATCGACATTGTCGTAGCCGACGCCGAAATTCGAGATGATCTCGAGCTTCGGCAGCGCGTCGAACAGTGCCCCGTCGATCTTGACATGCGAGCCCCCGCCGGCGACGCCGCGCACCTTGCCGCCGAGCTCGCGCAGCATCGCGGCGCGATCCTCCGACTTCCAGAGCTCATGCACGGTGAAGCGGGCCCTGAGCTGGTCGGCGGCATAGGCCATCAACGGGCCGGTCATGATGATGTCGGTGGCGTCTGGCATGTCGCGAGGTTCCGTCAGATCGAGAGGCGAGGGCAGGGTGGCTTGATTTCAAGTTTTTAAAACGATTGAATGACTTCGCCGCTGATGGTGGGAGCGGCGCTGCGCTCATTTCTACACAGGCGAGGACGCGAGAAAAGCGCATCCTCGTCATATGTAGTATGACTTATTCAAGCTATTTTCGTCGCGCTCAGCGCTGTGGAGCTGGTCAGGAAGGTCAGCGTGGTGTTGAGGCTGTCGCTCACCAGCCCGGCCATCCGGGCCGCCGCCAGGTCCCCGTCACGGCGGATGATCGCGTCGAGGACGCGCTCGTGATCGACCAGCGAGGCGATGAAGAACTCCCGGTCATCGACCGATTTGAGCAGGAGAGACCACTGGATCGTCGCGGTCACGACGCTCGCCAGGCATTGCAGCGTGGAGTTCTGGGCGGCCACGAAGATCGCCTCGTGGAAGGCGAGGTCGGCGCGGATGGTGGCGTCGTCATAGGGCGGGTTGTCGATCATGCCGCGATAGCCGGCCTCGATCCGCACCAGGTCGGCGGGCGTGCGCCGCTGCGCGGCCAGGCGCGCCGCGTTCGGCTCGACGAAGCGGCGCAACTCGAACAGCTCACGAATGAATTTCTCGTTGGGATCGGCCTCGAAATGCCAGGACAGCACGTCCGGATCGAGCAGGTTCCAGTTCTCGCGCGGCGCCACCCGCGTGCCGCTTTTCGGGCGCGCCTCGATCAGCCCCTTGCCGGTCAGGAACTTCACCGCCTCGCGATAGGCGGTGCGCGAGACCGAGATCTCCGAGCGCAGGTCGTCCTCGTTCGGCAGCAGGTCTCCGGCCTTGACCGTGCCCGAGATGATCGCGACCGCGAGCTTCTGGGCGACCTGGCCGAACAGGCGGTCGGGGTTCAGGGTCGTCGGTCGCGAAAAGTCGCGGACCCTCATGACCGGCGTCCTCATCGTTCTCGGCTGCCCGCCAGAGCCCGGAAAACGGGCATTCCCGGGCGATTCCGGCGCTTGACACGCTCGTCCGTATCGTATGACTTTATCGTAGATGGAATGCGGCGCAACAGGGCACGCCCGGTTGCGATGGGTTTCCGTCGATCGGTCACGAGAAACCGATAGCAGCGGCGATACGGAAGTCTCCGCGCGAGACGGCACCGCATCCCAGAGGAAACGTTAAGACCGGGAGAAGCCCCTCATGGCGTCAGTCCAGATCGCGGATGTGCGCAAGGCCTATGGCTCGACGCAGGTCATCCACGGCGTCGACATCGATATCGACGACGGCGAGTTCGTCATCCTGGTCGGGCCTTCCGGCTGCGGCAAGTCGACCCTGCTGCGCATGATCGCCGGGCTGGAGAACATCACCGGCGGCGAGATCCGCATCGGCCCGCGCGTCGTCAACGACGTGCCGCCGAAAGAGCGCGACATCGCCATGGTGTTCCAGAACTACGCGCTCTATCCGCATATGACGGTGGCCGACAACATGGCCTTCTCGATGAAGCTGCGGAAGGCGCCGAAAGCCGAGATCGACGAGCGCGTCGGCAAGGCCGCCGGCATCCTCGGCCTCGACAAGCTGCTCGACCGCTATCCGCGCCAGCTCTCGGGCGGCCAGCGCCAGCGCGTCGCCATGGGCCGCGCCATCGTTCGCGACCCGCAGGTCTTCCTGTTCGACGAGCCGCTCTCCAATCTCGACGCCAAGCTGCGCGTGCAGATGCGCACCGAGATCAAGGAGCTGCACCAGCGCCTGAAGACGACGACGGTCTACGTCACCCACGACCAGATCGAGGCCATGACCATGGCCGACAAGATCGTCGTGATGCATGACGGCATCGTCGAGCAGATGGGCGCCCCGCTCGATCTCTACGACAATCCTTCGAACCTCTTCGTCGCGGCCTTCATCGGCTCGCCCTCGATGAACCTGCTGAAAGGCACGATCCGCGCCAACGGCTTCGAGACCGAAGGCGGCGTGATCTGGCCGATCGGCAAGCATCCGGCCGATTCGAATGACCGGGCTGCCGTGTTCGGCATCCGCCCCGAGCATATCCAGCTCGACCCCGCCGGACTGCCCGCCGAGGTCGTGGTCATCGAGCCGATGGGCTCCGAGACCCAGGTCATCGTGCGCTGCGGCGGCCAGAGCCTGACCTGCGTCTTCCGCGAGCGGATCACCGCCAAGCCCGGCGAGGACATCCATATCCGGCCGGACACGCAGGTCACGCATCTCTTCGACGCCGCGACCGGCAAGCGCATCTGAATTCCGCTGGTCCGCCGCCGGGGGCTCCCCCGGCCGCGCCGCGAATCTGCCGCCTACAAACCCTGACGAGGCTCCCATGCAGGGCCTCGCGGTCCAACGGAGGAGATGACTCATGACGGTTTCCAGACGCGACGTATTGATCGGCGGCGCCGGCCTCGCCGCCGGCGCCACATTGCCCCTGCCTTCAATTGCCCAGGCCAATATCGAAAAGGGCGCGACCCTGCGCGTCCTGCGCCCGACCAAGTTCGTCGATCCCGACCAGACGATCTTCAACGAGAACACCGAAGCCTTCACCAAGGCGACCGGCGTCCAGGTTCGCGTCGACTATGCGAGCTGGGAGGACCTGCGTCCGCAGACGGCGGTGACCGCCAATACCGGCGCCGGGCCCGACGTCGTCGTCGGCTGGGCCGACGACCCGCATATCTTCGCCGACAAGCTGGTCGACCTGACGCCGATCGCCGAGGATCTCGGCAAGAAATATGGCGGCTGGTACCCGGTCGCCGAGAAATACGGCAAGAAGGACAAGACCAACACCTGGATCTCGATCCCGATGGGCGGCTCCGGCGGCCCGGCGGTCTATCGCGAATCCTGGGTCAAGGAAGCCGGGTTCAACACCTTCCCGAAGGACCATGCCGGCTTCTTGGACCTCTGCCGCAAGCTGAAGGCGACCGGGCATCCGGCCGGCTTCGCGCTCGGCAACGCGGTCGGCGACGGCAACGCCTTCTGCAACTGGCTGGTCTGGTCGCATGGCGGCTACATGGTCGACGAGAACAACAAGGTCGCGATCAACAGCAAGGAGACGATCGAGGCGCTGAAATACGGCAAGGCGCTCTACGAGACCTTCATCCCGGGCACCCTGTCCTGGCTCGACATCAGCAACAACAAGGCCTTGACCGCCGGCGAAGTCGGCCTGACCCAGAACGGCGTCTCGCTCTACTTCTCGATCAAGAACTCGAAGGACGAGAAGGTCGCGGCGGTCGGCAAGGACCTCAATCACGCCGAGATGCCGATCGGAGCCGGGGTCGGGCGGCCGACCGAGACGGCGCTCGTGATCAACGCCATGGTGTTCAAGCACACCAAGTTCCCGAACGCGGCCAAGGAATATCTCCGCTTCATGATGGAGAGCGAGCAGTACGACAAGTGGCTGACGGGCTGCTTCGGCTACTGGACGCAGCCGCTCAAGGGCTATGCCAAGAGCAAGGTCTGGGAATCCGATCCGAAGATCCTGGTCTATCGCGACACCTGGGAGCGGGCTCTCTGGAGCGGCTACAAGGGCGCAATCACCGAAGCCGCCGGTACGGTCAACGCCGAATATGTCATGGTGCAGATGGTCGCCTCCGTCTGTGCCGGCCAGGCGACGCCGGAAGAGGCCGCCGCCGAGGCCGAGCGCCGCGCCAAGCGCTATTACCGCACCTGATCGTCACGACCGCGCCGCCGGTTTTCCGGCGGCGCGGCTGCTTCACGGGAAGAGCGCCATGACGATCGCCGCCGAAGCCCGGACCGTTCATCACCTGCCGCAAAACTGGCTGGTCCGGCTGCTCGACCACAAACCCTTTCTCATCTTCATCTGCCTGCTGCCGGCGGCCGGCCTGTTGCTGGTCTTCCTGAGCTATCCGCTCGGACTGGGCATCTGGCTCGCCTTCACCGACACGCGCATCGGCCGCAGCGGCCATTTCATCGGCTTCGAGAACTTCGTATCGCTCTGGCAGGACCGGGTCTTCATCACCTCGGTCTGGAACACGCTGCTCTATACCGGCGTCGCGACGGTCGGGAAATTCGCGCTCGGCCTCTGGCTGGCGCTGCTGCTCAACAACCACCTGCCCTTCAAATCGCTGCTGCGGGCGCTGATCCTGGTGCCCTGGATCGTGCCGACGGTGCTCTCGGCGATCGCCTTCTGGTGGATCTACGATCCGCAGTTCTCGATCATCTCCTATGTGCTGGTCGACGTGCTCGGCTGGCGCGACACCTATATCGACTTCCTCGGCGAGCCCTGGGCGGCACGCTGGTCGCTGATCGCGGCCAATACCTGGCGTGGCATCCCCTTCGTCGCGATCTCGCTGCTCGCTGGTCTGCAGACGATCTCGCCGGCGCTCTACGAGGCGGCGATGCTCGACGGCGCCAATGCCTGGCAGCGTTTCCGGCACGTGACGCTGCCGATGCTGATGCCGATCCTGGCGGTGGTGCTGACCTTCTCGGTGCTGTTCACCTTCACCGACTTCCAGCTCGTCTACGCCATCACCCGCGGCGGGCCGATCAACTCGACCCATCTGATGGCGACGCTCGCCTTCCAGCGCGGCATTCCCGGCGGCCAGCTCGGCGAGGGTGCTGCGATCGCGGTGGCGATGATCCCCTTCCTCGTGCTGGCCACGCTGTTCAGCTACTTCGCGCTCGCCCGCCGCAAATGGCAGCAGGGAGAAGACAATGACTGATCAGGCTGCCGCGGCGCGTCCGCACCTCGTCGAGAAGGAGCAGACCGGCGTCATCGACTGGTCGTCGGGCCCGCGCCGCTTCATCATGGTCTACCTGCCGCTCTCGATCTTCGTGATCGTGCTGCTCTTCCCGTTCTACTGGATGGCGATCACGGCGATCAAACCGAACGGCGAACTGCTCGACTACAAGAACAACAATCCGTTCTGGGTGAAATCGCCGACGCTGGAGAATATCAACAAGCTGCTCTTCCAGACCGACTACCCGCAATGGCTGCTGACGACGATGACGGTCGCGACGGTCGCGACCGCGCTCTCGCTGTTCGCCAGCGTGCTCGCCGCCTATGCGATCCAGCGCCTGAAGTTCAAGGGCTCCGGCTATGTGGGCCTGGCGATCTATCTCGCCTATCTCGTGCCGCCCTCGATCCTGTTCATCCCGCTGGCGACGCTGATCTTCCAGTTCGGCCTGTTCGACTCGCAATTCGCCCTGATCCTGACTTACCCGACCTTCCTGATCCCGTTCTGCACCTGGCTCCTGATCGGCTATTTCAAGTCGATCCCCTATGAGCTCGAGGAATGCGCCATGATCGACGGCGCGACGCGGCTGCAGACCTTGTGGAAGATCACCTTGCCGCTGGCTCTGCCCGGGCTGATCTCGGCCGGCATCTTCGCCTTCACCCTGTCCTGGAACGAGTTCATTTATGCGCTCGCCTTCATCCAGTCGGCCGAGAAGAAGACCGTGCCGGTGGCGGTGCTGACCCAACTCGTCGAGGGCGACGTCTATCACTGGGGCTCGCTGATGGCCGGGGCGCTGCTCGGCTCGATCCCGGTGGCGCTGCTCTATTCCTTCTTCGTCGATTATTACGTCGCGTCGCTGACGGGCGCCGTGAAGGAATAATCCGGCGGGCGCGCCCGCGCGCCTGCATGCAGAAAGCTCAATCGTGACCATGATCAAATCCGTCGCCTTCGTCGGTCTCGGCGCCATGGGCGCGCCGATGGCCGAGAATCTCGTCAAGCGCCAGTTCCGGGTCACCGGCTTCGACATGCGGCCCGAGGCGCGCGATGCGCTCGCCGCCGCCGGTGGCCATGGCGCCGACAGCGCCCGCGCCGCTGCCGAAGGGGCGCAGGCGCTGGTACTGATGGTGGTCAACGCCGCGCAGGCGCGTTCGGTGCTGTTCGAGGCGGGGGCGCTCGAGGCGCTCGCGCCGGGCGCGGTCGTCATCCTGATGGCGACCTGCCCGCCCGGCGAGGCCGAGGCGATCGCCGCCGCAGTGGCGAAGACCGGCCGGCACCTCGTCGACGCACCGGTCTCAGGCGGGATCAAGGGCGCGCGCGGGGCGAGCCTGACCATCATGGTCGGCGCCTCGCAGGAGAGCTTCGCGCTCGCCAGACCCGTGCTCGACGCGATGGGCGACAAGGTCTTCCATGTCGGCGAGACGCCCGGCCAGGGCGCGACGGTGAAGACGGTCAACCAGCTGCTCTGCGGCGTGCATATCGCGGTCGCGGCGGAAGCGCTGTCGCTGGCCGAGAAGGCCGGGATCGACGGCAAGGTCCTGTTCGAGATCATGGGCGGTTCGGCGGCCTCGAGCTGGATGCTCCAGGATCGCGGCCCGCGCATGCTCACAGGCGATCCGCCGGTCGCCAGCGCGGTCGATATCTTCGTCAAGGATCTCGGCATCGTTCTCGATGCCGGGCGGGCGGCGAAGACGGCCTTGCCGCTCGCCGCCGCGGCGCATCAGATGTTCCTGGCGAGCTCCGGCCTCGGCCATGGGGCGCGCGACGATTCCCAGGTGGTGCGGGCCTATCGCGCGCTCAACGCCAAGCCCGCGAATGACACCTGAGCGCAGCTCAGGTGCGCGGCGGAGCGGTGGTGCCCCGAATGATCAGCTCCGGCGTCAGCACGACGCGTCGCGTCGGCGCCGACGGCTCGGCGATGCGTCGGATCAGCAGCTCGGCCGATTTGCGGCCCATCTCGTCCTGGAAGTTCTTCAGCGTGGTCAGCGCCGGATACCATTGCGCCGCCTCCTGAACGTCGTCGCAGCCGACCAGCGAGAAATCGACGCCGGCCTCGCGCCCGCGATGACGCAGGCCGAGCATTGCGCCGAAGGCGGTGAGGTCGTTGAAGCAGACCGCGGCCGTCGGCGGGTTCTCGGCGTCGAGTACCTTCTGGATGCCCAGGAGCCCGTTCTCGCGGGTGCCATAGGCGGAGTAGACGATCGTGGGATCGAGGGGCAGCCCGTGCTTCGCGAGCGTCTCGCGATAGCCGGCATAGCGGTTGCGCCCTGTCGAGATCAGCTGGCTCTCGCCGAGAAAGGCGATCCGGCGATGGCCGAGGCCGATCAGGTGCTCGAGCGCGAGGATCGTGCCGTGCCGGTCGTCGGAGCCGACGAAATCGAGGTCGAGCCCCGGAATCTCGCGCGAGAGCTGGACGAGCGGGACGCCGGCCGCGATCAGGTGGCCGAAGGTTTCGGCCGTGCTGCCGCCGGCGGCGCAGATCACCATGCCGTCCGGGCGATATTCCTTCAGCGTGTTGAGCACGCGGTCCTGCCGCTCGAGGTTCTCGGCATAGGTGCCGAGCAGGATCGAGCGGCCGTGCGCGGTCGCGGTCTCCTCGATCGCGGCGAGGAGCTCGGCGAAATACGGGTTGGTGATGTCGTGGAAGCCGACGCCGAGGATATTGGTGCGGTCGGTCCGGAGCGAGGCGGCGCTGCGGTTGTAGCTGTAGCCCATGTCGCGGGCGATCTGCTGCACGCGCAGCCGCGTCGCGTCGGCGACCAGCGGCGAGCCGCGCAAAGCCAGCGAGACGGTCGCCGTCGAGACCGAGAGATGGTCGGCGATGATCTGCAGCGTCACCCGGCCGCGGCCTGCCGCCGCGATTCCCGGTTTCGCGGCCGGGTCGGCCTCGGCGGTCTGGCCGTTTCTGGTCATGGCACGCCTCTCCGGAAGCGGAATGCAGGGTTTCCAGCGAAATCGGCGGCCTGTTTCGGCCACCGCACCCCGTGTCCTTCTCACATAAGGCGGAGATATTGAAGATGAGCACCGGCAAAGAGTCCATCGGCTTCATCGGCGTCGGACTGATGGGGCAGGGCATGCGCGCAATCTGGTCTACAAGGGCTTCCCCCTGACCGTGATGGGCCATCGCAACCGCAAGCCGGTCGAGGAGCTGGTCGCGACCGGCGCCAAAGAAGCGAAGACGCCGAAGGAGCTGGCCGGGCAGGCGACGGTCATCTTCCTGTGCGTGACCGGCTCACCGCAGGTCGAGGCTGTCCTCAACGGGCCGGACGGGATCGTCGCCGGGGCGAAGCCCGGCACGGTGATCGTCGATTGCTCGACCTCCGATCCAGGTTCGACCGTCAGGCTCGCGGCCGAGCTCGAGGCCAAGGGCCTGCATCTTTGCGACGCGCCGCTCGGCGGCACCCCGGCGCAGGCGGCGCAGGGCCAGCTCTCGACCATGATCGGCGCCAGCGACGCGGTCTTCGCGCGGATCAAGCCGGCCTGCGAGGCCTGGGCGCAGAAGGTCGTGCATCTCGGCCCGGTCGGCGACGGCCACAAGATGAAGCTGCTCAACAACTTCCTGTCGATGGGCTATGGCGCGATCTATGCCGAGGCGCTGACCCTGGCGCAGAAGATCGGCATCACGCCGCAGACCTTCAACAGCGTGATCTCGGGCAGCCGGATGGATTGCGGCTTCTACCAGACCTTCATGACATACGTGCTGGAACGCGACCGCGACGCCCATAAGTTCACGCTGGTCAATGCGCTGAAGGACGTGCGCTATCTCGAAGGCGTGGCCAATGCGGCCGGGATTCCGAACCCGGTCGGCAATGCGGTGAAGAACGTCTATGCCTCGGCCGTCGCCGCCGGCAAGGGCGATGACTACGTGCCTATGATCTCAGACTGGATCGCCGGGCAGAGCGGCGTCTCGCTGGCGGGCAAGGGCTGAGCGTTACCGTCATTGCGAGGAGCGTAGCGACGAAGCAATCCAGGGTGGCCGTGCGAGGCCTCCTGGATTGCTTCGCTCCGCTCGCAATGACGGGAAGGCTCAATCCAACCGGGCCGAGCCTTCGGGCACGTGCCGGACGCGCTCGCGATAGAGCAGATAGAGGCCTGACGCGATCACGATGGCGGCGCCGACGAAGGTCCAGCGATCGGGCAGCTGGTCGAAGACGATGAAGCCGAGCGCGATCATCCAGACGATCTGCGAATAGATGAAGGGCGCGAGAATGGTCGCCGGGGCCAGCCGATGCGCCAGGATCAGCAGCCAGTGCCCGAAGGCGCCGAAGACGCCGGTCGCCAGCATCGCCAGCCAGGGCAAAGGCCCCTGCGGCCAGCTCCAGAACAGCGGAATCAGCGGCAGCAGCGCCACCGTGCCGGCGACGCCCGAATAGACCATCGTGGTCTCCGGCGGGTCATAGGCCGCGAGCACACGGGTCGAGAGCGAATAGAAGGCGTAGCAGCCGCAGCCGATGACGACGAGGATCGCGGCCGGGTGCATGCCGCCCAGGCCCGGCCGCGTGATCACCAGCACGCCGAGGAAGCCGACGGCGATGGCGGCGAGCCGGCGCGGCCCGGGCCATTCGCCGAGCAGCGGCCCGGCGACGAGCGCCACCACGAGCGGCGTCGCGAACATGATCGAGACCGTCTCGGCGAGCTGGAGATATTTGAGCGCGAAGAAGTTCAGCGCGGTCGAGCCGAGCAGCAGCAGCGAGCGCACGGCCTGGAGCCAGGGCTTGCGGCTGCGCAGGACGCCGGGGCGGCTCCAGGGATTGAACAGCAGCGAGACCAGCAACATGCTGCCGGCATAGCGGGCGAAGACGATCTGGAGCGGGTCCATCGAGCCGGTCAGCCATTTCGCGCTGGTGTCGAGCAGCGAGAAGCAGAGCACGGCGCCGCACATCAGGCCGATGGCGATCAGCCGTGAGCGGCCGGTCTCCGGTTGGTGGGAATAGGCGGGCAAGGAAACGTCCCGTCATGCATTGAGAGAATGGCGGGAGCAGACTTAACCGATTTAATGGGCAGCACCAGCGCGTGAAAGCATGTGCTCCATGCGCGGATCAGGCGTCGCTATCGGCCTCGTCGCCATCGGCATCGGGGTCGTCCAGCTCGACCCCGGCCTTGGACAGGCCCTTGGACGCCTTGCGCAGGAGCTTGCGCAATTGCTTGCGCTCCTTGGAGTCGAGCTTCTCGAGCAACTCGTCCTCGACCTGGTTCCAGACGGCGTCGAGCGCCGAGGCGGTCTTCTGGCCGTTCTCGGTGAGCGCGACCTGGACCAGACGCCCGTCGCGGCCGCCGCCCTCGCGCGTCACCAGACCCTGCAAGGAGAGCCGGCCAATCGTCTTGGACACGGTCGGCGGCTTGACCCTGAGCAGGGTGGCGAGCTCGCCCATCGTCATCGGCGCGGGCTGCAGGGATTTCAGCGCCTGTTCCTGGCCGGGAAACAGCCCGAGCGCATTGAGCCTCTCGCCCATGCGCGCGCGATGCAGCCGTGCTGTGACCAGGAGGGCCCGACCGACGCTTTTCTCGAGGGACTTGGTCATGAGCCGGTCCTTGGAAACTGCTCGGAAAACTTTTCGCCGGCTGTGAAATCGCTTGCGATCATGACAGCGTGATGACGCAGGCGCAGCATGAAATCAGAGAGAGAGCATCTTTTTCGCAACGCGGGCCAGGAAAGCGTCGCGACTGGCCGCGGTTGCGCGGTTCATGTCGTAATGAGCCAGATAAAGCGGCCGCGCCGCCGGATGACACACGGCCCGCACCGCTCGGCAAACGACCTTGCGCGGTGGGTCGCCCATCAGGAGGGCGCGCCAGCGCGAGCCGCCATAGGTCGTCACCGCCGCGAGCCTGCGGATGTTCCAGAGATTGGGCCTGACCGTGCCATCGGTGAGCTTGAACGAGACGCCGGGCAGGAAGACGCGGTCGAAGAAGCCCTTGAGGATCGCGGGATAGCCAAAATTCCAGACCGGGAAGCACAGGACCAGCGCCTCGGCGGCCTGGAGACGCTCGACATAGCCGGCAACGGGAAGCGTGTTGCTGGCAAGGTCATGGTAGCCGACACGCTCCGTGCGGCTGAGCGCCGGCTCGAAGCCCTCGGCATAGAGGTCGCAATCGTCGACCTCGTGCCCGGCCGCCTCCAGCGCCTTCACGGTCGCGAGGTGCAACGCCGCTCCGAAGCTCTCGGGATCGGGATGGGCGTAGAGCACGAGCACCCGCATGATCAGCCGCTCACGCCGGCATCGGCCAGGCTGCGAAAGAGGAAGGTCTTGCCGGAGCGGTAATCATAGGACGGGTCTTCCCAGGCGATCATCTTGCCGGGATTGAGCAGGCCCTGCGGATCGGCCTCGCGCTTGAAGGCGAGCTGCAGGTCGTCGGTCTGCTTCATCCCGCCTTCCTCCAGCGTGTAGCGGTGCGGGTTGAAGACCGGCGCGCCCATCTCCTCATGGATCGCCATGATCTCCTCCAGCCGTTCCTCGCTGGTGAAGCGCACCAGCGGCAGGCCGAAGCAGGTGATCTTGCCGTCGAAGCGGACGAATTCGAGGTGGCAAAGCACCTCGTCACCGAAGCGCGCATGGATCGTCTGGACCAGCTCGACCTGGTTGGGGAAGGGATAGAGCACCTGGAGATAGGTGATCGCGGGATCGACCCTGAGCGCGCGCAGCGTCGTGTGATTCCAGCCGAGTTCGTAGCCGGGCGGCAGGCCCTTCGCCTCGTCGGGCGACAGCTTGTCGGAACGCATCAGCAGCTCCGCGCCGCGGAAGCGCCTGGCATAGGCGAGCAGCGCCTCGACGGCGAAATCGGCCGCCATGACGATGACGACATGGCTGTCGCGCGGCAGGAATTTCCTGTGCCGCAGGAAATAATCGTGAGGCGCCGGCGCCGCGACCACGGCGAGGTTCTTCAGCGCCAGCCCGTCCTGCTCGCCGAGCGCGTTGGCGAATTCGGTCGCGGCGCGCAGGTCGTCGAAGCCGAGGATCAGGTCGACCCAGTCATAGGCCGGGCCGAGCGGCATCTCGACCTCGGTGATGATGCCGTTGGTGCCATAGGCATGGGCGACCTTGTGGAGGTCGTCGCCGGTCAGCTCGAGAATGCGCGGCGCGGCCTCCATCGTCGCGACCTTGAGCCGGATGATGTTGCCCCAGTCGCGCAGGCCGCCCCATTTGATCGAGCCCACGCCGCCCGAGCCGCCGGCGATGAAGCCGCCGATCGAGGCGGTCTGGTAGGTCGAGGGATGCAGGCGCAGCTCCTGGCGCGAATGCGCCCGGGTCTCCTCGTCGATCCGTGCCATCACCGCGCCGGGCTCGGCGACATAGCGGCCGGGCTCGATGCTCTTCACCGTGTTGAAGCCCGCAAGATCGAGCAGCACGCCGCCCGAGAGCGGCATGGCCTGGCCGTAATTGCCGGTGCCGGTGCCTCGCGGCGTCACCGGGATGCCGAGCGCGTGAGCGGCGGCCAACGTCTCCAGCACCTGCGCCTCGTTCACCGGCGCAACGATGATGTCGGCGGTGACATGATCGAGCTGGCGCTTCAGCGTCGGCGAATACCAGAAGAAGTCGCGGCTCTTCTGCTTGACCAGCGCCGGATTGTCCTCGGTGCGGATGCCGTTCAGACGGGCCTTGAGGGCGGCGATGTCGTAGCGGGGGCTCATGCGGTCCTGTTCATCAGATGGTCGAGCTCGCGATAATCCGGCAGGCTGCGGTCGATCGCCTTGCCGTCGACCAGCACCGTGCGGTCAGCCTGCGGGCGGGCGAAGAACTCGGTCCAGTCGCGGGCGCGGGTGAGGATGAGGTCGGCGGGGCCGCCGGGCGAGAGCAGGCCCGTTTCGGCATGGCCCATGATCTTAGCCGGCGTGCGCGCCACCGCGTTCGCCCAGTCATTGCCCGAATGGTCGAGCTGGAGGATGCGGGTGCCCTCGCGCAGCACCTCGACCAGGTCGAGATCGCCATAGGCGTAGAACGGGTCGCGGGTGTTGTCCGACGCGATCATCACCTCGACGCCGGCCGCCTTCAGCTCGTGCAGCGCGGTGACGCCGCGCCAGCGCGGCGTGCGCTCGGCCTGGCGATCCTGCAGATACATGTTGCACATCGGCAGCGAGACGACCGCGATGCCGGCCTCCTTCACCTTGGCGATGATCCGCGCCTCGTCCTGCGGCGCCTGCACGGCGAGCGAGCAGCAATGACCGGCAAGGATCCTGCCGGCAAAGCGATGTCGCAGGGCCGCCTCGGCGATATGCTCGAGCGAGCGGGCCGCCGGATCATTGGTCTCGTCGACATGGAAATCGAGGTCGAAGCCGTTCTCGATCGCCGTGCGGAAGACGATGTCGAGCGCCTTGTCGAGCTCGGGGATCATGTAGCTGACGCAGCCGAAGATCCCGTCGCCATGCGTTCTCACAGCCCGCGTCACCGCCTGCATGTGAGCGGCGTCGAGCGCGAACTGGATGCCGAAGAGCGGCGTCGCCTGCAAGACGATGCACCCGGCCCATTCCGCGCGCAGCTCGGCCAGGACCGGCCAGGAGATCTCGATCTGCTTGCCGAGGGAATCGATATGCGTCCGCATCGCGGCGGTGCCGTGGGCGTAGGCGCAGCGCAGGCCGAATTCCATGCGGGCGCGCACATCCTCAGCCGTCCAGTTCGCCTCGCGATCGGCCATGACGTTGTCGAGCGCGCCCATGAAGGTGCCGTCGGGATTGCGCCGGCGCGGCCAGATATGGCCCTTGTCGAGATGGACATGGATGTCGACGAGGCGCGGCAGGAGGATGCCGCCGTCGAGGTGATAAAACGAGTCGATCTCGCCGTTGTGATCCTGGGTTGGCGGCCACCAGCCTGGTTCAATGGCGGAGATCGCGCCGTCTTCAATCAGGAGGTCAACTCTCGCGAGGCCATCATCGATCTTATAATCTGGTGAAAGGCATGTGATGAGAGAGGCCGGACACCGCGCTCCCGTTATCCAATACCGTGCAGAGTTGGGGATGGCGGCAAATCCTGTCGTCACGTCCTCGGCTCTCCCGCTCGCTGCCCATGGTCGATTACAGGCCGGCAGGAGCGAGGACAAGCAAGCGCGGCGCAAATCGCCAAGACGGCGTCGCATCCATACTTGCCGCCCGCATGGCGATCGCGCATGAGGGCGTCTCGCGGCAAGGAGGCGGCACCATGACGGCACAGGCGCGCATCATCGACGGCAAGGCGGCGGCGGCGGCATTGCGGGCCGAGATCGGGCAGGAGATCGCGGCGATCAAGGCGGCGCGCGGGCTCGTGCCCGGCCTGCATGTCGTGCTGGTCGGGGACGATCCCGCGAGCCGCGTCTATGTGAATT
>NZ_JBHYEM010000003.1:0-362164 GCF_051860145.1 Allobosea sp. | reverse complement strand
AAAGCTCGCGGCCGAGATCGGCATGAATTCGGCGGTGCACCGCATGCCGGCGGAGACCAGCGAGGCCGAGCTGCTCGCCAAGCTCGCGGAGCTCAATGCCGACGACGCGGTCGACGGCATCCTGGTGCAGCTGCCGCTGCCGAAACATATCGATACCGGCCGGATCATCGACGCGATCGATCCCGCCAAGGATGTCGACGGCTTGCATCCGATCAATGCCGGCCGGCTCGCCGGCGGCAAATCCGGGCTGGTGCCGTGCACGCCGCTGGGCTCGATGCTGCTGCTGAAAGCGGCGCTGCCCTCGCTGTCGGGCCTCGAGGCCGTGGTCGTCGGGCGTTCCGAGCTGGTCGGCCGGCCGCTGGCGCAATTGCTGCTCCAGGCCGATTGCACAGTCACGATCGCGCATTCGCGGACGCGCGACCTTCCGGCCGTCTGCCGGCGGGCCGACATCCTGGTCGCGGCGGTCGGCCGGCCGAACATGATCAAGGGCGACTGGATCAAGCCGGGCGCGACGGTGATCGATGTCGGCATCAACCGGCTGCCGGACGGCAAGCTCACCGGCGACGTCGATTTCGCGGAGGCGGCGAAGGTCGCGGGCGCGATCACGCCGGTGCCGGGCGGCGTCGGTCCGATGACCATCGCCTGCCTGCTGCGCAACACGCTGAGTGCGTTCCACGCCCGGCGGGGGTGACGGTCAAGCGCGCCGCGACGCGAGAAGGTCTTCGATCGCAGCGCGCAAAGGCAGAAGATCGTCGGTGATCACGGCCCAGACGATGTCGGGGTCGATGCGCCAGTATTCATGCCGAATCAGATTGCCGATCGCTCTGATATCGGCCCAGGCCCACATCTGCCCGCAGGGCGAGTAAATCGTCTGGAAGATGTCGCACGGCCTCGGAGATGATCTCCAGCGACCGCTCGACGCCACGCTGCACGAACAGGGCTTTACTGAAGCTCGCGCGGTCATGGCTGGCGGCGGCCTCTTCGATCAATGCGATCGCGTCGAGAATATCCTCGAGGACGACATCGACATGTCGCGCCATCAGAAGACCCTGACGGCTTCGCCCTCGATCTGCGCGCGCAGCTTCGGGTGCAATCCCTTGCGCGTCGTCAGGTCGATCTCAACGCCGAGTTGCTCGGCGAGATAGCTGCGCATTCCCGCGAGATCGATCAAGGAGAATTTACGGCCCGGTGCGACATCGATGAAGACATCAATGTCGCTGTCGGCAGTTGCTTCGTTCCTTGCCGTCGAGCCGAACAGATAGGCAGCCTGCGCGCCGCGGGCGCGCAGGGCGTCGGCGCGACGCGCCAGTTCAAGAGATGCCTCGTCTCGTGTCATGGGCGAAACCTATCATGGCTGCGCCGATCCACGAAGCAAGCGAGGCTCACATATGGATCGGGCGCTTGTCGACGGCGAGCGCCGCTTCCTTGACCGCCTCGGCCAGCGTCGGATGGGCGTGGCAGGTGCGGGCGAGGTCTTCCGAGGAGCCGCCGAATTCCATCAGCACGGTGACCTCGGCGATCAGATCGCCGGCATGGGGGCCGATGATGTGGCAGCCGAGTACGCGGTCGCTCGCGGCATCGGCCAGGAACTTCACGAAGCCGTCGGTGTGCCGCATGGCGCGGGCGCGCGCATTCGCCGTGAAGGGGAACTTGCCGATCTTGTAGGCGATGCCGGCGGCCTTGAGCTCCTCCTCGGTCTTGCCGATCGCGGCGACCTCGGGGGCGGTGTAGATGATGCTCGGGATCGCGTCGTAGTTCACATGGCCCGCCTTGCCGGCGATGAGCTCGGCCACCGCCATGCCCTCGTCCTCGGCCTTGTGGGCCAGCATCGGGCCGCGCACCACGTCGCCGATCGCATAGATGCCGGCGACATTGGTCTTGAAATGGTCGTCGATGACGACGCGGCCCTTCTCGGTCGCGACGCCGGCCGCCTCCAGCCCGAGGCCATCCGTGTTCGGGCGGCGGCCGATGGCGACCAGCACGATATCGGCCGACAGCGTCTTGGCCTCGCCGCCAGCGGCGGGCTCGACCGTCACGGTCGCGCCCTTCTTGCCGGTCTCGACCTTGGTCACCTTCGAGCCGAGATGGAAGGTGAAGCCCTGCTTCTGCAGGATGCGCTGGAACTGCTTGGCGATCTCCTCATCCATGCCGGGGATGATGCGGTCGAGATACTCGACCACGGTGACCTTGGCGCCGAGACGGCTCCAGACCGAGCCGATCTCGAGGCCGATCACGCCGGCGCCGACGATGAGCAGCTCCTGCGGCACGGTTGTCAGCTCGAGCGCGCCGGTCGAGGTCACGACGGTCTTCTCGTCGATCTTCACGCCCGGCAGGCCGGCGGCTTCCGAGCCGGTGGCGATGACGATGTTCTTGGTCTCGAGCGTCTGGCTCTTGCCGTCAGCGCCCTTGACCTCAACCTTGCCGGCACTGGGGATGCTGGCGACACCCTGGAAGGCCTCGATCTTGTTCTTTTTCAGCAGGAAGGCGACGCCGTTGACATTGGCGTCCACGGTTTCCTGCTTGTGGACCAGCATCTGCTTGAGATCGAGCTTCGGCTTACCGACGACGACGCCGAGGCTGGGGAAGGTATGGGCGGCTTCCTCGAACATCTCGGACGCATGCAGCAGCGCCTTGGACGGAATGCAGCCGACATTCAGGCAGGTGCCGCCATGGGTCTTGCGCTTTTCGACCACCGCGACCTTGAGGCCGAGCTGGGCGGCGCGAATGGCGCAGACATAGCCGCCGGGGCCGGTTCCGATGACGACGAGATCGTAGGACATGAGCTTCTTCCGCTGAGGATGACTTTCAGAGCGTAGCCGACTGGCGCCGCAAGGGCGCAGGGCGTCGACCCGGCCATACATGGCTTTGTGCCGTGACGCCATGCCGACAACCGTTGACAAGGTTGCAGGCGGGGTTGTGGCGCGCTCCGATTGGGAGCGTAGTCTCCCAGATAACAACAAGAAGAAAAATGCTCATAGTCGTACGACTATCGTCTAATTCCTTGGGGAAGGAAGGGCATTCCATGTGGAACCAAGTCTACGATCCATTCGACAATAGCGTCTTGTCCACGATTGCCGCCGCGCTGCCGGTTGTTGTCTTGCTAGGACTCATCGCATCCAACGCCGTAAAAGCCCATATCGCAGCGATCATTGCCTTGATCGTCGCGAATATTGTCGCGATATTTCTATTCACCATGCCTGCGGGGATGTCGCTCCGCGCCACTGTTCTCGGCGCGGTGACGGGTTTCTTCCCGATCGGCTGGATCGTCTTGAACGTGATTTTTCTCTACCGGCTCACGGTCGAGAAGGGCACCTTCGAGACCTTGCAGACGACGATCGGCGGCGTCACCAGCGACCGCCGCATCCAGCTCCTGCTGATCGCCTTCGCCTTCGGCGCGTTCTTCGAGGGCGCGTCGGGTTTCGGCACGCCCGTGGCCGTCACCGGCGCGATCCTGATCGGGCTCGGCTTCTCGCCGCTGGCGGCGTCGGGGCTGTCGCTCATCGCCAATACCGCGCCCGTCGCCTATGGCGCGCTCGGCACGCCGATCCAGGGCCTCTCCCAGGTCACCGGCATCGATCCCTTCCTGCTCGGCGCCATGGTCGGCCGGCAATTGCCGTTCTTCTCGCTGCTGGTGCCGTTCTGGCTGATCTGGGTCTTCGCCGGCTGGCGCGGCATGCTGCAGATCTGGCCGGCGATCCTGGTCACTGGCGTCTCCTTCGCCGTGCCGCAGTTCCTGATCTCGAACTACATCAATCCCTGGATCGTCGATATCGGCGCCTCGCTGATCTCGATGGCCTGCCTGATCGGCTTCCTGCAGGTCTGGAAGCCGAAGGAGGTCTGGACCTCGCCAAAGCTGCGCAGCCACGACATCTCGGACGAGGGGCGGATCGCGCCGGTCCCGTCGACCGTGGTGCCGAGCCGCGCACAGGTCTGGATGGCGCTGACGCCCTGGATCATCGTCTGCGCCGTGCTGCTGATCTGGGGCACGGGCTGGTTCAAGACCGCGGTCAATCCCTGGACGACCTGGAACTACGCCGTACCCGACCTGCACAACCAGATCGCCAAGGTTGCGCCGGTCGCGCCGAAGCCGACGCCGGAAGGCGCGGTCTTCTCGTTCACCTGGCTGTCCTATACCGGCTCGGGCATGCTGATCGCCGCGATCATCTCCGGCTTCGTCATGGGCTTCACGCCGGGCCGGCTGCTCATGACTTATGCGCGGACGATCAAGCTCTGCGCCTATTCGTTGATCACGATCTCGGCGATGCTGGCGATCGGCACACTGACCAGGCTGTCGGGCCTCGACGCCACGCTCGGCCTCGCCTTCGCGGGAACCGGCGTGCTCTATCCCTTCTTCGGCACGCTGCTCGGCTGGCTCGGCGTGGCGCTGACGGGCTCGGACACGGCCTCGAACGTGCTCTTCGGCAACCTGCAGAAGGTCACCTCCGAACAGCTCGGCCTGTCGCCGATCCTGATGGGCGCGGCGAACTCGTCCGGTGGCGTGATGGGCAAGATGATCGATGCCCAGTCGATCGTCGTCGCTTCGACGGCGACCAACTGGTTCGGTCACGAAGGCACGATCCTGCGCTTCGTCTTCTGGCACTCGATCGCGCTGGCCTGCCTCGTCGGCGGGCTGGTGATGCTGCAGGCCTATGTCCATCCCTTCTCGGCGATGGTGGTGCAGTAGGAAGAGCAGCCTGCGTCAACAACCGTCATCCCGGACGGAGCGCTGCGGCGCTCCGTCCGGGATGACGCAAAGAGATCTTTACCTCGTTGCAGGTGTCTACCCGGGAGCTCCCGTCTTCACGTCATCAAGCGGATGAGCATGAGGACGAGGCCGATGAACGAGGCGAGCCAGACGAAAGTCCGGATCACCGGGATGCCGGCGGCGTAGAGCAGGACATAGGCGACGCGTGCCGCGAGGTAGAGCCAGGCGCCGGTCGCGCCGAGCCCGCCGGCCTTGCCAGTGATCGCGAGCGCCAGCGCCAACGCGACGAAGGCCGGGTAGCTCTCGAGCAGGTTGTCGAGCGCTCGCTTCAGCCGACGCGACACGACGCTGGCGGACTCGCGCGGCTCGTCGCGCGGGCTGAACAGGTATTGCGGGCCAAGGTCGCCGGACGTGCCGGCCTGCAGGATAATCTGAAGCAGCAGGAGCACGACGCTCCAGCCGAGAACCGTGATTTCCGTCGTCGCAGCAATCGCGTTCATGACACCCTCCCAGCCAAACGCGTGGCCGAGGGACGATGGCAGTTTTGACAACCGGGCGCCAGCGGCGCGCCCGTTCAGGCCTTGCGGCGCTGCGCCTCGAGCAGGTGGATCAGGGAATCGACGATCATCGCGAGGCCGTGCGGGTTGGCCGGCCTGTGGTCGATCCACGGCCAGGAGCCGACCAGCGTGCCGGCGACGGCGATCAGCTCGATTTGCCCCTCGGCCTCGATCCGCCGAAGCTTCGCGTCGATCCCCAGGCCGAAGATGTCCTGTCCGTGGATCGTGATGTCGGTATAGGGATGATCGCCCGGCTTGCCGTTGGCCATGATCAGCCCACCCGCGTGCCCGAGGCCTCGGCGTAGCGCTTCACCGCGACCAGGATGGACGACAGCCGCTCCGGCTGTACCGGCTTGTAGTCGACCAGCGGCCAGTTCCAGATGATGTCGGAGACGAGCCAGCGCAGGTCGGGCGAGCCAGTCGCGTGGAGCTGGCGCACCATCTCGTCGATCCCCATGCCGAACAGGTTCTCACCATGGGTGGTGATGTCGGTATAGGGATGATCGCCCGGCCGGCCGTTCGCCATGGCCCGGCCTCAGAGGTCGAGCACGAGACGCGCCGGGTCCTCCAGGGCTTCCTTGATGCGGACGAGGAAGGTCACCGCCTCCTTGCCGTCGATGATGCGGTGGTCGTAGCTGACCGCGAGATACATCATCGGGCGGATCTCGATCTTGCCGGCGACGACCATCGGCCGCTCCTGGATCTTGTGCATGCCCAGGATGGCCGATTGCGGCGCGTTCAGGATCGGCGTCGACATCAGCGAGCCGTAGACGCCGCCATTCGAGATGGTGAAGGTGCCGCCCTGCATGTCCTCGATCTTGAGCGCGCCGTCGCGCGCCTTCTTGCCGAGTTCGCCGATCGCCTTCTCGACGCCGGCAATGGAGAGCTGGTCGGCATCGCGCACCACCGGCACGACCAGGCCCTTGTCGGTGCCGACCGCGACGGCGATGTGGTAATAGTTCTTGTAGACGATGTCGGTGCCGTCGATCTCGGCATTGACCGAAGGGATCTCCTTCAGCGCCTGGACGCAGGCCTTCACGAAGAAGCCCATGAAGCCGAGCTTCACGCCGTGCTTCTTCTCGAAGACCTCCTTGTACTGGTTGCGCAGGGCCATGACGGCCGACATGTCCACCTCGTTGAAGGTGGTCAGCATGGCGGCGGTGTTCTGCGCCTCCTTCAGCCGGCGCGCGATGGTCTGGCGCAGCTTGGTCATCTTGACGCGCTCTTCGCGCGAGGCGTCGTCCGGCACTGAGGGAGCGCGGACCTGCACGGGGGCGGCCGGAGCCGAGCCGGCGACCGCCGGGCCGGTCGCGATCGCGGCCAGCATGTCGCCCTTGGTGACGCGGCCATCCTTGCCCGAGGCGTTGACGCCTGCGGGATCGACACCGCTCTCGGCGGCGAGGCGGCTGACGGCGGGGCCCGAATCGGTGGCCTTGGTCGCGGGCTTGACCGGCGTGTCGCCGGCGACCGCGCCCGCCTTCTTCTGCGCCTCGGCCGAGGTGTCGGCGCCGGTCTTGCCGGCGGCCTGGGCCACGGAGGTCTCGTCCTTCTTGGGCTCGGCCTTCTTGTCCTCGGCCTTCGGCGCACTCGCGGCGGCCTTGCCGTCGCCAGCCCCGATCGAGCCGAGCAGCGCGTTGACGCCGACCGTCTCGCCTTCCTTGGCGACGATCTCGCCGAGCACGCCGGCTGCCGGCGCGTTGACCTCGAGCGTGACCTTGTCGGTCTCGAGCTCGACCAATGGCTCGTCGGCCTTCACCGCATCGCCCTGCTTCTTGAACCATTTGCCGATCGTCGCTTCCGAGACGGATTCGCCGAGGGTGGGTACGCGGATTTCGGTCGCCATATCAGGCCTCTTATGCAAACTCGTGGGCGTCATCCCCCGGAGCGAAGCGGAGAGCCGGGATCCATGCCGGAACGGTCAGGCATGGATCCCGGATCGGCGCCGCTTCGCGGCTTGTCCGGGATGACAGGGTTCAGGCGGCAAAAGCTTCGTCCATGAAGGCGGCGAGCTGGGCGAGATGCTTGGACATCAGCCCGGTTGCCGTCGCGGCCGAGGCCGGTCGGCCGACATAACGCGGACGCTTCGATTTCGAGCCGGCATGGCCGAGCACCCATTCGAGATAGGGCTCGACGAAGGTCCAGGAGCCCATGTTCTTCGGCTCCTCCTGGCACCAGACGACGTCGGCCGCCTTGAAGCGCGCCAGCTCCTGCGCCAGCGACTTCAGCGGGAAGGGGTAAAGCTGCTCGACACGCATCAGGTAGACGTCGTCGACGCCACGCTTCTCGCGCTCCTCCAGCAGGTCGAAATAGACCTTGCCGGAGCAGAGGATGACGCGGCGGATCTTCGAATCCTTGACCAGCTTGGTCGTGGAGGCGCCGCGCTCGGCATCGTCGTGCAGGACGCGATGGAAGGTCGAGCCCTCGGCCAGATCCGCCAGGTCGGAGACGCAGCGCTTGTGGCGCAGCAGCGATTTCGGCGTCATCAGGATCAGCGGCTTGCGGAAGTCGCGCTTGAGCTGCCGGCGCAGGATGTGGAAATAGCTCGCAGGCGTCGAGCAGTTCGCGACCTGCATGTTGTCCTCGGCGCACATCTGCAGGAAGCGCTCGAGGCGGGCGGAGGAATGCTCCGGACCCTGGCCCTCATAGCCGTGCGGCAGCAGGCAGACGAGGCCCGACAGCCTGAGCCATTTGCGCTCGCCCGACGAGATGAACTGGTCGAACACGACCTGCGCGCCATTGGCGAAGTCGCCGAACTGCGCCTCCCACATCGTCAGCGCGTTCGGCTCCGACAGCGTGTAGCCGTATTCGAAGCCGAGCACCGCCTCTTCCGAGAGCATCGAGTTGATGACCTCGTAGCGCGCCTGGCCCTCGCGGATATTGTTGAGCGAGGTGTGGCGGGCCTCGGTCTCCTGGTCGATCAGCACCGAATGACGCTGGCTGAAGGTGCCGCGCTCGCTGTCCTGGCCGGAGAGCCTGACGGGATTGCCGTCGAGCAGCAGCGAGCCGAAGGCCAGCGATTCCGCCGTCGCCCAGTCGATGCCCTTGCCGGATTCGACCGACTTGCGCCGGTTGTCGAGGAAGCGCTGGATCGTCTTGTGGACGTTGAAGCCGGCCGGCACGGCCGTGATCTTCTC
This sequence comes from Allobosea sp., assembly GCF_051860145.1. Classification (GTDB taxonomy): domain Bacteria; phylum Pseudomonadota; class Alphaproteobacteria; order Rhizobiales; family Beijerinckiaceae; genus Allobosea. The sequence continues at coordinate 353,768 of NZ_JBHYEM010000003.1, read as the reverse complement.
GGTGATCTCCTTCAGCACCGCTTCCGCCACGCCGGTCGCGCCGCGGCGCGGGTCGTCCTCGTCGGCGCGGATCGCCTTCATGCCGGCCCAGCGGCCGTCGAGCCAGTCGGCCTTGTTGGGCTTGAAGGTCTGGCCGGCCTCGAACTCGATCTCGAGCTTGCCCTTCCAGGCCGCACGCATCTCGTCGAGCTCGCCCGGCTGGATCACGCCCTCGGCCTCGAGCTTCGTGCTGTAGAGCTCGAGCGTCGATTTGTGGCTGCGGATCTTGCGGTACATCAGCGGCTGGGTGAAGCCCGGCTCGTCGCCCTCGTTATGGCCGAAGCGGCGATAGCAGAACATGTCGATGACGACCGGCTTGTGGAATTTCTGCCGGAACTCGATCGCGATCTTGGCCGCGAAGACGACCGCCTCCGGATCGTCGCCGTTGACGTGGAAGACCGGCGCCTCGACCATCTTCGCCACGTCGGACGGATAGGGCGAGGAGCGCGAATAGCGCGGATAGGTGGTGAAGCCGATCTGGTTGTTGATGATGAAATGCACCGAGCCGCCGGTGCGGTGGCCCTTCAGGCCCGACAGGCCGAGGCATTCCGCGACCACGCCCTGGCCGGCGAAGGCGGCGTCGCCATGCAGCAGCAGCGGCAGCACCTTGGAGCGCTCGACGATATCGCCGAACTGGTCCTGCTTGGCGCGGACCTTGCCGAGCACCACGGGATCGACGATCTCGAGATGCGAGGGGTTGGCGGTCAGCGAGACATGGACGTTGTTGCCATCGAACTCGCGGTCGCTCGAGGCGCCGAGATGGTATTTGACGTCGCCCGAGCCCTCGACGTCGTCGGGCGCGAAGGAGCCGCCCTTGAACTCGTGGAACAGGGCGCGGTGCGGCTTGCCGAGCACCTGGGTCAGCACGTTCAGGCGGCCGCGATGGGCCATGCCGAAGACGATGTCGCGCACGCCGAGCGCGCCGCCGCGCTTGATGATCTGCTCCAGCGCCGGAACCAGCGATTCACCGCCGTCGAGGCCAAAGCGCTTGGTGCCGGTATATTTCAGGTCGAGGAATTTTTCGAAGCCCTCGGCCTCGACGAGCTTGTTCAGGATCGCCTTCTTGCCCTCGGGAGTGAAGGCGATCTCCTTGTCGGGACCCTCGATCCGCTCCTGCAGCCATGCTTTCTGCTCCGGATCGGAGATGTGCATGAACTCGATGCCGATCGTGTTGCAATAGGTCCGCTGCAGGATCGCGACCATCTCGCGAACCGTGGCGAACTCCATGCCGAGCACGTTGTCGATGAAGATCTTGCGATCGAGATCGGCCTCGGCGAAGCCGAAGGCGGCCGGCGACAGCTCCTCGGGATTGGCGACCTGCTCGATGTCGAGCGGATCGAGCTTGGCGTGGAGATGGCCGCGCATGCGGTAGGCGCGGATCAGCATGATGGCGCGCACGGAATCGCGCGTCGCCTGCTGGACGTCGGAGGCGCTCAGCGTCGCGCCGGCGGCCTGGGCCTTGCCCTTGAGCTTGTCGGAGACGACCTTCTCGACCACGGCCCAGTTGCCGTCGAGTGCCGAGATCATCTCGCCATTGGCGGGAATCGGCCAGTTCGGCTTCTTCCAGGAGGCGCCCTTGGCGTTCTGGACGATGGCCGAGCCCTCGTCCTTCAGCCCGGCGAAGAAGCCCTGCCACTGCTCGTCGACCGAACCGGGGTCGGCCTGATAGCGCGCGTAGAGATCCTCGATATAGGCCGCGTTGCCGCCATAGAGGAAACCCGTCTGCGCGAGAGCCTCGTTGATGTCCTGGCGAGCCATTGTCGTCCTGCCTTCTTCCTAACCTGCCACGTCATGCCCGGGCTTGGCCCGAGCATCTCTTCGTGAATCTCGCTGGTCACGAGATGGCCGGGTCAAGCCCGGCCATGACGGCGAGATATTCAGCCCTTCAATACTTCGACCAAGGTCTTTCCAAGGCGCGCCGGCGAGGGCGAGACCCGGATGCCGGCCGCTTCCATGGCTGCGATCTTGTCCTCGGCGCCGCCCTTGCCACCGGAGATGATGGCGCCGGCATGGCCCATGCGGCGGCCGGGAGGGGCCGTGCGGCCGGCGATGAAGCCGACCATCGGCTTCTTGCGGCCGCGCTTGGCCTCGTCCTTGATGAACTGCGCCGCGTCCTCCTCGGCCGAGCCGCCGATCTCGCCGATCATCACGATCGACTTGGTCTTCTCGTCGGCCAGGAACATCTCGAGCATGTCGATGAACTCGGTGCCCTTGACCGGGTCGCCGCCGATGCCGACGGCCGTGGTCTGGCCGAGGCCCTCGTTGGTGGTCTGGAACACCGCCTCATAGGTCAGCGTGCCGGAGCGCGAGACGATGCCGACCGAGCCGGGCTTGAAGATGTTCGCCGGCATGATGCCGATCTTGCTCTCGCCCGCCGTGACGACGCCCGGGCAGTTCGGCCCGATCAGCCGCGACTTCGAGCCCGAGAGCGAGCGCTTGACCCTGACCATGTCGAGCACCGGGATGCCCTCGGTGATGCAGATGATCAGCGGGATCTCGGCATCGATCGCCTCGCAGATCGCATCGGCCGCGCCCGGAGGCGGCACGTAGACGACGGAGGCCGTGGCCCCGGTCGCATCGCGCGCCTCGGCGACGGTGTCGAAGACCGGCAGGCCGAGATGCAGCGCACCGCCCTTACCGGGCGAGGTGCCGCCGACCATCTGCGTGCCATAGGCGATCGCCTGCTCGGAATGGAAGGTGCCGTTCTTGCCGGTAAAGCCCTGGCAAATGACCTTGGTGTTCTTGTCGATCAGGATGGACATGGTTTTCCCTCAAGCCTTCTTGATCGCAGCCACGATCTTCTGGGCGGCATCGTCGAGGTCGTCGGCCGGGATGACGTTGAGGCCGGAGGACCGGATGATCTCCTTGCCTTCCTCGACATTGGTGCCTTCGAGCCGGACGACCAGCGGAACCTGAAGCCCGACCGCCTTCACTGCGGCGATGACGCCGCGCGCGATGACGTCGCATTTCATGATGCCGCCGAAGATGTTGACGAGGATGCCCTTCACCTTCGGGTCGGCGGTGATGATCTTGAAGGCCGCAGTGACCTTCTCTTCGGAGGCGCCGCCGCCGACATCGAGGAAGTTCGCCGGGGATTCCCCATAGAGCTGGATGATGTCGAGCGTCGCCATGGCGAGGCCGGCGCCGTTGACCATGCAGCCGATCGTGCCGTCGAGCGCGATATAGGCGAGGTCGTGCTTGGAGGCCTCGATCTCCTTGGCGTCCTCCTCGGTCTCGTCGCGCAGCTCCATCAGCTCGGGATGGCGGTAGAGCGCGTTGGAGTCGAAGGAGACCTTGGCGTCGAGGCACTTGACCTGGCCTTGGGTCGTCACGATCAGCGGATTGATCTCGAGCATCGCCATGTCCTTGCCGACGAAGGCGGCAAAGATCTGGGCGAGGACGGTCTGGGCCTGCTTGGCCTGATCGCCCGAGAGACCGAGCGTCTTGGCGACGGTGCGGCCGTGATGCGGCATGATGCCGGTCGCGGGATCGACCGAGAAGGTCTTGATCTTCTCGGGCGTGTCATGCGCCACCTTCTCGATATCCATGCCGCCCTCGGTCGAGACGACGAAGGCGATGCGCGAGGTCTCGCGGTCGACCAGGGCCGAGAGGTAGAACTCCTTCTCGATGTCGGAGCCGTCCTCGATATAGAGGCGGTTGACCTGCTTGCCGGCCGGGCCGGTCTGCAGGGTCACCAGGGTGTTGCCGAGCATCTCCTTGGCATGGGCCTCGACCTCTTCGATCGACTTGGCGAGCCGCACGCCGCCCTTGGCGTCGGCCGGCAATTCCTTGAACTTGCCCTTGCCGCGGCCGCCCGCATGGATCTGGCTCTTCACGACGTAGAGCGGGCCGGGCAGCTTCCTGGCGGCCTCGACGGCTTCCGCCACCGTAAGCGCCGGGAAGCCGGCGGAGACCGGCGCGCCGAACTCCTTGAGAACCGCCTTGCCCTGATATTCGTGGATGTTCATGTGCTCGGATTCCTTGCGTGCGCTGGCGAAGGGCGAATAGGGCGGGCGACTGTGAGGCCGTCCGCCCTTCGCTCTATCTCACGCCAATGACGAATCGATGGACTTGCAGGCGTCGATCAGGCCCTGCACCGAAGCCACCGACTTCGACAGCATCTCCTGCTCCGCCTTGTTGAGGCGGATCTTGACGACGCGCTCGACGCCCTTGGCGCCGATCACGACCGGCACGCCGACGAACATGTCGCGCACGCCGTACTGGCCCTTCAGCGCCGCCGCCGCCGGCAGCACGCGCTTCTGGTCCTTGAGGTAGCTCTCGGCCATGGCGATGGCGGAGGCCGCCGGCGCATAGAAGGCCGAGCCGGTCTTGAGCAGGTTGACGATCTCGCCGCCGCCCTTGCGGGTGCGCTCGACGATGGCGTCGAGACGCTCCTGCGTCGTCCACTTCATCTTGACGAGGTCGGGCAGAGGAATGCCGGCGACGCCCGAGTAACGGACCAGCGGCACCATGTCGTCGCCATGGCCTCCCAGCACGAAGGCCGAGACGTCCTTGACCGAGACCTTGAACTCGTCGGCGAGGAAATGGCGGAAGCGGGCGCTGTCCAGCACGCCGGCCATGCCGCAGATCATGTTGGGCTTAAGCCCTGAGAATTTCTGCAGGGCCCAGACCATCGCGTCGAGCGGGTTGGTGATGCAGATCACGAAGGCCTTGGGCGCGTATTGCTTGATGCCCTCGCCGACTGCCTTCATCACCTTGAGGTTGATGCCGATCAGGTCGTCGCGGCTCATGCCGGGCTTGCGCGGCACGCCGGCGGTGACGATGATCACGTCGGCGCCCTTGATGTCCTCATAGGACTGCGTGCCGCTATAGGCGGCGTCGAAGCCGTCGACCGGGGCGGACTCGGCGATGTCGAGACCCTTGCCCTGCGGGATGCCTTCGGCGATGTCGAACAGCACGACGTCGCCGAGTTCCTTGAGCCCGGCGAGATGGGCGAGCGTGCCGCCGATCTGGCCGGCGCCGATAAGGGCGATCTTCTTGCGGGCCATAGCCTAGTCCTTGTCCTTGCGCTGCAAAATTCCGGATACCCGGCAAAACCGTGCGTTCCTTTGGCCCAAACCGGCCTTTCGCCGCAACCCTGTCGCGATCCGGGTCAGCCGAGGGGAGAGAGCGATGCGGGGCGAGCAGACTTTACCTTTCTTGCCGTCAAATCAACGCCTTGTGAAAAAGCGACCTGATCGTCCTTCCTGATATGGTGGCGAAAGCGGCGATTACATATTACGATAATTGTAATTCGTAACCGGAATTTCAGATGATGCCGGTCGCCAGTACACGCAATGCGACGCGGATCAGTGCCGATAGCCGGATATCGACCGAGGCCTGCGGGACATCGGCGTCGAGCTCCAGCGCGGCCGGGTGGATGAAGCGATGGGTGGCGTCGATGACGAAGGCGATCGCCCGGTCGCGGTCGCGCGGCTCGAAGGCGCCGGACGCGATGCCCTCGTCGATGACGCGCTCGAACAGCGCCCGGACGCGGGTGCGGTTGCGCCGGCTGATCGCATGGCGCCCGGCCACGGCCTGGGAGAGTGCCGCGAAGAGGTTGCGGTCCTCGATCAACAGGTCGCGATTGGCCTTGGCGAGCGCCAGGATCAACCGCTCGAGCTTGTCGTCGGCCGGGTCCGGCCCGTCGGCGATATCCGCGAGGCGGCGCTCCGTCGCCTTCAGCCAGAGATCGACCACGGCGTCGACCAGCGCCGCCCGCGACGGGAAGTAGCGATAGACATTGGCATGGGTCATGCCGGCTTCTTCGGCCACCGCGACGACGGTGAAGCGCTTCAGGCCATGAAGCCGCAGATGCTCGCTGGCGACGGTGAGGATGCGGGTCTCGCTCGGCTCGCGCGTCGGCATCGGGAGCGCTCCCTAAGTCTCGACCAGCCCGGTCGAGTCGCCGCTGGCGGCGGAATCGGCCCGGCCATGGGCGAGCGCGAGATAATCCTCGGAGCGCATCTCGATCAGCCTGGAGACGGTCCGGTCGAATTCGAAGGCCTCGCGGCCCTGCTTGGCGACATAGAGCTCGTGCGGCTCGGCCGCCGCCGAGGCGAGGAGCTTGACGTGGTGCTCGTAGAGCGTGTCGATCATGATGATGAAGCGTTTCGCCTCGTTGCGGCGCTCGTCGGCCAGCACCGGGATGTCGTCGAGGATCAGCGTGTGGAAGCGCTGCGCCAGCTCAATATAGTCCGAAGCGCCATAGGCCTGCGAGCAGAGATCGGCGAAGCTGGCGCGGGCGACGCCGGCGGCGGCCTGGGGCAGGCGCAATTCGTGGCCCTTGACGGTCAGCGTCACGGGCTCGCCATGGGCCGAGCCGCTCAGCCGCTGGAACGCCGTGTCGAGCGCGGCGCTGGCCGCCGCGTCGGCCGGAACATGGTAGGTCGGCGCGCCGCCGAGCTTCTCCAGCCGGAAATCGGTGCGGGCATCGAGCCGCACGACCTCGACCTTCTCGGTCAGCAGGGCGATGAAGGGCAGGAACAGCGCCCGGTTGAGCCCGCCCTCGTAGAGCCGGGACGGCTCGACATTCGAGGTCGCGACGACGACGACCCCGGCCGCGAACAGCGCCGTGAACAGCCGGCCCAAAATCATCGCATCGGCGATGTCGGTGACGGTGAACTCGTCGAAGCAAAGCAGCGTCGCCTCTTCGGCGAGATCGGCCGCGACGGGGGCGATCGGGTCCGGCTCCTTGACCTCGCCGGCCTTGAGCCGCTGGCGATAGGCGTGGATGCGGCCATGGACGTCGGCCATGAAGGCGTGGAAATGCACGCGTCGCCGGGCCGCGACCGGCGCTGCGTCATAGAACATGTCCATCAGCATGGTCTTGCCGCGCCCGACTGAGCCCCAGATATAGAGCCCCTTGAGCCCGTCCTGCGCGGATTGCCGATTGCCGAAGAGCCAGCCGAGCGCGCTGCTCTTCTTCGCCAGCCGCCGGGTTGCCAGCGCTTCCGTCAGCGTAGCGAGCCGCCTGACCACGGCGACCTGCGCCGGGTCGCGCTCGATCGCGCCGTCCTGGACCAGGGCTGCGTAGCGTTCGGTGATCGTCTTGGGCATGGCCGGCGGGCGGGACAGCATTTGAACCCGGGGTTACGTCAGGCCCGGCCCGACCGCAAGCCTGGGACGTTGCCGAGGTGCGGCCAGATGACGCTGATCGCGCCAAAATGAACAAAAAATCCTCCCTTTCGTCCAAAATAGCCGCAGGTTCGCCTCTTGTATTCCATGATCGAGGGAACATCTTCCCCTCGAGACTAGGGACAAACGCCTCCTGGACGGTAGCGCCGCATTGGCGCCGTGACAGGAGAAGATATTTTGGCTCGTTCCACAAAGACCGGCGCAGTGACCGGCCAGGGCGAAACCCGCCGACTCTGGCCCGCGGAGCGCTCGCTTTTCACCAACCACCTGCTGCGTCTCGACGCGCTCACGCGCCGCGAACGCTTCGGCACGGCGGTGAATGACGACTTCCTGATCAACTACGCCGAGACCACGTTCGGGGTCGGCGGGCTGGTCTATGCCTATATCGAGGATGGCGAGGTCCGTGGCGCGGCCGAATTGCGCGGGCTCGAGGACATCGTCGCCCAGACCGGCGAAGCCGCCTTCAGCGTCGAGAAGGACTGGCGCCGCCGCGGCATCGGCGAGACGCTGTTCGCGCGGCTGATCACCGCTGCGCGCAATCGCAGCATCCGCACGCTCTACATGACCTGCCTGCCCGAGAACGCGGCGATGCGCCGGCTGGCGCGCAAGTTCGAGGCCGATCTCGTCGGCGGCTACAACGATGTCGAGGGCACGATCGCGACCGGCGGGCCGACGCCCTTCACCGTGCTCGACGAGGCGCTCGACAACGCCAAGGGCTTCGCCACCCTGGCGCTGTCGCTGCAGCGCCGGTTCTGGCGGCCGGCCTTTTTCGCACGCGCCGCGTCGCGAGGCTGAGGCGAGCCCGCGGTCAGCGATTGAGCGAGAGCGCGGCGCCGGACTTCGTGACGGCGCCGTTCATGCCGCCGCCGTCGCTGGCGCGCAGGCGGGCGACCACAGAGCCACCCGACTGATAGAGATAGACCTCGCCGTCACGATAATCCCAGGCATTGACCTTCTGCAGATCGCGGTTGGAGCAACCCGCGGCATTGGCGCGGTAGAGGTCGAGCGAGGGCGCGCTCGAGAGCTGGACGCGGCAGGAACCGCCAGTCGCCTCACGCGCCGTCCAGTTGCCGACCACGCTGTCGCGCGACGAGGCGCCGCCGCGTGGGGAGGTGGTGCTGGAGCCGAGCGTCGCGACCTGGCCGCCGCCGCCACGCAGGGTCGGTGGTTCCGTGGTGCGCTCGACCGGCGGCGCGCCCGAACCGGGCGGTGCGCCGGCATTGGGATCGAAGAAGGGATCTCCCTGCGGCGGCAGGCCGCCCGGAGAATTCGGGGCGGAGGCGACCGGATAGCCTCCGGGAGGCGGCAAGGGCTGCGAGCTGATCGGGGCTGAGCTGATCGGTGGAGCCGATTGCAGCTGCGGCTGGGTATAGACCGGCCCGCCCGCGATGGCGGGGCCCGGCCCGGTGAAACGCTGCGAGCCCGCGCAAGCGGTCAGGGCAAGCAGGGGCAGCAGGCTCGCGGCCGTGATCAGGCGATGGCGATTGGCGGTCCCGATAGTCATGCAGCGCTCATTTCCGTCAGTTTGACCTGGTCTTCTGATTCGCAGTCTACGCCTTGCGGGTGAACGTGGCATGAGCACGGCGATCACCCAAATGTCCCTGCACCTCAGCGCCTCTCGCCACGAACACATCGCGGCCGCTCTGGTTCCGGATGTCGTGGCGCGGCATAGTCCGCCGGCACTGGAGGACCAGCATGACGCCGCTCAACCCGCCCTCGATCCACGCGCCCTTCGCGCGCTACAGCCACGGCGCCGAAATTCCGGCCGGCCAGCGCCTGGTGTTCTGCTCCGGCCAGCTCGGCGTCGCCGCCGATGGCAGTATCCCCGAGGATGCGCGGGCCCAGGCCGATCTCTGCTTCGCCAATATCGCCGCCATCCTCGCCGAGGCCGGCATGACCCTGGCCGACATCGTGCGCGTCAATGCCTATGTCACCGACCGCGCCCATATGAAGTCCTATATGGAGTCTCGCGACGCCCATGTCGGGGCGGTTCCGCCGGCTTCGACGCTGATGATCGTCTCGGGCTTCACGCTGCCGGAGTTCAAGGTCGAGATCGAGGCGGTAGCGGCTGCGCCGTGACGCCTCACGCCTCGGAGCGCCACGGATAGCTCCAGGTCTCGGTCAGCGTCTTGTCGCCGCTCTTCAGGAAGGCGCGCATCTCGGCGAGCTGTCCGGGCTCGACGACGATGTCGATGAAAGCGCGGAAGCCTTCGGTCTTGGGATTGGGGACGATGAAGGCGCGGTTGATCCGGCCATAGGCGATCGACGGCACGATCTCGACCTTCTCGGGCTGCTTCAGGTGATAGGCTAGGTCGCCGCCGGCGAAATCGACGATGAAGCGGCGCGCCCCGTCCGTCACCGGCTCGCCCGAGCCGAGCGCCTTCGGCTTGGCCTGATAGGTGTTGATCACGCGCCCGCCAGGATGGAGATCGCTGGAATCGAGCAGCGCGGTGAGCTTGTAGCCGAAGCGGAACTCGCGCCCCGGCTCGATCGGCGCCTTCGGGGCCCAGAGCGCGACGATGTTGTCGTTGGTCTCGTCACCGGTCGGCAGCTCGATCAGCTCGACGCTACCCTCGCCCCAGTCGCCCTGCGGCTCGATCCAGTAGGAGGGGCGCAGCTCGTAGCTGAGATCGAGATCCTGGTAATGCTCGAAGACGCGGTCGCGCTGCATCAGGCCGAAGCCGCGGACATTGCGCTCGACGAAGGAGGAGACCGCCTGGACGCGCGGGTTGCGCAACGGCCGCCAGATCCACTCGCCGGTTCCCGAATGGATCATCAGCCCGTCCGAATCATGCAGTTCGGTGCGGAAGTCGTCATGGAAGCGCCGGTCGTTCTCGCCGGTGAAGAACATCGAGGTCAGCGGCGCGAGACCGAGCTTCTCGATCGGCTTGCGCGGGAACAGCACGACGCCGACATCGAGCACGCTGTCCACGTCCGGATAGATGTGGAACTGGTAGGCGCCCGAGACCGAGGCCGAATCCAGCAGCGCATAGACGGTGACGCGCTCGGCGCCGGCGCCCGGCGCATCGACCCAGAATTCGCGGAAGACCGGAAATTCCTCGCCGCCGGGCACGCCGGCGCCGATCGAGAGGCCGCGCGCCGATAGCCCATAGCGCTGCTCGCGCCCGAGCACCCGGAAATAGCTCGCGCCGATGAACGAGATCAGCTCGTCGAAGATCCGCGGGTCGTTGAGCGGGTAATGCAGCCGGAAACCGGCGAAGCCGAGATTGACCGGCAGCGGCTTCTCGAACTTGACCCGCCCGTAATCGAACAGATTGGCGGAATAGGGCACCGGCGTCGGCACGCCGTCGCGGATGATGTTCACCGTCACCGGCCGGGTGAAGAGGAAGCCGGGATGGAACATCTGCATGCGGAAGCCCGAGCCGGACTGCGCCAGCAGCGCCCGCTCCGGCCGGAAGCGGATATCGCGCCAGGCATCGAAATCGAGCCGCGACAGCGGCTCCGGCAAGGTCGGCCCCGCCTCATAGGGCGCTGCCGCGATCTCACGGGCGCGCTGCACCACATCCTCGAAGCCGAAGCGCGGTTGCGGCGGCGCGGGAACGGGAGCGGGCCTCGCCTCGGGCTGCTGCGCCAGCAGCGCGGCGGGCGCCACGGAGAAACTCAAGGCGGCGGAAAGGCCGGCCAGGATCTGGCGGCGGTCGGTCACGGTCATGGTTCGAGGAAGCCCCGTCGCGTTTGCACCCGAAGGCGCATCTGGCCAACGAATTAGGCGATGAAATGGGGCCGGTCTAGGGCGCGGCCGCGTCGCAGCCGCGCCGATAGGCGCCTGATAGCGGACCGCACGGCCTTCCGGTGGGGGCGTTCGCTAAAAAAACCGAACCCGAGGGTCAAAAAAAACTTGTAGAGCGGGGCCGCAATCCGTATATGCCGCTTACCCAATTCGCACGTGCCTGTGGCCGCGTGTCAGTCGGTGGGCATCCGGACAAGAGGCCGGACAGCCGCCAGGGATGGGAAACGGATGGAGGGGGATGGATATCCCCTCAAATCACGCTCCCGGCGCTCGCAAGAGGGCCGCTCCCGAACAGCGACTGGCAGCCGGAGGCGAAACCGGCGAACCCCGAATCTCCACGGGGGACGCAGCTTAAAGCAACGACGGAACGGGCTTTTTTTGGTCTCGCTGGTCCTCCAAAGACCAGCACCGAAGAGGCTTGTCCTTCATTGCCGGGCGTGCGGGGTCTCCCCAAGCGACGGTCATCAGAGTCCGGACGTATCGTTCGGCGGTACTTGGCGTCTCCATCGCGCCTTGAGCCGCCTGCGATTCAACCGGCTTCACGTCGCATCGGCGCCGCTTGCGCCGGAGGAGAAGCGTCTCATGACCGAGCGCATCCGTGAGTTTCTTCGTAACCGCCGCGAGGACGGTCCCTGCGTCGTCATCGATCTCGATGTCGTGCGCGAGAACTATCATGCCTTCGCCCGGGCGCTTCCCGACACGCGCGTGTTCTACGCCGTGAAGGCGAACCCGGCGCCGGAGGTGCTCGCCCTGCTGGCCAAGCTCGGCTCCTGCTTCGATTGCGCCTCGGTCGTCGAGATCGAGCTCGCGCTCGCGGCCGGCGCCACCGCCGATCGCATCTCCTTCGGCAACACGATCAAGAAGGAGCGCGACGTCGTGCGCGCTATGGAGCTCGGCGTGCGTCTCTTCGCCGTCGACTGCACGGCCGAAGTCGAGAAGGTCGCCCGCGCGGCCAAGGCGACCAACGCCAAGGAGGCGCGCATCTTCTGCCGCATCCTGTGCGACGGCGCCGGCGCCGACTGGCCGCTGTCGCGCAAGTTCGGCTGCGTGCCCGAGATGGCCGCGGACGTGCTCGAGCATGGCCATCGCCTCGGCCTCCAGGCCTATGGCATCTCGTTCCATGTCGGCTCGCAGCAGTCGAATGTGAACGCCTGGGATTCGGCGCTGGCCTCGGCCTCCGCCGTGTTCAAGGAGTGCGCCACTCGCGGTCTATCGCTGTCGATGGTCAATCTCGGCGGCGGCTTCCCGGCGCGCTATCTGCGTCCGATCCCGGGCGTCCCGGCCTATGGCGATGCGATCTTCCAGGCGCTGTCGAAGCATTTCGGCAACCGCCTGCCCGAGACCATCATCGAGCCGGGCCGTGGCATGGTCGGCGAAGCCGGCATGATCGAGGCCGAAGTCGTGCTCGTCTCGAAGAAGAGCGAGGACGACCAGGTTCGCTGGGTCTATCTCGACATCGGCAAGTTCAACGGTCTCGCCGAGACCATGGACGAGGCGATCCGCTACCCGATCCGCACCCCGCGGGACGGCGACGCGACGGTTCCCTCGGTCCTGGCCGGCCCGACCTGCGACTCGGTCGACGTCATGTACGAGAAGACCCCGTACATGCTGCCGTTCAGCCTGGAGATCGGCGATCGCGTGCTGATCGAAGGTACGGGCGCCTATACGACGACCTATTCGGCCGTCGCCTTCAACGGCTTCCCGCCGCTGAAGCAATACGTCATCTGACGTTCACGGCTCCGGCACCCGCCGGAGCCGATCACCCCCCAATCGTTCATTTGTGGCCGCGTTCGCGCGCGGCGCCGGGAAGGTCTGCGGTTCGATGCAGGCGCTCCGGCCGGAGGTGCGTCATGATCACGATCCGCGAGGAAGCCGTTTCCGATGTCCCGGTGCGGGAAGCCCTGCTCGACCGCTGCTTCGGCGAGCGTCGCTTCGCCAAGACCAGCGAGCGCCTGCGCGAGGGCCGGCTTCCGGCCGAGGGGCTCGCGCTCGTCGCCGAGCGCGACGGCGTGGTGGTCGCGACCGTGCGGCTCTGGAACGTCGATGCCGGTGGCCGCGACGCGCTGCTGCTCGGCCCGCTCGCCGTCGCGCCCGAATGCCAGGGCGAGGGGCTGGGCCGGATCATGATGCGCGAGGTGATCTGGCGCGCGGCCTGCCGCGGCCATGGCGCGGTGCTGCTCGTCGGCGATGCGCCCTATTACGCGCGCTTCGGCTTCTCGACGGAGCCGACACGTGATCTCGCCCTGCCGGGGCCGGTCGAGCGCGAGCGCTTCCTCGGGCTCGAGCTGCGCGACGGCGCCCTCGCCGAGGCGAGCGGCATTCTCGCCGCGACCGGCCGGCTGCTGGATGATGGCGTCGACGCCATCCGCCAGGCCGCCTGATCCGTCATCGCGCCGTCATCGGACGGCGCTCCCTCCCGCATTCGACGCCGCCAGACGCCCGGCATGACCGCCGGCGCGATTGACGGCGTCGGATCGCGTCAATACGACCCGCCCCAATCCTTCAATCCTGTTCTTTAGTGAGGTTCCCGACCATGACCAGCTGGCCCGTACACGGCAAGATCACCGGTCCGATCGTGATGATCGGCTTCGGCTCCATCGGACGTGGGACGCTGCCGCTGATCGAGCGGCATTTCGAGTATGACCGGGCCCGCTTCGTCGTCATCGATCCGGACGATGCCGATCGCGGCCTGCTCGACGAGCGCGGCATCCGCTTCATCCAGGAGGCGGTGACCAAGGACAACTACAAGAGCTTGCTCGAGCCGCTGCTCACCGGCGGCGGCGGCCAGGGCTTCTGCGTCAACCTCTCGGTCGACACCGGCTCGCTCGACATCATGCAGATGTGCTCCGAGCTCGGCGCGCTCTATATCGACACCGTCAACGAGCCCTGGCTCGGCTTCTATTTCGACTCGAGCAAGGGACCGGAGGCGCGCTCCAACTATGCCCTGCGCGAGGCGACCATCGCGGCCAAGCGGGCACGGCCGGCCGGCACGACCACGGCGGTCTCCTGCTGCGGGGCCAATCCCGGCATGGTCTCCTGGTTCGTCAAGCAGGGGCTGCTCAACATCGCCGCCGATCTCGGCCTGCAGACGCCGGAGCCAAAAAACCGCGCCGAATGGGGCGCGCTGATGCGCGAAGTCGGCGTCAAGGGCATCCATATCGCCGAGCGCGACACGCAGCGCGCCAGGCTGCCGAAGCCGCGCGACGTCTTCGTCAACACCTGGTCGGTCGAGGGCTTCGTCTCGGAAGGCCTGCAGCCGGCCGAGCTCGGCTGGGGCACCCATGAAACCTGGATGCCCGAAAACGCTCGTACCCACGAGGCCGGCTGCCAGGCTGCGATCTATCTGCTCCAGGCCGGCGCCGACACCCGCGTCCGCACCTGGTGCCCGACGCCCGGCCCGCAATTCGGCTTCCTGGTGACCCATAACGAGTCGATCTCGATCGCCGACTACTTCACCGTCCGCGACGAGGCCGGCAAGCCGGCCTACCGGCCGACCTGCCATTATGCCTATCACCCGGCGAATGACGCCGTGCTCTCGCTGCACGAGATGTTCGGCCGCGCCGGCAAGGCCCAGGAGCAGAACCACATCCTCGAGGAGGACGAGATCGTCGACGGCATCGACGAGCTCGGCGTGCTGCTCTACGGCCATGGCAAGAACGCCTATTGGTACGGCTCGCAGCTCTCGATCGAGGAGGCGCGCCGGATCGCGCCCTACCAGAACGCGACGGGCATGCAGGTGACCTCGGCCGTACTCGCCGGCATGGTCTGGGCGCTCGAGAATCCGAAGGCCGGCATCGTCGAGGCCGACGAGATGGATTTCCGCCGTTGCCTCGAGGTGCAGTTGCCCTATCTCGGGCCGGTCACAGGGGCCTATACCGACTGGACGCCGCTCAAGGATCGCCCGGGACTGTTCCCGGAGGATATCGACACCAACGATCCGTGGCAGTTCCGGAACGTCCTGGTGCGCTGAGGCGAGTGCTCGCCGGAAAACGGTCCGCCGGACCGTGAGAGACGAAAAAGGCCCGCCGGTGAGGCGGGCCTTTGCATTCATATCGCTGCTTTGATGAAACGCGGGTCATCCCGGCCGGAGCGCAGCCTAGCGCCGGGATCCATGCCGGAACCTTCATGGGGAGCGCTCCGGCATGGATCCCGGGTCGGCGCGGCTAAAGCCGCTTGCCCGGGATGACGGAGCTTTTTCGATTCCGTCAGATCACCATCAGCTCTGATGCGAAACCGCTCAGTAGCGCGGCGTCGCGAAGGTGTTCGCGAACGGGTTGGCGCCGGAGCCGATGCGCGGCGGCAGGGTGCCCTCGCCATAGAGTTCGGCCGAGTTGGCATAGACCGGCGTGGCGCGGACATGCTGGCTCGAATACTGGTTCATCGAGCCGACCGGGACGACCTTGCCGGCGTCGAAATAGCTGCGCTTCTGCACCGTGACGCGCAGGGGCCGGCGCTGCTGCGCCTCGGCCACCGAAGCGACCACGGTCAGCGCCACGAGCGAAATGCCGAAGCCGGCGGCGAGACGCTTGAAGGAACGCATGACGAATGTCTCCTGAGGCGATGACCAAGGGGAATAGACGACGATCGATTGCGACAAATCTACCCGCCCGTGGTTAACGTTTTTATTGCCCCTTACAAACGAAATAGCGCTGCCGGGGCGGTTTTCAATGGATCGTGATTCAACGCCGCGCGGCGGTCTTCAGGGCAGGGGTCCTGCCGTCGGCGTCGAGCCATGACGCCTTGCGTCCGCTGGCCGAGAGCCGCGGCGGCGAGCAGGCGCCCTGGCGGTTGAGCTCGGTGCGGGCGAAGACCGCGCGCAGCGCTTGGTCCTCGCCGGCGCTGAGCAGGTCGAGCCTGTCGATCAGGCAGATCAGTTGCTGGCGGTCGGCCGGGCGCTTCTCGCCGCCGCACCACCAGCCGCTCATCGCCAGATGCGACTCGCCGCCGCGATGGCGGAAACCGATGCAAGCCCGGCTGGTCTCGCCGTCGCTCATGGTGGCGTCGGAGGTTTCGACGAGCCCGAACTTGGTCTCGATCCCGGTCGGTGCGCCACTGCGCAGCACCGACATGCCGCGCGCTGCCGTATCCCGCATCAGCGTAATGAGGAAGGGCTGCGACAGCGGATCCTCGCCGCGATCGGTCACGAGCCGCAGCAGCAGATGCGGCTTGGCTTCGGAGAAGGCACCGAATGTCAGCACGTCCTCGCGCTGCATTCCGTCCTGGCTCCGGCGCGCCTCGTAGACCGGCGACTGACGGTCGAGCTCGGGGGATTCGAGCCCGAATAGCGCGATCGGCCGGGGGATCCGCACCCAGTCCTCGCCAGCCATCGCGAGGAGGCGGGGCTCGCGACGCACGTCGCGGACGGGGCGGGTATCGGAAGCCGGCTGCTCGGTCAGGCTTGCCAGACGGAGCTCGCTGTCGCCGCTCGAGAGGCCGCCGGCGAGCGCGGCGGCCATGCCGATGCCGGCCATGGCCGCCAGCCCGCGCCAGGCGAGCCCCCCGCTCAGGCCGAAGCCGCGATGGCGGATGGCGGTACGCGACCAGCGCAGGACGGCGCGCAGGATTGCGCGAATACCGAATTCGAGATGGTCGGTGATGGTGATCAGAGCGCCGATCGGGTCGAGGGTGGCGAACCTCGCCTTCGAGGCACGCAGCATCGGCGCGGCGCGGCGCGAAACCTCCGCGGCGAAGCCGAGGCAAGCGGCCGCGAGCCCCAGCAGGCGATCGACCAGAAGCGACAGGAACTCACGCGACACGACTGCACCCCACTCGACCGCTCGCGCCCCCACGCAAGCGATGTCCCGACCCGGGCGCGAGCCTGGACCTGGCCGGTCAGCACCGGGTTACCGCGCGGCGGCAAACCGCGATCAACGTGAATCGCCGGTTAGGAGGCAGGGTTAACGTCGCCCCGAGGCTCCGGACCGGCGAGAGTGATTGACTTTTTATCGCTGCCGGTGTTCTGGATTTGCTGCGCGAGCGGGTGCCAATTCCCGACGCGACGCGAATGCCTGCAGCCCTATGGGATTTGGTTCCGTGACTGTCGCCCTGACGACGAAACGCACGACCAAAACGGCGACCGGAACGCTCCGGACGCCGCGCTGACGCTTCGCCTCGGTTCCGGGCCCTCCCCCCCGGCGGGGGCTATCGCCGAACCCGCCAGGTCAAACCGGCGAGCCGGCATCCCCGGGGGAGACAGAACCGGTCATTCCAAAAGGATTTATCACCATGAGCTTCAAGGTCGCGATCGTCGGCGCCACTGGCAATGTGGGCCACGAAATGCTGGACATCCTGGCCGAGCGCGCCTTCCCGGTCAGCGAGGTCGTGGCCCTGGCCTCGTCGCGCTCGATCGGCACCGAGGTCTCCTTCGGCGACAAGACGCTGAAGGTGAAGGCGCTCGAGCATTACGATTTCTCCGACACCGATATCTGCCTGATGTCGGCGGGCGGCGAGGTCTCGAAGCAATGGTCGCCGAAGATCGGCGCGCAGGGCTGCGTCGTCATCGACAATTCCTCGGCCTGGCGCATGCACCCCGACGTGCCGCTGATCGTGCCCGAGGTGAATGCGGCCGCTGCTGCCGGCTTCTCGAAGATGAACATCATCGCGAACCCGAACTGCTCGACGGCGCAGCTCGTCGTGGCGCTGAAGCCGCTGCATGAGCGCTTCGGCGTCAAGCGGGTGGTGGTCTCGACCTACCAGTCGGTCTCCGGCGCCGGCAAGGAGGCGATGGACGAGCTCTTCAACCAGACCCGCGCCGTGTTCTCGGCAGGCGAGGTCGTCACCAAGAAGTTCCCCAAGCGCATCTCCTTCAATGTCATTCCCCACATCGACGTCTTCATGGAGGACGGCTTCACCAAGGAAGAGTGGAAGATGATGGCGGAGACCAAGAAGATCCTCGATCCGAAGATCAAGCTGACCGCCACCTGCGTGCGCGTGCCGGTCTTCATCGGCCATTCCGAGAGCGTCAATATCGAGTGCGTGAAGCCTGTCACCGCCGACGAGGCGCGCGAGGTGCTGCGCTCGGCCCCCGGCATCCTCGTCATCGACAAGCACGAGCCCGGCGGCTACATCACCCCGCAGGAGGCAGCCGGCGAGGATGCGACCTATGTCTCGCGCATCCGCGAGGACGCCACCGTCGAGAACGGCCTCGCCTTCTGGTGCGTCTCCGACAATCTCCGCAAGGGCGCGGCGCTTAACGCGGTGCAGATCGCCGAGGTGCTGGTCAACCGCAAGCTGATCCAGCCGCGCAAGAAGGCGGCCTGACGCCGATCGGCAAGGAACGCTGAGGAGGCGGGCTTTGCGCCCGCCTTTTCTCTGCTGGTTGGACGCATGGGGGCTGTTCTGCCTTTGCGCGCGGGACCGGGAGATAAACCTGCTAGGCTGCGCCCCGTCATCGTCTCGTCTCCCTGTCCGGTCCCTTGCCCGATCCTCTCCCTTCCGAAAGCCCTGCGCCGGCGCTGCCGGTCACGGCCGAAGCCTTGCCGCGCCCCCGGCCAAGCGACGATAACGGCCTGCGCGGCATCGGACTGACCCTGCTCGCCTCGGTCTTTCTTTCCAGCGCCGACGTTGCCTCGAAATACCTGGCCGACAGCGTGCCGGCCCTGCAGATCACCTGGATGCGCTATGCCGCCTTCGCCTCGATCATGCTGGTGATCGCGCTGCCCGGGGGCGTCGCCGTGCTGCGGCCGAAGCGCTTTTCCACGCAGCTTCTGCGCGGCGTCGCGGTCACCATCTCCTCGATCCTCTTCGTGTCGTCGCTGAAATACCTGCCGATCGCCGACGCCACGGCGACGAGCTTCGTCGCGCCGCTCTTCGTCACGGCCCTGTCGATCCCGCTGCTCGGCGAGAAGGTCGGCTGGCGGCGCTGGAGCGCGACGCTGATCGGACTTCTCGGGGTCCTGATCGTGGTCAGGCCGGGAGGCGCGGGCTTCCAGATGGCCTCGCTCCTGCCGGTGCTCTCGGCCCTGACCTGGGCCTTCGCCCTGATCGTGACCCGGATGATGAGCGCCAGCGAGAACCCGGTGACGACCCTGACCTATTCGGCGCTGACCGGCTTCGTGCTGCTGACGCTCCTGCAGCCGCTGACCTGGCAGCCGCTCTCGGCGTCAGCGATCGCGATCGGCGCCTTCATCGGCATCGCCTCGACGGTGGGGCACTGGTTCGTGATCCTCGCCTTCCGCCATGCCGATGCCTCGCTGCTGGCGCCATTCTCCTATGTGCAGCTGCTCTGGGCCTCGCTTTTCGGCTTCTTTCTCTTCGCCGTTCTACCCGATATCTGGACCCTGGTCGGCTCCGTCATCATCGCCGGTTCCGGGCTCTACACGGCGCATCGCGAGCGGATGCGGGCAAGGGAAGCGCTTCGCTGACGCGCGAGCCGGGTTCAGCGGCCCGCCGGCCGCTTCGCATAGCGCGCCAGGAACATCTCGACGGCGGCTGCGACGACCCGGCTGATCTCCGCGTCGGAGGGCGGCTTGCGCACGGCGTTGAACAGGCGTGGGCGCAGCAGGCCCGATTGGCAGAGATCGAGGAACTGCATCGCCGCCAGCGCGGTGTCGTCGATCGCGAGCTGGCCTGCGGCGACCTTGCGGTCGAGATAGCCGGCGATGCGCTGCGCGCCCTGCATCGGCCCGTTCTCGTAGAACTCCCGGCCGAGATCGGGCATGCGCTCGGCGACACCGATGACGATGCGATGCGCGCTCATGGCGAACTCGCTGACGAGCAGCCGGATCAGCCTTTCGCCGAAATTGGTCAGGGCGTGGGCGAGATCGGGATCCTCGTCGAGGGCCTCGAAGGCGCCGCGCTTCTGAGCCTCGCGCTCGCGCTCGATCAAGGCGACGAAAAGATGCTCCTTGTCCTCGAAATAGACGTAGAGCGTGCCTTTGGAGACATTCGCCGCCGCCGCGATGTCGCTCATGCTGGCGGCGTCGAAGCCGCGCGCAATGAAGATCTCATGCGCTCCGTCGAGAATCTGCCGGCGCTTGTCCGGGTCGGCGCCGGCGGCGCGACGTCTGCGTCGCGGCATTGTCGGCATGGTTGCGGGGGCCTCGCTCATTCCGATTTCGCTTGTCTGTTCTGCTGTTGGTGCATTGCACAAAAATAATCGAACCGATTGGTTCGATTTCCCTTGATATGCGCCATCGCCCGCGCTATTTCAAGCGAAATCGAACCCGATGGTTCGAATGTTAATCGTCAGGACCGCCCATGTCTGCCGAGACAATCATTGAGCCGCGCAGGGATCGCCTCAAGCTGGTCGACCCCGTGCTCGAGACCGCTCCCGCCCCTGTGCAGGACCGCAAATCCGACGAGGCGCTTCCGCGCGAGGCCGAAAAGCCGGCCGCCGCGCCGCGCGGCAAGACCGTGCGCCGCGCCGGGCTGATGCTGCTGGCGACGGCGGTGCTCGGGACCGGGCTCTGGTACGGCACCGACTGGTGGCGCAATGGCCGCTTCATCGTCTCGACCGACGACGCCTATGTCGGTGCCGAGATGGCGACGGTCTCGGCCAAGCTCGCGGCCAATATCGCGACGGTCTCGGTGAAGCAAAACCAGGAGGTCAAGGCCGGCCAGCCGCTGGTCGCGCTCGATGACGGCGACCAGCGCATCGCGCTGGAAAGCGCCCAGGCGAAAAGCGCGACGGCCGCCGCCACGCTCCAGCGCATCGACGCACAGACGGAAGCCGCCCGCGCAAGCCTTCAGCAGGCCCAGGCGCAGCAGACCTCGGCCGAGGCAGCCGTGACCCGCACCGCAGCCGATTTCGACCGTGCCCGCAGCCTCGCCGCCAAGTCCTATGGCTCCCAGGCCACCCTTGACGCGGCCGTCGCAGCGCGCGACCAGGCGGTGGCCTCGCTGGCGAGCGCCAAGGCCGGCGTCACGCAGGCGCAGGCCAATATCGAGGTGCTGAAGGCGCAGCGCATCGAGGCGGCGCGGCAGGCCGACGAACTCAAGGTCGCCGAGGAAAAGGCCGAGCGCGATCTCTCCTTCACCAAGATCGCCGCGCCGATCGACGGGCTCATCGCCAACACCAACATGCAGCTCGGCGATCTCGTCAGCGCCGGCAAGCGGCTGATGTCGATCGTGCCGCTCGACCAGGTCTATGTCGATGCGAACTTCAAGGAGACGCAGGTCGGCGGGCTGAAGATCGGCGACAAGGCGACGGTCACGGTCGATGCGCTGCCCGATCAGGTCTTCACCGGCACCGTCAGCGGCATCGCCGGCGGCACGGGCTCGGTGTTCTCGCTGCTGCCTCCCGACAACGCCACCGGCAACTTCACCAAGATCGTGCAGCGGGTTCCCGTGCGCATCGCGCTCGACCGCCAGGCGGCGGAGCGCCATGTCCTGCGGCCCGGCATGTCGGTCGTGGTCTCGATCGACCCGCGGCCGGGCAGCCAGCGCTGAGACGTCGCGAGCCTTCACCCTGAGGAGCCGCTCCGCGAGGAGCGACGTCCCGAAGGTGGATCCAGCGCCCCCTGGAAACATTCTTCGAGACGCAGCCTGAGGCTGCTCCTCAGGATGAGGGCTCGCCACCGCAACCGCGATCCCGATCGCACCAGGAGGCCATGATGGCCACCGCAACCCTTGCAAGCCCTGCCGGCGCCCCGCCGGCCGACGACGCCATTCCGATGCGCCGGATCTTCGCCTTCCTGGCGATGGTCTTCGGCATGTTCATGGCGATCCTCGACATCCAGATCGTCTCGGCTTCGCTGGCCGAGATCCAGGCCGGCCTGTCGGCCAGCGCCGACGAGATCGCCTGGGTCCAGACCGCCTATCTGATCGCGGAGGTCATCATGATCCCGCTGTCGGGCTATCTCAGCCGGGCGCTCTCGACCCGCGTCTTCTTCTCGATCGCGGCGGCGGGGTTCACGGTCGCGAGTATCCTCTGTGCGACCTCGACCTCGATCAACGAGATGATCCTGTGGCGCGCAATCCAGGGCTTCATCGGTGGCGGCATGATCCCCGGCGTCTTCGCCGCCGCCTTCACCATCTTCCCGGCCTCGAAGCGGCCGATCGTCTCGCCGCTGATCGGCCTGATCGCGACGCTGGCGCCGACGATCGGCCCCACGATCGGCGGCTATCTCAGCCATGCCTTCTCCTGGCACTGGCTCTTCCTGGTCAACGTCATCCCCGGCATCGGCGTCACGATCGCCGCCTGGACGCTGATCGACTTCGACAAGCCGGATCACAGCCTGCTCAAGCGCTTCGACTGGCTCGGGCTCGGCGCCATGGCGGCCTTCCTCGGCAGCATGGAATATGTGCTCGAGGAGGGCACGCGGCTCGACTGGTTCCAGAGTCACGAGATCGTGTTCTTCAGCGGGCTGATGCTGGCCGGCGCGGTGCTGTTCTTCTGGCGGGCGCTGACGCGGGACGACCCGCTGGTCGATCTCTACGCCTTCAGGAACCGCAATTTCGCCTTCGGCTCGCTGTTCTCCTTCACCATGGGCATCGGCCTTTACGGGCTGACCTATCTCTACCCGGTCTATCTCGGGCGCATCCGCGGCTATGACGCGCTGATGATCGGCGAGACGATGTTCGTCACCGGCCTCGCCATGTTCCTGACGGCACCGATCGCCGGGCGGCTGTCGGTCAAGCTCGATCCGCGCATCATGATGATGATCGGCTTCGGCGGTTTCGCGGCGGGCACGTATATCGCCTCCTTCATCACCGCCGATTGGGACTTCCACGAATTGCTGCTGCCGCAGATCCTGCGCGGCTGCTCGCTGATGCTGTGCATGGTGCCGATCAACAATCTGGCGCTCGGCACCTTGCCGCCGGCACAGCTCAAGAACGCGTCTGGCCTTTACAATCTGACCCGCAATCTCGGCGGCGCCGTCGGGCTGGCGGTGATCAACACCTTGCTCAACACGCGCACCGATCTGCACATCACCCGGCTGCACGAGGCGGTGGCGGTCGGCCGGCAGGTGGCGGAGGAGAGCCTCGCCAACATGACGCAGCGCTTCTCCGATTTCGGCGATGCGGCGCAGGCGATGGCGCTGACCGTGATGAACCAGCGCGCGCATAAGCAGGCGCTGATCATGGCCTTCGGCGATGTCTTCCTCGGCCTGACCTTCATCTTCGGAGCGCTCGTCCTGCTTTCCGTCTTCATGCGCAAGCCGCCCAAGGCGGCGCCGGCGGGGGGAGGGCATTGATCGTTTGCGACCCTGCCTGATGCGACTTGTCGCAGCCGGCTCGCAATTGACATTCGCGCCTGACTTCGCCAAATATAGCAATAATATCAGTAGTTTATATATTTTCTAAACTACGCGGCCGGCCTGCCGGCATTGTGGAAGGCGTATCGATGAGCGTTTTGACCGCGAAGGAACTCAGCCCGGCACGCGTGGCCCCGGAACAGATCCCGTGGCCGCAGAAAAGCCCGGCGTCCTGCCCGATCAGCGCCGTGAAGGCGCGGCTGCGGACCGCCGGGCTGCGCCCGACGCGCCAGCGCATGGCGCTGGGCTGGCTGCTCTTCGCCAAGGGCGACCGCCATGTCAGCGCCGAGATGCTCTATGAGGAGGCGCTGCGGGCCCGCGAGCCGCTCTCGCTCGCGACGGTCTACAACACGCTGCGCCAGTTCTCCGAGGCCGGCCTGCTGCGCCAGGTCTCGGTCTCGGGACCGAAGACCTTCTTCGACACCAATGTCTCCGAGCATCACCACTTCTACAACGAGGACGACGAGACCGTCGTCGATATCCCGGGCTCCGAGATTCATGTCAGCGGCCTGCCGCAGGCGCCCGAGGGTATGCTGATCTCCTCGGTCGAGGTCATCGTGCGGCTGCGCCGCGCCGATGGCGAGGAGATCGAGACCAGGGTCGCGTCCGGAGCTGGGCACCACGCGTGATCGTCTGTTCCTGCAACGTCCTGTCCTGCCGGCAGATCAAGGGCACCATCGCCCCTGACGGCTCCGGCCCGGTGACCGCCGGCGAGGCCTATGACTGCCTCGGCTGCAGCCCGGACTGTGGGCGTTGCGCGCGCGAGGTCCGCGCCATTCTCGCCGAGGCGCGCGCCGCCTGCGCCAGCCAGTGCCAGTCCTGCGCCAGCCGCGAGATCGAATGCGCGGTGCATGTCTCCGTCGGCCAGATGCTGGACGGCCTCGCCACGAGCGACGAGCGCGCCGCGGCCTGAACGGGCTTCCCAAAAAGCGCTGTCCAAAAAAGCGTTCCGGACCGCCACTCTCCCCTTTCTTTTCGCGGCTGCTCTCTCTACATTAGGATCATTCTAATGTGAGATTGGAGCGGCGCCATGAAGGGTGACAAGAAGGTCATCGAATATCTCAACAAGGGGCTCCGCTCGGAGCTGACCGCGATCAACCAGTATTGGCTGCACTACCGGATGCTCGACAATTG
Organism: Allobosea sp.; assembly: GCF_051860145.1. Classification (GTDB taxonomy): domain Bacteria; phylum Pseudomonadota; class Alphaproteobacteria; order Rhizobiales; family Beijerinckiaceae; genus Allobosea. Next base: position 329,510 of record NZ_JBHYEM010000003.1, on the reverse strand, counting down.
GGGGCTGAAGGACATGGCCAAGACCTGGAAGAAGGAATCGATCGAGGAGATGGTCCACGCCGACCGCTTCGTCGACCGCATCCTGTTCCTCGAGGGCTTCCCGAACCTGCAGACGCTCGACGCGCTGCGCATCGGCGAGAACGTCAAGGAAGTGATCGAATGCGACCTCAAGGCCGAGGTCGAGGCGCGCTCGCTCTATCAGGAGGCGGCCAAATATTGCCGCGAGGTCGGCGACTATCCGTCCGAGGACCTGTTCAAGGATCTGATGAAGGACGAGGAGGGTCATATCGACTTCCTCGAGACCCAGCTCGAGCTGATCCAGCGCGTCGGCCTGGAGCTCTACACGCAGAAGCATATCGGCGGTCTCGAAGGCGACGATCACTGAGGTTGCTTTAGGCGTAGGTTGATCGAAGCCGGGCTGCTTGCGGCCCGGCTTTTTCGTATATGGATCTGCCTCCGCGCGTTGATCCTACGTCTGAATATCGGCATGGCGCCGAGAACCGACGAGGATGAAGGAGGCAGGTTCTGACATCTCATCCGCACCGTCTCTGGATTGTCCTCCTGGCGGGCCTGGCAGCGATTCTCGGTGTCGCCGCCTTCCATCCCTCGATCCGGAGCCGGCTTCTCGTGCAGCAGGACCACCCCGTCGTTGCATTCGCCCGCGATTTCTCGGGCCATGACGAGGCGCTCGTCGCCAAGGTCAAAGCCTTCGTCGATTCTCCGCCGACGACGCTCGAGCAGCTCGGCTTCTACAGTGTCGAAAAATACAATCCGACGGCCCGGCTCTTCCTCGCGACGGTGAATCTGCTCGACGAGGCCGGCCATCTCAGCTCGGTCGAGGACAAATACACCTATGAGCTCCTGCAGATCTGGAACGACGACAAGATCGTCGACGCCGATTCGCTGCCGGAGCCGGCAAAAACGGTGTTCGCGCCCTTTCTGAAGGGCGCTTCCCTGGACAAGCCCGCCGAGGAGGTCGCCGCCTACCGCGCCGTGGTCTGGGAGAACTACGCCGAGGCCACCCAGCAGCTCGAAGAGCACCTGGCTGCGCGCGGCAAGGTCCTGCTGTCCATCGACGCGACCGATGGCGACACCATGCTCTTCGCCCTCGTCGACAAGGACATCGCCGCGCGCTGGCGTGACCGGGCGCTGAGCGAGCAGGACGGCTATCGGGCCGGGGTGCGCGCGCCGATGTGGGACCGGTTCTGGGCTCATTTGAGCTATGCCGCCCGCGGCTTCCTTGTCGACGAGGCGCGGACCGGCTATCCGCCGGGCACGCGCCTGCGCAGGGACGACATTCCGTTCGCCCCCTGATCCGGAGGCCTCGGACGCTCAAACGTGTTCGAGGCGGCGCACCGTCCGGTACGCCGCCTCGAAAACTGCGCTTCGCGCGCCGATCAGACGTAGCTGACGTTCGCCGCCTCGGGGCCTTTCTTGCCGGCGCGGATCGAGAAGCGCACGCGCTGCCCGTCCATCGGTGGCTGCAGGCCGCTACGGCTCAGCGACGAGACATGCAGGAACACGTCGGGCCCGCCCTTGTCGGGGGCGATGAAGCCGAAGCCGCGATCGGCATTGAAGAATTTCACGGCGCCGTCGAAGGGGCCTTCCATCGGCGCGCTGTCGCGGTCGCCAAAGCCGCCGCTCCGGCTGCCATAGCCGCCGCGATCGCCGCCACCGCCATAGCCGCCGCGGTCGCCGCCATACCCGCCGCCGCCATAGCCGCCGCCACCGCCGAAATCGTCACGCGGCGGGCGCGGCGAGAAGGGCCGGGGCGGGCGCTCGCCGCGCGGGGCGGCCGGCGTCGCCGTCGAGGGATCGATCTCGTGCACGGCCACGACCTGCAGGCCGCGCCGGCCCTCGCCGAGATCGGCGATGATCGTCGCGCCCGGCTGGAGTTCCTGGGGGTCGAGCGGGCCAATGGCCGAGACATGCACGAAGACGTCGCCCGAGCCGTCGGCCGGGGACGCGAAGCCGAACCCCTTCTCGGGGTCGAACCACTTGATCTTGGCTTCGATATTTTCGTGGGTGACGAAGGGAGCAGGTGCCGAAGGCTTACGACGATCGAACATGGAGGCTTCAAAAATCAGTGACCGGGAGGCGGCAATCTAGCGCAAGCCGAACGCGCCGTCATCGGGGGCCACGCAGCTAAATTAGCGCCGTCACTCCGCCTCGCTGCAGCGGATGGTCTGGACCTTTTTCGGCATTTCGCCGACAGCCGGAACGAACTGTCCGGTCATCGGATCGAGCACCATCAGCACACCGGTCGCGACGGCGAAATAGGCGCCGTGCAGATGCAGCCGGCCCTTGCCCTCGAGGATGCTGATGCAGGGGAAGGTCCGCAGATTGGCGAGCGATTGCTGGACCGAGGCCAGAGCCAGACGCTCGACATAACCTTCGAAGCTCTCATTGCGTCCGCGCCCGCCGGTGCGCCGCGCCGCCGGCTCGATCAGCGTGATCCACTTGCCGATGAAGTCGCCGGGCGAAAGCGGACCCTGGGTATCGTCCGCGAAGGCCCTGATGCCGCCGCAGCGGCCATGGCCCATGACCACGATATGCTCGACCTTCAGCGCCTGCACGCCGTATTCGAGGGCGGCCGAGGTGCCGTGCAGCTGATCGTCGGGGGAGAAGGGCGGAATGAGGTTGGCGACGTTGCGGATCACGAACATCTCGCCGGGGCTTGCATCGAAGATGGTCTCGGGCGCGACGCGCGAATCGCAGCAGCCGATCAGCATGATCTTCGGTGACTGGCCGCCCTCGGCGAGTTCCTTGTAGCGGCTGCTCTCGCGGGCGAAGCGCTCGTCGAGAAAGGCGCGATAGCCTTCGGTCAGGCGCTCGGGGAATGGCCGTGGCGTATCCATGGCCTCTTCGGATAGGATGAGACCGGCTTCGTCAAGAGATTTGTGCAGCGCGGCAGGGGCGGATCTTCGCTAGCCCGAAGCGAGAACCTGCTCCAGCCGCCGCGCGATCAGGCCGCCATCTCCGGCAATGAGCAGAGCCTTGCGCCGCGCCGCGCCGCCGGCGATGAGGGTGACGCTGGACCGCGGCACTGCCAGGCTGCGAGCGACGAGCGCGATCAACGCCGCGTTGGCTTCGCCCTCGCTCGGCGCCGCGCGCACCCTGAGCTTGAGCACGATCTGGCGGTCGGCCAGCTCCCCGACGCCGTCGATGGCGTCGCGGCCGCCGCGCGGGGTCAGTCTCACGTAGAGCCGCAAGCCCTCGGGCGCGACCACCCAGGGCGTCGGCACCTCAGATCGCGATGGGATAGAGGTAATAGACGATCAGCCGCTCGATGAAGAAGATGATCAGCAGCAGGATGATCGGCGAAATGTCGATGCCGCCGAGATTGGGCAGCATGTTGCGGATCGGCCTGAGCGCCGGCTCGGTGACGCGATAGAGGAAGTCCCAGACCGCCGCGACGAACTGGTTGCGCGTGTTGACGACGTTGAAGGCGATCAGCCAGCTCAGCACGGCCGATGCGATCAGGATCCATGTGTAGATGTTCAGCGCGAGCATCACCACGTCGAGAACGGCACGCATCGGCATCCCTCTTGTTGTCATCGGCCAGTGGCGCTGAATGATTTCGCCTCGACCGCGAAACTCGTGGCGCAGGCGATTGACATTCACGCGACGCAGGGCCTAGAAGGCCAGCGCCTCGGGGCTGTAGCTCAGATGGGAGAGCGCTGCAATCGCACTGCAGAGGTCAGGGGTTCGAATCCCCTCAGCTCCACCAGGCTTCCCACATGTCACTGATATGCCGCGAAATCATTTGATTTCAGCGGCTTATCCTGTGTGCGGTGCACGTTTTCGTCGCGAGCCGGGCGAGGCCGCGATGCCCGCCTGATCGCCGTCGCCCAGGCCATGGAGGCCAGATCGTGACCGAGCTCACACCGAACCTGCCCGACGTGGTCGCGGAAATTACCGACCTGTTCGAACGCTACGAACAGGCGCTGATCGACAAGGATGTCGCGGTCCTGGACGCCACGTTCTGGGAGAGCCCCTACACGATCCGCTATGCGTTGCATGAGAACGGTTACGGCTTCTCGGAAATCCACGCTCACCGGGTCGCGCGGCCACCGGGACCGGGCATCAAGGAAAAGCGGCTGCGACTGGAGATCCTGACCCTGGGGCGGGACATCGCGACGGTGAACCTGGAGTTCAAGGTGCGCGGGCGGGACCTGGTCGGCCGGCAGAGCCAGACCCTGGTGCGCTTTCCCAAACTGGGCTGGAAGGTGGTCTCCGCCCATGTCTCGACCATGGACGGCGCGCCGCTCTGGTGAGCGGCCTTGACCGTCGCCGCGCTAAACGGGCAGCAATGCGCTGCTGCTGCGGCTATTCCGGCTCGGCATCGACCCGCGCCTGACGGACGCCATCGCTCGGATCGCGCTCGTCCTGCTCGTCGCGGCGCAGGTCGTCGCCTGGCACCTGATCCTCGGCTGAGCGCGACACCTGAATGGCGCCGCCGAGGGCGAAAGCGGTTGCCGGAGCGAGCGCCTCGTCATCTTGCGCGACGGTTTCGGGAACGATGAAAGTGATCGTGCTGTACTGCCCGGCCTCGGGATCGGCCGGAACGAGCACATCCATCTGGACCAGGTAACTGTCGCCGGCCTTCACATAACTCCGCTCGATCGGCAGATCCGAACCGTCGACCTCGATCCGCAATTCGTCGCGGATCGCGTCGCTGAGGAAGACGTCGCCCCGGAAGCGAAGGGCGAGAGGCTGGCTTCGGTCGAGGGGAAGGTGGAGGGAGCTCTCCAGCGTCGGCCCGGACCACAAGCGCCAGTGCCCGTCCTCATGGGGATAGCAGCGCGCGAAGCCGTCCTGCCGAATCTCCGGCGAGATGAGCACCGTCGCCTCGGACAGAGGTTGTGGTGCCTCCGCCTCGACCGGCTCCGGGGGAGCGATGATTTCCTTGACCGGCGCAGGCGCGATCTTGATGCTGCCGCCGAGCGCAAAGGCGGTCGCAGGGGCGAGTGCCTCGTCATCCTGCGCGACGGTTTCGGGAACGATGAAGGTGATCTTGCTGTCCTGCCCGGCCTCGGGGTCAGCCGGAACCAGCACATCCAGCTGGACCCGGTATCCGTCGCCGGCCTTCACATAGCTCCGTTCGATCGGCAGGTCCGAACCGTCGATCTCGATCCGCAATTCGTCGCGGATCGCGTCGCTGAGGAAGACGTCGCCCTGGAAGCTGAGCCGGAGGGGTTGGCTTCGGTCGAGGGGAAGGTAGAGCGAGGCCTCCAGCGCCGGACCTGACCACAAGCGCCAGTTCCCGTCCCCGGCGGGATAGCATTGCGCGAAGCCGTCCTGCCGAATCTCCGGCGATATCGGCACGGTCGCGTCGGACAGAGGTTGGGGCGGCTCCGGGATGCTTGCTTCGGCTGGCGCAGGCGCGATCTTGATACTGCCGCCGAGCGCAAAGGCGGTCGCAGGGGCGAGTGCCTCGTCATCCTGCGCGACGGTTTCGGGGACGATGAAGGTGACCTTGCTGTCCTGCCCAGCCTCGGGATCGGCCGGAACGAGCACGTCCATCTGGACCAGGTAACTGTCGCCGGCCGTCACATAACTCCGCGTGATCGGCATAGCCGAACCGTCGACCTCGATCCGCAATTCGTCGCGGATCGCGTCGCTGAGGAAGACGTCGCCCTGGAAGCTGAGCAGGAGCGGCTGACTCCGATCGAGGGGAAGGTAGAGCGAGCTCTCCAGCGCCGGCCCCGACCATATGTGCCAGCGCCCGGCTTCGGCGGGATAGCAGCGCGCGAAACCGTCCTGCCGAATGCCGGGCGATATCGGTATGGTCGCGTCGGACAGGGCGCGAGGCGGTTCCGGGGGAGGGGCGACTGCTTTGACCGGGGCGGGTGCGATCTTGATGCTGCCGCCCAGCGCGAAGGCCGTCGCGGGGGCGAGCGCCTCGTCATGCTGTGGGACGAGCTCTGGAACGATGAAGGTGATCGCGCTGTATTGCCCTGCATCGGGGTCGGCCGGAACCGGCACATCGATCCGGACCCGGTATCCATCGCCGGCCTTCACATAGCGTTTTTCGATCGCAACATCAGACCCGTCCACCTCGACCCGCAATTCGTCGCGGATCGGGTTGCTGAGGAAGACGTCGCCCTGGAAGCGAAGCACGAGCGGCTGGCTCCGGTCGAGCGGAAGGTAGAGCGAGCTCTCCAGCGCCGGGTCTGACCACAAGCGCCAGCGCCCGGCCTGGTCGGGAAAGCGACGGTCGAAGCCGTTCTCGATGATGCCCGCCGACAAGGGGACCGTTGCCTTGGACATGAGGGGCAACCCCCTGTCCGTATGCAGGAACTGCTGAAGCAGCGGTTCGCGGAATTCTTCGAACCCCGCATCCGGTGCGAGACCGAATTTTTGCCGCGCCGCCGCCAGCCGCTCGTTAAAAAGGGAGCGGGCATAGTCGTAGAGTTTCAGATCGAGGCTGTGCGTTTTTCGGACCCCGTCAAGAAAGGCCTTCGGAACCTTGGGCTTCCGGCCCGGAGTCGGATTATGGCGATAGTCCATGGCCCGCAGCGGCAGGCCATAGGCATCGGCAAACAGGATCGCGGTTCCGCCCCAGTCCTCGACAAGGCCGAAGAAGCGCATCGCATCCAGGCGCGCCTGGGCGAGAGCAAGCTCGCGTTCGCCAGTCGGCGGCGCGCTGGTGTCTTCCGTGCCCGACAGCGCGATAAAGCGCAGCGTGATGTTACTGAACTGACCTTCGATCTCCGCCGCCTCGGCCCCGAGCTTGGCCGTCGCCTCCTCCGGGGACAGCGAGGCGTCGTGGAAACTCGCCAGAATCAGCTCGCCCATCTCGCGATGACGATCCGCGCCCTCGCCAAGCTTCGCGATATCGTCTTCCGCAATGTCCGTCGTATAGCGGAGGCCCGAAAGGACGTGATCGACAGGTTCGCGCAGTATGGTGACGGGGTCGAACGAGGCGCGGGCCGTTTTCGAAAGCTCCATCAGCCGCCAGCCGAAATGACCTGATGCAAAGCGCTTTCGCTTTAGACTTTTGAGCTCGAGCTCTTCCAGTTCATTCAGGTGATCGATCGGCAGAAGATCGTCGACATCGAAGAGACGGTGCAACCAAAGGCGGAAACTCGTGCCAGCTGTCTTGGGAATATGAAGAAAATAAATCTCGGGGAGGTGATTAATAATCGTTCGGGGTTTCATACTGTGTCCAAAACGTAAAGCTTTACTTTTTATTTTCGGCTCTGTAACGTAAGGTTATCGTTGGGAATTCCTCAGCACCTTTCGAGTCGACCGGTGTTTATAATCTAGATTTTGTAGTTGGGCACTGCGAATCGCGCATGGCGAATTCTCTCCGGCCGCATTGTGGAGAACTTTCGTCTCTTAAAATTGTTCCGAAGCACTCACGTTCGAATCGGACGCGGCCGGTTGTTGAGCTCGTTGCGGTGCCTCGTCATGAAGCGCTTTGCCCGCGGCGGTCGGTTGGCCGTCGCATGACAGGTCGACGGGTCTCGCGCCCGATGCGCCGGCATTCGGCGACCCTGCGCCACCATGCGTCCCGTTGGCCGAATGTCTCAGGAACGGGCAGGTGCGGGACCGGCCTTCGGCGGTGTAAGGTGCGCCCAATCAGGCGTTGGCGAGCCAAGGCCGGACATAAGGGAGAACGCTCATGAAGAAGGTTTTCTTGCTGTCGGCCTTGTCGGCGGCCGCCCTCATGGCGGCGGCGCCGCTATCGGCCAAGACCCTGATCTATTGCTCGGAAGGCAGTCCCGAGAACTTCGCGCCGAGCATCAACACGACGGGCACGTCGTTCGACGCCAACACCCAGATCTACGACACCGTCGTCCAATTCGAGCGCGGGGGCACCAAGGTCCTCCCCAGCCTGGCGGAGTCATGGGCGGTCTCGGAGGATGGGCTGGTCTATACCTTCAACCTGCGCAAGGGCGTGAAATGGCACAATACCCGCGCCTTCAAGCCGACGCGCGACTTCAATGCCGACGATTTCCTCTTCATGATCGAGCGGCAGTGGAAGGAAGATAACCCCTATTACAAGGTGACCAGCTCGAACCATTCCTATTTCAACGACATGGGCATGCCCAAGCTGCTGAAATCGGTCGAGAAGGTCGACGACCACACCGTCAAGATCACGCTCAATCAGCCCGAGGCACCCTTCCTGTCCGACCTGGCCATGCAATATGCCAGCGTCCAGTCGAAGGAATATGCCGACGCGATGCTGAAGGCCGGCACGCCGGAAAAGATCGACCAGGACCCGATCGGCACCGGTCCCTTCTCCCTGGTGCAATACCAGAAGGACGCGATCATCCGTTACAAGGCCTTCCCGGACTACTGGGCCGGCAAGGCCAAGATCGACGACCTGATCTTCGCCATCACGCCCGACGCCTCGGTGCGCTGGGCCAAGCTGCAGAAGGGCGAATGCCACGTCATGCCCTATCCGAACCCGGCCGATCTCGACGCGATCAAGAAGGACGCCAATGTCCAGATCCTCGAGCAGCCGGGCCTGAATATCGGCTACCTGGCCTACAACACCACCAAGAAGCCGTTCGACAACGTCAAGGTGCGCCACGCCGTCAACATGGCGATCAACAAGCAGGCGATCATCGACGCGGTCTATCTGTCGAGCGGCATCGCGGCGATCAACCCGATCCCGCCCTCGATGTGGTCCTATAACGAGACCGTTAAGGACGACCCCTACGATCCGGAAGCCGCGAAGAAGGCGCTTGCCGAGGCGGGCTACCCGAGCGGCTTCGAGATCGACCTCTGGGCCATGCCGGTGCAGCGACCCTACAACCCCAATGCCAAGCGCATCGCCGAATTGATGCAGGCCGATCTCGCCAAGGTCGGCATCAAGGCCGAGATCAAGACCTTCGAATGGGGCGAGTACCGCAAGCGCCTTCAGGCGGGCGAGCATCAGACCGGGATGTTCGGCTGGACGGGCGACAATGGCGACCCGGACAACTTCCTGCACACGCTGCTCGGCTGCGATGCCTCCAAGAACAACGGCGGCAACGTCGCGAAGTTCTGCTACCAGCCGTTCGAGGAGCTGGTCCAGAAGGCCAAGACAATCACGGACACGGCCCAGCGCACCGAGCTCTACCGCCAGGCCCAGGTGATCTTCAAGGAGCAGTCGCCCTGGTTCACCATCGCGCATGCGGTCCAGCTGAAGCCGGTCCGCAAGGAGGTGAAGGACTTCAAGCTCTCGCCCTTCAGCCGGCATACCTTCTACGGTGTCGACATCAACTGAGGCGTCGATATCGACGGAGGCCTTGGCCTGCCTGATGCATCGATCCTCAGGGCGCGGCGGGAAAGCCGCGCCCATTCCCGATCGGAGAGCGCGATGACGATTCGACAACTGGTAGCGGCGGCAGCCGTCGCACTGGGGCTGCAGGTCGGCGCCGTTCAGGCCCAGACGCTGGTCGTCTGTTCCGAGGCGAGCCCGGATTTCCTGAACCCGCAATTCACCGGCCAGAACACGGCCTTCGACGTGGCGGCCCAGATCTATGATCGCCTGGTCGCGACCGAGCGCGGTGGCTCGCAGATCATCCCCAGCCTGGCCGAATCCTGGACCATCTCCGATGACGGGCTGGCCTATACGTTCAAGCTGCGCACGGGCGTGACATGGCACGCCAGCAAGGCCTTCACGCCGACGCGCGCCTTCAACGCCGACGACGTGGTGTTCTCGTTCCAGCGCATGTTCGACGAGAACCATCCCTACCATAAGGTCGGCGGCAGCAATTATCAGTTCTTCAACGAGATCGTCCGGCCGAGCCTGAAGGCGATCGAGAAGGTCGACGACCAGACCGTGCGCCTCGTGCTGTCGCGGCCCTATGCGCCTCTGCTGAGCGCGCTCTCGGTCGAGCCGATGTCGATCCTCTCGGCCGAATATGCCGATGCGATGATGAAGGCGAAGACCGCCGAACAGGTGAACCTGGCGCCGATCGGCACCGGCCCGTTCTCGCTGCTCGCCTATCAGAAGGATGCGACGATCCGCTTCCGCGCCGTGCCCGACCATTGGACCAAGACCGTCGGCAATCGCGACCGCATGGCGCTGGTCAACGACCTGATCTTCGTGATCACGCCTGACGCCTCGGTGCGCTATGCCAAGGTCAAGTCGGGCGAATGCCAGATTGCGCGCTATCCCAATCCCGGCGACCTGCCGGCGATGCGGGCCGATCCGAACCTGACCCTGCTCTCGGGCAGCATCGCCGACCAGAGCTTCCTCGCCTTCAACCAGCAGAAGAAGCCCTTCGACGACAAGCGCGTGCGCGAGGCACTGGTCTACGCGACCAACATCCCGGCGATCGTCGAGGCGGTCTATCAGGGCACCGGCAAGCAGGCCGCGGCGATCATCCCGCCCTCGCTCTGGTCGCATGACGAGGACTTGAAGCCGCGGCCCTACGATCCGGAGAAGGCCAAGGCGCTGCTCAAGGAAGCGGGCCTGCCCGACGGCTTCAAGACCACGCTCTGGGCGATCCCGGTCGTGCGCGCCTATATGCCGAACGGCCGCCGCGCCGCCGAGATGATCCAGGCCGACTGGGCCAGGATCGGCGTCCAGGCCGAGATCCAGAGCTATGAATGGGGCGAGTATCTCAAGCGCGGCCGCGCCGGCGACCATGAGGTCGGCATGTTCGGCTACACTTGGGACTATCCCGACCCGAGCCAGATCCTGCTCTCGGGCTGGCATTGCGACGGCGTCAAATCCGGCGCCAATCGCGCGCGCTGGTGCAACAAGGAGTTCTCCGACCTGCTGACCAAGGCCAACACGATCACCGACCAGGCCGAGCGCACCAAGATGTTCCGGCGCATGCAGGAGATCTGGCAGGATGACGTCGCCGGCCTGTTCTTCGCCAATGCGCAGGCCTTCACGCCCGTCACCAAGAACGTCAAGGACTACAAGATCCATTTCTTCGGCGGCCAGCCCTTCGTCGGCGTCTCGCTGACGAAGTGATCTCCGTGCGGCGGGACTCAGGGTCCCGCCGGCTCGCTTTCCGTCAAGAGGGTCGAACCGCCTTGCGCATCTACATTTCCGCCGACATCGAGGGCATTGCCGGGGTCGTGACGCGCGAGCACACGCGCCCCGAGGGTTTCGAATACCAATCGGCGCGCCTCTGGATGACCGACAGCGTCGCGGCCGCCGCCAATGCTGCCTTCGAGAGCGGCGCGAGCGAGGTCGTGATCAGCGACAGCCATGGCAATGCGCAGAACCTGCTGCTCGACCGACTGCCCAGGGCCGTTCAGGTCGTGCGCTCCTGGCCGCGTCCGCTTTCGATGATGCAGGGCGTCGAGTTCGGCGATTATGCCGGCGCGCTGTTCATCGGCTACCATGCCGGCGCCACCAATCCGGACGGCATCCTCGCCCATACCTTCCGCAGCGCCTCCTTGCGCGAGGTCCGCGTCAACGGCGTCTCGGCGCCCGAGGCGCTGATCAACGCCGCCATCGCCGGGCATTTCGACACGCCGGTGCTGCTGATCAGCGGCGACGATGTCTGCATCACGGAGACCACCGCGCTCATGCCCGAGATCGAGGCGGTGACGGTGAAATGGGCGCATAGCCGGCTCTCGGCGCGCACGCTGACGCCCGAAGCCTCCTATGACCTCATCGCCGAGGGCGTGAAGCGCGCCATCGCCCGCCGCGCCGGCATCTCGCCTTACCGCATCGCGGGACCGATCACGCTGGAGCTCAGCTTCCTCTACCGGCAACCGGTCGAATATCTCGCGATGCTGAAAGGCATCGAGCGCCTCGATGCCTTCACCATCCGCTACATCGCCGACGACATCCTCGACTTGCAGCGTTTCATGGTGTTCGCATTGGGCTACAGTTCGACGCTGCAATAGCAGGACGAGACAATCCGCTCGCGGCCTGGGAGCAGGCCGCCGGCTGCACTGACAAGACTGGCTCTCCCATGCTGCGTTTCATCCTGACCCGCGTCAGCCTCGTGATCCCGACCTTCATCGGCATCACGCTGCTCGCCTTCTTCCTGATCCGCCTCGTGCCGGGCGACCCGATCGAGACCATGGCCGGCGAGCGCGGCATCGACCCGGCGCGCCACGAGGTGCTGCGCAAGGAATTCGGCTTGGACAAGCCGCTCCTCGTCCAATACGGCATCTATATCGACCGCGTCCTGCACGGCGATCTCGGCAAGTCGATCGTCACGCGCGAAAGCGTGATCTCGGAATTCTCGACCCTCTTCCCGGCGACGATCGAGCTCGCGCTCTGCGCCATCTTCCTGGCGCTGGCGATCGGGCTGCCGGCGGGCATCCTCGCCGCGGTGAAGCGCAACTCGATCTTCGACCACGGCGTGATGGGCATCTCGCTGACCGGCTATTCGATGCCGATCTTCTGGTGGGGCCTGCTGCTGATCCTGCTGTTCTCCGTGCAGCTCGGCATCACGCCGGTCTCGGGCCGGATCGCTGTGCAATATTATATCGAGCCGGTGACCGGCTTCCTGACCATCGACAGCCTGCTGGCCGGCGATTTCGATGCCTTCAAATCGGCTTTGTCGCATCTCGTGCTGCCGGCGATCGTGCTCGGCACGGTCCCGCTCGCGGTGATCGCGCGAATGACGCGCTCGGCCATGCTCGAGGTGCTCGGCGAGGATTATATCCGCACCGCGCGCGCCAAGGGCATGGCGCCGCTGCGCGTCATCGCGCTCCATGCCCTGCGCAACGCCCTGATCCCGGTGGTGACGGTGATCGGCCTGCAGGTCGGCGTGCTGTTCACCGGCGCCATCCTGACCGAGACGATCTTCTCCTGGCCGGGCGTCGGCAAATGGCTGATCGAGGCGATCAGCCGGCGCGACTATCCGGTCCTGCAGGGCGGCACGCTCCTGCTCGGCATGGTCGTGATGAGCGCCAACCTGCTGGTCGATCTGCTCTACGGCCTGATCAACCCGCGCATCCGGCACGCGCGCTGAAGGAGATCGCGATCATGGCACGCCCCGTCTCACCGCAGGTCACCAGCCCATGACCGCCGAAACGCTCGAAGCTCCGGCCGTATCCGTGCCGACCGGCACGCCACCGCATCCGCTGCGCGAGTTCTGGAGCTATTTCAGCGCCAATCGCGGCGCAGTCGCGGGACTTTTCGTGATCGTCGCGGTGCTTCTGATGGCCGTGTTCGCCGATCTCATCGCGCCGCATTCGCCCTATCTCACCAATAACGAGGCCTTCCTCAGGCCGCCCTTCTGGCAGGAGGGCGGGTCCTGGACCTATCCGCTCGGAACCGATGCGATCGGCCGCGATATCCTGTCGCGCCTGCTCTATGGCGCGCGCCTGTCGCTCGTCATCGGCATCGCCGTGGTGGCGCTGGCGATGGCTCTGGGCATCGTGCTCGGGCTGGTCGCCGGCTTCTACAAGGGCATCACCGAGATCGTCATCATGCGGCTAATGGACATCGTCCTGACGCTGCCAAGCCTGCTGCTCGCGATCGTCATCGTCGCGATCCTCGGACCCGGCCTGATGAACGCGATGCTGGCCGTCGCGATCGTCGTGCTGCCGCATTATGTCCGCATCACCCGCGCGGCGGTGATCGGCGAGACAGCGAAGGACTATGTCGTCGCGGCCCGGGTCAGCGGCGCCGGCACCTTGCGCCTGATGTTCAAGGAGGTGCTGCCGAACTGCGCCGCGCCCCTGATCGTGCAGGCGACGCTCGGCGTCTCGACCGCGATCCTCGACGCCGCGGCGCTCGGGTTTCTTGGGCTCGGCGCGCAGCCGCCGACGCCGGAATGGGGCACGATGCTCGCCGATGCGCGCGAATTCGTGTTGCGCGCCTGGTGGGTCGTGACCCTGCCCGGTCTGGCGATCCTGATCACCGTGCTGGCCTTCAACCTGCTCGGCGACGGCCTGCGCGATGCCCTCGACCCCAAACTGAAGCGCTGACCATGCCGCTGCTCGAAGTCAAGAATCTCAGCGTCGAATTTCCGACCTCCTCGGGCCTGATGCGCGCCGTCGATGGGGTCAGCCTGTCGCTGGACGAGGGCGAGATCCTCGGGGTCGTCGGCGAATCCGGTTCCGGCAAGAGCGTCACCATGCTCGCGCTGATGGGGCTCGTCGCCTATCCGGGCCGGATCAAGGCCGAACGGCTCGCCTTCGCCGGGCGCGACCTGCTCTCGATCTCCGACCGCGAGCGCCGCAAGCTCACCGGCAAGGATGTCGCGATGATCTTCCAGGAGCCGAGCACCAGCCTCAATCCCTGCTTCACCATCGGCTTCCAACTCGCCGAGACCCTGAAGGCGCATGAGGGCATGGACAGCAAGGCGGCGCGGCGGCGCAGCATCGAATTGCTCGAGCAGGTCGGGATCCCGGCGCCCGAGAGCCGGCTCAAGGCCTTTCCGCACCAGATGTCGGGCGGCATGAACCAGCGCGTGATGATCGCCATGGCGATCGCCTGCAATCCGCGCCTGCTCATCGCCGACGAGCCGACGACGGCGCTCGACGTGACGATCCAGGCCCAGATCCTCGATCTCCTGATGTCGCTGCAGAAGGAGCGCGGCATGGCGCTCGTCCTGATCACACACAACATGGGCGTCGTCGCCGAGACGGCGCAGCGCATCATGGTGATGTATGCCGGGCAGGTGATGGAGGAGCGCGAGGTCGCCTCGCTCTTCGCGGCGCCGCAGCATCCCTATTCGGCCGCGCTCCTGGCGGCGCTGCCCGAACGCAGCGAGGGCGACCACCGCCTCGCGACGATCCCGGGCATGGTGCCGGGCCCGCATGATCGGCCGCAGGGCTGCCTGTTCAGCCCGCGCTGCGCCTACGCCACCGAGCATTCGCGGCGCGTGCGCCCCGAGCTGCGGCCCTGGCAGGGCGGACAGGTCCGCTGCCATTATCCGCTTGGCGATCCCGAGCGCGAACGCGCCATCGCGGCCGATGGCGGCCAGCCGGCGACGGTGGGGGCGGCATCGTGAGCGGCCCCGTCGTCGCGGCACGCGAGCTGACGCAGATCTATGCGGTCAATCGCGGCTTCATGCGGGCGCCGGCGCATCTGCAGGCCGTGACCGGCGTCTCCTTCAGCGTCGAGGCCGGCCGGACGCTCGCCGTCGTCGGCGAATCCGGCTGCGGCAAGTCGACGCTCGCGCGCATGGCGACGCTGATCGAGAAACCGGCCTCGGGCACGCTGACGCTCGACGGTCTCGACGCGGTCAACCCGCCAGCGGGGGAGGCGAAGCGCCTGCGCCGCACGGTGCAGCTCGTCTTCCAGAACCCCTATGGCTCGCTCAATCCGCGCAAGAAGATCGGTGCGATCCTGGAAGAGCCGCTGGTGATCAACACCTCGCTGACCAAGGCGGAGCGTATCGAGCGGGCGCGCGGAATGATGGCCCGGGTCGGGCTGCGGCCCGAGCATTACGGCCGCTATCCGCACATGTTCTCCGGCGGCCAGCGCCAGCGCATCGCGATCGCCCGCGCGCTCATCCTGTCGCCGAAGCTGCTCGTCGCGGACGAGCCCGTGTCGGCGCTGGACGTCTCGATCCAGGCCCAGGTCCTCAATCTCCTGGCCGATCTGCAGGACGAGCTGCAACTCGCCTATCTCTTCATCTCGCACGATCTCGGCGTCGTCCGTCACATCGCCCATGACGTCATGGTGATGTATCTCGGCCATGCCATCGAGCACGGCCCGAAAAAGGCGATCTTCGCCCGACCGCTGCATCCCTATACCCAGGCCCTGCTGGCCTCGACGCCGAGCGTGGCGGCCGGCAAGCGCCAGCGCATCGTGCTGCGCGGAGAGCTGCCGTCGCCGCTCGATCCGCCGAAGGGCTGCGTGTTCTCGACGCGCTGCCCCTATGTGACCGAGCGCTGCCGCAGCGAGCGCCCGCTGGCCCGGCCGCTCGACCAGCGGCTCGTCGCCTGTCATTACGCGGAGCGTTTCCTGGCCGAGGCGGCCTGAGCGGGCCGCGCGGATTTGACAATCCCGGCGGCGCACCCCAGCTTTGAGCCATGATGTCGTGTTTCTCGCATTTCCGTCGCGGCCTGCACCGGGCAGGTAACCTGATCGCGGGCCACTAGCCCCGGATTCGTCGCGCCGCGCGCCTCGAATTCGGGGAGCGCGGGCTTCCGGCATCGACCGGAACCCGGCGCCGCTGCGGAGATTTCCGCGCAAACCATCCTTGAGAACCGAAAACATGCAGCCCTGGCCGGGCGCGGGCCTCCCGCCGCGGCATCGCTGCGCCTTTGGGCAGAAATGGAATCTTTGACATGGCCAGCCGGCTTTCAGGCGGGGCAAAGCCCCGCATCACCTTGACCGCGGTCGATCACGAGCGCCTGACGCAGCTCGCGACCGCGGCGACCGATACGTTCCCCGAGGTTGCGGCGGAGCTCGCGGACGAACTCGCCCGCGCCCGCGTGCTGGCGAAGGGCCGTCATCTTGCCGACACCGTGCGCATGGGCAGCGAGGTGCTGTTCCGCGACGAGACGACGGGCCGCGAAACCACCGTGACCCTAGTCTATCCGCAGGATGCCGATATCGCGCAAGGCAGGATCTCGATCCTGACGCCGGTCGGCACGGCCCTGATCGGGCTGTCGGTCGGCCAGTCGATCAACTGGACGACGCGCGGCGGCGACGTGAAGCGCCTGACGGTTCAGGCCGTGCGCGAGCCCGCGCAGGCGGAGGTGCTGCCGGGGTGATCCACCTCAGGAGCGGGAGGCGGCCAGCATATCGGCCAGCGCCGGCCGCCGATGGCCGTCGCGGCCTGTCGTGTCGGGAGCGGCGAGCATCGCGTTGAGCACGGCCTCCTGCGTCGCCTCCGCCGCGGCGCGGAAGGGCAGGTCGATGCGGCTCTCGTTCAGCGCGGTGAGCGGCACGAGATCGGCCGTCTCGTGATGCGCGATGCGGCCGGCGGTTGTGAAGGCGAGCGCGATGTCGCCGCTGCCATGGCCCCAGAAGGCGCCGAGCCGTGCCAGGCCGGCGCCGCAGCGCCGCGCGACGCGGGTCAGTTGCCGGCTCTCCATCGGGATGTCGGTCGCGAGCACGATGATGACCGAGCCGCGCTCGGGCGGCGGCGGGGCCGGCACCTCGGGCGGGACGGGGCGGCGGCCGTCGGGCAGGACGAGGTCGGCCGCCTGGCCGAAATTGGCGAGGACCAGCACGCCGAGCGTGTAGGAGTGCCCGTCGAGCGCGAGCAGCCGCGACGCGGTGCCGATGCCGCCCTTGAAGCCGAAGGCGCTCATGCCGGTGCCGGCGCCGACCGCGCCTTCCTCGACCGGACCGGTCGCAGCTGCATCGAGCGCGGCGAAGGCGTCGGCCTCGGTCGGCGCCCGGGCGCGGATGTCGGAGAGCCAGCCGTCATTGCACTCGAGCACGACCGGATTGACGGTGCCGGTCTCGCGGCCGATATCCGGGTTTGCCGCAAGAGCCCGGGTAACCAGCGCATTGAAGCCGGTCCCGACCGAAAGCGTGTTGCCGAGCAGGAGCGGGGTCTCGATCTGGCCGAGCTCCGCCACCTGCACCAGGCCTGCGCTCTTGCCGAAGCCGTTAATGACCTCGACGCCGGCGCGCAGCTTCTCGCGGAACATGTCGCCGTCATGCGGCAGGATCGCGGTGAAGCCGGTCCGGATCGCGCCCTCCCGGATCGTGCGGTGGCCGACGCGCAGGCCGGGAACATCGGTGATCGCGTTGAGCGAACCGGGCGGCAGCGTGCCGCAGACGAGGCCGAAGGAGCGGGCGCGGGCAGTCATCGGCGATCTGGGCCTCCGGTCACAAGCAGAGCCACCGGGTATATCCGAGGATGCCGTTTTCGCCATGGCCACGCAGCCTGCTGGTGCGGACCGGCAACGGCCGCTGCATAACATTCCCGAACGGCAACAAGCCGGTTGACAGCAGATGGCCGCGTCGTCCTAGATTGGGCGGTCACGGTCTCTCGAACCCCCGGTTCGAGAGCTAAGAGGGAAGCCGGTGCGATACCGGCGCTGCCCCCGCAACTGTAAGCGGCGAGTTCTGACGTCCAGCCTATGTCACTGGAGCCTCAAGGCTCTGGGAAGACGGACGAGAGCGACGACCCGCGAGCCAGGAGACCTGCCGCGACGGAATGATGATGTCGCGCGGGCGGGGTGTCCGGCGGGTCGCCGACGCTCGGGCAGCCCCTGCGGCAGGCCATCTGCGTTCGCGTCACGCAACTAGCCTCCTCTGCGGTTTTAGCGAGGGGCTAAACGATGCAGACCAAGTTCAATCGCGAGCCAGCGGCCGCCGGATACGCATGCCGGCGACGGGCCGGGCAGCGATGCTGCCGAAAAGCATCTTGCAACGTTATAACATATCATAAATAAGCGCCGTCATGAACACGGTTTCCTCTTTTCACCCGCCAGCGGGGCGGGCGGCGCATGGCGTCGTCCCATCGTCCGGCGCGCTCGATCCGCTCGCGCTCTATGCGTCGGCGATCGACAGTTCCGACTATGTCACCCGGGTCTCGCCGATCATCCATCGTCTCGTGCCGGATATCGGTAGCCTGATCGATGTGGGTGCCGGCGGCGGCCAACTCGGCGCGTCGCTGGTCGCGGCCGGCCAGCGCTGGGTCGCGGTCGAACCGGCGCCCGTGATGACCGCGCGATTGCGGGCGCTGCCCGGCGCGCCCCAGGTCATCCCGCTAGGCTGGGACGCACCGGAGCTGACCTGCGAGCCGGCCGAGACCGTGCTTGCAGCAACGATGCCGGCCTATCTCACCGATCCGGCTCGCTTCCTCGCGCGCTGCCGGCAATGGGCGCGCCGCCGGGTCGTCTGGGTCGTGCCCGCGCAGAAGGCGCCGCGCGGCCTGATCCTCGCCGCTTGCCTGCCGCGCGAATGGCATGGCGAGGACGAGACGCCGGGGATCGACCTCGTGCTGCCGCGCCTTGGGCCGGATCAACCGGACCATGTCGAGGCGACCGACTGGACGTTCTCGCTCGTCACGCGCGACCTCAAGGGCTTCGCGGCCTTCCAGGCTGACCGGCTGGGTTGGCCGGAGGACGATCCGCGCCGCCCGGACCTCTTCGCCCATCTCCTCAAGCAGGCCGTGCCGACCGCGGCGGGCCTGCGTCTCTCCTGCCATCGCCGCTCGGCCATCCTCGTCTGGACCCTGTCATGACCATGCCCATTCTCCGCAGGCGCCTGCTCCAGGCCGCGACCTGCCTCTCCCCCTTGACCCTGGCGGCGCCTGCCGCTGCGCAAGCCGAGATCCAGCTCGACGAGCTGGTCGTCACCGCCACCGGCCGGGCCGAACCGCGCAGCCAGATCCCGGGAACGGTGCAGGTCATCGACCATGAAAAGATCGAGCGCTCCTCGGCCAAGTCGATCACCGACCTCCTGGCCGAGAATGCCGTCGGCTTCTTCAGCGAATGGACGCCGGGCCAGACCTCGATCAACATCCGCGGCGGCGCCAGCGACGGCCAGGGCAAGGATTTCCGCAGCCAGATCCTGGTGCTCGTCAACGGGCGACGCGCCGGCACGGCGAACCTGTCCAAGCTCTCGGCCGCCGATGTCGAGCGGATCGAGGTGGTGCGCGGGCCGTCCTCGGTGATCTATGGCAGCCAGAATATCGGCGGCGTGATCAACATCATCCTGAAGACGGGCCGGACAGCGCCTGGCACCATGATCGAGGCCGCCGGCGGCTCCTGGGGCCTGCTGCAGGGCAAGGCCCAGACCGGCGGGCTCTATGACAGCATCGACTATTATGCCGGCATCTCGGGCGGCACGCGCGACGACTATCATTCCGGCCGCGGCGGCCAGGTCATGGCCAATACGGGCTGGAAGCGCTTCGGGCTGACCGGCGCGCTCGGGCTGCAGATCAATCCCGACCACCGGATCGAGGTGACCTTGCGCACGGACGGTATCTACGATGTCGGCTTCCGCGGCTCCGGCGCCAACACGATCAGCCAGGAGGACCGCTACAACAACTCCTTCGACATGACCTATCGCGGCCAGCTCCCGGAGGGGCGGTTCCGCTGGATGCTGCAGGGGTACGCCGTGCAGGATGTCGACAGTTTCCGCTGGGCCTCGCCGGTGATCCGCGGCGGCACCGGCCTACCGGCGCCCGGCACCGCGGCCGACTATAACCGCCGCCAGCTCGACATCTTCGGCACGCGCTTCCAGCCGGGGGCGACGCTCTGGCAAGGCAACGACATCCTCGCCGGCTGGGATTGGGAGACGAGCCGGCTGCGCTCGACCCGCGACCGCGTCGGCGTGCCGGGCAACCCGCTGGCGCCGGTCTCGCCGCAGGACAACAACCAGTCGGAGACCGTCAACGCCATCTATGTCGAGGATGCGCAGAAGCTCTTCGACGACCGGCTGGTGCTGCGCGGCGGCGTGCGGCGCACCTTCGGCACCACGAGCTTCGAATGGACGCCGAACCTCGCCGGGCAGCGCCCGCGCGACGTGGATTACCAGGCGACGACCTGGTCGACCGGGGCGACCTTCAAGGCGACCGACGCGCTGACCTTCCGCGCCGGCTACGCGACCGGCTTCCGCGCGCCGACGGCGACCGAGCTCGCCGCCGATTTCAACACGCTGGGCGGCGGGCGCATCTTCGGCAACCCCTCGCTCAAGCCCGAGACCAGCGAGCAGATCGAGGCGGGCGGGACCTTTGCCGGCGATGGCTGGCGCGTCGATGCGGCGATCTTCCAGAACGTGATCTCCGACCGCATCGTGACGAGGCTGCGTCCCGGCGTCGCCAATACCTCCGACTACGCCAATAATTCCGGCGACGTGGTGGTGCGCGGCGTCGAGCTGCAATTCGATGCCGATCTCATGAAGCTGGCGCGCTATGGGGATACCCGCTGGCGCTGGTCGGTCTTCGCCAATGGCGCCTATCATTTCGATATGGAGGACAAGGGCGCGGCTGCCACAGCCAATACCCGCAAGGTCGAGCGGATGTATCGGTACCAGGCGGCGATCGGCACCCGCTTCGGCCAGAGCGGCGGGCAATATGACTGGTCGATCCAGGTTCAGGGCATCCTGCGCGGGCCGATGTGGTACAATACCGAGGAGAACCTCGTGGCCGGCGCCGAGCCGTTCCGCGAGTTCATCCACCGCAAGAATCCGTTCTGGATCTGGAACGTGCGCGGCGAGGTCGAGATCAGCAAGGGCGTGAAGCTGTTCGCGCTGGTCAACAACCTGTTCAACAAGAACGAGCACCCGATCTTCATCGGCCTCGACAAGAAGCCCTACAAGCTCGACTCGCGCTTCGCCAATGGCGGCACCGGCACGTCGATGCCGGGGCTCGAGGTCCAGGCCGGCCTGCAGGCGCGGTTCTGAGCACGCCCTTGATTATCAAAGCCCTCATCCTGAGGAGCGCCAAAGGCGCGTCTCGAAGGATGCTCCAGATGATTCCGGAGCCTCCTGAAGCATCCTTCGAGACGCCATTCCTGATGGAATGGCTCCTCAGGATGAGGACGCGATACATGCCTCTAAGATATCGGAACAGGCTGAGCCTATCTTGGTGGCCTTGGTTGGCTCTCCTGCCAGTCTTCGCGAGCGGAGCCGCTTCGGCCGAGCCGATCAGGCTGGTCGATGCCGTCGGCCGCGAGGTCGTGATCGCCCAGCCGCCACAACGGATCGTGCCGATCTTCGCCTCGAACACCGAGCTCGTGGCGGCGCTCGGGCTGAGCGAGCGCATCGTCGGCGTCGAGGCCTATACGCGCTTCCCGCCGGAGGTCGCGGGCAAGCCGCTCGTCGGCGGTAGGCTCGGCTTCTCGGTCGACGCCATCGTCGCGCAACGGCCCGATCTCGTCATCGTCACGCCGGCGCGCCAGGCCATGCACCAGCTCATCGAGCCGATGAGCCGGCTCGGCATTCCGGTCATGGTGCTGCTGAGCCGCAGTGTCGCCGAGGTGATGAGCAATATCCGGCTCGTCGGCCGGGCCGCGGGCCTGGAGGCGAGGGGAGAGGAGGTTGCGCGCGGTCTGGAGGCGCGGCTTGCCGAGGTCGAGGCCCGACACCCGCCCGGCCCGGCGCCTCGCGTCCTGATGATCACCGGCCGCCTCGGGAATGGTCTGGTGCTGGTCGCGCGCGCCGACACCTATACCGGCGATGCGATGCTCAAGGCCGGCGGCCGCCACGCGCTGGAGCGCACGGTGGTGCCGCAGGTCTCGCCCGAGGCGATCATCGCGGCCGATCCGGACGTGCTGCTCTTCGCCAGCCGGCAGGACGAGCTCGACGCGTTGATCGCGCAGCCGGGCTGGGGCCTGCTGCGCGCCATCCGTAGTGGGCATGTGCATCTGGTCTCGCGCGCCGAGTTCCTGATTCCGGGACCGCGAACGGTCGCCGGTATCGAGAAGCTCGCTTCCCTGTTGCGCGCCCAACCGGTCGCCGCCCGATGAGCCGGGCGTTCATTCTCGTCGGCGCGATCCTGCTCGCATTGCTGTTCGCGGCCATGGCCGGCCATGACTGGGCCTCGCCAGGCCAGCTCCTGCAGGCGCTGTCGGGCGATCCCTCGCTCGGCAGCCAGTTGTTGCTGGTCTGGCGGGTGCCGCGCGTGCTCGCCGCGGCGCTGGTCGGCGCCCTGCTCGGGCTCGGCGGCGCGATCTTCCAGGGCGTCTTCCGCAACCCGCTGGCCGAGCCCTATCTGCTCGGCAGCTCCGGCGGCGCGGCGATCGGCGCGACCGTCGCGCTGCTGGTCCCGCTCGGGTTGCCCGGCGGGCCGTTGCTCGCCGTCCTGTCCTTCCTCGGCGCCTGGGGGGCGACCTGGATCGTGCTCGCCGTGGCGGGGTTCCATGGCCGCCCCGACGCGGCGGGGCTGCTGCTCGCCGGCGTCGCCGTTGCCGCGATGCTGGGGGCGTTGCGCTCCTTCCTGATGCTCGCCTTGTCCGACGACGCGATCAATCTCCAGGTCGTGTTGAGCTGGACGCTGGGCGGCATCCAGACGCCGAGCTGGGCCGGGCTGGCGTTGCTGCTCGCCCTGACGCTGCTTGCGCTGGCCGGCGCGGCGAGGCTCGCATCGGGCCTCGACCTGCTCGGCCTCGGCGACGAGCAGGCCCATGCCTTCGGGCTCGACCCGCCGCGCTTCATGCGCCGCGCCGTTCTGGTCGGCGCGGCGATCGTCGCCGCCGCCGTCGCCTGGGGCGGGCTCGTCGCCTTTGTCGGGCTGATCGCGCCGCATGTCGCGCGCTGGTGGGCGGGGCCGCGCCATGGCGCGTTGCTGCCGCTCAGCGCCGGGATCGGCGCCGTCATCGTCACGCTTTGCGATGGCATCGCGCGCGCAGCGCTGCCGCCGGCGGAGATTCCGCTGGGGCTGATCACGGCGCTGGCCGGCGGGCCGTTCTTCCTCGTCTTGCTCGCGAGGAGGCTACGGTCATGAGCGCGATTTCCTGTAATGGGCTCGGCGTCTCGGCCAACGGCCAGGCGCTGCTGCGCGACGTCTCGCTCGACTTCACGCCCGGCGCGCTGACCGGGCTGATCGGTCCGAACGGCGCGGGCAAGTCGACCCTGCTGCGGGCGTTGGCGGGCTATCGCCGGCCGGACCGCGGCTCGGTCGTGTGGAACGGCCGCGACCTCGCGCTCTGGAGCGCGGCCGAGCGCGGGGCGGCCAGCGGCTATCTCCCGCAGCATCTGGAGCCGGCCTGGAGCTATTCGGTGCAGGAGATCGTCGCGCTCGGCGCGGCGCGCGCTCCGGTGCGCGCTGCGCCGCTTCGTGAACTCATGGCCGAGCACGGGCTGGAGGCCCTGGCGCAGCGGCGCTGGAACCAGCTTTCCGGCGGCGAGCGGGCGCGCGCGATGCTGGCCGCGATCGTGGCGACGAAGCCCTCGATCATCCTGGCGGACGAGCCCGGCGCCAGCCTCGACATCCGGCACAGGCTCGATCTCGTCAGGCGGCTGCGGACGCTGGCGCGCGACGCCGTCGTCATCGTCGTGATGCATGATCTCGATCTGGCGGCCCGGTTCTGCGATCGGATCGTCCTGCTCGGCGACGGCCGGGTCGCGGCGGACGGCGCTGCGCCCGAGATCATCCGGGGGCCGGCCTTCGAGCAGGCCTTCGGCGTCCGCTTCCAGCGCGAGACGCTGAAGCGGGACCATGATTGGCTGCTCGGGCTGCATGGGCCGGGAGACGGCTCCTAGCGGCAGACCTGGTCTGACCTAGGCATTTGCCGAAGAGCGAGCGGCGGCTCTCCGAAACTCGCCTTGAAGTCCCGCGACAGGTGGACGCTGGCGCAAAACCTGCCCTCATGGCGGTCCGGGCAGGAGCGGCCCGGCGCTTCTATTGACAGGCGGAATTTGGATATATCATATAGTTTTGTTCCTCCCGATGCCGACCTTGAGACGACCGAAGAGGATGCCCTATGTCATTGTCCGAGATCAGCAAACGTTCTCTGCTGCAAGGCGGCGCCGCCGCGCTGGCAAGCCTGGCCGTGCCGCAGGCCGCGCGCTCCGCCGGCATGCCGCTGACGGTGGTGCTCGAATCCGAGGTCGTGATCGTCGATCCGCACGTCACGACGGCGGCGATCACCCGCACCTTCGCCTATCAGGTGTTCGACACGCTTTTCGCGATGGACACGAAGGGCATGATCCACCCGCAAATGGTGGAGAGCTTTGAAACCGCGCCCGACGGTCTCTCCTGGCAGTTCAAGCTGCGTGACGGCCTGCTCTGGCATGACGGCGCACCCGTCAAGGCCTCCGACTGCACCGCCTCGCTCAAGCGCTGGGCCCGCAGCGACACCCTCGGCAAGATGCTGCTGGCCAATGCGACGGCGATCGAGCCGATCGACGACCGCAGCTTCAGGATCGCGCTGAAAGAGCCTTTTCCGCTGATGCTCGACGTGCTGGGCAAGCCGAACGCGCCGGTGCCGGCGATGATGCCGGAGCGGATCCTGCCGCAGGGCGATCAGCGCATCACGGAGATCGTCGGCTCCGGCCCGTTCAAGTTCCGCGCCGACGCCTGGCGCGCGGGCGATCGCATGGTGCTGGAGCGCTTCGACGGCTACAAGCCGCGCTCCGAGAAGCCCGATTTCCTGTCCGGCGGCAAGGTCGTCAATGTCGACCAGATCGTGATCAGGGCCATGTCGGATGACGCGACATCGGCCTCCGCGCTGATCGCCGGCGAGATCGACTACATGCAGTACCTGCCATTCGACTGGCTCGGAAAGCTGGAGGGCACGAAGGGCCTCAGCGTCATGGCGCTGACCGGTGTCGACATGTTCCAGGGCAATTTCCGCCTCAACCATGCGACGGGCCCGCTCGCCGACCCGGCCGTGCGCGCCGTGTTGTGGAAACTGGTGGACCAGGCCGAGGTCCTGCAGGCGATCGGGATCCCCGATCGTTATGCGGCAAAGAGCTGCTCCTCCTTCTTCATGTGCGACGCGCCGCTCAGCACGAGCGAGGGCGCGGGCGTTGCCAAGCTCGCCGTGAACGAGGCGCGCGAGGCGCTCAAGAAGACCGGCTACAACGGCGAGCCGGTCATTTTCCTCACGGTTGCCGGCTCGATCTCGCAGACGGCCGGGAGCGTCCTTGCCGATCACATGCGCAAGGCCGGCTTCACGGTCGACGAACAGGTGATGGACTGGGGAACGGTGCTGGCCCGGCGCGCCAAGAAGGACGGCTGGAGCATCTTCCCGGTCTATGCCAACGGCATCGACATGGTCTCGCCCCTGACCCATTTCTACATCGGCAATAACTGCGCCGATTATGCCGGCTGGAGTTGCAGCCCGGCGATGCGTGACAAGCTCGTCGCTTTCGCCAAGGCGCCCGACGCTGCCGCGCGCAAGCGGCTCGCCGCCGAGATCCAGGTCGAGGCCTACAAGGACACGCCGTCGGTGATGTGGGGGCAATTCTGCCGCCCGGCCGGATATCGCTCGCGGGTCAAAAACCTCATCCAGTCGAGCTTCCCGATGTTTTGGCAGCTCACCGTCGAGGCCTGAACCGGCCGCCTCCCGAACCTGTCCGACAAGGGAATCCCATGGCCACTGACGCCGATCGCAGCGCCTTGAAGGCGGCTGTGCCGCCGCTCTCGGGCGCGTTCACCTTCCCGGGGCTGGAGAAGACGGGCACCGTTCATCGCGATTCCTGGGGAATTCCGCATATCCGGGCGGGCAGCGAGGCCGATGCCTTCATGGCGCTCGGCTTCGTGCACGCGCAGGACCGGCTCTTCCAGATGGACCTGACCCGCCGCAAGGCGCTCGGCCGCGCCGCCGAATGGCTCGGCCCGGAGGCGGCGGAAGCCGACATCCTGGTGCGGCGCCTCGGCATGGAGAGCGCCTGCCGGCGCGACTATGCGGCGCTGAGCGCGCCGGCGAAGGACATGCTCGTCGCCTATGCGGCCGGCGTGAATGCCTTTCTCGCATCGGGCGCGCCGCTGCCCTACGAGTACCAGCTGCTGCAGGCCGAGGCCGAGCCTTGGCAGCCCTGGCACAGCATCGCCGTGATGCGGCGGCTGGGCCTGCTGATGGGCTCGATCTGGTTCAAGCTCTGGCGGATGTTGGCGCTGCCCGTCGTCGGCGCGGAGAACGCGCTCAAGCTGCGCTATGACGATGGCGGGCGCGACCTGCTCTGCATTCCACCGGGTGCCAGCGCGCAACGCTTCGAGGCCGATCTCGCGGCCCTGGCGCCGGCCGTCGAGAGCCTGCTTCAGGCCATGGGAGGCGACGCCGCGGACGGCACCGGCGGCGGTAGCAACAATTGGGCGGTCGGCCCGAAGGCAACGGCCACGGGCCGGCCCGTCCTCGCTGGCGATCCGCATCGCGTCTTCGAGATCCCGGGCATGTATGCCCAGCATCACCTCGCTTGCGACGCCTTCGACATGGTCGGGCTGACCGTGCCCGGCGTGCCGGGGTTCCCGCATTTCGCCCATAACGGCAAGGTTGCCTATTGCGTCACCCACGCCTTCATGGACATCCACGATCTCTTCCTCGAGCAGTTCACGGCCGAGGGCGCGCAGGCAAGGTTCGGCGACGGGTTCGAGCCGACGCGCCGCCGCACGGACCGCATCTGCGTCCGTGGCTCAGCCGACCGCATCTTCGAGATCGTCGAGACGCGGCACGGTCCGGTGATCGCCGGTGACCCGGGCAAGGGTGTCGGCCTCTCCTTGCGATCCGTCCAGTTCGCGGAGACGGATCTGTCCTTCGACTGCCTGCCGCGCATGACGCGGGCTGCGACCGTCGCCGGCCTCTATGAAGCGACGCGCGGCTGGGGCCTGATCGACCACAACCTCGTCGCCGGCGACACGGCCGGTTCGATCGGCCATCTCGTGCGCGCCCGCGTGCCGCGCCGGCCGCGGGAAAACGGCTGGCTGCCGGTGCCGGGCTGGACGGGGGAGCACGAATGGCGCGAATGGATCGCGCATGAGGACATGCCCTGCATCATCGACCCGCCCGGTGGGATGATCGTCACCGCCAATAATCGCGTGGTCGACGACAGCCACCCGGACTATCTGTGCACCGATTGCCACCCGCCCTATCGTGCCGAGCGGATCTTCGAGCGCCTGCGCGCGGCTCCGTTCAAGGTCGAGGACGCCGCGGCGATCCATGCCGACACCGTATCTCCCCATGCCGGACTGTTCCGGAAGCGGCTCGCAGCGCTGGGCGCCGGGGCCGGCCGGAAAGCCGAAGAGCTCCGACAATTGCTGCTCGGCTGGGACGGGCGCATGGACGAGGGCTCGCGGGCGGCCGCGGCCTATAACGAGTTTCGCCGGGCCCTGACCGGGATCGTGACCGCCCGCAGCGGACTGGCGCAAGCGACCTCGCACGCTTTCGCCCATGTCCCGCCCGGCATTTCACCGGATGGGCAGGTCTGGTGGGCGCTGCCGAGACTGCTGCGCGACGACGATACCGGCCTGCTGCGCGGCGGGACCTGGGACGAGGCGATTGCGGAGGCGCTGTCGCTCGCGGCGGAACGCTTCACCGGAAAGACCTGGGGCGAAGCGCACCAACCGCGTTTCGTCCATCCGCTATCGGCGCATTTTCCGGACGTCGCCGCGCTGCTCGATCCGCCGTCGCGGCCGATCGGTGGCGATGGCGACACGGTGCTGGCGACCGGCATCGTGCCGGCGGCCGGGCCGGCCTCGACCTATGGCGCCCTGTCTCGCTATGTCTTCGACGTCGGAGCCTGGGAGAACAGCCGCTGGGTCGTCTTCCACGGAGCCTCGGGGCATCCCGGCAGCAGTCACTATGCCGACCAGAATGCGCCCTGGAGCGCCTGCGAGATGGTGCCGATGCTCTATGACTGGGATCGCATCGCGGCGGAGGCAAAGGCGGTTCAGCAGTTGGTTCCGCGATAATCGCCCCGACCGTCCGTGGGCTATGAGGCCGCGGCGCTTGGCTTCGAGGCTTCGGACGGCAGGCGTCCGCTGCCGTATTCGGCGTAGCGCGCCAGAACCGTATCCATCTCGGCATCGTCCAGCATCACGACCGCGCCGGTCTGCTTCGCCAAACAATATTGACGGGCGAGCATTTCCAGCTTGATCGCCCGCGCGAGCGCCTGCTTCAGGCTGTCGGCGCGGCAGACCATGCCGTGATTGGCCATGAGGCAGGCGTTGTGCAGCCGCAGCGCCTCGATGACGCCCTCGGCCAGGGCGGCCGAGCCGAAGACGGCATAAGGCGCGCAAGGCACTTCCTTCCCGCCGAACGACGCGACCATGTAGTGGAAGGCCGGGATGGGCTTGCGCAGGCAGGACAGGGCGACGCAGTGATCGGGATGGGCGTGGATGACCGATCCGCCGAGCCCGGCCTGGTAGACTGCAGCATGGATCGCCCATTCGCTCGACGGCACGCCCGGCGACAGGGCGGTTCCGTCCAGCCGCGTCAGGACGAAGTCCTCGGGGCGGATGGTGGCGCCATCAGCCCCGGTCGGGCTGATCAGCATGTGCTCGCCGAAGCGGATGCTGATATTGCCGGCATTGCCGATGCTGAGCCCGACCT
Organism: Allobosea sp.; assembly: GCF_051860145.1. Taxonomy (GTDB): domain Bacteria; phylum Pseudomonadota; class Alphaproteobacteria; order Rhizobiales; family Beijerinckiaceae; genus Allobosea. Next base: position 300,728 of record NZ_JBHYEM010000003.1, on the reverse strand, counting down.
GCTCGATCCGGCGATAGACGTCGCGCAATTCGACGCGTGCGGCCTGTTCGTTGGCTCCTGCCTGCCCGTTCTCAGCCATCATCCGTCTCCGCGTTCCATCGTCTCGAGCATCGGCAGGAACATGTCGTCGGGACCGAGCTTCCCGGATTTCAGGCAGAATGCGAGCGGCTCGGCGCCGTCCGCCACGGCGTGCGAGATGCCGGGCGCGCGATAGGCTCCGACGGTCAGCCGGGTGATGCCGAAGCCGTCGAGGATCGCGCCCGAGGTCTCGCCACCGGCGATCAGGAAGCGCCGGACCCCGGCCTCGCGCAGGCGCTGGGCGAGGAGCGACAGGATCGTCTCCGCCCGCGCCGCAGCCTCGCGGCGGCCGAGGCGCTCCTGCAAGGCGGCAACCTGTTCTGGGCCGGCGGAGGTCGCGATCGCGACCGGACCGGCAGCGAGCCGGGGCAGCGCCCAGTCGAGCGCCTGCGCGCAGGCAGCCTTCGGATCGCTGAATTCTCCCGGGTCGATGGTCAGGACGGGCCGCGACTGCGCGAAGATCTCGAGCTGCTTCAGCGTCTTCTCGGCGCAGCTTCCGGCCAGCACCACACCCGGCCCTGCAATCGCGGGCAGGAGCGCCTTTTGTGCCTCGCCGACCAACCCTGCCCGCCGCCACAGCGCCGGGTAATAGGCGGCGACGGAGGAGTTCCCGGTCATCAGTGGCCAGGCCATCGTCAGCTCGGCAATGGCAGCAAGGTCTTCGGGCGTCGCCGCGTCGGCGAGCGCAAAGCCGATCCCGCGCCCGACCAGGCCGGCGCAATGCCGCTCCATCGCGGCGAGACCGTCGCGGACCACCTGCTGCGGGATCAAGCCGACCGATGTCGCCGTCTGCTGTTGCAGGACCCGGACCAGGTCCGGGTCGGTCATCGGCGTCAGCGGATCATAGCGTTTCGACGATTCCGAGATCAGCCGGTCGTCGGCAAAGAGATGCCCCTGGAACACCCGCCTGCCGGCTTCGGGGAAAGACGGGCAGAAGGCGGTGAGGCCGCCGCCAGTGATGGCGCGCAGCGCATCGGCGCAGGGGCCGATATTGCCGGCGGGTGTGGAATCGAAGGTCGCGCAATATTTAAAGAAGATCTGCCGCGCGCCCTGGTCGCGCAGCCAGCTGCCGATCCGCGTGAACTCGTCGCGGGCGAAGGCGGGATCGGCCACGCGCGTGCGCCTCGCCACGACGATCGCCTGCGCTTGTGCCGGCTCCGCCGCGTCCGTTACGAATTCGCAGGCGACGCCCTGGGCACACAGCATCGCCGCCAGTTCAAGCCCGCCGGTCAGATCGTCGGCGATCGCACCAAAAACCAGCGCCATCCGTTCTCGGCCTCCCTAGACGCAAAACGAATATATCATATACATAGACCCGTCCACCCGACAGGAGGCCCCTCATGGTAGTCCTCGCCAGGCAGGCGCGCCGCGCGCCGACACATCGCGGCAGGGCGCCATGACGGCCCGTCCGGAACGCCAGCCCGCGCCGCGCATCCTCGATGCCGCAGCGCTAGCGGCAGTGGCCGCCCGCCTGCGGCGGCGCGTGGTCGAGCTCGTCGCGCCCACCGGACAAGGCTATGTCCAGCAGGGGCTCGGCGCGGCCGATCTGTTCGCGGTGCTCTATTTCGCCGAGCTGCGGCTCGACCCGTCCGACCCGGACTGGGCCGATCGCGACCGGCTGCTGCTGTCGACCGCCCATAACACCGCGATCTTCTATGCGACGCTCGCCGAGCGCGGCTTGGTCGATACCGCGGAGCTTGCCAACTATTGCCGCGATGGCTCGCCCTTCGAGGTCAACGCTTCCGAGCGCCTCGGCACGGTGATCGAGGCGACCTGCGGCTCGCTGGGGCAGGGGCTTTCGGTCGCGATCGGCATGGCGCTGAGCGCCAGGCGCCGCGGCGCGGCAAGCCGGATCTACGTGATCCTGGGCGATGGCGAATTGCAGGAGGGGCAGGTTTGGGAGGCGGCGCTTCTCGCCGGCAGCCTCGGCCTCGACAATCTCTGCCTGCTGATCGACGACAACCGCATGCAGGTCGAGGGCCATGTCGACACGGTGGTGAAGCTCGAGCCGATCGCCCAGAAATGGGCGGCCTTCGGCTGGGCCCAGGAGAATGTCGACGGCCACGATATTCCGGCCCTGCTCGTGGCGCTCGAGCGCGCCCGCGCGGCCTCCGGGCAGCCGACATGCCTCGTCGTCCGGACCTTGCCGGGCAAGGGCGTGTCGGCGCTGGAAGGCATCCTTGCCCATAACCTCAAGCTGCCGCCGGATGTTGCCGCGATGGCGCTCGCAAGCCTGGCCCAGTCGGAGGGCGAGCCATGACCTCGAAACCTGCCGAGACGCTCGCCGTCCAGGATTTCAACCAGCGCGGCGCCGCTGCGGCACCAGTGCGCAAATACTATGGCGAGACGCTGCTGGCGCTGGCCAAGGCGGACCCGCGCATCGTCTGCCTCACCGCGGACCTGACGCTGCCGACGGAAACCGACCTGTTCCGGGACGCGCTGCCCGAGCGCTTCCTTCAGGTCGGCATCGCGGAAGCGAACATGATCGGCATCGCCGGCGGCATGGCCCGCAGCGGCGAGATCCCCTTCGTGCATTCCTTCTGCGTCTTCGCGACCCGTCGCTGCTACGACCAGATCGCGATGCAGGTGGCCTACCCGAAGGCGAATGTGAAGATCGTCGGCGTGATTCCCGGGCTGACGACGCTGCTCGGCGTCTCCCACCAGGCGATCGACGATATCGCGCTGATGCGGGCCCTGCCGAACATGACGGTGATCGAGCCGAGCGGGCCGGGCGAGGTACCGGCCGCGGTTCGCGCCGCGGCCGCCCATGACGGGCCGGTCTATCTCCGACTCAAGCGCGCCGACGGGACCGAGCAGGTGCCGGCCGTCAGCGAGGAGGCAATGCCGATCGGGCGGGTGCGCATCCTGCGCGCGCCCGGAGAGGGGCTGCTGCTCGCCTGCGGCATGATGGTCGAGCAGGCTCTGCTGGCGGCCGAGCGCCTGGCGACCGAGGGGATCCATGTCGGTGTCGTCGACGTGCCGACGCTGAAGCCGATCGACCCCGAGATCGCCGTGCTCGCACGGTCGGCCCGCACTGTCATCACGGCGGAGAACCACTCGATCATCGGCGGGCTCGGCAGTGCGGTCGCGGAACTGCTCATGGATAGCGGCGTCCGCTGCGGCTTCGCGCGCGTCGGCGTGCGCGACGTCTTCGCGGAAGGCGGGACGACGCCCTATCTCTTCGAGCGCTACGGCCTGACCGCAGAGGCGATCGTCCGCGCCTACCGCAGGGCGCGTGAGACCGCGTCAGCCTGACGGGGCGGTGCCCTGCTCGCGCGACAGGTTGCGGGTATCGCCGCCGGCTTCGAGCAGCTTGACGAGATTGACGCCGCCCTGCCGCATATCGGTCTGGATCGCGTCGCGCACGCCGGCCGCATCGCGGCGGCGCAGGTTCTCGAGGACGCGCAGATGCTCGTGCGGGCCGGGATAGGTCGGCGGCGCATGCGGATAATGGTAGTTCAGCAGCGGGCCGTTGCGCATCCAGATGTCGTCGAGGATCGCGAGCAGCTCCGGCATCTCGGCGGCTTCGTAAAGCCTGTGGTGAAAGCGCCAATTGGCGCGAACCGCGTCGGACCAGCGCTTCTCGGCTTCGGCCGCGACCAGTTCTTCATGAAGCGCCGCCATCTGCGCGATGCCTTCGTCGGTGATGCGCGCCGTGGCGCTCTCGGCGGCCGTGCCCTCGAGGAACAGCCGGATCGTGCGCAGCTCGAGATATTGCGCGAGCGACATATGGGCGACGATGATCGAGCGGCCGTCGAGCAGCTCCAGCGCGCGGGCGCGCACCAGCTGCATCAGCGCCTCGCGGATCGGCGTCTCCGAGACCCTCATCGAGGCGGCGAGCTCGCGGATCTTGAAGCGATGACCGGGCCAGAAGCGGCCCTCCATCAAGGCGAGGCGCAGGTTGTTGTAGACAATCCTGGTCAGGCTGTCGCGCGCCACCGGCGCCATCGCACCCGATCCATCGGCCGCCGCGTCTTCCGTCATCGCCACGTCTTGCCCCACGCTGGAACGACCCATTCAATGCGGGTGTACATGATATTTCGGCGCGCCAGAACCTCAGCCTGCGATCCGTGCACATCAAGGCAGGCCCGCTAAATTCACGACATCCCGGCAAAGCCAGATCAAGCTTGCCACGAAGGATATATCAAATATTATGTCGGGAAATAAGAGGGGATAATGCTGCAATCGACTGAAGCGAGCAGCCGTTCTGTCGGCATCGAGCTGAGAGATATCGTCAAGCGGTTCGGTTCCGTCGCCGCGGTCGATGGCGTGTCGCTGGACGTCAGGCCGGGCGAATTCCTGGCGCTGCTGGGGCCGTCCGGCTCGGGCAAGACGACGATCCTGATGGCGATCGCCGGCTTCGAGTACCCCGACGCGGGCAGCATCCTGGTCGGCGGCGAGGACGTCACCTGGGTGCCGCCGAACAAGCGCAACCTCGGCATGGTCTTCCAGAAATACACGCTGTTTCCGCATATGTCGGTGCTGGAGAACATCGCCTTTCCGCTCAAGATGCGCGGCGTCGGCCGGGCCGAGCGCGAAGACAGGGCGCGCGCCGCTCTCGCGACCGTCCGGCTCGACGCCTATGGCGACCGCAAGCCCTCGCAGCTCTCCGGCGGCCAGCAGCAGCGCGTCGCGATCGCCCGGGCGATCGTCTACAAGCCGCGCGTCCTGCTGATGGATGAGCCGCTCTCCGCGCTGGACAAGAATCTGCGCGAGGAAATGCAGATCGAGACCAAGCATCTGCAGCGCGAGATCGGCGTCACCGTCGTCTTCGTCACCCACGACCAGACGGAGGCCCTGACGATGGCCGACCGTGTCGCGGTGCTCGACCAGGGCAAGCTCCAGCAGGTCGGCTCGCCGCAGGACCTTTATGAGACGCCGCGGACCCCCTTCGTCGCCGGCTTCATCGGCGAGACCAATTTCTGTGCCGGCACGGTGCGCGATGCGGGCGCGTCGGGCGGACCCGTCACGGTCGTGCTCGACGGCGGCGCCCTCGTCGCGGCAACGGCGGTCGATCCGGTCGCTGCCGGCGGCCGCGTAAGGCTCGCGGTCCGGCCGGAGCGGCTTGCCGTCGTCGCGGCGGACGGCGCCGCCCTGACGGCGCGCGTGAACGAAGCCATCTATGCCGGCAACGCGACCACGCTGATCCTCGAGGGGCCAAACGGCCTGCCGTTCCGCGTGCGGCTGCCCGCCGGCAGCCAGCATGCCGCGCCGGCGCTGGGCGACCAGGTCGGCCTGCGCTGGAGCGCCGAGGACGCGCGCGCCTTCGGAGATGCGCCTTGAGCCGGCGCCCGAGCAGCTGGGTCCTTGGCGGCCGTCACTACAGCCCGGCGGCGAGCCTGCTGCTGGCAAGCCCCTTCCTGCTGCTGGCCCTCGTCACCTTCCTGCTCCCGCTCGGCTCGCTTCTCCACGAGAGCCTTTTCCTGCCGGCGCCGACGCTCGCCCATTACGAGCGGGCGCTCGGCGAGCCCGTCTATGTCCGGGTGATGCTCAGGACCTTGCGGATCGCGGTCCTGGTCACGTTCCTGACCCTCATTCTCGCCTGGCCGCTGGCCTGGGCGATGTCGCGGGCCGGAGGCGTCAAGCTCGCGATCCTGGTGGCGTCCGTGCTGCTGCCGCTATGGACCTCGGTCCTGGTGCGCACCTATGCCTGGATGGTGCTGCTGCAGAAGAACGGCGTCATCAACCAGGTCCTGATGTCGACCGGCGTGATCGGCGAGCCGCTCAAGCTGCTCTACACCGAAGCGGCCGTGGTCTTCGCGATGAGCCATGTGCTGCTGCCTTTCATGGTGCTGCCGATCTATTCGGCGCTGCGTGGCATCCCGGACGATTACGGCCGGGCGGCGCAGATGCTCGGCGCCTCCGACTGGGCAACCTTCCGCGAGGTGATCTTCCCGCTCTCCCTGCCCGGGGTGAGTTCCGGCTGCCTGATGGTCTTCCTGCTCGGCTTCGGCTTCTTCGTCACGCCGGCCCTGATCGGCGGCCCCCAGCAGATGATGATCGCGACGCTTGTGTCGCAGCAGGTCCGCGAGATGCTGGACTGGTCCTTTGCCGGCGCGCTCGTCGGGGTCATGCTCGCCTTCGTCCTGCTGATCGCGATCCTCTTCCGCCGCGTCGTCCGGCTCGACCGCTTCGTGGGGGCCGCGTGAGCGCCGGCAACCAAAGGGGTCGGCCGCAACGCCGCGGGGGCCAGGCGGCGCTGGGCGCAGCCGCCTATGCGGTCACCATCTTCCTGCTGCTGCCGACGCTGGTGATCGTGCCGATGTCGGTCGGTCCCGAGCGCTATATGCGGTTTCCGCCAAACGGCTTCTCGCTGCGCTGGTACAGCGAGTATTTCGCGGATCAGGACTGGATCAACGCGACGCTCTTCAGCCTCGAGACGGGCGTGATCGCCACCATCTGCGCGACCGTGATCGGCACCATGCTGGCGCTCGCCCTCGTGCGCGGGCGGCTGCCGGGGAAGGGGCTGATCGAGCTCCTGGTGATCGGGCCGGTGATCGTGCCGCATATCGCGCTCGCGGTCGCGATGTTCCTGGTCTTCGAGCAGTTGCGGCTGACCGGCACGCTGCTCGGCTTCGCCATGGCGCATACGATCCTGGCGTTGCCCTTCGTCGTGTTCACCGTGCTCGCGGCGCTCTATCGCTTCGACGCCGATCTCGAACGGGCGGCGCTCTCCTGTGGCGCCGGCCCGCTGCAGACCTTCCGCCATGTCACCTTGCCGCTGATCGCGCCCGGCGTGATCTCGGCGGCGCTGTTCGCCTTCATCATTTCCTTCGACGAGGCGGTGGTCTCGTTCTTCATCTCCAATCTCGACCGCAAGACGCTGCCGCGGAAGATGTTCGAGGACATCGACTACAACATCTCGCCGACGCTCGCCGCGGTCGCGACCATGCTGACGCTGCTGACCGCGCTCGCGCTGATCGGGAGCCATTTCGTGAAGAGCCGCACGGACCGTCGCAACGCCCGTATCTCGCCGTGATCAAGAACCATTCCGGACGGCAAAAAAGGGGAGTCTCGCAATGAGCCAGGATCACAAAGGACGACGCCTTCAGACGACACGCCGCCATTTTCTTGGAGGCGCACTCGGCGTGGCGAGCTTCGCCATCGGCCGGCCGGCAACCGCTCAGTCCAAGGAGGTCATCATAGCGACCACCGGCGGCCTGATGGAACGCAGCCTGCAGGAGCATTTCTACAAGCGCTTCGAGACCGAGACCGGCATCAGGGTCCGCTCCGTGCCGATCGAGCTCCCCGACCAGTGGGCCCGGGCCCGCGCCGGCCAGCGCAGCGGCAACGTGCCGTTCGACGTGGTGACGGCGACGCCGCCGGACTTGATCCAGCATGCCGACTTGATCCAGCCGCTCGACTGCGCCGGCATGCCCGGCATCGTCGCCAACGGGCTGCCGAACGGCTGCTTTCCGCAGGGCATCATTCGCACCGCCGGCGGCATGGCCCTGACCTGGAGCAAGAAGGCGTTCCCCAATGGCGGGCCGCAATCCTGGGCCGATTTCTTCGACGTGCAGCGCTTCCCGGGGCCGCGCTCGTTGCCCGATACCGGCGACAGGGAATGGTGGGTTCCGCTCGCCGCGCTGCTGGCCGACGGGGTCGCGCCGGACAAGGCGTTCCCGATGGATGTCGATCGCGCCTACAAGAAGCTCGACGCGCTCAAGCCGCATGTCGCCGCCTGGTGGAAGAGCGGCGACAACGCCATGCAGATCATGCGCGGCGGCGACGCGGTGATGATGATGGTCTATTCCAGCCGCTCGGTCCCGCTCGCCAAAAGCGGCGAATTCGACTTCACCTGGAATCAGGCGATCCGCGATGTCGGCAACTGGGCGGTGCTGAAGGGCAGCCCCAATACAGCAAACGGCGTCAAGTTCCTGGATTTCTTCGTCCAGAACGCCAAGGAGCACCTCGGCTTCAGCGAGAAGGTCTCCTTCGATTCCAACAACCGCGAGGCGCCCAACCTCGTCCCGGCCGAGGAACGGCGCTTCCGCGCCTCCTGGCCCGACAACTGGTCCAGGCTCGTCATCGCCGACTACGAATGGGTCGCGGCGAACCGCAATGCGTTGCGCGAGCGCTGGGTCACGTGGCTGACGAAGTGACCTGGCTGACGAAATGAGTGCGTCTTCGCTGTCCTGCCGGCGCGGCCCTGGGGTCGCGCCGGTCGTTTCGCCGGGGTGTCCTGGATGCTGGTGAACTATGCCGACGCGGCCCATTGGCCGATCGATCCGACACGGCAGGATCTGGTCGAGGAGATGCGCGCCAGCCCGCGCGGTCCTCATAGCGACGACCTGCGCAAGCTGCTGCACCGCATGCGCTGGACCGGCGTCGGAAAACGCCATGTCCTGATCGTGCTGGAGCCGAACCGTCGCTGGATGCTCGGGCGCCTGCCGGGCCGCCGCGGCGCGCCGGTTGAAACCTTCCCGAACCGGATCTTCACCAGCCTCGCCGAAGCCGAATGGGCCGTATTCGTCATGCGCTGGGAAGCGCTGACCGGACAGCGGCTCGACGATGGAACCCCTGCACCATGAAAGACACGACTTCCGTACTCGGCTATGCGTGGCCGCTCGTCGTCTCGCCGGGCGAGGCGATCGCCTTCCATCTCTCGAGCCCGACGCTGTCGCAGGCCGAAGCCCGGATCGTGCGGGTTCGCTGCGGCGATCCCGATCCGGCGGGTCCGGGCGTCCAGCTCACCAGCCCGGGGGCGCCGATCGACGGGACAGTCGCGCTGCGCGATCAGCCGATCCATGCGGGCTCCGCCGCGATCATCCCTGACGCGCCCGTCCTGTCGGCGCCGAGCTTCTCGACCGGCTGCTTCCTCTACCCGACGGCGCCGCTCGCCGGACCGCAGACGATCCTGTCGCGCTGGCGTGACGACCTGCGGCAAGGCTGGCGGCTCGGCCTCGATGCGGGTCACCTGGTCTTCGAGGTCGCCGGAGCGACCTTGCGCGCGGCCACGCCACTGATCGAACGCGAATGGGTCTTCATCGCCGCGAGCTATGACGGCGCGACCGGCGCACTGACCCTGGTTCAGCGCAGCCTCGACCCACAGGCGGGCCGCGACACCAGCGGAGTGTTCAGCCTTGCGGGGCCGGCCGGCCTCGCCTGGCCGGCCGACGCCGCGCTCGTCTTCGCCGCCCACGCGAACGAGGCCGGCCCGGATCCCCGGACCGGGGGACATTACGACGGCAAGATCGACCGGCCGCGGCTTTATGGCGCGGTGCTCGCGGAGGAGGCGCTGCGCCGCGCCTGCGAGGCGACCGCACCATCTCCATCCGATCCCGACCTGATCGGCGCCTGGGACTTTTCGCTCGAGATGGCGAGCGAGATCGCCCGCGACGTCTCGACCAACCGGCTCGACGCGCGGCTCCGGCAGATGCCGATGCGCGCGGTGAGCGGTGCCAATTGGGACGGCTCGGTGGTGCAATGGACCGAGCGGCCGGAACTCTACGGCGCGATTCATTTCCACAGCGACGACATGGCCGATTGCGGTTGGGCGCCGGACCTGACGATGACGATCCCCGGCGAATGGCGCAGCGGCTTCTATGCGCTGCGCCTGACCGCGCGCGACGACAGCGACGACCCCGTCGAAAGCTATGTCTCGTTCTTCGTGCGCGCCCCGCTCGGCCAGCCGAAATCCCGCCTCGCGCTCGTCGCCAGCACGGCGACCTTCCAGGCCTATGCCAACAGCGCGCTCAGGCTCGATCAGGTCCATGCCGAGGCGATGCTCGAGGGCGTGATCGCGCTGTCGCGGGACGACGTCTACCTGCAGGAGCATCGCGAGCTGGGCCTGTCGACCTACGACACCCATAGCGACGGCAGCGGCTGGTGCTATTCCACCGCCAAGCGGCCGATCCTGAACATGCGGCCGCTCGGCAACACCTTCAACTATGTCAACGACACCCACATCATCGACTGGCTGGAGCATCACGGCTTCGACTACGACGTCATCACCGATTGCGACATCGACCGGCATGGCGCGCAGCTGCTCAAGAGCTATGCCTGCGTCATCAACGGCTCGCATCCCGAGTATTTCAGCCGCAACATGATCGAGGCCTTCGACGCCTATCAGCGCGGTGGCGGGCGCCACATGTATCTCGGCGGCAACGGCTTCTACTGGCGCATTGCCTGGCATCCGAGCCGGCCGCATGAAATGGAGATCCGGCGCGGCATGAACGGCCTGCGCACCTGGGAGGGCGAGCCGGGCGAGAACGGGCTGTCCTTCACCGGCGAGCCGTCCGGCCTGTGGCGAACCCATGGCCGCCCGCCGCAGCGCCTCGTCGGCGTCGGCTTCGACGCGCAGGTCTTCACCCGCTCCTATCCCTATGAATGGCTGGGCGAGGCGCGCGACCCGCGGGTCTCCTGGCTCGTGGACGGGATCGATCTCGATCAGCCGCTCGGCGATTTCGGCCTGCGCGGCGGCGGCGCGGCCGGGCTCGAGGTCGATCGCGTCGAGCCGACGCTGGGATCGCCGCCGCATCTGCTGCGTCTGGCGACGGCCGACAAGCTCGACTATGGCGGCGTGCCGACGCTGGAGGAATTGCGCACGCTGCATCGCGGCACGATGGGCGATCAGAACGCGCTGGTGCGGGCCGATCTCACCTTCTTCCCGACGGCGGCGGGTGGCGGCGTGTTCTCGACAGGCTCGATCGCCTGGGCCTGCGCGCTCTCCTGCAACGGCTATGACAACTCCGTCAGCCGCCTGACCGGAAACGTGCTCCGCCGCTTCCTGGATGCCGCACCATTCTCCGGGTTCGGCGAGTAGGGCGTGTTATTTTCATATTGAAACACGGCGTCTTTCCGGGGCGCTGCGCAGCAGCGAGCCCGGAATCCAGAACCGCAGATCTTCACGAGCGATCCGCAACGATCGCTGCGCCATATCGATCGGCGTCGGCGTTTCTAGGTTCCGGGCTCAGGCCTGTGGCCTACCCCGGAATGACAGTGCGCTCATCCCGGCCCTTGCGATGAAGCGATACCGTCAGAGGCCGACGAGGTCGCTTGCCGCCTGCATCTGGGCGAGCAGCATCTCCTTGCCGCGAACGATGCGGCAACTACGTGCGGATGCGGCGGCGAGGAACGGCGTCATCTCCGGTGTCATGATCACCTCGGCAGCGACGCAGGACGGCGCGAGCCGGGCCAGATCCAGCGGATCCGCATCGTCCGGCTTCATGCCGAGCGAGGTGGTGTTGACCGCGATGTCGAAGCCGGCCGGGTCGGCGGGCCCGGCCTCCGTTCGGCAACCAGGATAAGCCGCCGCAACTGCGGCAGCGAGATCGACGGCGCGCGCATGCGAGCGGTTCGCAATCTGCAAATGAGCGACACCGGCCTCGGCCAGGGCAAAGGCGATGGCGCGACCCGCGCCGCCGGCTCCGACCTGCAGGACGCGCTTGCCGCGAAGCTCCACTCCCGCCTTGGCGAGGCCGCCGATGAAACCGAGGCCGTCGACATTGTCGCCGAACAGCGTGCCATCGGCCCTGCGGCGGACGAAATTGACCGCGCCGACCTGCCTGCCGCGCGCGCCGACCTCATCGAGCAGCTCGATGACGCGGATCTTGTGCGGAATGGTCACGCCGAATCCGGCGACGTTCTGCAGCCTGCGCAAGGTCGCGATGGTCGTGGCGAGGTCGTCAGGCGCGACATGGAGCGGCGAGACGGCGGCATCGATGCCGCGCGCCACGAAATGCTCGTTGAGCAGCGCCGATCCGACGATATGCGCGACCGGATCGCCGAGGATGAAGAGGATGCGGCTCTTGCCGGTGATGCGCTGCATCCGATCGGGCTTTCCGGTCAGGCCGCCACGCGAGAATGCTCCGCCACCGCGGCAAGCCCGATATCGGCGGCGGCGAGGGCTTCCGCGATCTCGGCCTCGCCATGCGCGGCGCAAAGGAACATGTTGTGGCGCGGGTGGAAATAGACGCCCTCGGCCAGGGCGGTCCGGCAGAACAGCTCACCCTTGCGGAAATCCGCATCGTCCTCGAACAGGATCATCGGCATCTGCGCCGGGCCGGTCTGGCGCAGGCCGAGGCCATGGCGTCGCGCCAGCTCGGCAAGGCCATCGCGCAGCGATTGTCCCATGGCGGCCAGATGCTCGACGACACCGTCCCGGCGCAGCACGGTCAGCGTCGCGACGCCGGCCGCCATCGGCACGGCGCCGCACCAGAAGGAGCCTGTCACGAAGATCTGCGAGGCCGCCTTGCGCAGCCATTCGCGCCCGGTCACGGCGGCGAGCGGATAGCCGTTGGCGATCGCCTTGCTCCAGGCCGCGAGATCGGGCCGGATGCCGAGATGCTCCCAGCTTCCGGCGAGGTTGAGCCTGAACCCGGCCCGGACCTCGTCCATGATTAGCGCCGCACCCTTGGCGTCGCAGATCTCGCGGGCGGCCTGTGCGAAGGCGGCCGTCGGAAGCTCCTGGTCGCGCCCGAGATCGTGCCGGAAGGCGGAGACGATGACGCCCGCGAGGTCGTCGCCGGCCTCCTCGGCCGCGGCGCGCAGGCTTTCGGGGTCGTTGTAGTCGTAAAGCAGGATATGCGCCCGGTCCTCGGCGGTGACGCCGATCAGTGACGGCGAGCACCACGGCACCGCGCCATGATAGGCGCCGCGCGCGGCCAGCAGCTTGCGGCGCCCGGTCGCCGCACGCGCAATGGTCACGCAGGTCGTGGTGGCGTCGCTGCCGTTCTTCTGGAACTGGGCCCAGTCGGCATGGGCGACCGTGTCGACCAGCAGCTCGGCGAGCTCAACCATGGCCTCGGCTGGCCCGTTCATGCAGTCGCCGAGACGGGCCTGGCGCTGGGCCGCTTCCTCGACCTCGGGATGGTGGTGGCCGAGCATGTTCGGCCCCCAGCTGCACATGAAATCGAGATAAGGCCGGCCATCGACATCCCAGACGCGGCAACCGTCGGCGCGGGAAAAGAACTGGGGATAGCCTTCCGGCAGCTTCGCAGCGTGCTGGTGGCCCCACATGCCGCCGGGCACGACGCGGCTCGCGCGCTCTCGCAGCGCCGTATCGAACGAGTTCGCAAGCTTCGTCATCGCTTCCTCCGAATCTCGATATATCATATAATGACAGTGCGGGTTTCGCAATATGCCGCTTTCGGCCCCCGGGCTGAGCCTGGCGTTGGCAAGCTTGGCGATGTCCGGCCGGAGCGAATCGCGGGGGGCGGGATTCCGGCTCGATCACGCCCCCGTTCACGTTGACAAGCCGATCAAACTGGTCTCGGATATATCGTATTTCATAAAAAGGAGGGGTGCATGCGCTACGCTTCGTCTGCGAGAGTCGCCGGATTTCTCCTGGCGTTTTCCGTTCTCGGCCCTGCCGTCTCGACAGCCGTCGCGAACGACAAGCCGCTGGTGATCGCCCGCAACATGGACATCACCTCGCTCGATCCGGCGCGCGCCTTTTGCGACACCTGCCAGATCTACCTCTCCGCCACCTATGAGACGCTGGTGACGCTCGGCGAAGACAACAAGACGCTGGCGCCGAAGCTGGCCGCGTCCTGGTCGGCCAATCCGGAGCAGACCGCGTTCACCTTCAAGTTGGCGCCCAATGCCGTGTTCGCCGATGGCACGCCGGTCACGGCGGCCGACGTCGCCTGGTCGCTGACGCGCCTGAAGAACATCAAGTCCGACTCGTCCTTCCTGATGGAGGCGCTCTCCTCCGTCGAAACGCCCGACGACAAGACGGTGGTGCTGCACACGGCCGCCTCGAACTCGGAATTCCTCAACATGCTGGCCGCGCCCTATGCGGGAATCGTCAACCGCAAGCTCGCCGAGGCCAATGGGGCTACCAGCGCGGCGAACGCCAATACCGCCGACCAGTCGGATAGCTGGTTCTTCGCCAATTCCGCCGGCAGCGGCCCCTACAAGCTCTCGGTCTATCGCAACGGCGATCAGCTCAGGGTCGTCGCCAACGAGAAATACTGGGGCCCGAAGCCCAAGATCCAGGACATCATCATCAAGCAGGCGGCGGACTCGGTCGCCCAGATGCAGATGCTGCAATCGGGGGCGGCCGATGTCGCGATGCAGGTCGATGCCGACACGGCCGGGTCCGCGAAGGACCCCAATGTCGTCCTGTCGAGCGTGCCGAGCTTCAATTTCATCTATGTGGCGCTCGGCCCCGGCGCCAAGGCCAACACGGTTGCGATGAGCAAGTCGATCCGCGAGGCGATCGCGGCGGCGATCGACTATGACGGCCTCGTCGAGTTCACGGTCGGCGGCAAGGGCAAGCTGCAGCCGGTCGCGATCCCCAACGGCTTCCCCGGCACCGACAATCTCCCGGCGCCCAAGCAGGACCTCGCTTTGGCGAAAGCGAAACTGACCGAGGCGGGACAGCCCAACGGCTTCACGCTCGAGGCCAAATATCCCGCGGTCAACGCCTATGGCGTCGACCTCTCGCTGATGATGCAGAAGCTGCAGCAGGATCTCGTCCGCGTCGGCATCAAGCTGGAGCTGTCCCCGATCACCTTCGCGGTCTGGCGCGAGCAACTGGCGGGCGACGGCATTCCGCTGACCGCCTCCTATTACGCGCCCGACTATTACGGCTCGGCCCAGTATGTTCAGTTCTTCTCGATGATGAGCACGAGTTCCTGGGCGAAGCGTTCCGGCGCGACCAAGGTCCAGGGCGTGATCAACGAGAAGGAAGGCGAGCTCCTGAAGAAGGCGCTGGCGTCCTCGGCCGAGCAGAGCGGGGCGGTCTATCGCGAGATCGCCCTCGAGATGATCGCGGACAAGGTGATCATACCTGTGGTCAGCCCCGATCTGATCCTGGCCGCCCGCAAGGGTGTGAACGGCGTGCGCTACAGCGCCTGCTGCAACCTCGCGCTCGACAAGCTCAGCCGCGACTGACGGAGTGCTGAGGACGATCATACGACGCCTGGTCGCGATGCCGCTGCTCCTGCTCGGCGTCGTGACCGTCGCTTTCTTCCTGACCCAGTTCACCAAGGGCGATCCGCTCGTCGCCCTGATCGGCGAGCGCCAGATGAGCAACCCGGTCGTCGTCGCCGCGGCGCGCGAGCGCTGGGGCTTGGACCAGCCGCTGCACATCCGCTACGCGGTCTATCTCGGCAACCTCCTCAAGGGGGACATGGGCACCTCGCTGCGCACGCGCCAGCCGGTCGCGAGCGATCTCGCCCAAAGGCTGCCCGCGACGCTCGAACTCGTCTTCGCCGCGATCCTCGTCGGCGGAGTGGTCGGCGTCGCGCTTGGCGTCCTGTCGGCGCGCCACCGCGACACGGCGGCCGATTCCGCGATCCGGCTTTTCGCCCTGACAGGGTCCTCCGTGCCGATGTTCTGGCTCGGCCTGATGGCGCTCTTCCTGTTCTCCGTCCAGCTCGGCTGGCTGCCGGGGCCCGGCCGCCTCGACACCCGGACGACGGCGCCGGCCTTCGTCACCGGCTTCTACACGGTGGATGCGTTGCTGGCCGGCAACTGGGCTCTGGTCCGGGAAGCACTCGCCCATCTCGTCCTGCCGGCCTTGATCCTGGGCTGGACGGTGGTCGGGGTCGTGGCGCGGCTCGTGCGTGCGAGCATGATCGATGTCCTGTCGCAGGATTTCGTGCTCGCGGCGCGGGCGCGCGGCGCCGGCGAATGGCGCGTCCTGATCAATCACGCGCTGCGCAATGCGCTGATCCCGACGCTGACGATTCTCGGCTTCACATTCGCCTATCTGATCACCGGCGCGGTGCTGACCGAGACCATCTTCGCCTGGCCCGGAATCGGCTCCTACGCCGTCGATGCGGCGCGGACCCTCGACTATCCGGCGGTGATCGGCGTCACGATCGTCGGCGGCGCCTCGTTCCTGCTCGCCAATCTGATCACCGATATCGCCTATGTCCTGGCCGATCCCCGCGTCGGCAGGGGTGGCCGATGAAAACCGGAGCGCCCAGCCTCCGGCCAGGCGCGGCGCAGCCGATTGGCGCGGCAGGCGCCGACGCGCGGCGGCTGTTGCCGGCCTGGCTGAGCCTGTCCGTCCTGGTCGCCCTGCTCGTCATCCTGCTCTGGCTCGTGGTCGCGGCGACGATCGACCTGTGGGCGCCCTATGACCCCATCGCGCTTGCCGGCCGCCGCCTGCAGCCGCCGAGCCTGGCGCACTGGTTCGGAACCGATGCGCTGGGACGCGACGTGCTGGTGCGCACCCTCTACGGCGCCCGCTTCTCGCTGCCCGTCTCGGTTTTCGTCCTGACGGCGGCGGTCGCGATCGGCTGCACGCTGGGAGCCCTGGCCGGCTTTCTCGGCGGCTGGCTCGACAGCCTGATCATGCGGCTCGCCGATATCACCTTGTCCTTCCCGCCGATGCTGCTCGCCATGGGCATCGCGGCCTCCCTCGGTCCGGGATTGTTCAACGCCGGCCTGGCGATGGTGATCGTCTGGTGGCCGGTCTATGCAAGGCTGATGCGCGGCCAGGTCCTCACCGTGCGCTCGCTCGATCATGTCGAGGCGGCCGTCGCCGGCGGCGCGTCGCAAGCGCGCATCCTCACCAAGCATGTCGTTCCGCTGTGCTGGAGCCCGATCCTCGTCAATGCGACCGTGGATCTCGGCCAGGTCATCCTGCTTCTCGCCGGCCTGAGCTTCATCGGCCTCGGCGCCCGGCCGCCGACCCCGGAATGGGGGCAAATGATCGCCGAGGGCGCCTCGAACTTCTACAACTGGTGGGTGGCGGCCGCTCCGGGACTGGCGATCTTCTCGCTGTCGTTGTCCTTCAGCTTCGTCGGCGACGGCATCCGCGACCTGCTCGATCCGAGGACAGGCTCGCAATGACGCCGAGGCCCAAGCTGCTCGAGATCAGCGGGCTCTCGATGGCGATCCGTGCCGGCGGGCGCGAGCTGCCGCTGGTGAGGCACCTCGACCTCGAGCTCGATCGCGGCGAGGTGCTCGGACTGGTCGGCGAGTCGGGCTCCGGCAAGAGCCTGTCGATGCTCTCGGTGCTCGGGCTCCTGCCGAAGCGGGCGCAGGTCAGGGGCTCGGTCCGGCTCGACGGCCAGGAGCTGCTCGGGCTCCCCGAGCGCGCCATGCAGCGCATTCGCGGCAAGAAAATCGGCATGATCTTCCAGGACCCGATGACGGCGCTGGACCCGGTCATGACCGTGGGGGCGCAACTGGTGGAGGCGATCCATATCCACGATCGCGCCCTGGCGGCGTCCGGTCTGCGCAGCCGCGCCATCGAGCTACTGAGGCAGGTCGCGATCGCCGATCCGGAGCAGCGCTTCGACCAATATCCCCACGAGTTCTCGGGCGGCATGCGCCAGCGGGTCATGATCGCGATCGCGATCGCCAACGATCCCGACCTGCTGATCGCCGACGAACCGACGACCGCGCTCGACGTGACGATCCAGGCGCAGATCGTCGAGCTGCTCGACCGGCTGCGGCGGGAGCGCAATCTCGCGCTGGTGCTGATCACGCATGATCTAGGCCTCGTCGCCGGCCTCGCCGACGATGTCGCGATCATGTATGCCGGGGAGATCGTGGAGCGCGGCCCGGTGCGGGAGATTTTTGAGGGACCGCGCCATCCCTATACGATCGGCCTGATGCGGGCGATGCCAAGCCATGACGGCCCGCTGGCGCGCCTCGTTCCGATTTCCGGAGCGCCGCCGTCCCCGGCGGCACGGCCGAGCGGATGCGCGTTCCATCCCCGCTGCCCCTCGGCCATTCCGCTCTGTCTTGCGACCGCGCCCGGTCCGCAGAGGCTGGGAGCCAGCATGGCCATGTGCCACCGTGCCGCCGAGACGGCGGGGCTCGCGGAGCCCGAGCATCATGCCAGCTGAACCTCGCGACAGCGCGACCGCCCTGCCGGATGAGGCCTTGCTGTCGGTCCGGAATCTCACGGTCGAATTCCCGATCAGGCGCGGCCTGATCATGCAGCGAAAGGTCGGCGCCGTCCGGGCGGTTTCGGATGTCAGCTTCGACGTGGCGCGCGGCGAGACGCTTGGGCTGGTCGGTGAATCCGGCTGCGGCAAGTCGAGCCTGGCGCGATCGATCATCCGCCTGATCGAGCCCACGAGCGGGCAGATTCTGTTCGGCGCGCGCGATCTCGTCACGCTGCCGCGGCGAGAGATGACGCAAATGCGTCGCCACCTCCAGATCGTCTTCCAGAACCCCTACGCCTCGCTTCACCCGCGCATGACGGCGGGCGAGCTGGTGGCGGAGCCGCTGCGGATGCTCGACCTGACGCGAGACGAGCGCGAGGCCCGGGTGCGGCGCGCGATCGAGCGGGTCGGCCTGCTGCCCGAGCATCTCGACCGCTATCCGTTCACGTTCTCGGGCGGCCAGCGGCAGCGGATCGGGATCGCACGCGCGCTCGTGCTCGATCCCGATCTCATCGTGCTCGACGAGCCGGTTTCGGCGCTCGACGTCTCGATCCAGGCCGGCGTCCTCAACCTCCTGCAGGACCTGCAGGTCGAGAGAGGCATTTCCTACCTGTTCATCGCCCATAATCTGTCGGTCGTGCGCTATATCGCCCACCGGATCGCCGTGATGTATCTCGGCAGAATCGTCGAGATCGCGCCCACGGCACGCCTCTTCGGCTCGCCGGCCCATCCCTATACGGAGGCGCTGCTCTCGGCCGCGCCGATCGGCGACCCGGTGCGCGAGCGCGAGCGCAAGCGGATCGTCCTGAGCGGGGACGTGCCGAGCCCGGCGAACCCGCCTTCTGGCTGCGGCTTTCGCACACGCTGCCCGCGCGCAGCGAAACTTTGTGCCGAACGGCAGCCTCCGCTGACGCTGCGCTCCGACGACCACCTGTTCGCCTGCCACTTCCCGATCGACGGCAAGCCGGCGGCGGCGGGCGCCTGATCCGGATCAGCGCCGCCTGAGCAGCCACATCAGGTAGGGGCCGCCGATCAGCGTGGCGAGCAGTCCGGCCGGGACCTGGAAGGGGAAGATCGCCACGCGCCCCGCCCAATCGGCCAGCATCATCAAGAGGGCGCCGATCAGCCCGGCCAGCGCGAGCTGGTGCAGCGGGCGGCGCATGCCCATCATCCGCGCCATATGCGGCGCCATCAGCCCGACGAAGCTGAGCGGACCGACGACGAGCGTTGCCGCAGCGGTCAGCAGCGCTGCGTGCAGCATCAAGGCCAGCCGGCTTGCCGCGACCGCAAGCCCGACCGAGCGCGCGCTCGCGCGGCCGAGCGGCAGGATTGCGAGCGGGCGGGCGAGGACGGGCGCGGCGGCCAGCAGAACGGCGGCCACGCCGCAGAGCAGCAGCGCCTCGCTGCCATCGACGCGATAGGTCGAGCCGGCGAGCCAGGTCAGCAGCATGCCCATGCGTGGGTCGCCGGTGGCCATCGCGACGGCGATGACGGCGCCGAAGACGGCGCTGGTCGCGATGCCGGCGAGCAGGAACCGGTCGGGGCTGAATTCCGAGCGGCGGCCCAGCAGGAGGATCATGGCGAGCACGATAAAGGCGCCCGCAGCGCCGGCGCCGACCTGCATCAGGCGGCTCGCAGCCTGCACGGAGAAGGCGAGGATTATCACGCCCATCGCCGCGCCCGAGCTGATGCCGAGCACTTCCGGCGCCGCCATGGGGTTGCCGGTCATGCGCTGCGTCAGCACGCCGGCCACCGCGAGCATGGCGCCGGCAGCGAGCGCCGCAGCCATGCGCGGCCAGCGCCATGGCGCGAGATCGACGATCCCGTCGAGCCCGCTCCAGCGCCAGCCCGCGGGCCCCTGGCCCAGCGCGAGCGCCATCCAGATCGCGAGCGCCAGGATGGCGAGCCCGGCGAGCAGGAGGCGGCGCGGGTGGCGGCTGCGGACCGCAAGGGTCTGCATGTCCTGACCCACCGGCGCGGCCGATCGCAGGCGGTGAAGCAGCAGGAGCAGGATCGGCGCGCCAAGCAGGGCGGTTGCGACGCCGGTCGGGACCTCGCGATAGCCCGAGGGCAAGGTCAACACGATCTGGTCCGTGAACCAGAGCAGCGCCGCGCCGCAAAGCGGCGCCCAGATCAGCCGATCCCGGAAACGTCTCGCGCCGGCCAGCCGGACCAGCGTCGGCGCGGCGAGGCCGACGAAGCCCAGCACGCCGACGGCGCTCACCACCGAGGCGGCAAGGGCGATCGCGACGGTCAGGCTCGCCAGGCGCGCCATGGTGAGGCCAAGGCCGAGATTGCGCGCCGTCTCGTCGTCGAAGCCGAGCAATGTGAGCGGGCGCGTCATTGCGGCGATCAGGACGAACGAGACGGCGAGCCGCGGCCACAGGAACGAGGCGGCGTTCCAGTCCTGCTGGTTGAGGAAGCCGGCGCCCCAGATGAACAGGCCGATCAGGTAGTCGTGGTTGAAAATGACCAACGCGCCGCCGAGCGCGCCGCAATAGAGGCTGACGATCAGCCCGGCGAGGACGAGCGCGAGCGGCGAGAGCGCGCGCGACCAGGCGAGCGCGAACACGCAGAGCGCAGCCGAGAAGCCGCCGAACAGCGCGAGCCACTCCCGGCCGGCGGCAACGAGTGCCGGCGCCCAGAGCATCGCGGCGGCGAGCGCCAGATTGGCTCCGGCCGAGACGCCGAGGGTGGTGGGCTCCGCCAGCGGGTTGCGCAGCACCTGCTGACAGACTGCCCCGGACAGCCCGAGCGCGGCGCCGGCCAGCAAAGCTACCGCCATGCGCGGAAAAACGGTGTAATGCATCAGCATCTGCCGCGGGATGTCGATATCGGGATCGAACAGCGCGGTGAGCCAGACCGCAGGCGGCAATTGCGCGGACAGGCTGCGCCAGGCGAGCAGAACCGCGCCGACGAGAAACGCCGCGACGAGAAGGGCCGGGTGAAGCCAGCCGGAAGAGCGCCCCGTCGACATCACGGCCTCAGCCTTGGCCATCGCCATCTTTCGGCAGGCGTTCGGCAAGCAGCCGGGCAAAGCGTTCGGCGGCGGGCACCCCGCCCGAGAAGTGCACGTCCGACAATACCGTCAGTCGCGACGCCCGGATGGCGGGCAAGCTGCCGAGGAAAGGGTGGGTCCGCAGCAGGCGCGCGAAATCGGCGGCGCGTGAATTGATCAGAACCAGCCGCGCCTCTGGCACATCGGCCAATTCCTCGATTCCGATGACGATATGGCCGTAAAGACCGCTGGGGCCAGTCCAGGCATTGCGCAACCCGAACCGAGAGAGCACGTCCTGATAAAGACCTGTGCTGCCGAAGACGAGCGCCCGGTTTCTGAACATTTCATGGATCAGGTAGAGCGGGCCACCTCGATAGCCCGCCGCCTGCGCGGCATAGCCGGCTAAATTCGTCTCGAAGCGTGCGAGATAAGTCTCGCAGGCGGCGTCGAGGCCAAGGCGCGCGGCGAGGCGGCGCATCGCTTCTTGCGCGACTGTGAGCGGCCGGCGGCCGGGCGCCAGTGTCGTGAAGACATCGACCGGCGCGATCTGCTCCAGCCGCCCGCGCGCGCTCGCCAGGCCAGGGTCGATGACGATGAGATCGGGCGCCAATTGGCGCAGCAATTCGAGATTGGGCTCGGAGCGCAGGCCGACCTCGCTGACCTGCGCCGGCATTGCCGGCTCGACCACCAATCGGCCGTAGCGCTCGATTTCCGGCACGGCCAGCGGGACGAGGCCGAGCGCGAGCAGGGTCTGGGGCGCAAGACCAGCCGAGCGCCGCCACGCGCGGCGGCAGCGATGCCGCCCGGGCGCGCGGGCCGCAGGTCAGAATGAGCGCGCTCGCCGCAAGGAGTTCGCGTCGGTTGAAGCCGCCGTTCCCTCCTGTCGCTTGCCCAGACAATCCCGTGCCGCCGCGTCAGAAGCGATAGGACACGGTGCCCAGCACCGTGCGCCTCGCGCCTTCGATGACCGTGCCCTGGTAGAAGCCGGCCTGGTAATAGCGCTTGTCCAGCAGGTTGGTGCCGCTGACGGTGAATTTCAGCCCGGTGAGGCTGGGGTTCATCCTGGCGAAATCATAGCTGAGCGAGGCGTCAAGCAGCGTATAACCGGGAATACGGTCGAGATTGGTCGTGTCGGTCGTCTCGCCGGTATAGCGCAGGCCGATGCCGGTCCGCAGCCCGGCGAAGCTGCCTTCCTGCACCTCGTAGTCCAGCCAGGCCGAGGCGCTGTGATGCGGCACGCGCTCGAGCCGGTTGCCCTGGAGGCTGACGCCCGTCACCGGGTTCGGCGTGTCCTTCGTCACCTTCGCGTCGAGATAGGCATAAGAAGCGATCAGGCCGAAGCCACCACCGAGGCTTACCTTGCCTTCGAGCTCGAAACCACGCGAGCGCGTCTCGCCGGCCTGGGTGAAGAAACCGGAGTTAACCGGATCGCGGGTCGGAACATTGGTCTGAACAATGTCGAAGACGGCCGCCGAGATGTAACCATTGAAGTCACGCGGCTGGTATTTGATGCCGGCCTCGAATTGCTTGCCCTCGGCGGGATCGAAAGGCCGCCCGTCCGAGCGCGGCAGAGCCTGCGGATTGAACGAGGTTGAATAGCTGACATAGGGCACGATGCCGTTGTCGAATTCATAACCGAGGCCGGCGCGGTAGGACCAGGCCATGTCGAGATTGGATGTCGGTTGGTTGTTGCCGATCCGGTTCGTGACCTTACTCTTGACCCAGTCGCGACGCGCGCCGAGGGTGACGATGAAGCGCTCGAACTTGATCTGGTCCTGCAGATAGACGCCGGTCTGCTCAAGCTGCGTCAGTGACGAGACATTGGGCTGCGCCGGCAGGACAATCGGACGGCCATAGACCGGATTGAAAATGTCGAGCACAGCCGCGCTTCCGCTCCGTCGGCGCTCGTCCCGCTCATAGGCAGAATAGTCGAAGCCGGTCAGCACCGTATGGCGGAAGCCCCAGGTATCGAACTTGGCTTCGATCCGGTTGTCGGTGAGGAAGGATTCCGATTCCTGTTCGCGCAAGGCGGCGTTGCGCCGGTAGAGACGGTTGTTGAGCAGGGCGCCGCTTTGGGTGGCGCCGGTGGTCTTGTAGTCCGACTCGGTGCTGATATAGCGCGTCGTCGACTGGACGCGCAGGCTCTCGTTGAAGGCGTGATCGAAGATATAGCCGATCGAGGTGTTCCTGATGTGCTCCTCGTTCCAGCCGGGCTCGCCGAGGAAGAAGTGCCGCGGCAGGCGCCCGCCGACCGGGTTGAGGCGCAGCGTTCCCGAGATCGGCAGGCTCTGCTCGGAGCCGCCACGCTTGAAATCGAGATGGTTGGCGAGAACGGTCAGCGAGGTGTTGTCGCTCGGCTTCCAGGTGAAGGCCGGCGCGATATAGGTGCGGTCGTCGGGCGAGAAATCGACCGGGGTGTCCGCCTTTCGCAGCAGGCCGGTCAGCCGGTAGGCGAACTGGCCGCTGTCGCCGATCGGGCCGGTGAGGTCGAAGGCGGCGCTGCGCCACTGGTCGGTGCCGCCCTGGAGCTGGATCTCGTTCATCCGGGTGAATTGCGGCCGCTTGGTCAGCAGGTTGACGATGCCGCCCGGCGCGCCCTGGCCGTAGAGCGCCGAGACCGGGCCCTTGATGACGTCGATGCGCTCGAGCCCGTAGGTCTCGACATTCTGGTCGTAGGAGTTGAAGCCGGCGCGCAGCCCGTCCTGATAGAGGCCGAGGAAATTGATGGTGCGGTAGCCGCGGATATAGATGTTGGGCGCCCCCTGGCCGCCGGGATAGTCGATGACCTTGATGCCGGGCGTATAGGCAATGGCGGTGTTCAGGTCCTGCACGCCGCGGGCGTCGAGCTCGTCGCGCGTGATCACGCTGATCGCGGCCGGTACCTCGGCGAGCGGCGTGTTGGACTTGGTGCCGGCGGTCGAGCGCGTCGCGACGAAGCCGGTGGTGCCATAGGTCGGTCCCTGCACCTCGATCGTGTCGAGCGTGATCGCGTTGTCGAGCGCGCTGAAGGAGGCCGGGCCCGAGCCCGTGACGGTCACGGTATTGGCGCTGGCGAAATGCGGCGTCAGTCCGGTTCCGGCGAGCAGGCGGGACAGCGCCTCCGCGGCGGTGAAGCGTCCGTTGACGCCCGGCGAGGTGGCAGCCTTCGTCACGGAGCCGCGATTGAGCACCTGGAGCGAGGAGACACGCGAGAAGGCGGCCAGTGCGCCATCGAGCGACTGGCTCGGGATGGCGAAGTCATAGCGCGCGGCGTTCGTGGCGGGGGCTTGGGAGCGCGCCGAATGCCCGGCGAGCGGAACCATCATCGTCGAGACCAGCAGCACGCGGCCAAGCCTGTGCATCGTCCCGCCGCGCTCGGTCCTGCTCCGCGCGCCAGCAACCCGTCCAATCATGATCCACCCCTCGTCGTCCCACTGCGCCCGGGCGCGGGCAACCGGCGCTGGGGCGTCATCGATCAGGACGATGGGGCGAGGAGAAACCCTGGGCCGCGGCCGAAATAATTTCGGACTGTCAGCGCAGCATCACCAGATAGGGCGACAGGCGCGTGGCGCTGACGCCCAGCACCGTCTCCAGCGCCTCGATCGCGCTGGCCGAACGGTCGATGTCGAAGCTGCCGGAGACGCGCAGGTCGCGGATCCACGGGTTGACGATCACGATCCGGCCGGCGCGATGGCGGTTCAGGATGGCCACGACATCGGCGAGGCGTTGCTGACGGAAGACGACCTGGCCGCGCCGCCAGGCGAGATCGCCGTCGAGATCGGCTTTCGTGACCGGGGCGATGCCGGCCGAATCGAAGGCGACGCGCTGGCCGGCCGTGAGGCGGGCGGTCTCGCCATGCCGGCTCGCGACATCGACGATGCCGCTCTCGACGGTGACGAAGACCTCGGCGCCGGCGCTCGCGACGCCGAAGCCGGTGCCGATATCGCGCACCTCTCCCGCCTCGGTCTGGATCACCAGCGGGCGCGGATCGCGAGCGACCTCGAAGAAGGCCTCGCCGCGCAACAGCGTGATCCGGCGCTGCGTCTCGGAGATCTCGACCTTGAGCGCCGTATCGCTGCTCAGTTCGACCGTCGTGCCGTCGGCGAGCCGGCGCGAGGCGCGCTCGCCCGCAACGGTCAGCAGGTCGGCGTTCCAGCGTGCCAGCTGCACCGGTCCCTGGACATAGGCGAACAGAGCCAGCGCCGCGGCCAGGCCAGCGGCCAGCCAGCGCATCGTCCGCCGTCCGCCACCAGCGGGGGAGGATCGCAAATCCTGTCTGGCCTGCGCCGCGCGATGTGAGGCCTTGGCAGGGTCCTGCAGGGCGCCGAGCAGGGTCTCGATCTCGCCGATGACGCGGGCATGGCGTGGATCGGCCGCGAGCCAGCGGGCGAAGGCTGCCCTTTCCGCCGCCGTCGCGTCCTCGGCCTGCATGCGGAAGAACCAGCGGTTCGCCTCGGCGAACAGTTCGTCGTCCCGGTTGAGGTCGCGGCTCTCGTCCATGCCAGTCCATATGCGGACGGCGCGCGCCGCCGCAACCCAGTCGCAGCTTCTAGAGCAGGATGCGAAAAAGTGGGAACCGGTTTTTCGCATCAATCCTGCTCTCACTTATTGATGAGAGACGGGTTCAGATTTCAGATGGAACCGCAAAGCGATTCCATCTGAAATCATCCGCCTCTAGTGAGAAGGACGACGTGCCGGTCGATTTCCCCGGTGGGGTTTCGTCAGGCCTCAGAGCGCGCCGCAGCGCTGCGCATGATCGCGGCAGCGGGAGAGGGCCTCGCGCAAATGGTATTCGACGGTGCGCGGCGAGATCGCGAGCCTCTCGGCGATCTCGCGATAGGACAGGGTCTCGACATGGTAGAGCAGGAAGACCGCGCGGGTCTTCTCGGGCAGGCTGTCGATGGCATCGCGCAGGACATGGTCGCGCTGGCGGGCGAGAAGCGCCTCCTCCGGCGTCGCGGCCGTGCAGATCGCATCCTGTCCGGATGGCTCGACCTCGACCTTGCGGCCCCGGATGAGCCGGCGCAGATGGTCGCGCGCGAGATTCGCGGCGACGGTGAAGAGGAAGCCCCGCGGATCGGCGATGCTCCGGCCTTCCTTCATCCCCGCTACGCGCAGGAACGCTTCCTGCGAGATGTCGGCGGCGTCAGTCGCATTGCCGAGCCGGCGGCGCAGGAACTGGCCCACCTCGCGCTCATGCCGCTCGAACAAGACTTTAAGGTCGATACTCATTCGCGATCCGTCGGTGCCCACACGCATTTCGCTGCGTCAGCGGGAGCCGGTCCGCGACCGTGGTACTACAGCCGGATACCAATATCTACGTAAATTCAATAGTTTAGAAGAAATCAAAGAAGCGCCAACACACCCCTTCCCTTACCGGCGTCGGGTGTGCGGCATCGCCGGGCCGCGCCCGAAATGGCGCGGCCATGATGGGAGGGCAGGTCTGACCGCCCGGTCAGCCCGGCTTGATGCCGGCCTCTTCGACCACGCGGGTGACGCGCTGGTGCTCAGCCTCGATGAAGGCCTTGAAGCTTGCGGCATCCTCGGTGACGGGCTCGGCGCCGAGCGCGGTCAGCTTGTCGACGATCTCGCGATCCCTGGACGCCGCCTGCACCGTCGCGTTGACGCGCTGGACCGTCGCGGCCGGCAAGCCCTTCGGCCCCCAAAGACCGTACCAAAGCGTGAAGTTGAGATCCGGCAGGCCGAGCTCGCCGGCCGTCGGCAGGTTCGGCAGGAGCGGGCTGCGCTGCGCGCCCATGATGGCGAAGGCACGCACCTTGCCGTCCGTGACAAAGGGAAGGGCGGAGCCGAGCGGCGCCACCATCAGGGAGACCTGGCCGGCGACCACGTCGGTGATGGCCGGAGCGGTGCCGCGGTAATTGACCAGGCCCGCCGTCGTGCCGGTGCGGCGCTTGAAGCTCTCGGTGGCGAGATGGCCCATGCTGCCCAGCGCCGAATTGGCGAAGGTGTATTTGTCGGGCTCCGCCTTCATGTTCGCGATCAGCGCCGGCATGGTCTCGGGCGTCCTGGCCGTCGCGCCGATCAGCACGATCGGTGAGCTTGCGAAGCGCGAGATCGGCGTGAAATCGGCCAGCGGATCGTAGGACACGCTGCGCATGACATGCCGGGCCATGATGTGGATATCGGCATTGGTCAGATAGGTCGCGCCGTCGGGCGCCGCCCTGGCGACCTCAGCGGCACCCAGCGTGTTGCTGGCCCCGGCCTTGTTCTCGATCACCCAGGATTCGTCGAGCGCCGGGGCAATGCGCTGGGCGTAGAGACGGCCGATGACGTCGATCGCGCCGCCCGGCGCCGCGGGGACGATGAGCTTGACGATCTTGCGCTGCGCGAAGGCGCGCGACGGCGCCAGCGCGCCGGCAGTGAGGCCCAGAATGGCGCTGCGTCTCGTGATGGTCACCAGGTTCTCCTCCAGATTGGGCCGCTTGAGCGGCTCTCGATTGTCTTTTTTTCGCGGCCGCTGATGCAGCCGTCACATAGCCGGCGCAAACAAGAACGCATACTTATTATCAGTATGCATTGCATTTCGAGGCTGTCAAATCATGACGGGCGGGAGCCGGCTTCATTCCTCGGCAAACGACAGGGCATTCATCAGGCCGGCGGCTGCCGCCGCGCGAGGGTCACGCCGCGTCTGACGAGCGCGCGACCGCAAGCTTCAGCGGAGCGCGAGAGGCCTCGTTGTTGAGTTCGACGAGCTGCGAGAGCATGCGCATGAAAATCTCGCGGTCCTCCGGCGCGAGCGGACCGAGTATGCGCTCCTGGGCGCGGCGCGCCAAAGGCTCGACCTCTTTCAGAGCCGTCGCTCCCTTTGGCGACAGGCGCAGGATCTTGACCCGCTTATCCTGCTTGTCGCCAGATCGGACGATCAGGCCTTTGGTCTCCATGCGCTCCAGCACATTGCCCAGCGTCGAGCGGTCGAACGCGACGAGGGCAGAAAGACGCGTGGCATCGATGCCGGGATTGTCCCGGACCGCGACCAGCGCCGCATATTGCACGGGGGTCATGTCCAGGGGCGCGCATTCCTCGAGGAAGATCGACACGGCGATCTGCTGGGCCCGCCGAATAAGGTGCCCCGGCTTCTGATAAACATCTTCCATCGACATGGTCGGATCGCCTTCTTGCGGCCCCGCTGGTCCAACGCATTGTGGCTGGAAAGGAATTGGGCGGCATACGCTTGGAGAATTACTGCTGGTATACTTTTATCATCCGGCCTCACGGCTCGCGCGCCAGATGGATTGTATGCTTTCATTCTGTAGACTGTCAAACCTGCGCCGGGCTGCGCGCATTATAGCTTCGGACTCGATGGCGGCCTGATCTGCCCCCGCCGCGGCTCAACGGCCCGGTTGACAGCGCGGAATTACTTCGTATCCTTTTAATCAGTATACGGACGATCTGGAGCGAGGTCGACCAAAAGGGAGGACGGCATGGCGGTTTTCCGCGCCGGAGGTTTGCCAGCCGCGTCATCTCCGGCCTGGCAAGGTAGCCAGCCCATCCGCTCCCGCGGGTGACGATTTTCAGTTGCCCTGCGGCGGTCGTGGCCGCTGCGTGGCGGCGTCGGAACCAGGCGCTCTTGAGAGGGACCAGAACATGTGCACGTCAGGTCAGGGCAACCACTCGCACCCGATCGCCGTCGATCTGGCCGATACGGCCGAGCCTTCCGCGGCGCCCTCCAGGGAGCTGATCGAGGAACTCGTCGCGGCCAACCACATCCTGTTCGACCAGGGCGTCGTCGATGCATTCGGTCATATCAGCGTGCGCCACGAGACGCGGCCGGACCGTTTCCTGCTCGCCCGCAACATGGCGCCCAGCCGGGTCGCGGCGGAGGATATCGTCGAGTTCACGCTCGAGGGCGAGGCCGTGAACGCGGGCGGCCGCAAGGTCTATCTCGAGCGTTTCATCCACGCCGAGATTTTCCGCAAACGTCCCGACGTGATGGCCGTGGTTCACAGCCACTCCCATTCCATCGTGCCTCTCAGCATCGTCAAGGGCATGAAGCTCAGGGCGGTCTTTCACATGGCCGGGTTCGTGGGCCAAGGCGCGCCGGTCTTCGAGATCCGCGAGGCCGGAGGCGACGCGACCGATCTCCTGATCAGCAACAATCATCTCGGCCGGGCCCTGGCGGAGCATTTCGACGGGCATGACATCGTGCTGATGCGCGGCCATGGCTCGACCGTCGTCGGCGCCTCGATCAAGCAGGCGGTCTACCGGGCGGTCTATGCCGAGCTCAACGCCCGCTACCAGCTGCAGGCGATGCAGCTCGGCGAGGTGACCTATCTCACCGAAGGCGAAAGCCGGGCTTGCGTCGCCCATATCGAGGCGCAGGTGCAGCGGCCCTGGGACATGTGGCTGGAACAGGCGCGGGCGCGCCGGGCCTGAGCCGGGCGCGACAGGATCGGCGCCGTTCCGGCTGTCAGCCCCGCCCGAGCGTATCGAGCTTCCCTCCTCGTCGACGGGGACTTTCATGCAATTCCATCTCAACGGCTTCCGCACCGGCGATCCGGGCGTTTCCGAGCAACCCGCCCACGGCGATGGCGCTCCCGGCTTCGGGGCCTTGCCCGAGGAGGTCGATGTCCTGATCGTCGGCTGTGGCCCGGCCGGCCTGACCTTGGCCGCACAGCTGGCAGGCTTCCCGGAGATCAGGACGCGGATCATCGACCAGAAGGCCGGGCCGCTGCAGTTGGGCCAGGCCGACGGCATCGCCTGCCGCACGCTCGAGATGTTCCACGCCTTCGGCTTTGCCGAGCGGGTGCTGAAGGAGAGCTACTGGGTCAACGAGACCTCGTTCTGGAAGCCTGACGAGGCCCGGCCGGAGAATATCATCCGCCACGGCAGGATTCAGGATGTCGAGGACGGCCTGTCGGAATTCCCGCATGTGATCCTGAATCAGGCGCGGGTGCATGACTTCTTCCTGGACGTCATGCGCAATTCGCCGAGCCGACTGGAGCCGACCTATTCCCGCCGCCTGCTCGACCTGCAGATCGAGCCCGACTGCGCCGATGGCGGGGCTTCATCCCATCCGGTCGCGGTGCGGCTGGAATGTCTCGATCCTTCGCATGAGGGGCAGGTCGAGACGGTGAAGGCGCGCTATGTGATCGGCTGCGACGGTGCGCGCAGCAATGTGCGCAAAGCCATCGGCCGTGACCTGCGGGGCGATTCGGCCAACCAGGCCTGGGGCGTCATGGACGTCCTGGCCGTGACGGATTTTCCCGATATCCGCCTGAAGGCGCTGGTCCAGTCCGCCGGCGAAGGCAGTATCCTGATCATCCCGCGCGAAGGCGGCTACCTGATCCGGATCTATGTCGAGCTCGACAAGCTCAACGACAATGAGCGGGTCGCGAGCCGCGAGCTCGGCGTGGAGCATCTGATCGCTGCAGCGCAGCGGATCCTGCACCCTTACAAGCTCGAGGTGCGGGACGTCGCCTGGTGGTCGGTCTATGAGATCGGCCAGCGTCTTTGCGACACGTTCGACGACGTGCCTGAGGGCAGCGAGGGCCAGCGGCATCCCCGCGTCTTCATCGCCGGCGATGCCTGCCACACGCATAGTCCAAAGGCGGGGCAGGGCATGAACGTCTCGATGCAGGACAGCTTCAACCTGGGCTGGAAGCTGGCAGCGGTTCTGCAGGGGCGCTGCGCCCCGGAGCTCCTGCACAGTTACTCGTCCGAGCGCCAGGCGATCGCCAGGGAGCTGATCGATTTCGATCGCGAGTGGGCCAAGATGCTCAGCGCGCCGTTGAAATCCTCCGCAGACGGGGAGGGCGTCGATCCGAAGGAGGTCCAGGCCTATTTTGTCAGGCATGGACGCTACACCGCCGGAACGGCGACCCGTTACACGCCGTCGCGCCTCACCGGCGAGCCGACCCATCAGCATCTCGCCAAGGGCCTGCCAATCGGCACGCGCTTCCATTCCGCGCCGGTGATCCGGCTGGCGGACGCAAAGCCGGTCCATCTTGGCCATGTCGTGCAGGCCGACGGACGCTGGCGCCTCCTCGCCTTTGCCGACAGGGCAAATCCCGCCGAACCGTCCTCGCGCCTGCGCGCTTTGTGCGACTTTCTGGCGGACTCACGCCTATCGCCTGTGAGGCGACACACGCGCCCAGGGGACGATGTCGATTCGGTGATCGATGTCCGGGCGGTGCTTCAGCAAGGCCATCGCGGGCTCGCCCTGGAGGCCATGCCCAGCTTGCTGTTGCCACGCAAGGGTCGCTTGGGCCTCGTGGACTACGAAAAGATGTTCTGTCCCGACTTGAATGGCGGCGATGTTTTCGACATGCGCGGCATCGATCGGGAGCGGGGCTGCATCGTGATCGTACGGCCCGATCAATATGTCGCGCACGTGCTTCCGCTCGATGACCACACGGCGCTCGCGGCCTTCTTCGAGGGCTTCATGGAGGGGCAAGCCGTTTCCGTCTGAACCGGTGCCACTGCGGGGGCCGAAACAGAGGCGGCGATCCACGCCGTAGCGATGGCCTCAACGGCCGCGCAACACGCGGAGATCGAGGCCTGGAGTTTTCAGAAAGTTGGTGCCCCTGGCCGGAATCGAACCAGCACTCCTTGCGGAACTCGATTTTGAGTCGAGCGCGTCTACCAATTCCGCCACAGGGGCCCCGACATGACGCGCCGATCGCGGACCGGCACGCATGCCCTTCGCGGGCGGGCGGACTATAGCGATGGCGCGCGCCGGGTCAACGGATCGTGAGGAGACGCCTTGCGTCGCCCGCAGCCATGGACGGTTCCTGCGAAGGGGGCTAGACAGCGCTGCCGGAGCATGACCGATCGGGCCTCGCAACCTCGCGCGGGAACGTCATGGCCGCTGACGAGGACAGGACAACCGCCGCATCTTAGCCCAGCGGGCGGCGCCACCGGTGCACAGCATGTTTCGACGCCTCTACGACTGGACCATGGCGCTTTCGGCCAGCCCGCGCGCGCCCTATGCGCTCGGCGCGGTCTCCTTCGCCGAAAGCTCGTTCTTCCCGATTCCGCCCGACGTCATGCTGGTGCCGATGGCGCTGGCGCGGCCGAACCGGGCCTGGTTCTATGCCGCGATCTGCACGCTGACCTCGGTCGTCGGCGGCCTGCTCGGCTATGCGATCGGCGCGCTGCTCTATGATTCGGTCGGCCGCTGGATCATCCAGTTCTACGGCCATGGCGACGGGGTCGAGGCCTTTCGCGCGGCCTATGCCCAGTACGGGCACTGGATCATCCTGCTCAAGGGCGTGACCCCGATCCCCTACAAGCTGGTGACCATCACCTCCGGCTTCGCCGGCTATGACCTGTTCTGGTTCGTGTTGCTCTCGCTGATCACGCGCGGCGCGCGCTTCTATCTGGTCGCCGGACTGCTGCGCCAGTTCGGCGGCCCGATCCGCCGGATCCTCGACGAGCATTTCGCCGCGGCGATGATCGTCGTCCTCGTCGGCATCGTCGGCGGGTTCTTCGCGTTCAAGTACCTGTTCTGAGACGGAGCGCCGCGATGCCCGCCAGCGAATCTCTCATCGCAAGGCTGCTGCAGCCATCCCGGCTGATCGTCGTGCTCGGCCTCGCCTCAGTGGCGCTCATCGCCGGCGCCTGGTGGTCGCAGCTCGTCTGGCATCTCGTGCCCTGCAAGCTCTGCCTGGAGCAGCGCCAGCCGCATTACGCCGCGATCGGGCTGGCGGTGGTGGCCGGTTTCGTGGCGCGGACGCGCAGCCTGCAAATCGCGGCGCTGGTCGGCTTCGCGCTGCTCTTCGCCTGGAGCACGGGGCTCGGCGCCTATCATTCCGGCGTGGAATGGGGCTGGTTCCTCGGCCCCAATGATTGCGGCGGCGGCGCGCCGCCTGTGGCGGGCGATGTCGGAAGCCTCCTGAACCAGCTCCAGACCACCCGCATCGTCTCCTGCACGGAGGCTGCCTGGCGCTTCCTCGGACTGTCGCTCGCCGGCTGGAATGCGCTGATCTCGCTGGGGCTGCTGCTGCTCGCGCTGCTGGGGTTGAAACTCGTGTTGAGGCGGTCCGAAGCTTAGCGGGGGCGCCTTAAACCAAGCCATTCATCGATAGCCTGATGTAGCGCGGCGTGATTTTTGCCCTGCCGCAGTATCGGTGTGGGTCAGCGCGTTCCGATCCTCAGGCCGAACAGTTTCGGGATAGCCGCGGCGGCGCGCATAGCTGCGGAGGGTGCCTCGCCACGCTCCTCCGCTTCTTCACAGCCGATGATGCCCCAGCGTACGAAGCGGCCGCCGACGACGCGGAAAGGTTCCGGTGGCAGGGCGGAAAGCTCGCGGCGGCAGAACGGCAGGTTCGCCCATTCGTCCTGCTCGCCGAGCACCAGGGACGCGAGCGACTGGCCGCCGATATAGGTCGGGTTGACCCCGTGCCCGGAATAGCCGCAGCCATAATGCACGCGCGTGCCGGGCAGGGTCCGGAAGAAGGGCAAGCGGTCGGAGGAGACATCGATGCCGCCGCCCCAGACCTTGGCGACCCCGACATCGCCGAGGCCGGGCAGGAGCCGCCGCAAGCCGCGCTCCGCCCGGGCGGCCGATGCTGCATCTTGCGTCAGACTGGGATCGACCGCGTTGCCGTTATAGCTGATCGGGCCCGAGCCCGAGCCCATCAGCACGCGGCCATCGATCGTCGTGCGGAAATAATGCACGAACATCCGCATGTCGGCGAGGCCCTCCTCGCCGGTCCAGCCGATCTCGCGCAGCTTCTCCGGCGCCGGCTCGGTCATCAGCGCATAGCTCGAGAAGACGCTGACATAGGGGCTGATCTCGCGGCGGCTGGCGAGGCCGGTATTGGTCGCGAGCACGACCTCGCGTGCGAGGATCTGGCCATCGGGCGTGCGAAGCCGGTTGGGCGAGCCGGTGTCGAGCCCGATCAGGGGCGTGTTCTCATAGATCGCGACCCCCGCCTCGATCGCCGCCCTGCGCAGCGCCCGCGCCAGCCTGGCCGGGTGCACATTGGCGCCCTCCGGCATGTAGACGCCGCCGCGAAACACGGGCGATCTGCAATAAACTGCGACCTCGGCTGACGACAGCTCGCGGGCGGTGTCGGGGACGCCGAGGCGTCGCGCCGTCGCGACGCAGGCCTCGACCTTGGCATCCTGCGCCGGCGAGGCCGAGACCCGGACATTGCCGCTCTCACGCCACCAGACATCCCGGCCGGGTGCGGTGGCGAAACGGCGGATGGCGTCCTGCGCCCTGGTGCCGGCGCGGGCGACGGCGAGCGCAGCATCGGCGCCGAGGGAGGCTTCCATGCCGCCGAGCGAGGCCCAGTAGCCATGGACCTTGCCACCGTTCTTGCCGCTCGCGCCCGAACCGCAGAGCGAGGCCTCGATCAGCGCGACGCTCAGCCGGGGCGCGCGCTCCCGGAGCGCCAGTGCAGTCCATAATCCGGTGAACCCACCGCCGACGATGGCGATATCGGCTGTGATCTCGCCTGCGAGCGACGGCGAGGGCGGCGCGTCACCCTCCGCTGCGAGCGCGTCGGCGAACCACCAGGACGGATCGCCGGGGAGAACGCTGGGAACAGCCGGATCTGCTGGCATGTCGCGACCGATCTTCGAGGTCAGGGGAAGGAGGAGGCGGGGCGGTGGCTCAGACGAGCGCCTGGACCTGCATCTCGACCAGGATGTCGTCCGCCGCGAGACGCGACTCGACCGTGGCGCGCGCCGGCGGCTGCTCGGGATCGACCCAGGCTTCCCAGACCGCGTTCATTTCGTTGAACGTGCCGACATCCTTCAGCCAGATATTGGCGGTCACCAGCCGGGTCCGGTCGGTCCCAGCCATTGCCAGGTAGGAATCGATCTGGGCCAGGATATCGGCCGTCTGCTCGCGCACGTCTCCGCTGCGGTCCTTGGCGGTCAATCCGGAGAGGAAGGCGAATCCATTCGCGACCAGGACCTTGCTCAGGCGGCCGGTGACTTCGTGACGGGTGATCATGGTGCCTCTGCTCGTCGTCAGGATGGAAAGGGAGCGGCGTCCGGCGGAGGCCGGCCGGCGCCTATGGCCTACAAGTGCGCTTCTCTGATGCGGATGATCCAGATCAGCTTGGTCTCCTCGCCGCTGCGGTTGACCAGCTGGTGCGGGATGCTGCTCTCGAACTGGAAGCTGTCGCCCTCGCCGATCTCCGTCACCGCGTTGCCGACGGTCAGCTCCACCCGACCCGAAAGCACGTAGCCGGCCTTGTCGCCCGGTCCGGTCAGCACATCGTCGCTGGTCGCGCCCGGCGGCAGGTTGAGGATCATGAAGCGGAGCTGGTTGTTGTCCTTCGGCGAGAGCAGCTCCTTGGTCAGGAGGCCGGGGCCGACGACGAAGCGCGGGCGGTTGTGCCGACGGCGGACGAAGGCCGGTTCGCCCTCCGTCGCCCCGGGCTCCCGTTCGAGGAAAGCCCAGAGAGTGACCCCGAGCGCGCCCCTCAGCTTCTGCAGCGTGCTGATCGAGGGGTTGGAATTGCCGCGCTCGATCTGGCTGATGATCCCGGCGGACAGCCCGGCCTTGGCCGCCAGCTCCAGGATCGTCAGATTCCTGTCATTGCGAAGCGCCCGCAGCCGCTGCCCGATCTGGGCGGCGTCGTCGTCTTGGGCGGGCGCCGGATCGGCCGTCACGTCGAGTGTCTTCTGCATGCAGAGCAAATCCATTTAAGTGAAAACGGACCATAATGAAATCCGTTCAAAAGCGCAATCGGCTGCCTGCCGGAGCGCGTTGGGATTCTCTTTTAGGCGCAAAATCAAATATTTATAGCAAGATCAGCGCCGCTGCGCCTCGTGGGCGTGGCTCGACGCCTTGACATGCAATTCAGTATAGTGAAACGATGTTCACGAAAGCCCTAGAGAGCGCGGGTCGGGAGGCTCGGTTGCAGCAATCTCGAGGATGTCTTCAGGAAGAGCGGCGCCGGCCGCTGCCGGGGCGGCCGGGCCGTTCCGGCTCGCCGCGCCTTTCCTGCGCCCCGCGAAGCGGCTGTGGGCCCATCCGGCCGCAGGCGCGGCCGGAGAAACGTCGATCACTTGCAACGATACAAGGGGACCGCGATGACCATTTCACGCGTTGCTGCGCTGCTGCTCGGCCTGACCGCCGCCGCTCCCGCCTTTGCGGGAAAGTCGAACGACACGCTCACCGTCTCGTGGGACCGCGAGCAGACCACCCTCGATGTCTATTATTTCACGGACCATTCCGGCCTCACGCTGATCAACAACGTCTGGGACGGCCTGGTCGATCGCGATCCCGAAACTGGGAAATATGTCGGCAACCTCGCCACGGGCTGGACATGGGAGAACCCGACCAGCCTCGTCTTCGAGCTGCGCAAGGGCGTCAAGTTCCACAATGACGAAGATTTCGACGCCGACGACGTCGTCTACACGATCGACTACGTCAAGGATCCGAACAACAAGATCCTGCTGGTGCAGATGGTCTCCTGGATCGACTCCGTCGAGAAGGTCGATCAATACACCGTCCGCATCAAGCTGAAGCGTCCGTTCCCGGCGGCGCTGGAATATCTCTCGCTCGGCGTGCCGATCTATCCGGATCAGTATTACAGGCAGGTGGGCACCGCCGGGATGGGCAAGAACCCCGTCGGCACCGGCCCCTACAAGATCACCTCCTTCACGCCCGGCCGCGAATACGTGATGGAGCGCAACGTGGCCTATTTCTCCGGTGGGCCGAAATCCAAGGCGCGCATCAAGCGGGTCGCGGTCCGGACCCAGAAGGACCTCAACCTGATGATGGGCGAGCTGATGACGAAGCGCGCCGATTTCCTCTGGCGGCTGACGCCGGACCAGGCCGATCAGCTCGAGACGGTCCCCACCGTCCGGATCTCGCGCTCGCCGACGCTCCGGGTCGCCTTCCTGACCTTCAACGCCCTCGATCAGCAGTCGCCGCTCTCGCGTCCCGAGGTCCGGCGCGCCGTCGCCCACGCGATCAACCGGGACGCGATCGCGAAGAACCTCATCCGCGGTGAGGCCGCCACGCTCAAGACGATCTGCGCGACCAAGCAGCTCGCCTGTCCCGAGCCGGGGGTCGACTACGCCTATGATCCGGCCAAGGCCAAGGAGCTTCTGGCGAAAGCCGGGCTGCCGGACGGGTTCGAGACCTCGATCGGCTCGACGTCCGACCGGTTCATCACCGAGGCGGTCATCGGCGACCTCCAGCGCGTCGGCATCCGCGCCAACATGAACTTCAACGTCTGGGCCGCCTTCCGCGACAAATGGGTCAAGCGCGAGATGCCGCTCTTCCACGCCTCGACCGGCTTCTGGGGCATCAGCGACGCCTCGATCGCCTTCGGGACCTATTTCGGCGAGGCGCCGCAGGATCTCTCGCGCGACCCGGCGGTGACGGAGGCGATCCGCAAGGCCGACGGCACACAGTCGCTCGAGGAGCGGACGAAATTCTACAAGGAAGCCCAGGATCGCATCCTGGATCAGGTCTACTGGCTCCCGCTCGTCGAGATCGTGAACAACTACGCGTTCTCGAAGGAGCTCGATTTCACGCCGTCGCCGGACGAGATCAACCGGTTCTACCGCGCGTCCTGGAAGTGAACGCCACAAACCCGTCGGCCGACCACAGTCCTGAGTGAGGTTCACATTGGCAAGTTTCGCGCTGAAACGGATTCTCGTCGCCGTCCTGGTCGCCTTCACGGTCTCGGTCGTGTCGTTCGGGGTGCTGCGCCTCTCGACCGATCTCGCCCAGGCCCTCGCCGGCGAGGGCGCGAGTTCCGAACAGGTCGAGCAGATTCGGATCACCTACGGGTTGGATCGGCCGCTCGTGCTGCAATACGCCGACTGGCTCGGGAACATCCTCCGCGGCGATCTCGGTGAGTCGTATTACTTCAAGCAGCCGGTCTCCGCGCTGATCCTGGAGCGCGTCCCCGTCACCTTCACCGTCGCGACCCTGTCGATCGGGCTCGCGCTGCTGCTCGCGGTTCCGCTCGGCATCTGCGCCGCCCTGAAGCGGAACAGCTGGCTGGACAGGCTCTGCCTGACGACGGCGGTGATCGGCCAGGCCGTGCCGAGCTTCTGGCTCGCCCTGATGCTGATCTACATCTTCGGGCTGCACTGGCAGGTGCTGCCCTTGTCCGGCAGCGAGGAGTGGCAGGGCTATATCCTGCCGGTCGTGGTGCTCGCCTATTACGCCATGCCGGCGATCATGCGCCTGACACGGGCCGGGATGATCGAGGTCCTGCAGGCGGACTACATCCGGACGGCGCGCGCCAAGGGCTTGAGCGTCAGGGCCATCGTCACCACCCATGCGCTGCGCAACGCGCTGATGCCGGTCGTGGCGCTCACCGCGGTGCAGTTCGGGTTCCTGCTCGGAGGCTCGACCGTGGTCGAGACGGTCTTCGCGCTCCATGGCGTCGGCTATCTGAGCTGGGAATCGATCCAGCGCGCCGATTTCCCCGTCGTCCAGTCGATCGTGCTGATGTTCTCGATGATCTTCGTCGTCCTCACCCTGGCGTCCGACCTGCTGAACGCCGCCATCGATCCTCGGGTGCGCCTGCAATGACGGATCTGTCTCTCGCGGGGCAGTCCCCGGCATCGGCTCTGCGCTCGCGCGCCAGGCGCTGGCTGCGCAACAGCGGCGCGAGCATCGGCGGCGCGATCGTCCTCCTCGCCATCCTTTGCGCCGTTGCCGCACCGCTCCTGGCTCCGTACGATCCCTATCTCCAGGACCTGCCGATGCGGCTGAAGCCGCCGGTCTGGGCCGGTGAGGGCAGCTGGGCGCATATGCTCGGCACCGACCAGCTCGGCCGCGACTATCTGAGCCGGCTCATCTATGGCAGCCGGATCTCGCTGCTGATCGGCTTCGGCACCGTCCTGATCTCGGGCTCGATCGGCATCCTGCTGGGCATGCTCGCCGGCTATTATGGCGGCCGCCTCGACATGGTGATCTCCTTCTTCATCACCGTGCGTCTCGCCATGCCGATCGTGCTCGTCGCGCTCGCCGTGGTCGGGCTCATCGGAAGCTCGCTCACCGTCGTTGTCGCCGTGCTCGGCCTGCTGCTGTGGGATCGCTTCGCGGTGGTGGCGCGAGCGACCGTCATGCAGCTGCGCGACAGCGAGTACATCGTCGCGGCGCGCTCATATGGCGGCTCGGACGTCAGGATCCTGCTCTGGCACGTGCTGCCCAACATCCTGGGGCCGATCCTGGTCGTCTTCACGCTCGAGATCGCCCACGCGATCCTGCTCGAGGCGGCGCTCTCCTTCCTCGGCCTCGGCGTCCAGCCGCCGCTTCCGTCCTGGGGGCTGATGATCGCCGAAGGCCGGAACTACGTCTTCTTCACGCCCTGGGTGATCACCATCCCCGGCGTCGCGCTCGTGCTCCTGGTGCTGGGCATCAACCTGCTTGGCGACGGGCTGCGCGACCTGAGCTCTCCACGAGACGCTTCCGACTGATCGTCGTCCACACTCTGCCGGAAGAGGGTTTCGTAGGCCTGAGCAGTTTTCCGAGTGGCCGATACCGCGCCACGAACACTGGAGAAGAGGGTAAGATGCTTGAACACGCAATGACCGAGTACAAGAAGCGGGTGAGCGACGTTCGTGGCGGGTCGAAGCCCCGGCCGCGCGACCCGAACGAGCGCCGCGCGCAATTCGAGGCCTATGCCGACATCTTCAAAGAGCCCTATCCGGCCAGCCTGACCGTGACGAACTGGTTCATCGCTGCGCCCGGGCGGGAGATCCCGATCCGGATCTACAGCCAGAAGACCGACGAGGAGCAGCCGACGGTCGTCTATTTCCACGGTGGCGGCTACATGTCGGGCAGCCTCTACACCCACGACACCGTCGTCGCGAACCTGGCGGCCGGCACCGGCGCCCAGATCGTCGCCGTGCATTACCGCCGGGCGCCGGAAAACCCCTATCCGGCCGCGGTCGATGACGGCTTCTTCACCTTGCAATGGCTCGAGAAATACGCCGACCGCTACAAGATCGACCTCGATAGGCTCGCGATCGCGGGCGACAGCGCCGGCGGCGGCTTGACCGCGGCCATCTCGATGATGAGCCGCGACCGGCAGGGCC
Source organism: Allobosea sp. (assembly GCF_051860145.1). Taxonomy (GTDB): domain Bacteria; phylum Pseudomonadota; class Alphaproteobacteria; order Rhizobiales; family Beijerinckiaceae; genus Allobosea. Next base: position 260,882 of record NZ_JBHYEM010000003.1, on the reverse strand, counting down.
CGAAGCTGGCGATGCAGGTGCTGCTGTATCCGGGCCCGATGAACACGGATCTGGAGACCGACAGCTATGTGCGGATCAATCATGATCCGCAATTCAACAAGAACGACCTCGAATTCTATCTGAAGGCCTATCTGTCAGATAAGCTCGACACCAAGGATCCCTATGCCGTCCCGCTCCAGGCGACGAACTATGCGAATCTCCCGCCGGCCTTCATCCATGTCGCGGAACTCGATCCGCTCTATGACGAGGGACTGCTCTATGGGGAGCGGATGAACGCGGACGGAGCGAAAGCCGAGATGCGTGTTGCGAAGAATCTGGAACACAGCTTCCTGCGTGCCGTCACCGTGTCACCCGAAGCCAGAGAAGAAGCCGCCTATCTCTATGCCGCGATCAAGCGCGGCTTGCGGATCGGCTGAGCGAGCGGGGGCGGGCATGGTTTGCGACGCTGCTCGCCCCATTGCTCAATGCGGCCGGCTCCTTGCGCTATCGCGCCGCTATTACCGACCCGAGATAACAGCTTCGGCCAAACAGCCTACGGCTCCAGCTCGGAATCCCAATAGAGATAGTCGAGCCAGCTCTCGTGCAGATAGTTCGGCGGGAAGAGCTTGCCGTTGCGGTGCAGGTCGTTGACCGTCGGCGCGAAGGGTTTTTGCATCGGCAGCATGCCGACAGCGGCCGGCATCTTGTCGCCCTTGCGCAGGTTGCAGGGCGAGCAGGCCGCGACCACGTTGTCCCAGGTCGTCAGGCCGCCCTTGGAGCGGGGGACGACGTGGTCGAAGGTCAGGTCCTCGCGCGTGGCGCAATACTGGCAGGAGAACCGGTCCCGCAGGAAAACGTTGAACCGGGTGAAGGCCGGCGTCCGCGACGGCTTGATATAGGTCTTCAGCGAGACGACCGAGGGCAGCTTCATGTTGAAGCTCGGGCTGCGGACGATCGTGTCGTATTCCGAGACGATGTTGACCCGGTCCATGAAGACCGCCTTGATCGCGTCCTGCCAGCTCCACAACGAGAGAGGGTAGTAGCTCAGCGGGCGGAAATCCGCGTTGAGCACCAAGGCCGGACAACCGTCCGGCGACGCCATCGGATGCATCACATGCGCCGTCAAACCCGTCGCACCTCCGCTGTTCGAAGCAGGACGAATCCCGCTCACAGCTCAATGTACGCGCGAGACGACAGGATTGTGAAGATGGTGCGGCGCGACGATGTCGTGAGCGCCGCGCTACGATTCTGATTTTGGTGGACGATTGACGCTAACGGCCGGGGCAGTCCGGCCCATCGCTCCAATCCTCGCCGCGGGAGGAGAGGAGGGCTGCGGAAGGGCCTGCTCTCTCAGCGCGTCGGAACCGGCTTCTCGCCGCGATAATCGTAGAAGCCGCGCTTGGTCTTGCGGCCGAGCCAGCCGGCCTCGACATATTTCACCAGAAGCGGGCAGGGCCGGTATTTCGAATCGGCCAGGCCGTCATGAAGCACCTGCATCACCGACAGACAGGTGTCGAGGCCGATGAAATCGGCGAGCTGGAGCGGCCCCATCGGGTGGTTGGCGCCGAGCTTCATGGCGGTGTCGATCGCCTCGACCGAACCGACGCCCTCATAGAGCGTGTAGACCGCCTCGTTGATCATCGGCAGCAGGATGCGGTTGACGATGAAGGCCGGGAAATCCTCCGAGACCGTCACGGTCTTGTGGAGCTTACCGATGAAGCTGCGCGCCGCCTCGAAGGTGTGGTCGTCGGTGGCAATGCCGCGAATCAGCTCGACGAGCTGCATCAGCGGCACCGGATTCATGAAATGGATGCCGATGAAGCGTTCCGGCCGGTCGGTCGCGGCGGCGAGCCGCGTGATCGAGATCGACGAGGTGTTGGAGGCGAGCATCGTCTCCGGCTTGATATGCGCGCAGACGGCGGTGAAGATCTTGCGCTTGGTCTCCTCGCTCTCGGTCGCAGCCTCGATGATGAGGTCGCATTCGCCGAGCCCCTCGAGGGTCGGGGTCGAGGCGATCTTGGCCATGGCGTCGCGGCGCAGCGAATCGTCCATGGCGCCCTTGGCGACCTGGCGCGCCATGTTGCCGTCGATCGTCGCGAGCGCAGACTTGATCCGGTCCTCAGCTACGTCGTGCAGCTTGACGTCGAAGCCCGCGACGGCCGCGACATGGGCGATGCCGTTGCCCATCTGCCCCGCGCCGATGATGCCGATCGTCTTGATCGCCTGGTCCGCCATGTCCTGATCCATCTCTCGTCTCATCGCTCCCGTCGCGAAAGCGATGCGGGCCGCCTGAAGGCGGCGGCCCGGATGCTGTCCCGTACCGCTGGTTTCCAGCGGCGTATCGTTTACCGGCCGGCCTTCTCGAGCTCTTTCTCGAGTTCGGGCAGGATGGTGAAGAGATCGCCGACCAGGCCGTAATCGGCGACCTGGAAGATCGGCGCCTCCTCGTCCTTGTTGATGGCGACGATCACCTTGGAGTCCTTCATGCCGGCGAGATGCTGGATCGCGCCCGAGATGCCGACCGCGATGTAGAGCTCCGGCGCCACGACCTTGCCGGTCTGGCCGACCTGCCAGTCGTTGGGGGCGTAGCCGGCGTCGACCGCGGCGCGCGAGGCGCCCATGGCGGCGCCGAGCCTGTCGGCGACGGGCTCGATCACCTTGGTGAAATTCTCCGAGGAGGCGAGCGCGCGGCCGCCCGAGATGATGATCTTGGCCGAGGCCAGCTCCGGACGGTCGGATTTCGCGACCTCTTCGCCCTTGAAGCTCGAGGAGCCGGTATTCTCGCCGCCGCTGACGGCTTCGACCGGTGCAGCGGCGCTGCCGTCGGCGGTCGCCTGGAAGGAGGCGCCGCGAATGGTGAGGACCTTCTTGGCCTCGGCCGATTGCACGGTCTGGATGGCGTTGCCGGCATAGATCGGCCGCTCGAACGTGTCGGGCGAGACGATCTTCGTGACTTCCGAGACCTGCATCACGTCGAGCAGGGCGGCGACGCGCGGCATCACGTTCTTGCCGGTCGTGGTGCCGGGCGCAACGAGCGCGTCATAGGGGCCGGCGAGCGCGACGATCAGGGCCGCGAGCGGCTCGGCCAGGCGATGCTCGTAGGCGGCATCGTCGGCGAGCAGCACCTTCTCGACGCCGTCGAGCTTGGCGGCGGCATCGGCGACCGCCTTGGCGCCCAGGCCGGCGACCAGGACATGCACCGGAGCGCCGAGTTCCCTGGCGGCGGTCAGGGCCTTGCGGGTCGCCTCGTTGAGGCTCTTGTTGTCGTGCTTGGCGAGGAGCAGGGTCGTCATGGTCTTAGAGAACTCCTGCTTCGTTCTTGAGCTTGGACACCAGTTCGGCGACGGACGAGACCTTGACGCCGGCGGAGCGTCCGGGCGGCTCGGTCGTCTTCAGGACTTTCAGGCGCGGCGCGATATCGACGCCCAGCGTCTCGGCCGTGGTCTCGTCCAGCGGCTTCTTCTTGGCCTTCATGATGTTGGGCAGCGAGGCATAGCGCGGCTCGTTGAGGCGCAGGTCGGTGGTGACGATCGCCGGCAGCTTCAGCGAGACCGTCTGCAGGCCGCCATCGACCTCACGGGTGACGTCGATCGCGCCGTCGCCGACCACGACCTTGGAGGCAAAGGTGCCTTGCGGCCAGTCGAGCAGGGCGGCCAGCATCTGGCCGGTCTGGTTCGAATCATCGTCGATCGCCTGCTTGCCGAGGATGACGAGCTCGGGGCTCTCCTGCTCGACGATCTTCTTGAGGAGCTTGGCGACGGCGAGCGGCTCGACGGTGCCTTCGGCCTTGACCAGGATGCCGCGGTCGGCGCCCATGGCGAGACCGGTGCGGATCGTCTCGGCCGCCTGCTGCGGGCCGACCGAGACGACGATGACCTCGGTTGCCTTGCCGGCCTCCTTCAGGCGCAGCGCCTCCTCGACGGCGATCTCGTCGAACGGGTTCATCGACATCTTCACATTGGCAAGCTCGACGCCCGAGCCGTCACCCTTCACGCGGATCTTCACATTGAAATCGACAACCCGCTTGACGGGCACAAGGATCTTCATCGTCACTTCACCGTTCGGGAGAGGTCCGATCGAGGCCGCGCCGCGTCACGCGGCAGGAGGACGGCATCGCGGCTCTCGGCTGGAATGCGGACGGACCGTAGCGATGGCCGTTTGCGCTTGTCAACGCCGCCAAAGTCGCGGCGCTCACCCTGTCACGGGACGCCCGAACAGTCTGACGCCGCGGTGGATGAAGATCGGCGTCAGCGCGGCGCCGGCGCCGAGTCCGCCGAGATGCGCCCACCAGCCGACATTGCCCTGCGGGTCGGCGAAGGCCGAGATGAACTGGAACAGGATCCAGGCGCCGAGCGCATACATGGCCGGGATATGGAGCGGAATCCATTTGAAGGCGAGGCCCCAGATCCGCACCTGCGGATAGAGCATCAGATAGGAGGCGATGACGCCCGAGATCGCGCCCGAGGCGCCGATCAGGGGTTGCTCCGATTCGGGGTTCATCAGCGCATGGGCGAGGGAGCCGGCAAGCCCGCACAGGAAGAAGAACAGCAGGAAGCGGAGATGGCCCATCGCGTCCTCGACATTGTCGCCGAAGACCCAGAGGAAGAGCATGTTGCCGATCAGATGCGCGAAGCTCGCATGCAGCAGGATGTTGCTGAACAGCGTCAGCCAAGCCGGGACCTGCAGCAGGTCGGCCGGCAGCTGCGCCGTCCCGAACAGCACCGAGGGGATCATGCCGAAGCCGGCCATGATGCCGACCTCGCCCGAAGGCGGGCGCCAGGCCAGTAGCCCGAGATAGACGCCGAAACAGGCGCAGATCAGGGCATAGGTCACATAGGGCGCGCGCATGAAACGCAAGGGAACGCCATCATGCAGCGGCACGAACATGCTGGCTGCTCCTAACGGTTCTGGCCCGGAACCCAGAGCACATCGCCCCCGGCCCTGGCGTTGAGATGGCGGGACGCGACGAAAAGGAAATCCGAGAGCCGGTTGATGTATCTGAGCGCAGGCTCCGAGACGCGCTCGCCGTCGCTCTGCGCGAGCTCGACCATCAGGCGCTCGGCGCGGCGGCTGACGGTGCGGGCGAGGTGCAGATGGGTGGCCGCCGCCGTGCCGCCGGGCAGGACGAAGGAGCGCAGCGGCGCGAGCTCCGCGTTCAGCTGGTCGATCTCGGTCTCGAGCCGGTCGACCTGGGACTGGACGATGCGTAGCGGCTCATAGGCCGGCGGCTCGCCGGTATCGGGCGTCGAGAGATCGGCTCCGAGATCGAACAGGTCGTTGGCGATGCGCTCCAGCATGGCGTCGACGACGGCATCCTCGCTCGCCGCGTGCAGCCGGGCCAGCCCGACGCAGGCATTGGTCTCGTCGACGGTGCCATAGGCGGCGACGCGCAGATCGTATTTCGGCCGGCGCGGCCCGGTGGCCAGCCCGGTCATGCCGGTGTCGCCGGTGCGGGTATAGATGCGGTTGAGCTTGACCATGAGGGCGTTATAGCGCGTCGCAGCGGCAACGGAAGGCCGCCACGCGCAGGTCCGGACGGCCCGCCGGACGTTCCCTTGCGTCAGAAGCTGTAGCCGAGCCGCGCGCCGAAATTGGCCGGTCCGCGCGGCTTGTCGCCATCCGAGCAGCCGACGGCGCTGAAATGCTCGAGCGTCGCCGTGATGCTCCAGCGGTCGTTGAGCCGGTAGCCGAGCGCGGCGGCCTCGCGGGTGCCGGTGTTGCAGCCGACGGTGAGGCGGTTCTCGGGGACGACCAGGCCGGTCTTGCCGTCGTTCAGCGCCGCGCCGAGGCTGGCCTCGACGAAGACGTTCCTGGCGATGTCGACGGTCCAGGTCGCGCCCGCATAGGCATAGCGCGTGCCGTTGAAATTGGCGCTGGAGCCAATATGGAAGCGCGGCACGAAGGCCGAGGCGATGCGGTCGTTGAGGGTGAGCACGCGCGGCGTCAGCAACTCGCCGCTGAAATTGAGCAGGCCGCTCTCCCTGCCGCCCGGATTTGCGGCGGCGGCGCCGACACGCGCTTCCCAGGAGGCGGTCGGGGCTGCGGTGGCTGGCGCGTAGCTGGAGACGCCGGAGGGCAAGGCTTGGGACTGCGCCAAAACGGGCGAGGCAGCCAGGAGACCGGCGAAGGTCAGCAACGCGACGCGTACCATGAGTGACGTGTTCTTCTTGTCGGCGGAACGGACGTTAGTGAAGCGCATAGACTCGTGTCGAGATTGCGGCAAACGCGACATCCGCGCGCGGCAAATTCTGCCGAGCGTGTGTTTTATCAACAGCTTACGCTTGAGGAGTCGTCAGCCGCCGCGCCACCAGAGGACGCCGATGATGACCAGGATCGCGACGAATTGCAGGACGACGCGCAGCCGCATCAGGTTCTGCGAGGTGTTGGCGCTGCCGCCGCGCAGCATGTTGATCAGGCCGAGCACCAGCACCAGGGCGACGGCGCCGACCGCGACGGGGACGAGAGAGCCGGAAAGTGTCATTCGCGAGATGTAGAGCGCCGCCGGTCGCTTGGCCAGCGAAAGCGCGGCGCTGCGACATCAGCGGTAGCGCCGCTGCACGATCAGATGCGCCGCGACGGTGAGCAGGATCGTCGCCGTCATCAGGATGAAGGAGATCGCGCCGCCGAAGGGCCAGTTGTTCTGCTGGGCGAACTGGCCGTAGACCAGCGGCCCCATCATCTGGAATTTCGGGCCGCCGAGCAGGACCGGCGTGGCATAAGCGTTCATCGCCAGGATGAAGGTCAGGATCGTGCCGGCGAGGATGCCCGGCAGGGCCAGTGGCCAGAGAACGCGGCGAAACATCGCGGCCGGCCCGGCGCCGAGGCTGAAGGCAGCCTCCTCGACATTGCGGTCGATGCCCTCGATCACGCTCTGCAGGGTCAGCACCATGAAGGGCAGGTTGACCGCGATGATGCCGATCAGCACGGCGTTCTCGGTGAACATGATCTCGATCGGCTGGTCGATCAGGCCGAGCCCCATCAGCGAGGCGTTGAAGGCGCCCTTGTTGCCGAAGGCGGTCATCCAGCCGGCGGCGCGCACCGCGTTGCCGACGAAGAGCGGCAGCACGACCAGCATGATCAAGAGGTTCTTGAAGCGGCTCTGGGTGCGGGCCAGCACATAGGCGAGCGGAAAGCCCATGATCAGGCAGATCGCCGTGCAGATCACCGCGACGCGCACGGTGCGCAGCAGCACGTTGAGATAATAGGAATCGGTGAAGAACTTGACGTAGTTCTCGATCGTCAGCCCGTCGACCATGAACTGGCCCGGAATGAACTGGTTCAGCGAATAGCGGAACAGGATCGCGATCGGGCCGATCAGCCCGATCGCGACGAAGATCGTCGCGGGCACGACGAGCGCGCCCGCAAGATGGGTGCGCCCGCCGGCGACGGCTTCCGGGGCGGTGGTGCTCATGGGAGCCCCCTGCGACTCAAGCCAGCGTCGGTGAAATGGTTCGGGCATTCGCCAGCGCGAGCTGGCTGGGGCGGCTTTCGAGAACCGGAGCGCAGCGGACGGATGTCCGTGAGCACCGGAAGCGCAGAAAGCCGCACCAGACGGCCGCGGTGGTAGAATGCACGGGCCATTTCAGCCCTTGAAGACCTTGTCCCACCATTCCTTCATCGCCGAATCGTTCTTGGCGAGGAAGGCGTAGTCGAGATCCTTCAGGCGCTTCTCCTCGTCGGAGGTGAAGCCGATGCGCTTCTGCAGATCGGGCGCGACGCTGAGGCCGGTGACCGTGCCGTTATAGCCCATGTCGACGGCGAAGGCCTCCTGCGGCGCCTTCTCCAGCATGGCGTTCATATAGGCGTAGGCGTTCTCCTTGTTCGGCGCGTTCTTCTGGATGACGAAGCCGGAGACATAGGCCGGGATGCCCTCGACCGGCGAGACGGCCTCGCAAGGGATGCCGGCATTCTGCCACTGCACCACGCGCGCCTTCCAGATCGCGCTGATGCCGACCTCCTCGTTCTTCATCGCCTGGGCGAAGGCCTCGTTGGTCGGATAAACCCGGGCGCCGGTCTTCTTGACGGCGAGCAGGACGTCCTTGGCCTTGTCGAGGTCGTTCATGCTGGCGCCGTTGGTGGCGGCCATCGAGGCGGCGATCATGATCGACTGGTACTGGATGTCGATGAAGCCGATCTTGTTGCCCCATTTCGGGTCGAGCCAGTCCTTGAAACCGGTCGGCGCGGGGCTGATCAGCTTGGGATTGTAGATGACGACGTTGCCCGAATAGATGTGCCCGACGCCATAGGGATATTTCATCGTCGGCAGCAGGTTCTTGGCGTTCGGGATCTTGGAGTAGTCGAGCTGCTCGACGACGCCGGCCTCGTTCATCTCGAACATGTTGGCGGCGGACAGGCCCTGGATGTCGACCGTGCCGCGCGGCAAGCGCCGCTCGGCCACCATCTTGGCGCGCCGCGGCGCATCGCCGGCCTGGTCCTGGACGACCTCGAGGCCCTTGCCCTTCAGGATCGGGTCCTCGATGTTCTTGGTCAGCAGGCGGGCATAATCGCCGCCCCAGGTGCCGACCACGACCTTGCCGCCGGACTGGGCGAAGGCCGGCCCGCCCAAGGCGGCCGCACCCGTCGCAGCGCCCAATCCCTTCAGCACGTCGCGCCGATCGATCGTCTTCATTGCAGTGACTCCCCTGTTGGACGCCTGTTCGAGCCGTCAGGACTCGCGCGGATAGACGAGCCCGGCGTCTTCGGCCCAGCCTATCGTGATGGTGTCGCCCGGCTTCGGCTCGATGCCGCCCTGCCGGTTCGGAAGCTGCAGCAGCATGCGGTCATGCTCCGACAGCCGGACATCGATATCGAGCAGCGCGCCGAGATAGGAGACGTGCTCGACGCGGGCCTCGAACCGGTTGGCGCTGGCCGCGGCCTCGCCTGCGACCGCGATGCGCTCGGGCCGCAGGGCGAGCGTCGCGGGGCCGGCGCCGGCAGCGGCGACGGCTGCGATCGCGAGGCCGCCACGGCTGCGGAAGCGGCCGGGTTGCGTGATCTCGCCATCGAGGAAAGCGCTGCGGCCGATGAAGCCGGCAACGAAGCGGTCGGCCGGCCTCTCATAGAGCTCGCGCTGGCTGCCGATCTGGCGGACCTTGCCCTTCTCCATCACCACCAGCCGGTCGGCCATGGTGAGGGCCTCCTCCTGGTCGTGAGTGACCATGATCGTGGTCAGGCCGAGCTTGCGCTGCAGGTCGCGGATCTCGACGCGGACCTCCTGCCGGAGCTTGGCGTCGAGATTGGAGAGCGGCTCGTCGAGCAGGAGCACGTCGGGCTGCATGGCGAGCGCCCGCGCCAGCGCGACGCGCTGCTGCTGGCCGCCGGAGAGCTGGCGCGGGTAGCGCTCGTCGAAGCCGGTGAGCTGCACCAGCCGCAGGGCCTCGGCGACGCGCGTGCCGCGGTCGGCGGCCGCAACCTTGCGCATCTCCAGGCTGAAGGCGACGTTCTCCGCCACGGTCATATGCGGGAAGAGCGCATAGCTCTGGAACACCAGCCCGCAATTGCGCTTCCAGGGCGGCAGCGTCGTGACGTCGCGCTCGCCGATGGTAATGCGCCCCGCGCTCGGCGGCACGAAGCCGGCGACCATGCGCAGCGTCGTGGTCTTGCCGCAGCCCGAGGGGCCGAGCAGCACCAGGAACTCGCCCTCGGCGATGTCGATGGTGACGTCGTCCACCGCGGCGAAATCGCCGTAGATCTTCTGGAGATGGTCGATCGAAAGCCGCGCCATAGTCAGACCACCCGGCTCAGCTTGACGTAACGGTCGGTGATGATCATGGCCACGCCGATCAGGACGATCTGGATCACGGAGGCCGCAGCGACCGTCGGATCGATCTTCCATTCGAGATATTGCAGGATCGCGATCGGCAAGGTCGTGCGGCCCGGTCCGACCAGGAACAGGCTCATCTCGAGATTGCCGAAGGAGGTGACGAAGCCGAAGAGGGCAGCGGCGACGAGGCCGGGCCGGATGCTCGGCAGCGTGACGCGCCGGAAGGTCTGCCACGGCCCGGCGCCGAGATTCTGCGCGGCCTCCTCGATGGTCCGGTCGAAGCCGACGAGGCTCGCGGTCACCAGCCGGACCACCCAGGGCACGACGACGAGCGTGTGGGCCGCGACGAGCCCCGAGACCGAGCCCAGGAGCGGCCAGCCGGTGGCGAGCTCGGTCTCGATCTGGAAGACGTAGAGCGAGGTGCCGAGCACGATGCCGGGCATGACCAGCGGCAGCAGCAGCAAGGTGTTGAGCGCGGGGCCGAGCGGGATGCGGTGGCGCACCAGCGCCAGGCTCGCGGGCACGCCGAGGAGAAGCCCGATCAGCGTCGCCAGCACGCCGACCTGGAGGCTGAGCAGGAAACCGTCGACGAAGGGCTTGTTGTTCGCCGCCGCGGCGAACCATTTCAGCGAGTAGCCCTCCGGCGGGAAGGACGGGATCTCCTGCCGGAAGAAGGCGAGCCAAATAACGAAGATCAGCGGCAGCAGGATGAAGCCGAGCGACAGGCCGGCGGCGCCGTTCAGCGCGAGACGGCCGAGGCTGGGGCGCGTGGCGGCGCTCAAACGGCCGCTCCAGAGGCGCGAGCCCGGTCCGGCAGGCAGGGCCGGCCGGTGGTCGATCTCGCTGGTCTCTGCGCTCGTAGGGCCGTCACGCCAGTCCCCTCGTTTCTTCGTTGCGCGGCAAGCTGCGGTCCAACTTACAAACAGTCAAGACTGTTTCTGTCTGCTTTCGGGCCGGTGCGTTCCCCGCCGCGCCGGCCTCAATGCAGCGTGTTCTTGTGGAAGGCGCCGCCCTTCATGATCGCCGCCAGCGAGGCGCCCTGGTTCTGGAACAGCCCCAGGTCCTTGAGCGGATCACCATCGACCAGGATGATGTCGGCGAAGGCGCCTGCACGCAGCGTGCCAAGCTTGCCCTCCATGCGCAGCAATTGCGCGCCGACCGTCGTCGCCGAGCGGATGATCTCGATCGGCGAGAGGACCTCGCGGCGCAGCAGGAATTCGCGCGACTGCTCGACCTGGAGCTGGCCGAGCAGGTCGCTGCCATAGGCGACCGGCACGCCGGCGCGCTTGCAGATCTCGAGCGAGCGCAGGCCGCCATCGATGACGAGGTCGTTCTTGGCCAGCATGTCGCCGGTCATGCCGAATTCGGCGGCGCGCTCCTTCATCGCCTAATAGGCGACGAGATTGGCGGTCAGGAACATGTTGTTCTCGGCCATCAGCTTGGCGGAAGCATCGTCGATCAGGTTGCCGTGCTCGATGGCGCGCACGCCGCATTGCGCGGCCCGGGTGATGGCTTCCGGCGTATAGGCATGGGCGCAGACATAGCGGCCGAAGGCCTTCGCCTCCTCGACCGCGGCCTGGACCTCGTCGACGCTGAACTGCATCGAATCGAGCGGGTCATAGGGCGAGGCGACGCCGCCGGACATCATGATCTTGATGTGGTCGGCCCCTAACCGCATCTGCTCGCGCACGGATTTCTTCACGGAGGAAACGCCGTCCGAGACGTTCATCGTATAGGCCATGGCGTTGCAGCAATGGCAGCGCGCGCCGAAATCGGTGCGCCGGCGCGGATCGCTATGACCGCCGGTCGGGCCGATGGCGGCGCCGGCGATGAACAGGCGCGGGGCGGAGATGTCGCCCTTCTCGACCGCTTCCTTGATGCCCCAGTCGGCGCCGCCGGTATCGCGCACCGAGGTGAAGCCGCGGTCGATCATGCCCTTCATCAGCCTGACCGCACGCGCCGTCATCAGGGTCAGCGGCATGCTTTCCAGGGCGCGGATATAGACCTCGGAGAGGAAGACATGGACATGGCTGTCGATCAGGCCGGGCATCAGGGTGCGCCCGCCGCAATCGATCGCATCGGCCTTGGCGGCCTTGATCGGCTTGTCGGAAACCTCGCGGATCGTCTCTCCCTCGACCAGCAGTTCGTAGCCGCGGCGCAGCTCGCCATGGTCGGGTTCGAGCATGGCGAAGTTCTTGAAGAGCAGCTGTGCCATCGAGAAGGATCTCCCATGAGAAGGCGCCGAAGCCGCGCCTCCTGTCTCCGATGGCTGATATATTGCGAGCTTTCGTCTTGCTTGTCAGCCCTCTTTCTCAGCCTCTTTTGGGGCCGGTTCCTGCATGTTCTGCAGGCGGGCGCTCAGCTCACGGCGGCGGCGTTCTGCGCCAGGGCCCGTCCGCGGATCGGCATGGAGAGGTCGTCGGCCAGCGCACGGCTGATGGCGGGCAGGCCGTCGAGCAGGCTGGGTACGAAGGCCTGTGACGGCGGCATGCGCTTGGGCAGGGCATGGAGCGCGGCCGCCATCAGTTTCGGATCGCGCGGGCCCTGGCCGGTCTCGACGGGATCGTGCAGCACATCGACCAGCCGCAGGCCGTCGGCGCGCTCGGCGCGGATGCTCTGCTCCAGGCGCGGCCGGACGCGCGGGACGATCAGCGCCGGTTTGTCGAAGGACAGGATCTCGCAGAAGGTGTTGTAGCCGCCCATCGCGACGACGCAGTGGGCGCGGTTCATCAAGAGCTCGAGCCGCGGCTCGAAGCCGAGGCTTTCGAGCTTGGGCACGCGGGCGATGCGCTCGGCGAAGTCCTTGCGTTTCTCGCGCGACATGAAGGGGCCGAAGACGATCAGCGCCGGCAATTCGATGGTGGGATCGGTCTCATAGGCCGAGATCACCCAGTCGATCAGGCCCATGCCGTCGCCGCCGCCGCCGGGCGTGACCAGGATGAACGGTCCCTTGGTGATGCGCGGATGGCGGTTCGGCGGCATGGGCGAGGGCACCGCCCGCTTGAGATAGCCGGTATAGCGAACCTTGTCGGCGAAGAGATGCTGGTCCGGCAGGCCGAGCAGCGGCTGGTAGACGCTCTCCAGACCGTAGACGAAGATGTCGTCATAGACGGCCAATGCGTCGAGCGCGCCGCTATGGCGCCATTCCTCGAGCAGCTTGCCGGGCTCGTCGAGCACGTCGCGCAGTCCGAGCACGATCCGCGCGCCGCGCCGGCGCAGGAGCTCGAGCGACGGCAGCAATTCGCCGCGCAGGCCGACGGGCTCCTTGTCGACGATGACGACATCCGGATCGAAGGAAAGCACGACCTGCTTGATCAGGTCGGTCCGGAGCCGGATCGTGTCACTGAGGTCGAGGTTCAGGTGATGAGGCGAATAGCGGCCGTCGCTCTGCTTCTCGACGCCGGGAATACGCACATAATCGACGCCGTCACCGAACTGGAAGCTCGAGATCACCGACGAGCCCGAGACGATGATCACTGATATATGAGGGTAGCTTGCCACCAGCGAGTTGGCGATCGCGCGACAGCGCCGGATATGGCCGAGGCCGAAGGTGTCATGGCTGTAGATCAGCACGCGCGGCGCATGGGGACTGCGCGGCGCGCGCTCGGCACCGTTGAGATCGATGACATTGAACGGCATGGACGCGGCGCCCTCCGCAAAAAGGCCAGACGACCTCAAGCGAGGGCGAACGCACCTGGAACTGGCCGGGATATAGCGCCACACGCGCGTCCATCCAAGTCCGGCCTCGCCAGATGACGGACGCTCACCCGGCGTCGCAGCCTCATTTAGGCAGCGATCGTGCCTGAAAACAACTGGCGCGGATCGGCGAGGCGGATCGCCGGATGAGAGGCCAGGCGGGCGAGAAGTGCATCGAGGAGGGCCCAGGCCGCCTCGTCGTGATCGCGGTGATGCAGAAGCAGGCCGATCCTGTCGTCCGGCTCGCCCTTCTCGCGCCTGGCCACGAGAAGGGCCGTGAGCTCGTTCACGATCGCGGGAGCCGACCGGCCGATCCGCCCGCCATGCCAGTCGATGATGTCGATCTCGCTGTTGACGAGCGCTGGTCCGCCCCGCTCGCCCAGCGTGAAGCCGCGGAAGCAGGACAGGCCGGTGAAGCCGAGATCCGGCAGGGCGGCAGTGACCTCGCGGTCGATCCGGTTCCAGGGCGGCACGAAGACCGGCAGGAGAGCGGGCCCGAACAGGTCGTCGAGCCGCCGCCTTGCCGTGGCGATCTCGTCGAGCATCGCGGCCAGCGGGCGGTGGCGGCCGAACTCGGCCTTCTTCTCGCCCTCCGGCGCATGGTTGCGGTGCCGGCTGCCATGCTGGCAGGGCAGCAGAAGCGGGGCGCGCGTGAGGCGGGGCACCAGAGCCGGCTCGGCCAGATGCGGGATCACGGCGAGCAGCACCGGCGCGTCGAACCGGTCGGCGAGGGCGGCGAGCCTGTCGAGCTGCGGGCCGGGCGCGATGGCGTCGTCGTCGCGCAGCCAGAGCCGCAGGTGGCGGCCCTCAATGCGCCAGCGATCCAGCTCGGCCAGCAGCGGGTCCCAGGTCGCATCGTTCATGAGGCGCTCGCGCCCTGCTGCCCGGCCTTGCGCCTGGCGCGCGCAGCCAGCGCAAGAGCAAGGCCCGTGTCGATGATCTCGCTCGCTTGCTCGAGCATGCGCTCGCCGGTGACGAAGGTCCTTGCGGCTGCCCCCATGCGCTCGCGCAGGGCCGGCTCGACCAGCAGCCGCGCAAGCGCATCGCCCAGCGCGCCGATATCGGCCTCCGGCGCCAGCAGCGCGGTCTCGCCGCAGCGGACGGTGGACGAGACGCCGCCGCTGTCGAAGGCGATGACGGGGAGGCCGGCTGCCTGGGCCTCGAGATAGACGAGGCCATAGGCCTCGCCGATGCCGGGCCAGACGAAGATGTCACTGGTGGCGAGCCCGGCCGCGACGGCCTCCCGATCGAGCGCGCCGCGCCAGGAGACGCGTCCCTCCGGCAGGTTCGCGAACATGGCCTCGACCTCCGGGCGCGCCGGCCCGTCGCCAATGACGCTCAGGCTCCAGGGCAGGGCGGCAAGCCGCTCCAGCGCAGTGGCGAGCGCGCGGTAGCTGTCGCGCTTCACGCCCGGCCGCATCATCGCGACGGTCACCAGCCGCGGCGCCCCGGCCGCAGGACGGCGCGCCGGTGCCGGGAGCCCGGGGGCGATGAAGGGCGGCAGTTCGAGAAAGCGGGTGCGGTCCGTGCACCAGGCCTCGACCCCCTCCCGGTCGCGCGCGGTGAAGCAGAAATGCAGGTCGGCGGCGCAGAAGCCGCTGCGGGCCAGCGCGACATGCCGGGCCCATTCGCCTTCGGCGCGCCGGCCGGAATCGCTCGCCTCGGCGACGACATAGGGAATGCCGAAATGCCGGGTGATCTCCGGCCCGAGCAGGTCGGGCGCCTTGTAGTAGCTGTGATAGGTGAACCAGAGCTCCGGCGCGTCGCCCTTCGCCCGCCAGCCGGAGAGCAGGGCGTCCCGGCGCGAGTCCGCTTCGGCCTGGCGCCTTGCGAGCGCCCCCGTGTCGGGCATGCGCATATAGGCGCGCGCGTCGGTGATCGGAACGACCTCATGTCCGAGCCGCGCCAGCGCGGCGGCGAGCTGGCGCGCCATGCGCCGGTCGCCGGAAATCCTGCCGTCGTCGAAGGCGTTGAGCGGCGTATGAAAGGCGATCCGCACTGGTTGTCAGGTCCGCGAGCAGGATGCGGCGGCGCGCTCAGCGGTAGGGATCGGCCGCGTCGCGCAAGCCGTCGCCGAGGAAGTTGAAGGCCAGGATGATCAGGATCACCGGAACGACCGGATAGAGCAACCACGGATAGAGCGCCACCACATTGACGTTCTGCGCCTCGTTCAGCATCACGCCCCAGCTCGTGATCGGCGGACGCAGGCCGAGCCCGAGGAAGCTCAGCGCCGTCTCGCCGAGGATGGTCTTCGGAATGGTGATCGTGGCCGAGGCGATCAGGTGGCTCATGAAACCGGGCACCAGATGCAGGCCGATGATGCGGGCGGGCTTCGCCCCCATCAGCTGCGCGGCGACGACGTAATCCTCCTCGCGCAGCGAGAGCAGCTTCGAGCGCACGGCGCGCGCCAGCCCGGTCCAGTCCATCAGCCCCAGGATCAGGGTGATGCCGAAATAGACCACCAGCGGGCTCCAGGAGGGCGGCATGATCGAGGCCAGCGCCAGCCAGAGCGGGATATGCGGCAGGGACTGGACGATCTCGATCACACGCTGGACGACGAGATCGACCTTGCCGCCGTAATAGCCGGCGATGCCGCCGATGATGATGCCGAGCACGAAGGAGACGCCGACGCCGAGCAGGCCGATGCTGAGCGAGATGCGCCCGCCATAGAGGATGCGCGAGAACATGTCGCGTCCGAGCCGGTCCGAGCCGAGCAGGAAGAGCGTGCCGTTCTCGGGCGGGCAGACGAGATGCAGGTTGCCGGGGATCAGGCCCCAGAAATCATAGGCATCGCCGCGGCAGAAGAAGCGGATCTGCTGCGGCTGGCTGCGGTCGACATCATATTCGCGCTTCAGGTTCTCCATGTTGAGGCGCTGGGTATAGGGATAGACGAAGGGGCCGAGGAAGCGCCCCTCATGGAAAAGGTGCACCTCCTGGCGCGGCGCGCGGATGAAGTCCGTGTTGCGGGTGCTGTAATGGTAGGGCGCGAGGAACTCGCAGAACGCCACGGCGGCGTACATCACCAGGATCACGACGCCGGAGATCACCGCGAGCTTATGCTTGCGGAATTTCCACCACATCAGCCGCCATTGCGAGGCGAGATAGACGCGCTCCTGCTCCGGCGTCATCTCCTCGACCGCATAGGGCTGGAACGGCGCCGTCGAGGCGGTATGCGGCAGGGGAGCGCCGTCTGCGGGAAGGGGCGGCTTCACTTGGTCGCCGCTCCCTGGAGACGGATGCGGGGATCGAGGATGGCGAGCGCGATATCCGAGATCAGCACGCCGATCACGGTCAGGAAGGACAGGAACATCAGGAAGGAGCCGGCGAGATACATGTCCTGCGCCTGCAGGGCGCGGATCAGCAGCGGACCGGTCGTTTGCAGCGAGAGCACGATCGCGACGATCTCGGCGCCGGAGACGATCGAGGGCAGGATGTCGCCGATATCCGAGATGAAGAAGTTGAGCGACATGCGCAAAGGGTATTTGCGCAGCGCCTTGCCGGGCGGCAGGCCCTTGGCGCGGGCGGTGACGAAATACTGCTTCTGCAGCTCGTCGAGCAGGTTGGCGCGCACGGCGCGGATCATGCCCGCCGTACCGCCGGCGCCGATGATGATCACCGGGATCCAGAGATGCTCGAGCACGGACCAGAACTTGGCCCAGCTCATCGGCTGGTTGAGATATTGCGGATCGACGAGCCCGCCGATCGAGGTGCCGAACCAGACATTGGCGAAATACATGAAGACCAGCGCCATCAGGAAATGCGGCACGGCGAGCCCGATCAGCCCGAGGAAGGTCAGGCCGTAATCGCCCCAGCTATACTGGTGCGTGGCCGAATAGATGCCGATCGGGAAGGCGACGACCCAGGTGAAGATGATGGTGACGAAGGAGACCACGATGGTCAGCATCAGGCGGTCGCCGACGATGTCGCGGACCGGGAGCTGATACTCGAAGGAATAGCCCATATCGCCCTGGAGCAGGCCGGTGACCCAGTGGAAATAGCGTTCCACCGGCGGCTTGTCGAAGCCGTATTCCTTCTTGAGGAACTCGATCCGGCTGAGATCGGCCTTCTCGCCCTGGGCTTGCATCTCGGCGGCGAGCGTCTCGAAATAATCGCCTTCGGGCAGGTTGATGACGGTGAAGATCAGCGCGCTGGTGACGAGCAGCGTCGGCACCATCAGCAGAATGCGCTTGAGGATGTATTTCAGCAGCATCGTTCAGCTCTTGACCTGCGCGTCGTCGAACCAGAACGTGTCGGGCATGTAGCGGCCGAAGAAAGCACCGGGCTCGAAACTGTACAGGCCCTTCTCGGGGACGTTGCGCAGGTTGCGCGAGACCACGACGGGCTGGAGCGTGCCGTTGACGACGCCGATGGTGAAGAGCTGCTCCGCGTTGATCCGCAGCATCTTCTGCCAGATCGCCCGGCGCTCCTCATGCGTCGCGCTGCGGCGCCAGGACTTGTAGAGCGCGACGAGTTCCTCGGCCGCCGGCAGGTCCGGCTTCTCGCCCTCGCGCCCGCCGCTCTCGAGATATTGGCCCCAGCGCGGCCAGTTGAACTGCATCGATGAGGTCGGCGCCAGCGCTTCCGGCTCCATTTCGGCGGCGACCAGGGCGTTGTCCATGCCGGCCCAGGCCGACATCACCGTCTGGCCGGCGAGGATGCGGCGGCGGAAGACGTCGCGCTGGGCCGAGCGCGGGTAGATCTTGATCCCGACCTTGTAGAGATCCTGCTTGATCAGGTCGAGGATATCGGTCTCCTCGGTGCTCTCGCCGGCGGTCTCGACGGTGAATTCGAGGCGCCGCCCGTCCGGCAGCGTCCTGATGCCGTCGCCGTCGCGCTTGCTCAGGCCGATCTCGTCGAGCAGGCGGTTGGCCAGGGCCGGATCGGCCTGCGTCCACATGGTCGCGTTCGCCTCGTCGTAAAGCGGGCTCTCGGGCAGCGCCGTGTTGCCGCCCTCCTTGGCCAGGCCGAAGAAGATGACCTTGTTGATGTCCTTGCGGTTGATCGCCACCGAGAGCGCCCGGCGATAGCGGACGTCGCGGTTGAGGTCGCGCCAGACCGGGTCGATCACGTTCAGGTTCGGCATCAGCGCGAACCAGGAGCCTTCGGCGCGCTTCCAGAGCCTGACGTCGAAATTCATCCGCTTCGAGGCGTCCTTCAGGAAGGTGTAGTTGTCGAAGCGGATATAGCGTGCCTGCAGGTCGCTCTCGCCGGCGGCGGTCTTGGCCGGCACCAGCGAATGCGTGCCGACGGTGATCGTGGCCTCGTCGATATAGGGCAGCTGCCTTCCGTCCTGGTCGACGCGGTGGAAATACGGATTGCGCTGGAAGGTGAATTGCTCGGCCGGCAGCGGCGTCAGGTTGCGCCAGGGGTCGAGCGTCGGCAGATCGGGGTTCTCGGGCCGGTACATGCGCGACATCCGCTCGTGCAGCGAGCCCCAGTCCCTGACCCGGCTGGCCTTGACGCGCGAATGGAGCGTGACCTTGTCGGCATAACCCTCGTGGAACTGCTTCAGATAGCCGGACGGCATGTAGATATAGGTCGGCTGCGCGTCGGCGAGGGAGGGCAGGAAGATCGGGTTCGGGTTGTTCCAGCTGAAGCGCAGCTCGGTCTCGCTCAGCACCTCGAAAATCGGTTTCTCCCCGGCGGCCAGGAGGGCCTGCGGCGGTCCGCCCGGCGAGAGCCGCGGATTGTTGGCGACATCCTCCCACCAGTAGCGGAAATCCTCGGTGGTGAAGGGGCTGCCATCCGACCAGCGATGGCCCTGGCGCAGCTTCAGCGTGAAGACGCGCCCGTCGCGGACATCGACGGATTCGAGCACATCGGGGACGAGGTCGAGATTCTCGTCATAGACGACGAGCCGCGTGTAGCCGTAGATCGTCATCATCCGGATGTCGCGCTGGTCGCCCATCAGCATGCGCAGCGTGCCGCCATGGCGGCCCGGCGTCCGGTCTGGTCCTGTGATCGCGATCACGCGCGGCGATTCCGGCAGGCGCAGCTGGATGACCGGCATGGTCCCGCTCGCCACCTTCTCCGCCCAGTAAGGGCTGTCGATGAAGGTCATCGGGCGGGGCTCGCGCGCCACGGCCAGGCGCGGCAAGCCGCCCGCGGCGAGCGCGCCGGCCCCGAGCATGAGCGCCGCGCGGCGGGAGGGGTGGCGGCGCAGCGTCATGGCACCAGTTCCTTGCGGTCGGCGCCGGAGCGCGCCAGCACGAAATGGCCGTCGCCGAGCGCGAGAGGCGCGAGCCCGGCGCCATCGGCCTCCGGCCGGAAGGCCGGGGCCCAATGGCTGGTGTCGGAGGCGCCGCCGGGCGCAGCCAGCTTGAAGTCCAGCTTGCGGTCGAGGTCGGCGAAGGGCACCGAGCGCAGCAGCGCCTTGGTGTAGGGGTGGGTCGGGGCGGTGAAGAGGGCGTGACGCGGCGCGATCTCGACGATGCGGCCATTGGCCATGACCGCAATCCTGTCGGCCATGTAGTTCACCACTGCGAGATTATGCGAGATGAACAGGAAGGTCAGGCCGCGCTCGGCCTGAAGGTCCTTGAGCAGGTTGAGGATCTGCGCCTGGACCGAGACGTCGAGCGCCGAGACCGGCTCGTCGCAAATGATCAGCTTCGGATCGAGCGCAAGCGCGCGGGCGATGCCGATGCGCTGGCGCTGGCCGCCGGAAAAGGAATGCGGGTAGCGGGAAAGGAAGCGCGGATCGAGACCGACATCCTCCATCAGGGCGCGCACGCGGGCGACCTGCTCCTCGCCCTCGCCGCGCCCGTGGATGACGAGCGGCTCGCGCAGGATGCTCATCACGGTCATGCGCGGCGAAAGCGACGAGACCGGATCCTGGAAGATCATCTGGACCTTCTGCCGGAAGCGCCGCAGCGGTTCGCCCTCGAGTGCCAGGACGTCCGTGCGTTCCTGGCCGTCGTCGAAGGTGATCGTGCCGGCATCCGGCGTGACGGCCCGCATGATGATCTTGCTGACGGTGGTCTTGCCGCAGCCGCTTTCGCCGACGAGGCCGAGACATTCGCCGCGCGCGATCTCGAAGCCGACATCGTCGACCGCGACGACGCTGGCGAGCGTGCCCTTGCCGAAGAAGCTGCGCGAGCCGGTGGTGTAGACCTTGCGCAGGTTCCGCACGCTGAGCAGCGGCGCGGCATTTCCGCGCGCGGCCACGGCCGCGGGCGCCTGGGCGACGGGCGAGGCGGGGGACGGCGGCCGCGCCCTCGCTTCCCGCAGCGCCACCAGCCGCTCGCCCTCCTGCATGTCGAAATGCGGCGAGGCCTTGAGCAGCGCCTTGAGATAGGGGTGGCGCGGGCGCCGGAAGATATCCTCGACCGGGCCGCTCTCCATGATCTCGCCGTGATAGATCACCACCACCTCGTCGGCCATGTTGGCGACGACGCCGAGATCATGGGTGATCAGCAGGATCGCCATGCCCATCTCGGCCTGAAGGTCGCGCATCAGGTCGAGCACCTGGGCCTGGATGGTGACGTCGAGCGCGGTCGTCGGTTCGTCGGCGATGAGCAATGCCGGCTGGCAGATCAGGGCCATGGCGAGCATGGCGCGCTGGCGCAGGCCGCCGGAGAGCTCGAAGGGATAATAGCCATAGGCGCGGGCCGGATCCTTGAAGCCGACGCGTTTCAGCATCGTCTCGATCTGCGCGCGCGCCGTCTGCTTGTCCGTCGGCCGGTGCAGCTGAAGCGCTTCCTCGATCTGGTTGCCGATCGTGTGGACCGGCGAGAGAGAGGACATCGGCTCCTGGAAGATCATGCCGATGCGCCCGCCGCGCAATTCGCGGATCTGCTTGCCCTCGGCGGGCAAGGCGGCGATGTCGATCGCCTCGTCCGGCGCGAGCGGATCGCGGAACATGATCTCGCCGCCGGTGACGGCGCCGGCGCGCGGGAGCAGCCCCATGATCGCCTGCGAGATCACCGACTTGCCCGAACCGGATTCGCCGACGAGCGCGACGGTCTTTCCCGCCGGCACGCGAAAGCTCGCGCCCTTCACGACGTCGCGGGCGAGCCCGTGAACCGTGAAGCCGATCCGCAAATCACTGATCCGCAAGATATCCATGAGCAACTAACGCCTAAAACCCTCATACGCTCCCGGTTCCCCGGGCCGCGTGGCACTAGACGTCGAAAGCCGCGTCCTGCCAATCATCCTCTCGCCTGCGCTCATGGCTGCGGACACTGGCCATCGTGAATGACATCTTCGCAACGCGGCCCGCGCCGGAAATCGTCGTAGCTCACGCTCCAGGGCCCCGCATTGGCGGCCCGGTAGGGGCCGAACTTGAAATACTGCGTGCTGCCGAGGCCGACGCCATGATGGCCGATATGGCCCTTGACCGTCGCGATCTGGCGCCCGTCGGCGATGATCTCGACATGGCCGTTGCCGCCAGGGCCCGGCTGGGACCGGAAAACGAAGTCGATCCAGCCCTTCCGGGCCAGGGGGAGGTCGGCATGCCGGGTGACCGCGATGCCGGGTGCGCAGGCGTTGAAATAGGAGGGATAATCCGCCGCCGTGCTGCCCGTCTCGATGGCGACCAGCGCACGCGTCTGGCGAGCCTTGGGTCGGTTCAGCACCTGCGCCTCTCCCGGCAGGCAGCCGTTCGGGCGCTCCGGCCCGCCGATCGGGAAGGCCTCGACGAGATCGGTCTCGACGGTGACGCCGAGACGCCCGCGATAGAGCCTGAGCGCCAGGAACGGCGAGTAGTCGCCTTCGGCGCCCGGGATGATCGCCCGCTTCCATTGCGCCATGACGTAGCGGGTGTCGTTCTGCGGCACCGGATCGTCGAGGCGCATGGCAAAGCCGTACCAGACAGTCCGGTCATAGTTCGCCAGCACGCCCGGCCGCTCCCAGACCTCGGCCCGCTCGCTGCAATTGCGTGCGCCCTTGCCGCATAGCGGCTGGACCGACAGCGTCACCGCACCGCGGCCGGTGAGGACGTTCTTCTCCTGGAAGGTGACGCGCCCGGCGCGCTGTTCGGCATTGTCCTTGTAGTAGAGGCCGCCCTCGGGCGCGAAGCGGCCGGCGTCGAAACCGTCCTTCAGGATGAGGTCGGAGGGATCCTCTGCCGCAGCGGCTGACGCTGGCAAGATCGCCATCGCTAGCAGGGCGATCCTCCAGCCCGGCCCGCGCCGCCCGGTATTGCTCGGCATCTTGTTCCTCCACCCGCGGCAATCGAAACACGCGGCTGGAAGCGGTGCAAGCGCAGGCCTGTCGCAGCGCGACATTGCGGAAGCATCCGGGCTGACCACATATGCGTAGCTGAAGCAGACTGAGCGGCGGAGGCCTTGCTCCGCCAGACAGGACGTCCCTTGGAGACGAACCTCTTCCGATACATCTGGCAGAAGAGCCGCAGCGAACAGATCGTCGTCCTGCTGATCATCCTGGCCTCGATCCCCTTCTACTGGGCCTCGTTCGACGTTCCCAAGCGCATCGTCAACGATGCCATCCAGGGTGGCGCCTTCAAGGACGGCAAGACGGCCGCGACCCTGCTGGACTTCAGCCTCCACCTGCCGGGCTTCCTCGGCGGCGGCAACATTTTGGCGTTCGAGGGCTTCCAGGTCGGCCAGCTCGGGCTTTTGCTGGGCCTGAGCCTGTATTTCCTGCTGCTGGTGCTGATCAACGGCGCCTTCAAATATGTCATCAACCTGCGCAAGGGCATCCTCGGCGAACGGATGCTGAGGCGCATGCGCTACGACCTGTTCGGCCAGCTGATGCGCTTCCGGCCGGAGGAGATCCGGTCGGTCAAGCCGGCGGAAGTGGCGAGCATGATCAAGGACGAGGTCGAGCCGATCGGCGGCTTCGTCGGCGACGCCTTCATCCAGCCCGTCTTCCTGCTGAGCCAGGCGCTGACGGCGCTCGTCTTCATCATGGCGCAGAGCGTCTGGCTGGGCTCGATCGCTCTCTCGATCGTGATCGCGCAGGCGATCATCATCCCGATCCTGCGCCGCGAGCAGCTCCGCCTCGGCCGGCAACGGCAGATCGCCTCGCGCCAGCTCGCGGGCCGCATCGGCGAGATCGTCGACGCCGGCCCGACAATCCAGGGCCACGGCGCGACGGTCTATGTCCAGTCCGACATCGCCGGGCGGCTCGGCCACCTGTTCGACATCCGCTACGCGCTCTACAAGCGCAAATTCGCGGTCAAGTTCCTGAACAACCTGCTGGCCCAGATCACGCCGTTCTTCTTCTATGCGGTCGGCGGCTATTTCGCGCTGCAGGGCCGCCTCGATATCGGCCAGCTCGTCGCCGTCATCGCCGCTTATCGCGACCTGCCGCCGCCGATCAAGGAACTGATCGACTGGGATCAGCAGCGCAACGACGTCACCATCAAGTACGAGCAGGTCATCAACCAGTTCAATCCGGACGAGACGCTGGTGCTCGACGAGGATGACGGGGTGGCGCGGCTGCCCGACACGGGCGAGGTCAGGCTGGACAGCATCCAGATGCTCGACAATCGCGGCCAGCCCCTGCTCTCGCCCCTGTCGCTGCAATTGCCCCGGCCGGGCGTCGTGGCGGTGATCGGGCCACCGGGCGGCGCCCGCGACGTGTTCGGCCGGATCCTGGGGCGGCAGATCATGTCCTATTCCGGAAAGGTGCTGATCGACCGGGCCAATCTCGCCCGGTTCTCGGTCGAGCGGGCGAGCCATCTGATCGGCTATGCCGGCCAGGACGTGGAGATCATCAACGGCACCTTGCGCGACAACATCCTGCTGCCGCTGCGGCGCCGGCGGCCGAGCATGAAGCCGGACGGCAAGGTGTCCTCGGAGGAGCACCGGCGCTTCATCGAGGCTGTGCGCTCCGGCAACACGCCATTGTCATTCGCTGCCGACTGGACGGATTACGAAGGCGCCGGGGTGGCCGATGCCGACGCGCTCGAGGAGCATATCAAGGAGGTCCTGCACGTCCTGGGCTGCGACGAGGACGTCTATGAGCTCGGGCTCGACGGAAAGGTGGTCCTGCCGCTGGACCAGCCCGTCATCGAAAGGATCACCGAAGCCCGGCGGGTCGTGACGGCCGAACTCGCCAGGAGCAAGCTCGCCGGCCTGGTCGAGACCTTCGATCCCGAGCGCTACAACAACAACGCGACCATCGCGGAGAATCTGATCTTCGGGGCGCGCAAGGGCTCACGCTTCGCCAACGAGACCCTGCTGACCGAACCTTATGCCCGGGCCCTGATGCAGGCCGAGGCGCTGATCGAGCCGCTGGTCGAGGTCGGAGGACGCATCGTCTCGACGGTCGTCGAGATCTTCGAGGGCCTGCCGGTGGGCCATGCCCTGTTCGAGCGCTACACCTTCGGCACGACGTTCGACCTGGAAAGGCTCAACAACCTGGCGGCGATCCTGAGCAAGCATGACATGCGCACGCCGCTCGACCCGGAGACGGAGCGCGACCTGCTGGCGCTGGCGCTCGGCTATATCGAGCCGAAGCATCGGCTCAATCTGCTCGACGATGCGCTGCGGCGGCGCCTCCTGCGGGCGCGCGCCAGCTTCAAGCAGCATCTGCCGGCCGATGCGGCAGCGGATGTCGATTTCTACGATCCGCAGCGCGCGGTCGACGGCGCCAGCATCCGGGACAATCTCCTGTTCGGCCGTATCGGCTTCGGCATCGCGGATGCGAACCGCAAGGTCGCCGAGATCATGCGCACGGCGCTGTCGCGCGGCGGCCTCGACGCGGCGCTGTACCGTGTCGGGCTCAATACCGATTGCGGCATCCGCGGCCGCTTCCTGCCGACGCGACTCAAGCTGGCGATCCCGCTGGCGCAGGCGCTCATCAAGGGGCCGCAGATCGCGGTGCTCGATCCCAGCGCGCTGCTCGCGACAACGAGCAGGGCTGCCGACATCATCGGCCGGTTGCGCGAGCATTGCGCAGGGATGACACTGTTCCTTCTTCTCGGCGATGCTAGTCTCGCCAAGGACATCACGCCGAGGGTCGTGTTCAGCGGCCCCTCCGGCATGATCGAGGACGACGAGGCGGAGGTCGATGACAGGCCGGAGGGCGAGGCCGCCGCTCCGCCTCCTGCGGTCTCCGAAGGGGTGGAGGCGCGACCATGACTCTCGAAAGCGATATCGTTTGCTTGCGGAGCATTCCGTTGCTCAACAGCCTGCCGGCGCCCAGGCTCAAGCTCCTGGCGCTGATGGGCGAGAAGCTGCATTTCGACGCCGGGACCGTCATCATCGAGGAAGGCGAGAAGCCCGAAGGCGTCTATTTCATCCTGCAGGGCGAGGTCGAGCTCTCGCACCAGCGCGACGACGGACGCACCAAGCGTTTCCTGTTCGAGACCGGCAGCATTTTCGGCGACGTGCCGATGCTCTGCGACCAGAGCTATATCGGCGAGGTCGCCGCAAAGACCGATGTGGCCGCGCTGCGTCTGCCGAAGGACGTGTTCTTCGAGCTGCTCGGGACCGTTCCCGATTTCTGCGTCGCGCTCTCGCGCGACCTCGCCTCGCGCCTCTACAGGCTGGCCGATTTCGTGCTCCACAACGAAAAGGTCCATTGATGACGCGGCGTTCATGAGCAGCCCACCGGCGATCGGCGACAAGCGCAGAACACCCGGCTTCGATACCGGCATGAACCAGGTCTCGTCGTGGAGCCGCGACATCCGCCTGGTTTCCGGCATGATCCTGCTCGTCTTCGCGACGACGCATTTCCTCAACCACGCGGTCGGCATCGCCGGCGTCGTGGCGATGGAGCGCGTGCAGGAATGGCGCTACGCGCTCTGGCATTCCTGGCCCGGCACGGTGGCGCTCTATGGCGCGCTGATCGTCCATCCGCTCTTCGCGCTGCTGCGGGTCGCCGGGCGCCGGACCTTCCGGATGCCGACGCGCGAGCTGTTGCAGATCGCGCTCGGGCTCGCCATCCCGCTCCTGCTCGTCGACCATGTCGTCGGGACCCGCGTGATGGGCAGCTATTTCCAGCTCGACGAGAGCTACCATGCCGTGCTGCGCCGGCTTTGGCCGAACCTGGCGATGACCCAGTCGCTGCTGCTGCTGCTGGTCTGGACGCATGGCATCATCGGGCTGCACTTCATCCTGCGCAGCCGCGATGGCTATGCGCGCTGGCGCGACGTCTTCCTGCTCGCCGTCATCCTCGTCCCGCTGCTGGCGCTGATCGGCTTTGCCGTGGCGAGCCGCGAGGCCGCGCAAATGGCGCTGCCGCCCGAAACCTATTCGGACGCGCAGGTCGCGATGTTCGACCGGGACGTGTTCTGGGGCAAGGCGGCCTTCTTCGGCCTGGTCGGCGGGTTCGCGCTCTTTGCCGGATTCCGCGAATTCCGGGTCCGCACGACGCGGGCGATCACGGTCCGCTTCGTCGGTCACGGCGTCCGCAAGACCGTGCCGGGACCGACCGTGCTGGAGATGTTCAGGCGCTTCGGCATTCCGCATGCGGCGCTCTGCGGCGGGCGGGCGCGCTGCGCCACCTGCCGCGTGCTGGTGATCGACGGCGCCGACCATCTGCCTGCGCCGGGGCCGAACGAGGCGAAGCTGCTGCGCCGCATCTCGGCGCCGCCGCGCGTCCGGCTCGCCTGCCAGATCAGGCCGCGCGACGACCTGCAGGTCCAGCTCCTGCTCGCCTCGAAACTGGGCGCCGCCTCGCGCAACATCGAGCTCGACAGCTCGATCGGCCGGCGCGGCCTGACCGTGATGGTGGCAGATCTTCGCGCCTTCTCCGCCTTGTCGGAGCGGCAATTGCCGCATGAGCTGATGGGGCTGCTCAACCGCTTCTTCGACGAGATGGCGCAGGCCATCATCGCCCATGGCGGGCGTATCGATGCGCTCTACGGCGACGGCTTCATGGCGGTGTTCGGCCTCGAGGTCACTCCGGCGAAGGCCGGCCTCTCGGCGATCGCGGCGGCCGGAGACATCGTCCGAGCGGTCGAGGCGCTGAACCGCGAATTCAGCGCGGCGCTGCCCCTGCCGCTGCGGATCGGCATCGGCATCCATACCGGCCAGGCGATTTTCGGCGCGGTCGAGAATGACAGCCTCGGGCGTCACGAGATCACGGTCGGCGAGACGGTGACGATCGCGAGCCAGCTCGAGGCGGCAACCCGGCGCGTCCTCGCCGATATCGTGGTCTCGGAGGCGACCGTCGCCGTCACCGGCCGCAGCTTCGCCGATGCGACGCCGCTGAAGCTGATGATCAAGGGGCGCGACACGCCGATGGCGGCCTATGGCTTTGCCAGGACGCCGCGTGGGGACGTCACCGAGGAGGACGAGGAGCGGGAGGCACCCGCCGAGGCCCTGCCGGTCGCGACCGATGGTGCCGCCGTGTCACCCGAGCCTGAGCCCACGCCAGTGCCGTCCGGCACTGGCCGCCGGCGGTCGAAGGCAGCCAAGACGACCGCCAAGGCAACGTCCGAAAAGCAGGACGGCTGAGGCTCATGCTCCGCCGTAGACGAGGAAACGTCGGCGCGCGTATCCGGCCTCGCGCAGCCCCGGATCGTCGATCGCCATCGCCAGATCGATCAGCGGCGGGGTCGTCCTCGTCGCCGTGATCGCCGCGATCTGGTCGCAGGCGCGTTCGAGGTCGAGCGCATAGTCGATCACCAGCGTTTCCGCCTCCGCCGCCAAGACCAGCAACTCGGGGGCCGTGGCCTGTGTGCCGCCAAAGGGCTTGAGCGACAGGCCGAGCAGCAACAGGGCAAATGGCGAGACGGGCTGCAGCGCGACGGCCTGCAGCTTCGCCGCGAGATGGCGGACCTCGCATGGCGCGCCATTCAGCGTCGCGGCGGAGAAGGCAGGGATCTTCGGGTCGATCACCGTGACCGAGCGCGGCTGATGCGTCAGAAAACCGGTGATTGGCAGGCCGGCGCCGCCAATCTCGACGATATGCGGGCAATGCCGCACGGCATGGGCCGCCAGCACCTGCCGCAGGCAGGCAGCCGGGCCGGCGAGATGCGGCAGGAGCACGCCGGACGGCGCTTCTGCGCCGTCATCCGCATGGCTGGCCTTTGCCCGCGCGCTTGCATATGGTCCGGCCACTTCCATCCCGCCCCTTCGCGATACGGCATGAGCACCGACACGCCTCCGGACGCCTTCTACGATATTCTGCGCGGCGTCGCAGCCTTGACCGGGAACCGGGTCGTGGCCGATCTGGCGCGGCTGGTCGGCCAGGACATGCCGCCCGAATTGTGGATCGCCTTCAATCACAAGCAGATCGCGTCCAAGCGCTGGCTGATCGACGCGCTCGCCGAGACGTTGCCGCGACCCGGCGGCCCGGTCTGGGTGCTCGGCGCCTGGTATGGCGTGCTCGGCGCGCTGCTGCTGGACGATCCTCGGCTCGATATCGGCGTGGTGGTCAGCCTCGATCGCGATCCGGGCTGCGCGGCGGTCGCCGAGCGGCTGAACCGGCGCCATCTCGCGGAGGGCCGGTTCAGGGCGGTGACCGCCGACATGGTGGAGCTCGATTTCGCGGCCGAGCCGGTCCTGCCGGGGCTCGTGATCAACACGAGCTGCGAGCATCTCAGTGACGTTCCCGGCTGGGTCGCGTCGCTGCCGGCCGGCTTGCCGGTCGTGCTCCAGTCGAACGACTATTTTCGCGAGCCCGATCACCGCAGCTGCGTCGCGACGCTGGATGCATTCAAGGCGCAGGTCGGCCTGTCGGAGATCGGCTTCGCCGGCGCGCTGCCGACGAAGAACTACACCCGCTTCATGCTGATCGGCAGGCGATGAGCGAGCCGCCTCGGCCACGCATCGCCATCGCGATGAAGGGCTATCCCCGCCTGTCGGAGACCTTCATCGCGCAGGAACTGCTCGGTCTGCAGCAGGGTGGACTCAGCTTTTCGATCTGGTCGCTGCGCCGCCCGACGGATGCCGCGCGCCATCTCATGCACCAGCAGATCGCGGCGCCGGTCAGCTATCTGCCGGAATATCTGCACGAGGAGCCGGGACGCGTGCTGCGCGGGCTAGGGTCGGCGCTGCTGCGGCCAAGGATGATCCGGCTCGCCGCCGTCGTCCTGCGCGATCTCGCGCGGGACAGGACCCGCAATCGCCTGCGCCGGTTCGGACAGGCCTGCGTCATGGCCCGCGAATTGCCGGCGGAGATCACGCATCTGCATGTGCATTACCTGCATACGCCGGCCTCGGTGATCCGCTACGCCGCATTGCTGCGCGGCCTGACCTGGTCGTTCTCGGCCCATGCCAAGGACATCTGGACCACGCCGGACTGGGAGAAGCGCGAGAAGATCGCCGACGCGGCCTGGGGCGTGACCTGCACGCAGGACGGCCATCGCGAGCTGGCGCGGCTCACTGAGCGGCCCGACAAGGTCGCGCTGGTGCATCATGGGCTCGACCTGGCGCGCTTTCCGGCGCCGCCGGCCGTGCGACGGGGTCGCGATGGCAGGGATCCGGCCGATCCGGTGCGTTTCGTCACCATCGGGCGCGCCGTCGAGAAGAAGGGTTTTGACGATCTGCTCGCGGCGCTGGCGGCGTTGCCGCCGGAGCTGCATTGGCGGCTCAGCCATATCGGTGGTGGCGAGAAGCTGGCCTCGCTCAGGGCGTTGGCCGAGAAGCTCGGCTTGTCCGGACGCATCACCTGGACCGGGCCCAAGGCGCAGCAGGATGTGGTCGCGGCTTTGCGCGAGGCCGACCTTTTCGTGCTGCCCTCGAAACAGGCGGTCGACGGCGATCGCGACGGCCTGCCCAATGTCGTGATGGAGGCGGCGAGCCAGGCCTTGCCGATCGTCGCCACCGATTTCGCCGGCATCCCGGAATTCGTCCGCGACGGCGTCGAGGGCGTGCTGGTCGCGCCGGGCGACATCACGGCGCTGAGCCGCCAGCTGGCCGAGCTCGCGGCTGACCCGGCGCGGCGCGCCCTGCTCGGGCAGGCGGCGTTCAAGCGCCTGGCCGAAGCCTTCTCGGCCGCGGCGGGGCTCGACCGGATTCGGACGGCGCTGCTGGAATCCGCCGCGGCGGCGCGCAGGTCATGACGAAACGCGTCCTGATCGCGGTGACGCATCTGCTCGGCAGCGGCCATCTGGTCAGGGCGATGCATCTCGCGCAGGCGCTGAGCGAGGCCGGTTACGAGACGGTGCTGGTCAGCGGCGGCGTCGCGCTGCGCGCCGCTCGCGAAGGCGGCTTCAGCTTCGTGCAGCTTCCGCCGGTCAAGGTGGAAGGCGTCGATTTCCGCAATCTGCTCGACGAGCACGGGGCGCCGATCGATGACGGCCGCCGCCTGGAGCGGCGCACGCTGCTCGCCGGTCTCGCAGCGCGCTTGCGGCCCGATCTCGTGATCACCGAACATTTCCCGTTCGGACGGCGGCAGCTCGCCGGCGAGTTTTTGGGCCTGATCGAAGCGGCGAAAGCCGCCAATCCGAAGGCGCTGGTCCTGGCCTCGATCCGCGACGTGCTGGTGACGCCACGCGCCGATCGCGTCGCCGAGGTCCATCGGCGCGTCGCCGAGCATTTCGACGCCGTGCTGGTCCATGGCGATGCCGGCCTCCTGCCGCTGGAGGCATCCTGGCCGGTCTCTCCGGAGCTGGCGCGACGCCTGCACTATACCGGCTACCTGACCGGGCCGGAGGCGCCGGTCGTCCTGCTGCCATCCGGCGAGATCGTGGTTTCGGGCGGTGGGTCTGGAGCATCGCTCCCGCTCTTCGACCTCGCCATCGCGGCCGCGGGCCTACTTGGCCCCAAGGCGCGCTGGCGCATTCTCGCCGGCCAGGGCATCGCGGAACCGGAATTCGCGCGATTGCAGGCGAGCGCGCCCGGGCATGTCACGGTCGAGCGCGCGCGTGCCGATTTTCTGGCGCTGCTGGCCGGTTGCGCAGTGTCGATCAGCCAGGCCGGCTACAACACGGTGCTCGACCTGGTCCGCGCCGGCCGTCCGGCGATCGTGGTGCCGTTCGATGCCGGCAACGAGACCGAGCAGGCGATCCGGGCGGAGGCGATGGCGCGCGCCGGCCTCGCTCGCTGCCTGCGCCTGTCAGGCAGCGAGGCGCTGACGCCCGAAATACTCGCCGCAGCAGTGGAGCGCATGCTCGCGGAACCTGCCCCGCGGCCGCTTGCGATCGATCGCGATGGGGCCCGGAATGCCGTTTCGATCATCGCCAGGCTGCTGCTCGAGCGGGATTGACCTGTTTCGGGCCGAAAGCCGTCAAGGTCCCGGCATGCCTTTTGCGAATTGCCGCTGCGGCGGTTTGCGAATTGCCGCTCCGACGCTTTCGCTCTAATTAGGATGGCATACGCCTCCCCTTTCGGTCGGCAGTGGGACAACCGGTGGTTCGCCCGGCAAGGTTCTGCGCCCGGAGACAAGACAATGACGACGACGACTGCCCAGGGCCTTCCCGACATGAAGCTGTCGGTGCGTCAGACCTTCGGGATCGATTCCGATCTCGAGGTGCCGGCCTATTCGCAGGCCGAGGCGCATGTGCCCGATCTCGACGTGGATTACCGTTTCGACCGCGACACCACGATCGCGATCCTCGCCGGCTTTGCGCATAACCGCCGCGTCATGATCTCGGGCTATCACGGCACCGGCAAATCGACCCATATCGAGCAGGTCGCGGCCCGGCTGAACTGGCCCTGCGTGCGCGTCAACCTCGACAGCCATGTCTCACGGCTCGATCTCGTCGGCAAGGACGCGATCGTGCTGAAGGAAGGCAAGCAGATCACCGAGTTCCAGGACGGCATCCTGCCCTGGGCGCTGCAGAACAACATCGCGCTGGTCTTCGACGAGTATGACGCCGGCCGCCCTGACGTGATGTTCGTGATCCAGCGCGTGCTCGAGCAGTCCGGCAAGCTGACGCTGCTCGACCAGAAGCGCGTCATTCGCCCGCATCCCTCGTTCCGCCTGTTCGCCACCGCCAACACGGTCGGCCTCGGCGATACGTCGGGCCTCTATCACGGCACGCAGCAGATCAATCAGGGCCAGATGGACCGCTGGTCGATCGTGACCACGCTGAACTACCTGCCGCATGACAATGAGGTCGCGATCGTGCTCGCCAAGTCGAAGCATTATCAGGCCTCGCCCGAGGGCAAGGACATCGTCAACAAGATGGTCCGCGTCGCCGACCTCACCCGCAACGCCTTCATGAACGGCGATCTCTCGACGGTGATGAGCCCGCGCACGGTGATCACCTGGGCCGAGAACGCCGCGATCTTCGGCGATATCGGCTTCGCCTTCCGGGTGACCTTCCTGAACAAATGCGACGAGATGGAGCGCACGCTGGTCGCCGAGTTCTTCCAGCGTTCCTTCGGCAAGGAACTGCCGGAGAGCGCGGTCAATGTCGTGCTGAGCTAGAGCTTGTTCCGCAAAAGTGGGAACCACTTTTGCGATCGGAACACGCTGAACTGAAGGAGGCCTGCCATGGCCCGATACGAGGGAAGCTGCCATTGCGGGCGGGTCGCCTATGAGGTCGAGGCCGACCTCGGCAAGACGATCACCTGCAACTGCTCCTATTGCCAGCGTCGCGGCTCGGTGCTGGCCTTCACCCCGGCGACGAACTTCACGCTGACGAAGGGCGAGGACGCGCTGACCGAGTACCGGTTCCATACCCAGAAGATCCAGCATCTCTTCTGCGAGAGCTGCGGCATCGAATCCTTCGCGCGCGCCACGGGACCGGACGGCACGGCGATGGTCGCGATCAACGCGCGCTGCCTCGCCGGCGTCGAACCGGGCGAGCTGAGCCCGACGCTCTATGACGGGCGGGCGCGCTGACGGAGACTTACGGTGGGGATCGCCGCTGACAATCTGACGACCGGTGCCCCGGAGCGATGTTCCGTCAGCATCCAGCGGGAGGCGGACGTCGCCGCGACCCGGGAAGCCGTGGTGAGGGGCCTGAGCGCGCATAACGAGGCGCGGGTCGGGCCGCGCAGGACCGAGCCGCTGGCGCTCAGCCTGCGCGACGAGGCCGGCACGATGGTCGGCGGCCTCATTGGCGAGCTGAAATGGGAATGGCTCTATGTCGACCTGCTCTGGATCGACGAGGCCCATCGCGGCGCCGGCCATGGCGAGGCTCTTCTGGGCATGGCCGAGCAGGCGGCGCGGGACTATGGGGCGCGCGGCGTCTATCTCGGGACGATGAGCATCCAGGCGCCGGGCTTCTATCCCCGCATGGGCTATCGCGAATGCGGCCGGATGGAGGATTATCCCGTCGCCGGCCAGACCTTTCACCATTTCACGAAGGCGCTATGAGCATATCTGCCAGTATCGACCTCGAACCCGGGCAGGTGTGGACCTATCACAACGCACCGGACGTCGATTCTCGAGTGACCATTGGTCGGATCGATGTCGGCGAGCACGATGCGATTATCTCGATTGCGATCAGCCGTGCCCTACCCCACCCGGTAACGCCACGAGCAGAGATGACTGACATCGGCCACTTGCCGATCAGGCAGGCCGCGCTATTGCGCTCCCTTCACCAGCATCTTGGCAACGGCCCCGTCCCCGATCGCTTTAATGAGGGTTACCTGCACTGGCGGGAATTGTATGACAGCGGTCGGGCAGGCGCATTCGATACCGATCTTGCGAAGGCCATCGAATTTGTCTTGAGCGTTACCAAAACCGGAGCGCGGCGACCGCTATGAGCATCTCGAATCGCAAGCCCGGCACCCCCAAGGAAGCGCCGGCCGAGCCGCTGAAGCGCGCCATTTCCGGGGCGATGAAGGCGATCGCCCGCAAGCCCGAGATGGAAATCGTCTTCGCCGCCGACAAACCCTCGCTCGTCGGCGAGCGCGCCCGCCTGCCGGAACCACCGCGCAAGCTCACGGTGCAGGACGTCGCGATCCTGCGCGGCCATTCCGATTCGATGGCGCTCCGGCTCGCCTGCCATGACGCGTCGATCCACCGCCGCTCCGCGCCCGACGGCGATGCCGCTCGCGCCGTGTTCGACGCGGTCGAGCAGGCCCGCGTCGAATGCGTCGGCTCGCGCCGGATGACCGGCATGGCCGGCAACATCACGGCCATGCTCGAGGACCGCTATCACCGTGGCGGGCGCTATGAGGAGATCACCGACCGCGCCGACGCGCCGCTGGAGGATGCGCTGGCGCTGCTGGTGCGCGAGCGCCTGACCGGCCTGAAACCGCCCCAGGCGGCGAGCAAGCTGGTCGATCTCTGGCGTGACCTGATCGAGACCAAGGCGGGCGGCGACCTCGACCGGCTGTCGGGCGCAGTCGAGGACCAGCGCGCCTTCGCCCGTACCGTGCGCGACATGCTGGTCTCGCTCGACATGGCCGAGCAGAGCTCGCAGGGCCAGGACGACGAGGAGGACGAGGACGATCAGGACCAGTCCTCGGAAGACCAGCAGGAGCAAGACGGCGAGGCCGAGCAGGAAAGCGGCGGCGAGCGCTCCGAGACCGAGGTCAGCGAGGACGCGACCGAGGAGCTGCAGGAGGGCGCGTCCGAGGCGACCGACGCGCCGGCTGGCGACTGGGACGACGAGGACGAATCGTCGGAATCGGAGGAGGCCGGCGAGGCGCCGCGGCCGCGCGAGGGCCGCCAGAACGACCGGCCGCAAACCGACTACAAGCCCTATACCGTCAAGTTCGACGAGACCGTCACCGCCGAGGAGCTCTGCGACCCGGAGGAGCTGACCCGGCTGCGCGCCTATCTCGACAAGCAGCTCGCCCATCTCCAGGGCGTCGTCGCGCGGCTCGCCAACCGCCTGCAGCGCCGCCTGATGGCGCAGCAGAACCGCTCCTGGCAGTTCGACCTGGAGGAGGGCGCGCTCGATCCCTCGCGCCTGCCGCGGATCATCATCGACCCGTTCCAGCCGCTCTCCTTCCGGCAGGAATCGGACACGAATTTCCGCGATACGGTGGTGACGCTGCTGATCGACAATTCCGGCTCGATGCGCGGCCGGCCGATCACGGTCGCGGCGACCTGCGCCGACATCCTGGCGCGGACGCTGGAGCGCTGCGGCGTCAAGGTCGAGCTGCTCGGTTTCACCACGCGCGCCTGGAAGGGCGGGCTTTCGCGCGAAGCTTGGCTGCAATCGGGCAAGCCGGCCAATCCCGGCCGCCTCAACGACCTGCGCCACATCATCTACAAGGCCGCCGACGCGCCCTGGCGCCGGGCGCGGAAGAATCTCGGGCTGATGATGCGCGAGGGGCTGCTCAAGGAGAATATCGACGGCGAGGCGCTGGACTGGGCCCATAAGCGCCTGCTCGCCCGGCCCGAGCAGCGCAAGATCCTGATGGTGATCTCGGACGGCGCGCCGGTCGACGATTCGACCCTGTCGGTCAATGCCGGCAATTATCTCGAGCGGCATCTGCGCCATATCATTGCCGAGATCGAGGCCCGTTCGCCGGTCGAGCTGATCGCGATCGGCATCGGCCATGACGTGACGCGCTATTACCGCCGCGCCGTCACCATCGTCGATGCGGAAGAGCTCGGCGGCGTGATGACCGAGAAGCTCGCCGAGCTCTTCGAGGAGGATGGGCCCGCCGCGACCAAGAGCCCGGTTTCGCGCCGCCTGCAATGAGGCTGACCCGGCGCGGCGTCCTCGCGGGGCTCGGCGCCGCATCCATCGGCCTGCCCGAGGCGCGCGCCCAAAGCGTCGAGCCCGGCCGCATCCCGGTCGCGATCAGCGTCCGGCCGTTCGACGCCTTTGAGCCGCGCAGCCCGGGCAAGAGCCGCTTTGGCGAACTCGGCTTCCGGGGCGGTGCGACGCTGCGTGGCGACCACCCGCGATTCGGCGGCTTTTCGGGGCTCTGGCGTTCGGCCAGCGGCGCCGATGTCGTCGCCGTCACCGATAACGGCTTCTGGCTCACCGCGAAGGCGGTCTCGGAGAAGGGCCGGATCGCGCGCTTCGAGCAGGCCGAGCTCGCCCCGATCCTCGGAGCCTCGGGCCGGCCGCTGCACCGCTCGCGCTATTACGACACCGAATGCCTGACGATCGTCGGCGGCGTCGCCTATATCGGCGTCGAGCGGACCCATGACATCCTGCGCTTCGACTGGGCCCGGCATGGCGTCGAGGCGCGGGCGCTGATCGTGCCGGTGCCGCGCGAGGTCAAGCGGCTGAAGAGCAATCGCGGGCTGGAGGCGATCGGCATCGTCCCCGCCGGGCAGCCATTGGCCGGTGCGCTGGTCGCGATCTCCGAGCGCTCCGGCAAGGAGGACGAGCCGACGCTCGGCGTCATCATTGGCGGGCGGCGGCCGGGACTGTTCCAGGTGCGCCGCCATGACGGTTTCGACATCACCGACCTCGCCTTCCTGCCGGGGGGTGATCTGCTGTTGCTGGAGCGCTGGTACAAGCCCCTGCGCGGCGTCGGCATGCGGATCCGGCGGGTCGCTGCGGGCGATCTCAGGCCGGGGGCGATCTTGGACGGCCGCTACCTGATCGAGGCCGATCTCGGCCAGGAGATCGACAACATGGAAGGGCTCTGCGTCCACCAGGAGCAGGGCAAGACGATCCTCACCCTGATCTCTGACGACAATTTCTCGTTCCTGCAGCGGACCGTGCTGCTCGAATTCGAGCTGGCCTAGGGCCGTCCGCGGGCGTCATGGTCGACCTTGTGTCGACCATCCACGTCTTTGCCTGCGATGAAGGTTCAAGACGTGGGGTGCTCGGGACAAGCCCGAGCATGACGGGTACGGCGTGCGCAAACGAAAAAAGCGGCCTTGCGGCCGCTTCGTTCAGTCCGAGAGGATTCTCGCGCTCAGGCGGTCGCGAGCTTCTTCTCGATGTCGCGCTTCAGCGAGAGCGCGCCGGTCGAGAGGTCACCCGCCGGGGCCTTGGCCAGGAAGGCGTCGAGACCGCCGCGATGATCGACCGTGCGCAGCGCGTTGGCGGAAATCCGCAGGCGCACCGAGCGGCCGAGCGCATCCGAGCGCAGCGTGACATTGACGAGGTTCGGCCGGAAGACGGTCTTCGTCTTGCGGTTCGAGTGGCTGACGAGGTGGCCGGTCTGGGTGGCTTTCCCGGTCAGTTCGCAACGGCGGGCCATGATATCGTTCCCTTGGATCCGGCAGGCTCAAACAAAAATGCCGACACGCGACGTGCCGGCCGACGAGCACCGGAAGTCAAATTGAAGTCGCGGGTCTATAGCCAAGGCCGGCTCCTGCGTCAAGAAGCAGAGCGGCGGCCGGCGGCGTTTTGCGGGCCCCGCCACCGTGGCCGCGCGGCCACTCGCCAAACGCGGCGAAAGAGGTCACGATTCGGACCGATTCGCAGTGCATGCCCTCGTGCAGCATGCCAGTCCGGAGGAGTTGGATGAAGCCCGCCATCGCGTCGTCCCTGGCCGGACTTGGTCTTTCCATGTTGGCCCTGGCCTCCAGCGCCCTGCCGGCCGCCGCCGCGTCGCTCGATGCGAAATACGAGGTCTCGCTGCTCGGCCTGTCGCTCGGTACCGCCCATCTCAGCGGCGGCATCAATGGCGGCAGCTACAAGATCGACGTCGTCGCCAAGCTGACGGGTCTCGTCGGCAGCTTCACCGGCGGGCGCGGCTCGGGCGCCGCGACCGGCAATGTCAGCGGCGGGCGGCTTTCGCCTGCGACCTTCGCGGTGACATCGGCCAGCTCCAGCGAGAGCCGGACCGTGCGCATGGCGCTCGACGGCAACGCGGTTCAGGCGGTCGCGGTCGAGCCGCCGGTCGACTCCAAGCCGGATCGCGTACCGCTGACCGACAGCCACAAGCGCAATGTGGTCGACCCGCTGAGCGCCTTCCTGATGCCGGTCGAGGGCAAGGGCGGCCCCAACGCGGCCTGCAACCGCACCTTGCCGATCTTCGACGGCGCGGCGCGCTACGACATCAAGCTGAGCTATTCGGGCTCGCGCCAGGTCAAGCTCGACGGCTATAGCGGCCCCGTCGCGATCTGCCAGGCGCGCTATGTGCCGATCGCGGGGCATCGGTCGTTGCGGCCGAGCACCAAGTTCATGACCGAGAATCGCGACATCAACACCTGGCTCGCGCCGGTCGCCGGCACCAACATGATGGTGCCGGTCCGCATCTCGGTGCGGACGATGGTCGGGACCGCGGTGATCGAGGCATCGAGCTTCAAGGTCGATCCCGGCGTGACGGCGAGCGCCATCAAGAACTGAGCGACGAAGCACGATCGCGCAGCGCCGTCGCACGCGTTTCTGCGCTGCCTCTTCGTTTCGCGCCGGGGAAGGCTTAGATGACAGGATGGCGAACCAGCCCTCGCCATTCATGTCCCGCGAACAAGGGCGAACCTGCCAGTGTCACGATTCCAGATATGGTGCTGCGCGCGGCATTCGCCGCAAGGTCTAGCCGGGAACGAATCCCGATTCTGGCGGAGTCAGCGATTCGGGCCTGCTTCGTTCCGGACTCGTTCCTCAGCTTGATTTCCTGGCCTCGGGCGGCGTCACGGCGAGACCCAGCGATGGGTACCTCTCCGCAGCGGCCGCCAGGATGACACGATCGGTCGCGTCTTGATCTCATTCCGCTCTCTTCCGCCCTCGATTCGCGCGCAGGGCGTCACCGCCGTCCTCGGCCCCACCAATACCGGCAAGACGCATCTGGCGATCGAGCGGATGGTGGCGCATCCGACGGGCATGATCGGCCTGCCGCTGCGCCTTCTGGCGCGGGAGGTCTATCAACGGGTCGTCGACAAGGTCGGCCCGGACGCCGTGGCGCTGGTCACCGGCGAGGAGAAGATC
The DNA here is from genome assembly GCF_051860145.1 of Allobosea sp. Lineage (GTDB taxonomy): Bacteria > Pseudomonadota > Alphaproteobacteria > Rhizobiales > Beijerinckiaceae > Allobosea. The sequence continues at coordinate 221,892 of NZ_JBHYEM010000003.1, read as the reverse complement.
AAGCCGGAGCGGCCGCGCTTCTGGGTCTGCACGGTCGAGGCGATGCCGCGCGATCTCGCGGTCGATTTCGTCGCCATCGACGAGATCCAGCTCGCCGCCGATCTCGACCGCGGCCATGTCTTCACCGACCGGCTGCTCAACCGGCGCGGCCGGGCCGAGACCATGCTGATCGGCGCCGGCACGATGAAGCCACTGGTCGAACAGCTCATTCCGGGCGTCAACGTCGTCACCCGCCCGCGCCTGTCGCAGCTCAGCTTCGCCGGCGACAGGAAGATCACCCGGCTGCCGCGCCGCTCGGCCATCGTCGCCTTCTCGGTCGAGGAGGTCTATGCGATCGCCGAGCTGATCCGGCGGCAGAAGGGCGGGGCGGCCGTCGTGCTCGGAGCCTTGTCGCCGCGCACGCGAAACGCTCAGGTCGAGATCTACCAGTCGGGCGACGTCGATTACCTCGTCGCCACCGACGCGATCGGCATGGGGCTCAACCTCGATGTCGACCACATCGCCTTCGCCGCCGATTCGAAATACGACGGCCATCATTTCCGCAAGCTCCACCCGGCCGAGTTCGGCCAGGTCGCCGGGCGGGCCGGGCGCCACCTGCGCGACGGCACCTTCGGCACGACCGGGCGCTGCGAGCCATTCGAGCAGGAACTGGTCGAGCGGATCGAGGATCATCGCTTCGAGCCGGTTCGCCAGCTGCAATGGCGCAATTCCGATCTCGACCTGCGCTCCGTGCCGGGGCTGATCGACAGCCTGAACATGCAGCCGAGCGAGCAGGGCCTGACGCGCGCGCTGATCGCCGAGGACATGACGACGCTGGAAATCCTGGCCCGCGACCCGGACATCAAGCCGCTGGCGCAGGGCCGGGCCGGAGTCGAGCGGCTCTGGGAGGTCTGCGGGCTGCCCGATTACCGTAAGATCGCGCCGATGCAGCATGCCGATCTCGCGACCACGCTCTATCTGCGCATGATGCGGCATGGGAGGCTCGATTCCGACTGGTACAGCGCCCAGCTCGCGGCGCTGGACCGCACCGATGGCGAGATCGACACCCTCTCGGCTCGCATCGCTCAGGTCCGAACCTGGACCTTCGTGGCGAACCGTCCCGACTGGTTGCCTGATCCGGAGCATTGGCAGGGGGTGGCGCGTCTTGTAGAGGACAAGCTGTCGGACGCTTTGCACGAGAGGCTCGCCAGCCGGTTCGTGGATCGGCGCACGAGCGTGCTGATGCGTCGTTTGCGGGAGAATGCGATGTTGGAGGCTGAGGTCACCACGACGGGCGATGTGCTCGTCGAGGGACAGCATGTCGGGATGCTGCAGGGTTTTCGCTTCACCGCGGACCCGAAAGCCGGCGGGCCCGAGGCGAAGGCCTTGAACATGGCGGCGCTGAAAGCGCTCGCCAGCGAGATCGAGGCGCGTGCCGCGCGAGTCGTCCTCGCCGGCGACGATGCCTTCGTGCTGTCGCATGACGGGCTGGTGCGCTGGGTCGGAGAGCCGGTCGCCCGGCTCACCGCCGGCGAGAAGGTCCTGGAGCCGCGCCTGCGCCTGCTGGTCGAGGAGCACCTGACCGGGCCGGCGCGTGAGCAGGTCGAGGGGCGCCTCGCGCTCTGGCTCAAGAACCACATCACGCGCCTGCTCGGTGCGCTTCAGCTCCTGGAGAACGCCGAGAGCGTGACCGGGATCGCGCGCGGCATCGCCTATCAGGCGGCCGAGGCGCTCGGCGTGCTCGAGCGTGCCAAGGTCGGCGAGGAGATGAAGGCGCTCGACCAGGAGGGCCGTGCCGCCCTGCGCCAGCTCGGGATCCGCTTCGGCGCGTTCCACCTCTATGTGCCGGCTCTGCTGAAGCCCGCTCCCCGCGCGCTCGCGGCCCAGCTCTGGGCGTTGAAGCATGGCGGGCCGGATACCTCGGGTCTCGATGATATCGCCCATCTCGCGGCGTCGGGGCGCACCTCCTTCGCCGTCGACAAGACCGTGCCGAAGGGGCTCTATCGCGCCGCCGGCTACCGCGTCTGCGGCGAACGCGCCGTGCGCGTCGATATCCTGGAACGGCTCGCCGACCTGATCCGCCCGGCCATCGCCTATCGCCCCGGCCAGACGCAAGGCACGCCACCGACCGGCGCCGCCGACCAGGACGGCTTCGTCGTCACCGGCGCGATGACCTCGCTCGTTGGCTGCGCCGGAGAGGATTTTGCCTCGATCCTGCGCTCGCTCGGCTATGTCTCGGTCAAGCGCGTCGGACCGGCGATCACCGTGCCGCTCGCGGCGCTGCCTGTTGCCGCGACGGAGCCGGTCCAGGCCGTGGCGGAAGCGCCGCCGGCCACTGACACGGCGGAACTGCCGAATGCCGAAGGGAGCGAGACGGCCGAGGCTGCGCCGCCCGCGGAAGAGGCCGCGAGCGAAAGCGCCATCTCCGAGCCGGTTGACGCGCCTGTCGGCGAAGCGGCCGAGGCAGTCGTTGCCGAAACGATTCTGCCCGAGACGGCCGTGCCCGAGGCCATCCTGCCCGAGGTCCCGGCTCCGGAGACACCGGATGCGCCGATCTTGACCGAGACCGAACTGGAGCAGGCGCCGCAGGCGGTGCCGGCCGACGCGATGTCGGCCTTGCCGGTCACGGATATCGTGCCGGCGGCCGAGATCGCCGCGGAAGCGACGGCGGCGGTCACGGCCGAGTCGAGCATCGCTGCCGAAGCGGGCATCGCCGCCGAGCCGGAGCAGATCGAGGTCTGGCGGCCGCATCGTCATCAGGGCGGGCGCCGGCCGGAACAGGCGGGGCGCGGCCGCCGTGACGGTGCGCCCGGTGAGCGCCAGCCCGGGGCAGGCCGAGACGGGCGCCCCAATCGCGGCGGACGCCCGGACCAGCGCCGGCGCGACGGGGGCCCGAGCACGCCTGCCGCAGAGGCCGGTGCGACGGAGGCTGCGCGCCAGGACAGGCCGGCCCGCGAGGGCGAGCAGGGGCGCCGGAACCAGCCGCAGCGCAACGGCCGTCCCGAGCAGGGGCGGGGGCCGAGGCCCGATTTCAAGCGCGACGGCAGGCCGGGAGGGCCGCGGCGCGAGGATCGCGGCGAGCGCTTCCAGCAGCCCAAGCCGCGTCCGGTCGAGCGCGAGCCCGATCCGGATTCGCCCTTCGCCAAGCTTGCGGCGCTGAAGGCGCAGCTCGAGGGCAAGCGGTAGAGCCTAGCCGGAAGGGCGGCCATTGCGGGACGATCGCCAGCGCCTGGACAAATGGTTGTGGTTCGCGCGGTTCGCCAAGACGCGCTCCACAGCCGTGCGCCTGGTGGATGACGGCCATGTCCGTGTGGGTGGACGGCGTATCGAGAACGCGGCCCACGCCCTGAAGCTGGGCGATGTCCTGACGCTGGCCCTGCCGCATGAGACGATCGTGGTCCGCCTCGTCGCGCTGGGGAGCCGGCGCGGCCCTTATGAGGAGGCGCGCCTGCTCTATGAGCGGCTGGGACAGGACGAGCGCGGCGATGCGCCGCTTGCGGATGACGACCCGACCGGATAGAGCGCGGGGTCGGGCGGACGGCCTGCCGGATGCTGGCCACGGGCGACCGGAAGGAACTTCCATCCGGGGCGTCTGAGAGAGATTTTTTCTGCTGCCGAGGCCTGGATATCGGCCTTGAAACACCCGCCTTCCGGGTCTTTAAGAACCGAAAGGCGGACCGGAAGGGACCTGCGACATGACCTATGTGGTCACCGAGAACTGCATCAAGTGCAAGTACATGGACTGTGTCGAGGTCTGTCCGGTCGACTGTTTCTACGAGGGCGAGAACATGCTCGTCATCCATCCCGACGAGTGCATCGATTGCGGCGTCTGCGAGCCTGAATGCCCGGCCGAGGCGATCAAGCCCGACACCGAGCCCGGCCTCGAAAGCTGGCTGCAGCTCAACTCCAAATACGCGTCGAGCTGGCCCAACATCACCCAGAAGAAGGATGCACCGCCGGACGCCAAGGAGTTCGACGGGGTGCCCGGCAAGCTCGACGCGCATTTCTCGCCGGAGCCCGGCGAGGGCGACTGAACGGGCCGTCCGCGGCGCTCAGGGAATCGGGTCTGGAACGTTAACCACTCCGGTGCTGCGGCAAGCGGCCCCGGTGCGGATTGGCGTTTACCTTTGATTCGGCGTGTTTTTTGTGCTACACAAGCTGCACAGTCGAATTCGTTCCGCCTGCCCCTGCGAGGTTTCACAAAACGGGGCGCCCCCTTCGATACGGAATGCGAGAGCCGCCGGCAGAAGCCGGAGCATGGCGTCTTCCGTGTCTGGTGGCCAAAAGACAATCGACTGAGGGAGCGTGAGGCGAAGGGTCCTGATTTAGCCCGTCGCGTCAGGCAGAGTGTCTCCGGTCATCCCGGCCGGGGGCGGATAATCGTGAGCCCGCGTCAAGCGGTCCGGTCAGGAGTCGTAACGGCATGTCCACTGTGAAGAAAGCTGTTGTGCGCCAGGGTTTCAAGACGGGCGAGTTCGTCGTCTACCCGTCTCATGGCGTCGGCCAGATCACGGCGATCGAGGAGCAGGAAGTCGCCGGCTTCAAGCTCGAACTCTTCGTGGTCAGCTTCTCCAAGGACAAGATGACCCTGCGCGTTCCCACCGCCAAGGCTGCGAGCGTCGGCCTGCGCAAGCTTGCCGATACCGAGATCGTCGGCAAGGCGCTGACCACGCTGACCGGCCGCGCCCGGATCAAGCGCACCATGTGGTCGCGTCGCGCCCAGGAATACGAGGCGAAGATCAATTCGGGCGATCTCGTCGCCATCGCCGAGGTCGTGCGCGATCTCTATCGCTCCGAGGCGCAGCCCGAGCAGTCCTATTCCGAGCGCCAGCTCTATGAGGCGGCGGTCGACCGGATGACCCGCGAGATCGCGGTGGTGGACGACATCACCGAGACCGAGGCCCTGAAGAAGATCGAGGGCCAGCTCGCCAAGTCACCGCGCCGCGCCGCCAAAGGCGAAGCCGAGGCTGCCGAGTCCGATCTGGAAAGCGACAACGACGACTTGCAGGAAGAGGCCGCCTGAGGCGCAACCCTCTTCCGGAAAACAGAAACCCGGCGTGCGACCGCCGGGTTTTTTTATGTTCAGACTCTGCCTGGTAGCCGTATAATCGAGCCAATACCAGTTCGGCTCGGGACGACGACGATGCAGCTCATCGCTACCCTGACATGCCCGAATTGCGGTCATCAATCGGACGAGGCCATGCCGACCGATGCATGCCGTTTCTTCCACCAGTGCGAGGGATGCGGAACGCTTCTGAAACCGCATCCCGGCGATTACTGCGTCTTTTGTTCATTTGGCTCCGTCCCCTGCCCGCCAGTCCAGATTGCCGGCAAGGGCTATTGCTGTTCCAGCGCTTCCTCAGGCTGAGAGCGCAGGGCTGCGCTTACTCGGAGACGATCTTGTAGCGCTGGCCGGGCGTCAGCCGGCTGTTGCGGTCGAGCCCGTTCAACAGCAGGAAGAGTTCGAGCGCCCGGTCCTGCGCCGCCATCCGCGCGGCGAGCGTGGCGGGGGTATCGCCGGCCGTTGCGCTGACGAGGCGCAACTGCAACGGCCGTGCCGCCTGAGCCTCACCCGGCGTCAGCATGCGGAAACTGTCGAGCACGGCGCGCATCGGCCGCTCCGGGTCGCCGCCGCGTGCGGCCAGGATGAAACGATAGACCCGGTTCCCGGCCTGGATCGCCGCCAGCCGGAAGGTCCAGTCGGTGCCCTTGCCGCTGGCCAGCACCGCGGGGTGGCCGGCGAGGTCCAGGTTCTCGACCGGACCGGTCTCGACGCCGTCGATCCAGCCAGAGGCGACATAGGATTCGAGGGTCTGGCCCTGCTTGAGCGTCACCGAGTCGAAGCGCAGCGCCTGCGCGCCGTTGCCGCTGACGCCGATCACCATGTCGCGCGCGGCCTCGAGATCGAAGCCCTCGGGCGCGCTGAAGCCGATGCGCAGCGAACTGTTCACATAGCGCTTGCCCCGCACCACGCCGTCGCTCGGGTCGTCGCCATAGGCGATGCCGTCGATCGCGGCGAGCCAGCGCGCCGCGTCGCGCTCGCCGATACCGGGTGCGCCGATCTGGCGGGCGGAGGCGGTGACCGCGGCCACGCGCTCCGGCGTCGAGGGATGGCTGGAGAGGATGTCGAGCCGCTTGTCGCCGCTGCTCTGCCCCTGCGCGCTGTTGCGGAAGCTGGTGTTGCGGCCGAGCGCCGCCAGGAAGCGCCCGGCGCCATAGGGGTCGTAGCCGGCACGCGAGATGTTGCGCACGCTGATCTGGTCCGCGGTCAATTCCTGCTGGCGCGAGAATCGGGCGAGCGAGAGCTTGGAGCCGGCCTGGACGGAGGCGCCTGCCGCGGGATCGTTGAGGACCTGGGTCACGACCTGGGTGACCAGCGCCGATTCGAGCTCGGCTTCCGCCCGCTCGACGGCATGGCGGGCCGTGACATGGGCGATCTCATGCGCCAGCACGGACGCGATCTCCGAAGTGTCGTTGGCAAGCGCGAGCAGGCCGCGCGTGACATAGAGCCGGCCGTTCGGCAGGGCGAAGGCGTTGACGATCGGGGAATTCAGGATGGTGATCTCGTAGGCGCCGATCTGGCCTTCGCCGGCCTTGGCCAGCCGCGCCACGACCTCGCCCAGCAGCGCACGCGCGTTCGGGGCGCGGTACTCGCCGCCGAAGGCCGCCATCAATCGCAGATGCTCGCGATCCGAGGCGCGCTGGACCGCAGTGATGCGCGGCGCGAGCTCGCTGTCGGCCGGTCGTTCCGGCGGCAGCAGCGCGCTCTGCTCGCCAAGGCAGCCGGCCAGCAGAAAGGCGGGCACAAGCAGCGTCGCCAGCCGCTTCCCGGTACCGGGAATACTCTGTCGCCGAAGGGGCAGCATGGTTCTAATCGATCAGCTCCATGGCTGCGCGCGCTGTCAACTCGAGCGCAAGCCCGTCCTGTCCCCCCAGCACGCCTCGCACACGTACGCGTTTACCCGTCAACGCCTTGGCGGTCCAGCCAGCTTCCTGCATCTCCCGCCAGAGCCTCCGCGACACGACGATCGACGCTCCGGCTCCGCGCCGGCGCGAGAAATTGAGATAGGAACGCTGTGGCCGCTCGCCAACCGATGCGACGCGCCCTTCCAGCACGACGATCCGGCCCGCCTGCGCCTTCAACGCGGCGACATCGTGGCCATCGACGGCGCCGGCCTGCGGCGCCGTTCCACCTGTCCGCGCGGAGGCGGCGATGGCGGCCTCCGTCGTGCGCAAGGCCATGTCGCAGACGTTGCTGGCAGGATCGGGCAAATGCCAGGCGGCGCCGGCGCGCACCAGCGCGATGGCGAGATCGAGCGGCTGCGCATCCGGCGTGTCGGGCGCGACCACGAGCCGTGCTGGCAGGCGGCCCCAGCGATCGGGTTCGCCGAGGAGGACGAGCCGCAGATCATGATCGCGCCAGAGCGCAAGGGCTGTGGCGAAGCGCGCCGCCTCCGCCGCACCCTGCCGCGGGGCGAGCCCGACGAGGCGGAGGCGGCGGCCATCGGCGAGGAGCGGGTCGCCATGGGCGTCGACGCCCGCGAGCGTGACCGCCGGCGTCTCGGTCGAAATATCCGCGCAGTAATCATCCGCCCGCGCGCCGCCGGCGAGGGCGACGAGGCCCGCCAGCGCGACGAGAAGAGGCTTCACCCGCATGCGCTTTATGCTACACGGTTTCGCGTGCGTCCCGGTAGCTCAGCAGGATAGAGCAACGGTTTCCTAAACCGTAGGTCAGGGGTTCGAATCCCTTCCGGGACGCCATTTCCCCACTTCGACGATGCACGATGCGAACCCGGCCTCAGCCATAGATCAGGTTCGGCAGGAAGAGACTGATCGCCGGGACATAGGTGATCAGCAGCAGCGCCAGCAGCAGCACGCCGAAGATCGTCCAGAAATACTTCATGAACTCGGAGGATGTGCAGCCGACGACCGTGCTCGCCACGAAGATCAGCGTCGCGACGGGTGGCGTCAGCGCGCCGAGCGTCAGGTTGAAGACCAGGATGACGCCGAAATGCACGAGGTCGACACCGAGGCTGTTCATCAGCGGAACCAGGATCGGCGTCAGGATGATCAGCAGCGGCGGCCCCTCGAGCGCCAGGCCGAGGACCAGCAGCAGGACGTTGATGATCATCAGGATGACGAACTTGTTGTCGCTCGCCGTCAGGAACCAGGAGGCGATCGTCTGCGGCAGCCGCTCCCAGGCGATCGCGTAGTTGAGCCCGGTGCTGGTCGCCAGGATGAACAGGATGATCGCGGTGAGCAGCGCCGATTCCTGGAAGATACCGGGCAGGTCGGCGAGCTTCAGCTCCTTGTAGACGAAGACGCTGATGACGAGGCAGTAGAGCGCGACGAAAGCGCCGAGCTCGGTCGGCGTGAACAGCCCGCCGCGCAGGCCGATCCAGACGAAAACCGGGAACATCAGGGCCCAGAAGCCGCGCCGCACGGCGGTCCAGAGGTCGCCGGCCGTCGCCTTGGGCTTCAGCGGGATTTCGATGGCGTGCTGCCTGATCACGATCAGGTTGGCGATCATCAGTGCGATCGCGATGACGATGCCGGGCAGGACGCCAGCCATGAACAGGCGGCCGATCGAGACCTCGGCCATCAGGCCGTAGAGGATCATCATGATGCTCGGCGGGATCATCGGCCCGAGCACGCCGGCGACCGCGGCGACCGAGGCGGCGAAGCCGCGCGGATAGCCTTCCTTGACCATCTCGCGCGAGACGGTCTTGGCGAGGATGACGGTGTCGGCCGTGGCCGAGCCGGAAATCGCGCTGATCAGGGCGCCGCCGAGGACGCCGACCTGGGCCAGGCCGCCGCGCATATGCCCGACCGAGACCCTGGCGACATCGATCAGCCGGCGGGCGATGCCGCCGCGCTGCATGATCTCGCCGGCAAGGACGAAGAACGGGATCGCGAGCAGCGGGAAGGAGGCGGTGCCGGCCGCGATGCGCTGCGCGAACAGGGCGTCCGGCAGGCCGGACGCGATGAAGTAGAGCGCGCAGGGGATGAGGACGGCAAAGGCGATCGGCATGCCGAAGCCGATCAGGACCATGATTCCGCAAAGCAGGGGCGTCACGTCAGACCTCCGCGTCGGTGCGGGTCTTGATCCGCACGCATTCGGCTTCGCTCCAGTTCCTCAGGATGTCGACGACCTGGACGAGCGAATGAACCGCGATCAGGGCGAAGCTGACCGGGATGACGATATAGACGTAGAAATACGGGACCCCGACCATGTCGATCTCCCGCTCCCACGAGGCCATGCTGAGGTCGTAGCTGATCCGGGCCATGTGGACCGAGACCACCAGGATCGAGCCCGACACCGCGAGCTGGAGCCAGGGCTGGGCCGATTTGGGAATGAAGGCGGTGATGCCCTCGATGCCGATATGCTGGAACTTGCGGACCGCGCCGGCGCTGCCGAGAAAGACGAGCCAGACGAACAGGGCGGTCGCGACCTCGGCTGCTCCGGCGAAGGTCATGTTCAGGACATAGCGCCCGAGAACGTCGACGATCACCAGCAGGGTCATCAGCGCGAGCAGGAGACCGGGAAGATGGGTCTCGAGCCAGTGTACCAGGCGCATGATCGGCATGAAGATACCCGCTGCATCGAAAGAGGAGGCGCCGATCCGCGACGGGGATCGGCGCCGGGCGTGGTTTCGCGAGGAGGGACGTGGCCGGTAAGGCCGCGCGCCTCACATCTGGGCGCCGATGATCTTGAGCACCTTCTCGATCATGCCGGCGCTCCCGGCCTTGTAGCTGCCATAGAGCGGCGTCACCGCCGCCTTGTAGCCTTCGAGATCGGCTTCGACGAACTTGACGCCGGCCTTCTCCATCTGCGCGCGCAGCTCGGCCTGCCGCTCAGTGCCCTGCTTGCTGTAGCGCTCGCCGCCCGCCTGCATCTCCTCGACGAGGATGGCGCGCGTCTGCGCCGGCAGGGCGTCGAAAACGCTCTTGTGCATCATCACGCCGAGCACTTGCTTGATATGGCCGGTCAGGGTCACGAAGGGCGTCGGCTCATAGAGCTTGGAGCTGTAGATCGAGCCCAACGGCCCTTCCGCCGCGTCGACGACGCCCTGCTGGAGCGCGCTGTAGACCTCGGCGAAATCGAGCGTCACCGGCGCCACGCCGAGCGCCTTGAAGGAATCGATATAGATCGGGATCGGGGCGAGCCTGAACTTCACATGCGCCAGGTCGGCGACCTTCGGATAGGGCTTGCGGCCGACGATATGGCGCTCGCCGAAATACCAGTTGAAGGCGAGCATCTTGATGTTGTTCTTCTCGGCCTGGGCGAGCCAGCCCTTGGCGAGATCGGAACTCAAGAGCTTGGTGACCTCGCCATAGTCCTTGAAGACGAAGGGCGCGGAGAGCAGGCCGACATCCTTGCTGGTGTAATTGGCGAAATAGCCTGAATCGACGATGGTCAGAATGGGCGCGCCCATCTTGACCTGCTCGTGGACGTCGCGCTCGCTGCCGAGCTGGCCGCCCGGAAAGAGCTGCAGCACGAGCTTGCCGCCGGTGCGTTCCTTCACCCGGTCCGCGACCTGCTGCAGGATGACGTTCTGGAGCTCGGCTGCGGCCTGGCCGGTGCCGATGCGCAGGACGGTTTGCGCCTGGCTCGGCGCGGCCAGGCAAAAGGCCGCGACGGCGAGGCAGATCTGGGCCAGGCAGGTTCTGGCGGGACGAGATAGTTTCATGTGTTCCTCCCCGGGAAATGTGCTGGTTGCCGGACTCTTTGAACCGGTCTCGTTGGTCTTGGGAGGCGGCTGCCTCCATTCGTGTCTGCTACGGTTTTTGGCTCGGCGACAGGCCTCCGCCGCTCAAGCCGAAACGAGCCGCTCGGCGCCGGTCTCTTCGACCAGCCGGGCGAGCGCCTCGAGCGTCGGGGTCATGCCCGCCTCCTTGCGCAGGAAGGCGGCGACATGGGCGCCGGCGCGTTTCTCGAACAGGCCGTAACCCTTGAAGCGGGGCCGGATCGCGGCTCGCGCCAATGTCTCTCCGACGGCGGAGAAATAGCCGTTGAATGCCTTGTCGATGACGGGGTCGGTCCAGGAAGAGGCCGTGGCGGGCTGGCCGTGATGGCGCGCGAAGATGCCGCGCTGGACCTCCGGGTCGAGCAGGAAGGCGGCATAAGCCTTGGCTGCCTCGACATCGGCGCAATGGGCCGTGATGCCGACGGCGGCGCCACCGACCAGCGTTCCGGCGCAATGGGGTGCCTTGAGCCCTGGCGCTGCGGCGAAGGCGAGGCGGCGTCGGCCGAAATCGGCCTCGCCATAGGTCGCGTAGCCATAGGTCAGCGGGCAATAGGCAAGGTCGTCGCGCGACGACATGGCGTCATGCAGCGCGATCGAGTTGAAATGCCCGCAATCAGGATGCGCATAGGCATTCACTTCCTCGAGCGCCTCGAGCGCCTCGCGGAAGCGGGCGAGGTCGAAGCGCAGGCCGCCTTCGGGTGTGGTCGTCCAGCCGGCGCCGAGATTGTGCATCAGCGTGCCGGCGGCGAGAAAGCCGTGATGGTCGCCATTGGCGAGGCCGAGCCAGAGGCCGCGCCGCCGGGCCGCGCGGCCGAGCGCGACGACATCCTCCCAGGTCACGGGAAGCGGGCAATCGAGCTGCTGGACGAGGTCCGCGCGCAGCACGGCGTTCATCGTGGCGGCGTCGACGGGCGCGCCCCAGACCTGACCGCGCCAGCGGTAGCTCCTGAGCGACGGCCCGGCATAGCTCGCCTCGCTGGCGCCGCCTTCGACCCGTGCGAGCACGTCGTCGAGCGGCAGGAACAGGCCCGATTCGGCGATCTCGCCAATGAATGGGTGGTCGAAGACCAGCAGGTCGCATTCGCGGATCGCCTCGGCCAGTGGCTGATGCTCGAAGGCCCGCAGGTCGCGGACGGACCAATCGGCACCGCCACCGCCATGCCTGGCGGCAAAGGCGCGGCTCGCCTCGACGAGCGGGTCGATGGCGCGGCGATGGCCCCAGGTGATGCCGCGCAGCCGCACGGGGTTTCTTGTCTCCGTCATGACGATTTCCGCCCGCGGAAGAGCTCCGCGCCGGCCTTATCGTTTCCGGCGGCGAAACAGAGCGCCATCAGCTCGTTCTCGATCTGGAGGCCATGGTCGAGATTGCCCATGCCGGCCCGGACCGCGGCCTTTGTCGCCTGCGTCGCGACGGGAGAATAGCTCGCGATCTGCCGCGCCAGCTCCCGCGCTCGGACCAGTTCCTGCCCGTCATCGACGACCTCCTCGACCAGGCCGATGCGCAAGGCCTCCTCGGCCGGAACGCGCTGCCCGCTCAGGAGCAGCCGCATGGTCTGGCCATAGCCGATCAGCCGGGGAAGGAATTGCGAGGTGCCGCCGGCGCCGACCCAGCCGAGCGCCACCTCGGGCGAACCGAGCACGGTGCTGCGGGCGGCGATGCGGATATCGGCGGCGACGGCGAGCTCATGCCCGCCGCCCAGTGCCCAGCCACGCAGGGCCGCGATGACCGGCTGGCGAATGGTGCGGATCTGGGTCACATAGTCGATCCGGTTCCGCCAGGCCCAGAAATCCTCGTATTCCTTCAAGGTGTTGACGTCGGTGCCGGCGCAGAAGGCGCGCTCGCCCTCGCCACGCAGGATGACGGCATGGATGGACGGCGTCTGGGCGATCTGCTGGCTCAGCTCGCGCAGCAGCGCGAACATGTCCGGCGTCATGGTGTTCAGCTTGGCCGGCCGGTTGAGCACGAGTTCGGCGACGTTGCCGTCCTGCTCCAGATAGATTTCCGGCTTCATCGTGCCGCTCCCGTCATATGCAATGCCTGCCGCTCGTCGCTGCCGAAGCCGAGATCCGCGAGCACCTCGTCGGTATGCTCGCCCAGCCGTGGAGCTGTCCTGAGCTTGCGCCTCTCGCCGGTGTCGATCGCCGGTGCGAGCGTGCGATAGGGCCCGCCGGCATGCTCGATCTCGGTCAGGAAGGGCGCGAATTGCGGATGTCCGGCGAGGTCCGCATAGCTGTGGACCGGGTTGACCCAGATATCGAGCGGGGTCAGGCGGTCGATCAGCTCTTCGGTTCGGTGGGCGCTGATATGGGCTGCGATCTGGCTCGCGACCTTGTCGCGCCAGACGCGCCGAGCAGCGGTCTCGGCATGCGGCGGCGCGATCTCGCCCAGATTGGCGAGGGAGGGGTCGCCAAAGGCCTCGGCGAGGGCGGGAAAGCGCGCCTGCGCGATCGCGAGGAAGCCGTCGGCCGTGCGGTAGATGCCGTAGGGCGGCTCCATATAGACGCTGGCGAAGGGCCGCTGCGAGCGTGGCGCGAGCCGGCCCGTATTGAGATAGGTCGAGATCTCCTGGATCTGGATCTCCAGTGCGGCGGCCAGAAGCGAGACCTTGAACTGCCTGCCGCGGCCGGTGCGCAGCGCCTCGATATAGCCCGCGAGCGCGGCCTCCGTCGCCAGATGGGAGGCGCAGGTATCGACCATGTAGACCGGCGAAGGATGGGGAAGGCCGTCATCGGTGCCGGCATTGAAAGCGAGGCCCGAGAAGGACTGGACGAGCAGGTCCTGCCCGGGACGGTCGACCATCGGCCCTTCGTCGCCATAGCCGCTGATCGAGACATAGACGAGCTTCGGATTGATGCGGTGGAGCGTCTCGAAGTCGATGCCGAGCTTGGCGGCGACGCGCGGGCGGAAATTCTGCACCAGGATGTCGGAGCGCTCGACCAGCCGTTGCAGCACGGCTTTCGAGGCGTCCTGCTTGAGGTCCAGGCAGATGCCGCGCTTGCCCCGGTTCAGCATCAGGAAGGCGCTGGATTCCTGGCCGTGCCGGTAGCCGTCGATCGGCCATTGCCGGGAGAAATCGCCCGTCGGCGATTCGACCTTGATGACCTCTGCGCCGAGATCGCTCATCCGCGACGTGGCCAGTGGCCCCGCCATGGCGATGGTGAGGTCAAGCACCCTGACTCCGCTCAATACGGAACTGCTCGTTTCTGTGGCCGGCACGGTCGCTTCATCCATTGCTGTTCATTTCATAGATCATAAATCATATATGATTTATGATGGCAAGCGGCGTGGCGACAAATGGTTTGCTACCTAGCCGAGGTGACGACCTGTTTCGGCTGCGGGGAGCAGGTTTCCACTTGTCGGCAACCTGCTCTAAAGGCGATGAAGAACATTCATGGTCGAGATGATGCGCGAGCCAGTTCCCTCTTCCTCCGACGGAGGCGCCCGCATGCCGGGCGACCCCTTGCGGCGGTCGAACCTGGTCGACCAGATCCATGACGAGCTGCATCGGCGGATCACGGACCGCCTGATGCCGGCCGGCGAGCGCGTGGTGATCGACAAGCTGGCGGCGGAATTCGGCGTCAGCCTGATTCCCGTGCGCGAGGCGCTCGCGCGGCTCAAGGTCGAGCGCCTCGTGACCCATGAATCGAACAAGGGTTACCGGATCGCGCCGGCGCCGGAACCGCTGGAGATGAAGAAGCTCTTCGAGGCGCGGCTGATCGTCGAGCTCGGCGCTCTCCAGGAAGGGTTCTCGAATCTGACCGACGGCATCATCGCGCAAATGGGCGCGATCAACGACCGCATCCGGGCGGGCCAGTATGGCCCCGAATTCGCGAGCTTCAGGGACTTCATCGACCTGAACGCGCATTTCCACGGCATCATCGTCGGGCTCGCCGAGAACCCTTTCATCGACGACGCCTATCGCACGCTCGGCTACCATCAACGCGTGGCGCAGACGCTCTACGGCAAGGGGCCCGACAATCTGGAGATGATCGTCCGTGAGCACGACTCGATCATCGCTGCGCTGCGCGCCGGCGAGTTGGACGGCGCGAAGGCCGCGCTGCGCGAGCACATCCAGCACGGGATGGAGCCTTATCTGCCCTAGGCGAATATCAATGCGCCTGCGGTTCGTTGCTTGAGGCGGCCTGGCCGCGGGCGCGCCGACGGGAGGAGACGCAACCATGCTGCTTCACGGCTATTTCCGCTCCTCGGCCGCCTGGCGCGTGCGCATCGCGCTGGCGCTCAAATCCGTCCGGCCCGAGACGCGCATCCACAATCTGCGCACGGGCGAGCATCTCGACGAGGCCTATCGCGCCGTCAATCCGCAGGCGCTCGTGCCCGCATTGGAGCTCGACGACGGCACGGTCCTGACCCAGTCGCTCGCCATCATCGGCTGGCTCGACCGGAGCTATCCCGAGCCGCCGCTCCTGCCGGAGAATACCGTGCTGCGGGCGCAGGTGGAGGCTTTCGCGCTGGCGATCGCCTGTGACATCCATCCGCTGCAGAACTTGAAGGTCCTCAAGCGCCTGCGGGCAGCCGGCTGGTCCGAAGACGAGGTGGCCGGATGGATTCGCACGGCGATCGCGGACGGGTTCGCCGCCTGCGAGGCGCTGCTGCCGGATAGTGCTGCGCCATTCTGCTTCGGCGCGGCTCCCGGCCTCGCCGATCTCTGCCTGGTGCCGCAGATCGGCAGCGCCCGCCGTTTCGGGCTCGACCTGACGCCGTTCCCGCGGCTCGTCGCGATCGACGCGGCCTGCGCCGGCTTGCCGGCCTTCATCTCGGCGCGGCCGGACCGGCAGCCGGACGCGATCTGATCTTCAGGCAGGCCAGTCAGGAGGTCAGGGCGCCGGCGGTCATGCCCTGCACCATGAATTTCTGCAGGAAGATGAAGGCCATCACCAGCGGCAGGCTCGCCAGCACGGAGAAGGCCATCATCGTGTTCCAGTCGGTGACGAACTCGGCCATCAGGCTGTAGATCGCCATGGTCAGCACGCGGTTCTCCCAGGATTCGATCAGCACCACCGCGAACAGGAACTCGTTCCAGGCGAGCAGGAAGGTGTAGAGGCCGGCGCCGATGAAGGCCGGATAGGACATCGGGATCAGGGTGCGGAAGATCGCGCCCAGGCGCGAGCAGCCGTCGACCATCGCCGCCTCCTCGATGTCGCGCGGGATATTGATGAAATAGCTGCGCAGCATGAGGATGCAGAAGGGCAGGGTGAAGGTCAGATAGACGACGACCAGCGAGGTGCGCGTGTCATACAGCCCCAGCGTGATGAAGATCCGGAAATAGGGGATGCAGAGCAGCACCAGCGGGAACATCTGGGTGGTGATCAGGAACATCAGCACCGTGCGCTGCCCGGCGAACTTGAAGCGCGCCAGCGCATAGGCGGCCATCGCCCCCAGAACCAGCGACAGCGCCGTCACCAGCAGCGAGACCGCCATCGTGTTGAGGAAGACGAGCAAGTAGCGCGGCGTGGTGAAGATCTTCACATAGCCCTCGAGCGTGAAGACCTGCGGCAGCCAGTCCGGTGGCATCCGCATGACCTCGAGATTCGGCCGAAGCGAGACGCTCAGCATCCAGAGCAGCGGAATGAAGACGATGCCGATCGCCACGATCAGCAGAGAATAGGCCAGGGCGTTGAGCAGGCGTTCGCGCCCGCGCGTGCCGATCTTGCCCAGATAGGGGCGCGGATGCGCCGCGGTATTCTGAAGGGCAACTGTCATTGTGCGTTGCTCATTGTGCGTTGCTCATGGCTCGGCGCACGTAGAAGGCGCTCGCGATGAAGAGGACGATGAACATGACGACGGCCTCGGCCGAGGCGTAGCCGAATTTCAGCTTCTGGAACCCGTCGAAATAGATCGCCGTCGCCAGCACTTCGGAGGAATGGGCCGGCCCGCCGCCGGTCATGACATAGACCGGGTCGAAGGCGCGGAAGGTCCAGATCGAATCGAGCAGGATGATCGTCGCGATGACCCCGCGCAGTTGCGGAATGGTGATGTGCCAGAACTGGCGGAACAGCGTGGCGCCGTCGATCTCCGCCGCCTCGTAGAGCTGCTTCGGGATGGCCTGGAGCCCCGCCAGCAGCATCACCATGAAGAAGGGAAAGGCGCGCCAGACATTCATGGCCGTGACCGAACCGAGCGCGGTCGCGGGATCGCCGAGCCATGAGATCGCGAAGTTCGGGTCGATCAGCCCGAGCGAGGCGAGGAGGCCGTTGACGATGCCCAATGGCTGCAGCATCAGCACCCAGATCATGCCGGCGACCGTCGGCGCGAGCAGCCAGGGCACGATGAGCAGGCCGCGCGCGACGCTGCGGAATGTCGGGTCGAGATGCATGTTCAGCAGGATCGCGAGCCCGAGGCCGATGACGAGATGCAGAACCACGCTGAACGCGGTGAACACCACCGTGTTCAGGAAGGCGCGCCAGAACAGCGGGTCGCTCGCCAGCGCGACGTAGTTGCCGAGGCCGACCCAGGTCTCGCGCTGGAGGTTGCTGTCATAGAAGCTGAGCCGAACCACGTCGAAGAGCGGGTAGATCAGCAGTGCGACCAGGATCAGCAGCGACGGCCACAGGAACGAATAGGCCAGGGCCTCCTCGCGGTATTTCTGTCTGAGTGAAAGCATGACTCGCCGATCGATGCGGGGCGGGCCGCGCATGCGCGACCGCGCCCCCTGAGCGATGACGGAGGGGCGGCGCCCCTCCGGGCGGAGACGCTACTTCGCCGAGGCGAGGACCTTGTTCCACTGCTCCGCGGCGTCATCCAAAGCCTGCTTCGCCGATTTCTTGCCCTGCACGACGTTCTGGATCTCGGTCGTCATGACCTTGTTCATCTGCACGGCGTTCGGCATGACCAGGAAGGGCGAGTTGGCGTTGTCGGCCGCCATCTGCGTGACGAAGGCCTGGAACAGCTTCAGCTCCTTGAACCAGCCCTGGTTGGCGACATCGGTGCGTGCCGGGAAGCCGCCTGTGCCCTTCGCCCACATCTCGATGCCCTTCGGCCCCGAGAGCCAGCGCATGAAGGTCCAGGCCGCGTCCTTGTCCTGCGCCTGCGTCGTGATCGTGTTCAGCGAGCCCCGCACCATGGTGCCGCTGGTCTTGCCTTTGGGCAGCGGCGCGATGTCGTAGTTGAGCTTCGGGTTGAGCTGCTTCTGGATGGCGACGCCCCACGGCCCCTCGAACATCATCGCGACGCTGCCGGAGGCGAAATTGGCGCGCTTCTCCTTCTCGCCATTGCTGAGCACGCCGGGAACCGAGACCTTGTCCTTGTTGATGCGCTCGACATACCACTCGATGGCGGCGACGCCCTCGGGACTGTTGAACACGGCCTTGTTGGTGCTCGCGTCGATGATCTTCGCGCCGGCCTGCAGCAGCAGCGGGTAGATGTCATAGGTCATGTTGGTCGGCGGCTCGCCCTGCAGCGTGCCGGTGACCGCGAATTGCCGCTTCTCGGGACTGGTGAGCTTGCGGGCATAGTCCGCGAACTCGTCCCAGGTCTTGGGCGGGCCCGACAGGCCGGCGGCCTTGAACAGGTCGGTATTGTAGAACAGCGCGACCGCGCCGCTCTCGATCGGAAGGTAGTACTGCTTGCCCTTCCATTGCTGGTGGAAGGTCACCGGGATATTGGCGAAGAACTCCTTCGGCTCCTTGGCGATGCGCTCGTCGAGCGGCTCGATCATGCCGAGATCGGCGAATTCCGCCACCCAGTCGACCTGCACCAGGAGGACGTCGGGCAGCTTCTTGGCCTGATGCAGGACGACGGCGCGGTCGTGGAAGCCGGTGAAGGGTGAATCGACCGTCACGAGCTTGATGTCGGGATGGTCCTTCTCGAAGGCGGCCTTCAGCTCGGCCATGAACTTCTCGCCGACCTCGGTGCCTTTCCACTGGCCCCAGCGCACCTCCTTCTGCTGGGCGAGCGCGAGCGTCGGCAGGCTGAGCGTAGCGGCGAGCGTCATCGCCGCGAGCGTCAGGGACCTTGATTGCAGATGCATGAGCGTATCCTCCCTGGTTGATTGTTTGTTCTTGGCAGCCTTCTTGTTTGCCGCGGCCGTCTCCACCGGCGCGCTTGGGCAGAGCGGGTTCAGGCAGCGCGGGGCTTGCGGAGCGCCTCGGGCAGTGGCGGCGCGACCTTGACCGCGGTGGTGTTGTCGAGCACCAGCCTGCTGGTATTGCCGACATTCATCCAGGTGAACATGTTGCGGAACATCGTCTGCAACGAGGCCATGATCTCGGCCTGGGTCTGGGCCGGCATCTCCCAGAATGGCTGCTTCATCACCTTCCACGACTTCTTGCGCGTATTGTAGAAGAACTGCGCATCGGTCTCGCCGGGCGCACGCTCGGCCGCGTGATGGGCGAAGGTGTAGTCGCGGATCTGATCCTTCAGCGCCTGCGGCAGGCTCGGATGGTCGAAGATCAGGTTGTTGAAGCCGAGCGCCAGGTGGATCTCGACGGCCTCGGCCGCCGGAAACCTGGCCAGCTGCTCGCCCGGCAGCGTCGAGGCGCCGTGCTGCACCGCGCCCGCCATGTCGAACTCCGTGCGGCAGATCGTGGAGATCGTCCTGAGCAGTTCGTAATCGACATTGACCGGCGCGAGCGTTCCGTCGGGCAGCACCTTGCCGCCGTGATAGGTGCCGGAATTGATGCTGATCTTGCTGACGATCGGGAGGTTGCGGCCGCGCCTGGCCATCTCCTCGAGATAGACCTTCATGAAGGCGCGCAGTTCCTCCGGCGTGGTGTTCTCGTGGCCGACCTCGCCGATCTCCGCGCCGAGCGAGATGGTGACGCCCTCGGGTTCGATGCCGCGCACGAACTCGGTGAAATGCGCGGTCAGCTCGGCATTGACGCGTTGCTGGTCCTCGACGGTCGGCAGCGCCAGGTCGACCACGGTCGAGGCGTCGATGTCGATGCTGTAGAGCCCGGCCGCGACCTGCTCGCGCATGATCGCCTCGAGCTTGCGGATCTCCGCCTTCGGGTCGGCCAGATAGGCTTTCGCATTGATCTGGTCGTGGTCGGCCTGCAGGAAGACCGGACCTTCATGTCCCTCGCGCAGCGCCGCGGCGAGGACGCCGGCCGCGTATTCCAGGGGCGGCTGCTGGGCATAGAGCGCCTCGCCGACGGCCTGCTCGAAGATGAAGAGCTTGGAATCGAGCTCGCTTGCGGCACGGAAGACGGCGCGGCAGGTCTGATAGGTCCAGCCGCGCAGGTTCATCGCCGGCACCGTCTTGCCGGACCATGTCCCGGCGGCGCAAGCGAGGTAGAGCTCCTGCACCGAGGCCGGCACGATGCCGGCGGCAAGGGCGGCCTCCCGGATCGCCCAGATCGCGACGGAGCGGGCCTCGGGCTCCGCCAGGGCGGCCGTCTCGGCCCAGCGATCGACCATCTCGCCCGGCGGGCGCGTGCTCCGGGAGAAGTCGGGCGAGGGGCCCGACAGGTCGACATCGAGGGTCTTCAGATCTTCGAGCAGCTCGGCGAGGGAGGAGCAAGCCATCAATCACACCTTACGATCGGGCCGGCACGGCGGACGTCGCCGGCGATGAGAGCTGAAACGATGCGACCAGCTCGAGCGGTATCGGCACCGCCGGAGCGCGAGGGATGAACCTCCGGAGCATCGTTTTCATTATCGCTCTCGATGATGCATGATCCTTTCGCTATCGCAAGTTTGATTTTCGTTTTCGGTGCATCGCAGCATGACGGCGATGTGAGTTCGCTCATGCAGCACGGCTCGGAGCGGGATGACGGGCGCTAATGCGTCTCGCCATTGGCGAGCAGCGCTTCGACGGCGGGGCGATCGGCCATGCCGTCCCAGCCGCGGGCGCGTTCCGCTTTCAGGGCGGCGACCGCTGTGGCGAAACGGGCCGCTTCGATCGGCGCCCGGCCTTCGCAGAGGCCGAGCGCATAGGCGCCGTGAAAGACATCGCCGCAACCGGTCGTGTCGGTGACCGGAACGCGGAAGGCGGGGACCGAGACGATCTCGCCATCGATCAGCCAGAGGCTGCCGGCCGCGCCGCGCGTGACGGCGAAGACCTTTCGCGAGTTCGCGGCGCAGCGCCGCAACAGATCCTCCGGCTGGCCCTCGCCGGCGAAATCCCGCAGGCCCTCGCTCGAGAACACGACATGGTCGGCCTTGCCGATCAGGCGCTCATTGTCCCCGGGCGTGCCGCCATCGGCATCGAGGACGGTGACGATGCCGGCGGCGCGGGCCCGATCCAGCACGACATCGGCGCCCGCCGGCCAGCGCGTATCGACAAGGACGGCGCCGACATTGTCGAGCGGGTCGTCCGGAAGCGCGCTCGGATCGGTCGGCAGGCTCCTGCGGTCGGAGACGATGCTGCGCTCGCCGCGGCTGTCGACCAGCACGATGGCGCGCAAGGTGCGTCCCGGAAGCCGCGCGACGCCGCTGCAATCGACGCCGTGGCTTTGCATGATGCGGATCGCCGCATCACCGGCCGGATCGGCGCCGACGCGGCCCCAATAGGACGCGGTGCCGCCCAGACGGCAAATCGCGACGGCAGCGGTCGCGGCCGGGCCGCCATAGCGCTGGTCATAATGCAGCACGCCGGTCTTGATGCCGGCGGTCGGCAGGGCGTCGATATGAAAAACCTCGTCATGGACGAGATTGCCGGCGCAGATGATCCTGCGGGTCATGATCTGGCCGTCACCGCTCATGCTGCCTCACTGCGCCGCGCCGGCGCGCATGATGCATTATGCGTTCCTTTCCGCAATGCGCATTTTCGTAATCGCGCATTGCCCTTCACGTCGCGTCAGTTGTAGTTCTGGCGCGGCATGACCGAACTCAACAAGCGCCACAGCGAGATTCTCGATATCCTCTCCCGGCGCGGCTATGCGGCGATCGAGGAGATGGTGGCGGCGTTCAACGTCACGCCCCAGACCTTGCGCCGCGACCTCCAGGAACTCTCGGACCGGGGCCTGCTGCGCCGCCATCATGGCGGGGCCAGCGCCAATCTCAGCACCGCCAATGCCGATTACGAGTTGCGCCATGTCGAGACGGCGGCGGAGAAGGCCGCGATCGCGCGCGCGGCGGCCGAGCTGGTGACGCCCGGCAGCTCGCTGTTCCTGACGCCCGGGACCACTGTCGACGCGCTGGCCAAGGCGATCGCGGAACGGCGCCCGCGCGGTCTGCGCGTCGTCACCAACAGCACGGCTGCGGCCTCGATCCTCGACCGCTGCCCGGAGATCTCGATCCTGATCACCGGCGGCTTCTGGCTCGGCCAGAACCGAGCGCTCGGCGGCATGCATGCGGCCGCCTTCATCGAGAACTACCGCTGCGACCTGCACATGACGAGCATCGGCGGCATCGATGCGGACGGCAACCTGCTGGAATATCGCGACGACGAGGCCGTGGTCGGCCGCGCCATGATGCGCAATGCGCGCCGCTCCGTGCTGCTCGCCGACCATACCAAGTTTTCCCGTGTCGCGATGTCCCGCGTGGCGCATCTGCGGGAAATGAGCACGCTCGTCACCGACCGGAAGCCTGGCCCGACGACGCTGCAGATGATCAAGGACGCGCGCTGCGAACTGATCGTCGCCGGCTAGCTTAGCGCCCGAGGCCTTGCGGCCGCGCAAGCGCGGCCGCAGTTCTTATGCTGAGTTCAGGCAAGAATGCCGCGCAGCGATCGCCCTGTACAAAGAATTACTGTCAACACACCTCCCTTTTGGGGAGTGCGTCGATTCGAGTCGGGCTGTATTACCTCCAAATAGACAATTTCACCGTCGTATTTTGAGGTAAGTTCGCGCGACCCGAGTAGCCAGCTACGTTTATCAATCTGCAAACAAAAGCAACGGAAGCGCCTAGAGGCTCACCGTAAACAGTGAATCGCAGCAATAATCTGAGGCAACCATCGGATTCCCGAGCTTGAACGTGAGGGCCGTTGCATTTTGGGGGGTCTTGAAACATGGCGAATTATATCAGATTGACCGCAGGAACGGCGTTTCAAACTGTTCTGACTTCCACAATTCTGACGGGAGACGGAAGCGGATTATCTTCCGTGACGCTTGGTCTTAGCGATGGCACGTCGCTCGTGCTGACCGGATCGGGGATCACCATCGCGGGCGGGCAGATGACCGCCGGGACGATCACCGCTCTGACCCATGCCAATGGCGGAACCAATATCGAGACCATCGCCGAGCTCAGCTACTCGGCCGTCACGTTCCAGTCGTTCCTGACCCCGAGCGTCAACGGCGCGGGGCTAATGACCTCGCTCTTCGCCGGCGAGGACGAGCTGCGCGGCTATTCCGGAGCGGATCTGCTCCTGGGTGGAGGAGGCGACGACACCCTCTACGGCTTCGGCGGCAACGATACGCTGAACGGCGGCGATGGCATCGACTTTGCCAGCTACAAGATCGAGGCGGGCAGCCTGGGCGTCATCGCCAATCTCGCCACGGGAACCGCCACCGACACCTTCGGCGCGACCGATACCTTCATTTCGATCGAGGGGCTGATCGGCAGCATGAACGCCGATACCCTGATCGGCGACGACGGCAACAACACCTTCCGGGCCTATATGGGCAACGACACCATCCATGGCGGCGGCGGCTTCGACACGCTCGACTTCATCAGCTCCAATGACGCCCTGAGGCCGGCGCAGGCGATGTATCTCGGATCGAGCGGCGTCACCGTCAATCTCGCGACGGGCATCGCCACCGACCAGTTCGGCAACACCGACACCTTCACGAGCATCGAGGCCGTCCGGGGCACGAACCGTGTCGACGTCTTCATCGGAAACGCCGACAATAATCAGTTCCGCGGGTTCGGCGGCGGCGACTTCATCAATGGCGGCGCCGGCTTCGACACGATGTCGTACCAGAGCGACGCCGCCTTTGGCGGAACGGGCGCGGTCATCGTCAATCTCAGTGCGGCAAGCGTCACGGTCAACGGCTTCACCGTGGCGGCCGGGACGGCGCGGGACGGTTTTGGCGACACCGACACGCTGACCAGTATCGAAGCGGTGCGCGGCACGGCCGGGGCCGATTATTTCTACAGCGGCGCCAACGTCACCGCAGGCGGCACGGCGAGCAACACCTTCTTCGGCCTCGGCGGCAATGACGTCTTCGTCGGCTCGGGCGGCCTGAACCCCGACACGGTCGATTACAGTCTCGACGTGTCCTTCGGCGCAACGCACGGCATCCGGGTCAACCTGAGCGCAACCAATGTCCAGGGCGGCATCGCGACGGACACGGTGGAGGGCTCGTTCGGCGACATCGACCGGGTCTTCGGCATCCGCAACATCACCGGCACGCAATTCGCCGACGAGATCTTTGGCGGCGGGAATGCGAATGTCCTCAGGGGCGGTAACGGAAGCGACTATATCTTCGGCGGCGGCGACGACGACCTCCTGGAGGGCGGCACCGGCGCCGACATCCTCGACGGCGGCAGCGGCGTCGACTACGCGAACTACACGTGGGGCGGTCCGGCGGTGGGCAGCTCGGGCGTCTATGTCGATCTCGCGAACGGCTTCGCGCAGGACAATACCGGTGCCTACGACACGTTGAGCAACATAGAGGGCGTCTACGGAACCAATGAGCTGCGCGCCGGCACGCTCTCGGACGTGATAATCGGCAATAGCGGCAACAACAACTTCTTTGGCCTGGGAGGACAGGACTATATCCTCGGCGGCGCCGGCTTCGATTATATCGACGTCGGCTCGGGCGCGAACAACATCGCCCTGGGCGGAGCCGATGACGATACGCTGGTCGGCGGCGTCGATGCCGATTTCCTCTATGGCAATGGCGGTTCCGACGCCCTGTATGGCGGCGACGGCGAGGATTGGCTCTTCGGCGGCGATTTTTCGGGACCGGCGATCACCGGCGCCGACACGGTGTACGGCGGCGCCGGCAACGACGTCCTGGCGGTCGGCTCGGTCGGCGGCAGCTTCGCGCTCGCCGATGGCGGCTCCGGCAACGACATCATCTATGGCGGCGCCAATGCCAATGATCTCATTCGCGGCGGCACCGGCAGCGATTATCTCTACGGCAATACCGGCGCGGACACCTACCGTTTCGGGGCCGGCGACCTGGTCTCGGGCGAATTCGACACGGTCTTCACCTTCAATGCCGGCGACCGGCTGTCCTTCGACACCTCCTATGCCGGCCGCATCTCCGCCTTCGGGGGGACCAATGGCGGTGTCGCCGGCGTCTATATCGTCGACTCGGGCAGCAGCTGGTTCGCCTGGCTGCCCTACCAGACCGTCGCCCAGGTCAATGCGGAGATCGTGTTCGCCTGACGAAACAGGGTGCGGGTTGACAGTCCCGCCGCCGCTGGCCGACGCTCTCCCGTAGAAAAGCGGGAGAGTGTTGGATCATGCGTCTGTTCGCCGCGTCGCTTGCCACCGAAACCAACACCTTCTCTCCGGTTCCGACATCCCGCGCCAATTTCGAGGCTTCCGCCTATTTCCCGGCCGGACAGCATCCGGACCGCGCGACCCATACGACCGCGCCGCTTTACGTTGCGCGACAGCGGGCGAAACAGGACGGCTTCACCCTGATCGAAGGCTCCTGCTTCTGGGCCGAGCCGTCGGGCACCTGCGCGAAGGCCGATTACGAGGAGATGCGCGACGAGATCCTCGGCCAGCTCAAGGCGGCGATGCCGGTCGACGGCGTGCTGCTCGGCCTGCACGGGTCGATGGTCGCGCATGGCTATGACGATTGCGAAGGCGACATCCTCGAACATGTCCGCGCCATCGTCGGCCCCAAGGTGCCGATCGGCGTCGAGCTCGATCCGCATTGCCACCTGACCGAGAAGCGCGTGCGGCTGGCGGACGCGATCATCCTCTACAAGGAATATCCGCATATCGATTTCGTCGAGCGCGCCGAGGAGCTGGTCGACATCATCACGCGCACGGTTCGCGGCGAGATCAGGCCGGTGATGTCGCTCTATGATTGCCGGATGATCGAGCTCGTGCCGACGACGCGCGAACCGGGCCGTTCCTTCGTCGACCGGATGAGCGCGCTCGAAGGCAAGGACGGCGTGCTCTCGGTTTCGCTGGCGCATGGTTTCCAGCAGGGCGACGTTCCGGAGATCGGCACGCGCGTGCTGGTGATCACCGACGACGCCAAGGCGGCGGGCGACGCGCTCGCGACCAGGCTCGGCGAGGAGTTCCGCTCGCTCAAGGGCCAGTTCGCGCCGCCGGTGGTCCCGCTCGACGAGGCGCTCGACCGGGCGCTGGCCAGCACCGGGAACGGGCCGACCGTGATCGCGGATTCGACCGACAATGCCGGTGGCGGCGCGGCCTCCGACAACACCAACATCATCCACCGCCTGCGCGAGCGCGGCATCACCGACGCCGCGATCGGGCCGGTCTGGGACCCCGTCGCCGTCGCCTTCTGCCTGACCGCCGGGGTCGGCGCGACCATTCCGCTGCGTTTCGGCGGCAAGGCCGCATCGACCTCGGGCGTGCCGGTCGATGGCGAGGTCACCGTGCTGGGGGCCGTGCGCAACGGCACGCAGAGCTTCGGCACGGCCAAGGTGCCGATCGGCAACGGTGTCGGCATCCGCATCGACGGCATCGACGTGTCGCTGATCTCGCATCGCAGCCAGGCGCTCGGGCTCGAGATCTTCACCAGCGTCGGCATTGACCCGACGCAGAAGCGGATCGTCAGCGTGAAGTCGACCAACCATTTCCACGCCGCCTACGGACCAATCGCCAGCGCGGTGATCTATACCGATGGTGGCGGCCCGTCGCATCTCGACGTGCGCAAATATCCCTACCGCAAGATCGCCCGCCCGCTCTGGCCACATGACCCGCTGCCGCCGGGCCGCCTGGTCGTCTGATCTCGAACGCGTCGAATGTGCTTGCGGAGGGCGACAAGGCCGTGAGTTAATGACCGCGGATAGCCGACGAGGCGAATGTCCGCGGCCGTCCTGCATCTCTGGGAGGAGTATGACATGACCACCACACGCCGCAGATTCGTTCAGGGCGGGCTCGCCGCCGGAGCGCTCACCGCTGCTCCAGCCCGTGTCCGGGCGCAGGCAACGCCGCCGGTGGCGCGCACGATCCGCGCCGTGCTGCATGGCGATCTTCGCGTCTTCGATCCGATCTGGACGACCGCGAACATGACCTCCTACCACGCCGGCATGGTCTACGACATGCTGTTCGGCGTGGACGACAAATACGAGCCGAAGCCGCAAATGGTCTCGAAATGGGGCCTTTCGGACGACCGCAAGACCTATACCTTCGAGCTGCGCGACGGGTTGCGCTTCACGGACGGCACGCCGGTGACGGCGAGGGATTGCGTCGCCTCGATCCGGCGCTGGGCGGCCCGCGACGGCGGCGGCCAGCACATGCTGGCGCGCCTGGCCGACACGCCGGTCAAGGACGACAAGACCTTCCAGATCGTGATGAAGGAGCCCTACAGCCTGGTGGTGGAGTGGCTCGCCAAGGCGGCGACGAATGTCTGCTACATCATGCGCGAGAAGGAAGCGCAGACCGATCCGAACCAGCAGATCCAGACGATCATCGGCTCGGGGCCGTTCACCTTCAACCAGGACGCCGTCGTCCAGGGCCAGCGCTACGTCTACGACAAGAACCCGAACTATGCGCCGCGCTCGGAGCCGGCCGTGTTCACCTCCGGCGGCAAGGTCGTGAATGTCGACCGCGTCGTCTTCGAGAACATCGCCGATGAGGCGACGGCGATCGCCGCTATCCGCGCCGGCGAGATCGACATGATCGAATATCCGAATGTCGACCTGCTCTCCTCGCTCGAAGGCGAGAAGGAGATCAAGCTCGAGGTCCTGAACAAGCAGGGCCAGCTCGGCTGGGCGCGCGTGAACTGGCTCTATCCGCCCTTCAACAACGTCAAGGCCCGGCAGGCCATGCTGCACCTCATCCACCCGACCGAGGTGATGAAGGCGACCTTCGGCGAGGAGAAATATTTCAGGGGCTGCTCGTCGCTGTTCGGCATGGGCACGCCGATGGAGAACGACGCCAATATCGGCTGGTTCAAGGAAGGCCAGAACATCGAGAAGGCGAGGCAGCTGCTCAAGGAATCCGGCTATGACGGCCGGCCCGTCGTCGTGCTGCAGGCGACCAATATCGCCTATATGAACAATGGCGCCAACCTGATCGCGCAATGGATGCGGCAGGCGGGCTTCAACGTCTCGCTGCAGGCCTCGGACTGGGGCGCGGTGATCACGCGGCGCGCCGTCAAGACGCCGCCGGACCAGGGCGGCTGGAACGTCTTCTTCACCTCGGGCTCGGTCAACGCCTTCGGCAATCCGGTGGCGCTCAGCGGCCACGCGGCCAATGGCGAGAAGGGCTGGTTCGGCTGGCCTTCCGACGAGAAGCACGAGGCCTTCCGCAACAAATGGGCGCAGGCGGCCGATGATGCCGAGCGCAAGCAGATCGCGCGCGACATGCAGCAGAACGCCTGGGATTTCGTGCCGCACATGTATTTCGGGCAATGGTTCCAGCCCGCGGCGCTGCGCAACCTGACCGGGCTGATCGGCATGCCGGAGCTGATCCCGTTCTGGAACGTCAAGAAGGGCTGAGGCCGCTTGGCCCCTTCCGCCTACGCTGCCGGATTCCGCCGCCTGCGGAGTCCGGACCAGCGCTCTTTCGCCGGCTGCCGCGTCTTCGCGGCGGCTTTCCGATCCCGCAGGCCTTGACGGAGCGCGACCGGACCGATGTTCACCTATCTCGCCCACCGCCTTGCCTCGACCATTCTGGTGATGGCGCTCGTCGGCATCTTCGTCTTCCTGCTCCTGCATCTCTCCGCCGGCGATCCGGCCGCGATCATCGCAGGCGATTACGCCACGCCTGACCAGATCGTCGCGATCCGCCAGCGGCTCGGGCTCGACGATCCGCTGCTGGTGCAGTTCGGGCGCTGGGCCTTCCGGGTGATCAAGGGCGATCTCGGCGTCTCGATCTTCTCCAACACGCCGGTGAGCGTGCTGATCCTGCAGCGCCTCGAGCCGACGCTGTCGATCGCGCTGCTGACGATGCTTTTCGCCGTCACGATCGCGGTCAGCTTCGGCGTGCTCGCCGCCTGGAAGGTGGGCAGCCTGCTCGACCGCGCGCTAATGGGCTTTTCCGTGCTCGGCTTCTCGATGCCGGCCTTCGTCGTCGGCTATGTGCTGATCTACATCTTCGCGATCGAGCTGCGCTGGCTGCCGGTGCAGGGCTACAAGCCTTTCGCCGACGGGATCGGCCCCTGGGCGCTGCATCTCATCCTGCCGACGGTGACGCTCGGACTGGCCTATATCGCGCTGATCGCGCGCATCACACGCACATCGATGCTGGAGGTGCTGGCCGAGGATTATATCCGCACGGCCAAGGCCAAGGGCGTCTCGACCAAGCCGATGCTGATGAAGCACGCCCTGAAGAATGCCGGGGTGCCGATCATCACGGTGATCGGCATTGGCGTCGCCCTGCTGATCGGCGGCGTGGTGATCACCGAGACGGTGTTCAACATTCCCGGCATCGGCCGGCTCGTCGTCGATGCCATCTCGAAGCGCGACTACCCGATCATCCAGGGCGTGATCCTGCTGTTCTCCGGCATCTATGTCCTCGTCAACCTCCTGGTCGATCTCACCTATTCCCTGATCGACCCGCGGATTCGCTACTGATGGGGGGCTGCCGATGAGTTCCGTCGCCGCCCCGGTCGCCGTCCGCCCGCAGCGCAGCCCCGCGGCGCGCCTCTGGCGCTTCGCGCGCCGCAACCCGACCATGCTGTTCGGCGCCGCGATCCTGGCCTTCTTCGTCGCGGTCGCGGTGTTCGCGCCGCTGATCTCGGGCGACCCGATGCTGAAGGCGCCGACGCGCCGGCTGCTGCCGCCCTCGGCCCAGTTCTGGTTCGGCACCGACCATCTCGGGCAGGATGTCTTCGCGCGAACGACGCATGGCGCCCGGGTCTCGCTGATCGTCGGGCTCACGGTTGCGGCGCTGTCGATTCTCGTCGGGCTGATGATCGGGTTGCTGGCCGGCTATTTCCGCCGCGTCGATGCGGTCGTGATGCGGCTGATGGACGGGCTGATGGCGATTCCGGCGATCCTGCTCGCCATCGCGCTCGTCGCCCTCAACCGCGGCAGCATCGGCATCGTCATCGCCGCCATCACCATTCCCGAGATCCCGCGCGTGGTCCGGCTGGTACGCTCGGTCGTGCTCGGGGTGCGCGAGCAGCCCTTCGTCGAGGCCGCGATCGCGGGCGGGGCGCGGGTGCCCAAGATCATCCTGCGTCATATCATGCCGAGCACGATCCCGCCCTTGATCGTGCAGGCGACCTATATCTGCGCCTCCGCCATCCTGGTCGAGGCGTCGCTGTCCTTCCTCGGCGCCGGCGTCCCGCCCGAGATCCCGAGCTGGGGCAACATGATCGCCTCGAGCCGGCTCTACCTGGCGCGCGCGCCCTGGACGATCTTCTGCCCGGCGATCGCGCTGGCGCTGGTCGTGCTGGCGGTCAACCTGCTCGGCGACGGCCTGCGCGACAAGCTCGACCCGCGCCTGTCGCGGCGGATGTGACCATGGCTGAAACCCTTCTCTCCGTTCGCGATCTCGAAACCCATTTCTTCAACGAGGACGGCGTCACGCGTGCCGTCGGTGGGCTGTCGCTGACCGTCTCGCCCGGCGAGACGCTCGGCATCGTCGGCGAGTCCGGCTGCGGCAAGAGCGTCACCGCGCTCTCGATCATGCGGCTGCTGCCGCCGACGATCGGCCGCACGGTGGCGGGCTCGGTCCGGTTCGAGGGCAAGGACCTGCTGAGTCTGTCGGAGCGCGAGATGCGCGCCATTCGCGGCAACAACATCGCGATGATCTTCCAGGAGCCGATGACCTCGCTCAACCCGGTCCTTACGGTCGGGGAGCAGATCGCCGAGGCGGTGCGCATCCATCAGGGCGCCGATCCGAAGGCGGCGCTGGCGCGGGCGGGCGAGATGCTGTCGCTGGTGAAGATCCCCGACGCCAAACGCCGGCTCAGTGATTATCCGCACCAGTTCTCAGGCGGCATGCGCCAGCGCGTGATGATCGCGATGGCGCTGGCCTGCAATCCGCGCCTGCTGATCGCCGACGAGCCGACGACGGCGCTCGACGTCACCATCCAGGCCCAGATCCTGCGCCTGATCGTCGAGCTGAAGGAGCGTACCGGCTCGGCCGTGATCCTGATCACGCATGATCTCGGCGTGGTCGCCGAGACCTGCCAGCGCGTCATCGTGATGTATGCCGGCCGCAAGATCGAGGAGGCCGGCGTCGAGGCGCTGTTCGACCAGCCGCTGCATCCTTATACGCGCGGGCTGATGGCCTCGATCCCGCGTTTCAGGGGGCTGGCGCGGGGCCGCCGCCTCAACGAGATTCCCGGCATCGTTCCGTCGCTGCGCGAGCCGATCCAGGGCTGCGCCTTCGCGCCGCGCTGCATTCTGGCGACCGAGCGCTGCCGGATCGAGGCGCCTGCCTTGCGCGAGCTCGCATCGGGCCATGTCGTGGCCTGCCACGAGGCGGAGAGGGCGTTGGCGGCATGAGCGCTCCAGTTCTCGAAGTCGAAGACCTGAAGAAGCATTTCGGGCTGAAGAAGAAGCTGTTCCTGCGCGAGACGCAGGCGATCAAGGCCGTCGATGGCGTCAGCTTCAGCATCGGGCCTGGCGAGACGCTCTGTCTCGTCGGCGAATCCGGCTGCGGCAAGAGCACGGTTGGCCGGCTGATCCTGCGCCTGATCGAGCCGACCTCCGGCACCGTCAAGCTCGATGGCGAAGACATGACCGCCGTCGCGACCTCGGACCTGCGGCCGTTCCGGCGCAAGGTCCAGATGATCTTCCAGGACCCTTACGCCTCGCTCAATCCGCGCCTGAATGCCGGCACCATCGTCGCCGAGCCGCTGGAGAACTATGGCGAGCTGTCCCGTAGCCAGCGCGAGGCCCGCGTCGAGGCGCTGTTCGGCAAGGTGGGCTTGAGGCCCGATGCGATGCGCAAGTTCCCGTTCGAGTTCTCCGGCGGACAGCGCCAGCGGCTCGGCATCGCGCGCGCGCTGGCGCTATCGCCCTCGCTCATCGTCGCCGACGAGCCGGTCTCGGCGCTCGACGTCTCGGTCCAGGCGCAGGTGCTCAACCTGCTGATGGACCTGCAGGAGGAGATGGGGCTGGCCTATCTCTTCATCTCGCATGATCTCGGCGTGGTCGAGCATATCGGCCACCGCATCGCGGTGATGTATCTCGGCCGGATCGTCGAGATCGCCGGCAAGGAGGAACTCTTCCGCGAGCCGCGCCACCCCTATACCCGCGCCCTGATCGCGGCGGCGCCCGTGCCCGATCCGCGCGCCAAGCGCGAGCGCATCGTGCTCGAAGGCGACGTGCCGTCCCCGGTCAATCCGCCTTCGGGCTGCACCTTCCACACGCGCTGCCCCTTCGCCTTCGCGCGCTGCCGGGTGGAGACGCCTGTCCTGACCCAGCGCGCCTCGGGCCACTGGGCCTCGTGCCATCTCGAAGAGGGCTGAGCGGCGGCGCGTTCGCTCAGGCGATCTCTCGCGCCGCGCCCTGGACCGCCGCCAGCGTCGCGTCGACCACGGCTTCGTCATGTTCCGAGGAGACGAACCACGCGCCGCGCTCGAGCACGCGCACGCCGCGCCGGAGCAGGGCATGTGCGAAGCGGGTATAGGTGGCCTTGTCGGACAGGGCGACGTCCCGGTAGTTGCGCGCCGGCGCGTCGAGGCCGAAGGCGACGTGGAACATCAGCGGGAAGCCGACGACCTGCGCCTTGATGCCTTCCTGCGCCAGGATCTCGCGGATGCCGTCCTGAAGCCGCTGGCCGTGAGCGGAACTGCGCGCAAAATGCTCGGGCGTCAGCGCGTTCTGGGTGGCGACGAGCGCGGCAAGCGTGATCGGCTGGGCGTTGAAGGTGCCGCCATGCAGCACGCCGCCACTGGCGAACAGGTCGATCAGCTCGGCGCGGCCGGCAATGGCCGCGACCGGGAAGCCGTTGGCGATGGCCTTGGCCATGATCGTCAGGTCGGGCGTGACGCCGAAAAGCTCCTGCGCTCCGCCGCGGCCGAGCCGGAAGCCGGTGATGACCTCGTCGAAGACCAGCAGCGTGCCATGCTTGCGGCAGGCGGCCAGAGCGCCGGCGAGATAGCCGGCGGCGGGTGCGATGGCGCCCTGGTTGCACATCGCCGGTTCCATCAGGACGGCGGCGACGTCGCCCCTGGCCAGCCGCGCCTCCAGCGCCGGCAGGTCGTTCCAGCCGAGGACGGCGATGCCGCTCGAGGCGTCCGGGTCCTGGCCGTTGCTGCCCGCGAGCGGCGTCGGGGCCTCGGCCGGCCCGCCGGTTCCCGGCGCCGGCGCCGCCGACCACAGGATGTTGTCGAACCAGCCGTGATAATGGCCTTCGAACTTGACGATGGTGCGCCGGCCGGTCGCGGCGCGGGCGAGCCGCATCGCCGCCTGCGCCACTTCCGAGCCGGACGAGCCGAAGCGCAGTCGCTCTGCCGAGGGGACGCGTTCGCAGATCAGCTTGGCGGCCTCGTATTCGACCATGGCCTGGCCGGCATAGAGGATGCCCTGGTCGGCCTGCCGCTTGACCGCGTCGAGCACGCCGGCCGGCGTGTGGCCGAGCACCATGGCGCCCATGCCGCAATAATAGTCGATGATCCGGTTGCCATCGATGTCGATCAGATAGGCGCCGTCGCCGCGCTCGAAGACCAGCGGGCCGGGCGTCATGCCGAGGCGGAAATTGCTGTTGACCCCGCCGGCGATATAGCGCGCGTTCTCGGCGATCTGGCGTGCTGATTTCTCGAAGCGCAAGCCGCCCGCTGCCGCCGGGCCATTCTCGTCAGTTCGCACGTTTCGCTCCCGTTCACAGCCCTTGCCGCCGAAAAGACCAGAGGCAAAACTCACTGTAAAGGAACGCGTGTTTCGTGTTGTGGAATTCTGGCCCGGCGCTAACAATGGCGGCCCAACCAGAGCGAGAGGCTGAGAATGGCGCCCCGGGACGACAACCCCTACATCGTGCTGCCGGTCATGAAGGCGCTGAAAGTCCTCGAGCTGGTGGCCGGGCGTGGCCATGAGGTCGCGCTGACGACGGTCTGCAAGGAGCTCGGCATCCCGAAGACGACGACGTTCCGTTATCTCCAGACCCTGGCGGAGGCCGGCTTCCTCAACCACAACCGGGCTTCCGACAAATACGATGTCGGCCCGCGGCTGCGCTCGATCGCCGGGGTCGACACCAGCCTGAGCAAGCTCAGGCAGCTGGCGCGCCCGGCCATGACTGGGCTGATGAACGAGTTCAACGAGACGGTGAATCTCGCGGTCAAGGGCAATGGCACGATCGTCTATATCGACCTGATCGAGGCCAACCGCTCATTGCGGATGCAGGCCCGGATCGGCGAGAGTCATCCGATGCATTCGACGGCGCTCGGCAAGGCGATTCTGGCCTTTCTGCCCGATGACGAGAAGCAGCGCTATTTCGAGATGCCGCTGACGGAGCGAACGGGGCGGACGCTGATCGAGCGCGAGGAGATCGAGCGCCAGCTCAGGCTCGTCTGCAAGACCGGCTACGCCACCGAGACCGGCGAGAACGAGGATGGCGCCATGTGCGTCGGGGCGCCGATCTTCGATGATCGCGGCTACCCGGTGGCGGCGATCAGCATCTCGGCGCCGCTGATGCGGATGCCGAGGCCGCTGGCCGCCAAGGCCGGCGCCCGGTTGCTCGACGTCGCGCGCGGCCTGTCGACCCATCTCGGCGCGGGGCAGGTCAGCGTGACGGCTAGCGCCTGACGATGGCGACGCATTCGATCTCGAAGCGCAGTGAGGCCGGCAGGCAGCTGGTGAGCGTCGTGCGCGCCGGATAGGGCTCGGCAAAATACTCTCGATAGAGGCGGTTGAAGGTGGCGAGATCCTCGGCGTCGCGGACATAGTTGCGCGTCTGCACGACATGGGCGAGGTCACTGCCCGCTGTTTCGAGGACCTTGCGCAGGTTCTCGATCGAGCGCCGCATCTCGCCCTCGAAACTGTCGGAGACGATCTGGCCGCTGGCATCGACCGATGCCTGACCCGAGACGAAGACCAGCTCGCCGACACGAGCACAGGGGCTGAAAGGCAGGTGCGAGCGCGGCGTGCCCGGAGCGGAGGGATGCTCGATCATTCGGGCCTCCAGTCCGGATGGATGGGATAGACCGGCTGGCGCAGGCGGCGATAGGGCAAGGTCTCGATCCTGCTGGTGCAGGGGCCGGCCGTCGCGACGGTGAAGCTGCCGGCTGCGATCGGATCATAGGCGCGCCGATGCGCGACCGCCGCCTTGACGCCGATGGCCTTGAGCGTCTCGGGATGGATGCCCTGCGAGCGGAACTGCGCGAGGTCGAAAGGCGGCGTCTTGCGGCTGGTCAGCAGGATCGTGACCCCATCACCAACCGTCACCACCGCCGACGGTCCCATGTCGAAATGCGCGCCCTGCGAGGCGGCGAGATGGCTGTTGCGGTCTTCCAGCGCGAAGCGCCCGTCGCTGCGGCTGACGAAGCGGGCCTCGATCTCGACAGGGCCGTCGGCGATGGCGCTACCCTTGCCGCCGATCGAGAGCAGGCGCGTCTCGCCGGGTTGCGCATCGGCGAGGGCCGCCACCGCAGCCGGATCGGCGATCGCTACGGCGGAGTTGCCGAGGCCGTGCCGGAGCAGGGCCCGCAGCACCGCCGTTCCGTCGCCGGGCGCGCCGCCGCCGATATTGTCGGCGGGCTCGACAATGAGATAGGGACCGCCCGCCAGACCCTTGATCCGGTCGACCGCCTCGTCGAGATCCCATTCGCGCGGCATGCCGAGATCGCGCAGCGCGACGGCGAGGGCGACCAGCTGGACAAGTGCGCCCCGCGCGCCCTCGTCGCCGCCGCTGGTCACCAACGAGAACGCCACACCGGCATCGGGCACGTCGGAAAACGAATAGCCGGCTATCACGTTGACGGCCCAGATCGCCGGGTCTTCCTGCTCGATCTGCCGGGCCAGGGCCTCGAGGTCGCGCATGGGCTGGTCGGCCGTGCCGGTGCCGGTCGGCGGCCAGACCAGGGGCGCGCCGGCCGACAGCATGTGCGGCAGCTCGCCGCCCTTCAGCGCGCGGGCCAAGAGCCGTGCCGAGCGCACCGCCGCGTCCCGCGCATCGGCATGCGGGTTCTCGCGATAGGCGACGAGGCCGTTGGCGTGGCGCGCCATCTTGGCGGTGAAGGTCGCGTGCAGGTCGAAGACGCCGAAGAGCGGCAGGGTCTCGGCTCCCGAAACCGCACGGATGCGGGCGAGCAGCTCGCCTTCCGGATCGATGCTCTCGGTGGTGACCATGGCGCCATGCAGCGCCAGCCAGATGCCGTCGAGCCCGCCCTCAGCGAGCGCGCGGCGCAGGTCCGCCTCGCATTCTTCCCAGAAGGCCTCGAAGACCGCGTGCTCAACCGTGCCGGCCGGCAGCGCGGTGTAGTCGGCGACCGGCACGACCTCCCAGCCCTCGTCCTCCGCCACCTCCAGGAAGCCATCGATGGTCGACGCGTCGCCGCGCCGCTGCAGCATCTGCTCGTGTCGCTTGAAGGTGAAATCGGCGAGCGTGATGCGCTCGTCCACGAAGCTATGCGTCTCGTGGAACAGGCCTGCCAGCAGGATGCGGGGGCGTTTCGTCATGGCATGTCCTCGTGGCCGGAACTGCGGGCGTGGCCGGCAAAGGCGGGCGGCGTTTCGCGCCTGCACGGACGGCGTTCGGCCTCGGCGGGATTCTTGGGCGGGACGCCGGCCACGGCGCAACCCGCCATTATTCCGCGTGACGGAACCGCGCGGCTTTGACAGCGCTTTCCGCTTTCCGGCTACATCCATCGGGTCGCAGCGCGCTTTGGACGGTGCCTTTGGCGACGCGGCGCGGCCGGCGGGGAGAGGCAGATGCGGGTCTTTGCGGCGTCGCTCGCAACGGAAACCAACACGTTCTCGCCGCTCTTCGTCGACCGGAGCGCCTTCGAAAGCGCCTTCTACTGCCCGCCGGGCACCCATCCGGAGACGCCGACCCTGTGCTCCTCGCCGATCGTCGCGGCGAGGCGGCGGGCGCAGGCGGAGGGCTTCACGCTGATCGAGGGCACGGCCACCTGGGCCGAGCCGGCGGGATTGGTGTCGCGCGAGGCTTATGAGGGGTTGCGCGACGAGATCCTCGGCCAGCTTCGGGCCGCCCTGCCGGTCCAGGTCGCGCTGTTCGGCCTGCACGGCGCGATGGTCGCGCGCGGCTACGACGATTGCGAGGGCGATCTGCTCGCCCATGCAAGGCAAATAGCCGGCCCGGACTGCATCATCGGCGCCGAGCTCGACATGCATTGTCACCTGAGCGCGCAGATGGTCCAGTCCGCCGACGCGCTCGTCGCCTTCAAGGAGTTCCCGCATACCGATTTCCTGGAGCGCGCCGAGGATCTCGTCGCGCTCTGCCTGCGCGCGGCGCGGCGCGAGGTGCGGCCGACCAGCGCCGTCTTCGACTGCAGGACCATTGCAGGCTTCATGACCAGCCGCGAGCCGGGGCGCAGCTTCGTCGACCGGATCAAGGCGCTGGAGAACCGGGACGGCATCCTCAGCATCTCTGTCGCGCATGGGTTCCAGGCGGCCGATGTCTACGATGTCGGCACCAAGGTGCTGGTGATCGCCGATGACGATTACCATCAGGCGGCCGCGCTCGCGGAGAAGCTTGGTCGCGAGATCATCGGCTGGGGCTTTGGCGGCGGCACGCCGCCGCATTTCAAGCCGGAGGAGGCCATCGTGGAGGCCTTGACCCTGGCCGGGGACGGACGGCCCGTCATCCTCGCCGACCGCTGGGACAATCCGGGCGGCGGGGTGGCGGGCGATTCCACGGTCATGGTGGAGGCGCTGCTGCGGCGCCCCGAGATACCGGCTGCGATCGGCGCGATGTGGGATCCGGTCGCGGTCGGCTTCTGCCGGGCGGCCGGGGTCGGGGCCGAGATTGCGTTGCGCTTCGGCGGCAAGGCTGCGCCGAGCTCCGGCCGCCCGATCGATGCCACCGTGAGGGTGCGCGGCACGACCGCGGACCTGCTCGTTCCCTTCGCGCAGAGCTGGGTCTCGCTCGGCCCGGCAGCGGCGGTGACGATCGGCAATCTCGACGTGGTGCTGGCCTCGACCCGGGCGCAGACCTTCAGCCCGCCGGTGTTCACCGATCTCGGCATCGATCTCGCCGCGAAGAGGATCGTCGTGGTCAAGTCGTCGAACCATTTCCACGCCGCCTTCGCGCCCATCGCCGCCGCCGTGCTCTATCTCGACAGCGGCGGCCCCTATCCCTCCGATACGCGCAAGATCCCCTATCGGAAGGCGCGCCGGCCGCTGTTCCCGCTGGACCCGAACCCATGGCTCTGAACCCGCCCGCCACGGCTCTGCTGCCGCGTCTCGACCTCGCGCCATTGCGCGAGCAGGTCCTCGATCCCGCGACCAAGGGCCTGCCCTTCGGTACACGCGACCTGCGATTGGGCGAGATCGGCGGCCAGGGCTGGAACGTCCTCGCCGGCGACCTGCCGCTGCCGCTCGCCGTCATCCGCAGCAGCGTCCTGGCCGCGAACAGCGCCTGGATGAGCGCCTTCACGGCGCGCAACGGCCTGGAGATCGCGCCCCATGGCAAGACCACGATGGCGCCGCAGCTCTTCGATCTGCAGATCGCCGACGGCGCCTGGGCGATCACCGTCGCGACGGTGCAGCAGCTCGATGTCTGCCGGCGCTTCGGCGTCAAGCGGGTGATCCTCGCCAACCAGCCGGTCGGCTCGCAATCGCTTCAGGCCTGTTTCCGGGCGCTCGCGGACGAGGATTTCACGCTCTATTGCCTGGCCGACAGCCTGGAAGGCGTGGCCCTGCTCGCCGAGGCGGCCGGCCGCTCCCCTCCGCCACCGGGCAATCCCTTACGCATCCTGGTCGAGATCGGCTTCGAGGGCGGTCGCACCGGCGTGCGCACGCGCGAGGAGGGGCTGGCGGTGGCCCGGGCCGTGGGCGCGACGCCGGGCCTCCTGCTCGCGGGCTTCGAATGTTTCGAGGGGCTGCATTCCGTCCCTGCCGCGGCCGACCGACTGCTCGACGAGGTGATCGCGATCGCCGGGATCGCCGAGGGCGAGGGGCTGTTTGCGCCGGGCGCCCCGATGATTCTGAGCGCCGGCGGTTCCTCGCTGTTCGATCGGGTCGGCGAACGGCTCAACGCCGCCTCATTCGCGCGGCCGCTCGTCAAGCTCCTGCGCTCAGGCTGCTATCTTACGCATGACTCGATCGGCTACGACGCTGCGTTCCGGCGGATCGTCGCGGAGACCTCGCTCGGACTGCCGCAGGGTGGGCTCGAACCGGCCCTGGAGGTCTGGGCCTATGTCCAGTCGCGCCCGGAGAGCGGCAGGACGATGCTCACGGTCGGCAAGCGCGACATCAGCTACGATGCCGGACTGCCCGTGCCGCTGCGCTGGTACCGTCCCGGCAGCGACATGGCCGCGCCCGCGCCGATGCCGCCCGGCCATGCCGTGCTGGCCCTGAACGACCAGCACTGCCATCTCGGCACACCGTTCGAAAGCCCGCTGCGGGTGGGCGACATGGTGGCGTTCGGCATCGGCCATCCCTGCACGACCTTCGACAAATGGGGGCTGCTGATGCTGGTCGATGACGAGTACCGGGTCACCGACGCGGTCAGGACCTTCTTCTGAAGCAGCATGGGCTGCCGCTCACCGGGGCGGCGGCATGAAAACGGCGACGCAGGCCTTCAATCTCGTTTCTTCATACGGAACGAGCGGTCCTTGACGCGAATTTTAGCGATTACTAGTCTGACGGAATGGCCAAGCTGCGAGAGTAAATCCTGCGGCTGGGAAGTCGATGCCGAATTTATACTTCACGACTTGCTGATTTCGTAAGCAGACGTTCCGGGGAGCCCGAGCTCCATTCGGACCGCGAACGAAGCCGGGGAAGGACCTAAGTTGCGGATCGCGCTGATACATGTCGCCCAGGAGACGAACGACTTCAATCCGAGCCCGACCACGCTTGCGGATTATGAAGCTTTCGGAATCCATGAAGGCGCAGCGGTCATCGAGAACGCAAGCGCCTCCAGCCAGGTCGCCGGCTATCTCGCGGCGGTCGCGGAATCCGGGCTGCCGGTCGAGACGATCCCGATCATTCGCGCCTGGAGCGTCGCCGGCGGCCGCATCAGCCGCGAGGCGTTCGACTTCTTCCAGGACAAGATCCGCGAGGGCCTGCGCATTGCGGGTCCGATCGACGGCCTTGCCTTGCAGCTCCATGGCGCCTGCGCGGCCGAGGGGATCGACGATGTCGAAGGCGCGCAGGCGGAGCTCTGCCGCGCGATCCTCGGTCCCGACGTGCCGATCGTGCTCGGCCTCGACCATCACGCCAACGTCACCCAAAAGATCATCGACAACTGCACCGCCATCGCCGGTCACCGCACGCAGCCGCATGACGTGTTCGACACCGGCAAGGTCGGCACGGAGCTGCTGTTGCGGATCGTCCGCGACAAGCTGAAGCCGGCCATGGCCTGGCGCAAGATTCCATTGCTGTCGCATCAGGAGCAGTTCCTGACCTCGAAGGGGCCGATGAAGATCTGGTTCGATCGGGCGCGGGCGCTGGAAGCCGACCCACGCGTCCTCCAGGCCTCGAACTATCCGATGCAGCCCTGGCTCGACGTGGCGGAGGGCGGCTGGTCGACGATCGTCGTGACCGACGGGGCGCCTGAGTTGGCCGAGACGCTGGCCGACGAGCTTGCCGATCTGGCCTGGTCGATGCGCGACGATTTCCAGGTCAGGGAGGCGGTCTCCATCGACGACGCCGTGCGGATGGCCGACGCCGCCGCGCGCGGCATGGTGGTGATCAGCGACACCGGCGACACGGTGTTCGGCGGCGCTGCCGGCGACAGCAACCTGATCCTGGAGGCGATGCTGCGCCTCGGCATCCGCGGCAAGGCGCTGATCCCGCTGATCTCGCCGGCCGCTGTCGCGCGCCTCATCGAGGCGGGCGAGGGCGCCAGCGTGACCTTGCCGCTTGGCGGGGACGTGGCGACGGCCTTCTTCGAGCCGCTCGAGGTGACGGGTACGGTGCGGAGGATCGGCGGCGGCTCGATCTCGCTCGATTATAATCACCAGAGCCATGTCGAGATGGGGCGCGTGGTCGTATTCGATGCCGGGCCGGTGACGCTGCTGATCAGCGAATTGCGCGGCGTCGCCGGCAACCTGCCCGGCGTCTACGAGGCCTTCGGCATCGACCTGTCGGCGTATAAGATGGCCGTCCTGAAGACGGCGTCGAACTTTCAGTATTTCGCGCCGATCACCTCGCAGGTGATCCGGGCGGACACGCGCGGGCCGGGCCAGTCGGATGTCTTCACGCTTCCCTGGAAGCGGATCCCGCGGCCGGTCTATCCGCTCGAGAAGATCGAAGACTGGCGGGCCTAACACAACCAGGAACGGGAACGAGCCGGCCAGATCGCAGATTCTGAAACCGAACGGGAGAGCAGCGTCATGACAAACCGGCTCATGCGTCGATTCTGGACGCTGGGACTCGCGCTTCTGGCCCTGGCCAGCCTTTCGGCCGCGGATGCTGCAAGAGCGCAGCAGCTCAAGGGTGGCACCCTGCGCGTCGCGGTCCTCAGCGAGATCGCCAATTACGACCCGCAGCAGCTCTCGACGGTCAATTTCCACATCATCAAGAACCTCTATGACAGCCTGATCGAATACACGCCCGAGGGGAAGCCGGAGCCGAGCCTGGCGACGCAATGGACGATCGCGCCCGACAACAAGTCGGTCTCGGTCACCCTGCGCAGCGGCGTCACCTTCCATAGCGGCACGCCGTTCAATGCCGATTCCGTGCTGGCGACGCTGGTGAAGGGCGCCGACCCCAAGCGCGGCAAGAACGTCTATTCGACCATGTCGGTCGTCAAGGATTGGTCGGCGCCCGACGACAGGACCGTGACGATCAACTTCAACGATCCGGTTCCCGATCGTCAGATCCTCGACCTGCTGCAGTTCCTAATCCCGATCGATCCGAAGGGGATCGATACGGTCGAGACCGTTCCCGCCGGGACCGGTCCCTTCACGCTGGTGAGCCGGGCCGTCGGCCAGGGCCTGCGCCTCAAGGCCAATCCGAAATACTGGCGCGAGAAGCAGCCGATCGCGCAGGAGGTCGTCTTCACCCTGTTCAGCGAGGATGCGGCCGCGACGGCGGCGCTGGAATCGGGGGCCGTCGACATCATCTACAATGGCTCGGCGCGCAGCGCGGCCCGCCTGAAGAATGCCGGCTATCAGGTCTTCGCCGGGCCGGGAAAACTCGTCCAGGTCTTCCGCATCAACTCGACGCGCGGGCCGTTCCGCAACAAGGCCTTCCGCCAGGCCTTCAACTACCTGATGGACCGTCAGGGCATGCTGCGGGTCGCCTATGCCGGCATGGGCGAGGCCGTGGCGCTGCCCTGGGCGCCGGCGAGCCCCGCCTTCGACGCGACCTATACCAAGGAATTCGCCTATGATCTCGGCAAGGCGAAGAAGCTGCTCGCCGAATCCGGCCTCTCCGCCGCCGAGATGAAGGACTGGAAACTGCTGGTCAACGGCAGCGACGAGCCCTCCGTCGCGATCAGCCAGATCGTCCAGGGGTCGCTCAAGCAGGCCGGCATCCCGATCGAGCTCGATATCCGCCAGGGCGCCGAATATGTCGACGCGCTGCTCGGGGGCGATTTCGCGGCGGTCTTCGGCGGCGTCGGCAATGTCCAGAAATTTCCGTCGCGGGTGACGACGAACTCGATCTACCGCACGACCAAGAACCCGGTGCTGAAGGACCCGCATCCGCATCCGGACTATGTCGCGGCCATCGCCAAGGTCGACACGACCTTCGGTGCCGGCGCCGACGTCAAGGCGGCCTATGACCAGCTCAATCGCGTCCTGGTCGAGACCGCCTTCGCCATTCCGACCAATTCCTACGAGGTCGGCCTGATCGTCGCGTCAGAGAAGGTCGGCGGCATCAGCCTCGAGATGGACAATCTGTTCGTCGCGCGGACGATCGGCTTCAAGTAATGGCGGGCGCCGGCACGGCATGAGAGACGGCCTCGCCTTCGCGCTGAGCGTGGGCAGGGGCCTGGCTGCGCGCCCCGGCTCGGCCCTCGGCCTCGCCTTCCTGGCGGCCGTGATCGTCGCGGCCGCCTGCGGCGGCCTGCTGCCCTTCGACCCGCTGGCGCAGAACCTGGCCGAGGCGTTGAAGCCGCCCTCGGCTGCGAACTGGTTCGGGACCGACGAGCTCGGCCGGGACATCATGACCCGCGTGGTCTTCGGCGCCCGCACCTCGCTGATCACCGCGGCGGGAGCGGTCGCGATCGCCGCGCTCGTCGGCGTCCCGATCGGCCTCGTCGCCGGCTTCTTCGGCGGCTGGCGCGACGCCGTGCTGATGCGGCTGATCGACGTGCTGCTGGCGCTGCCGGGTATCCTGTTCGCGATGGCGATGATCGCCGTGCTCGGGCGCAGCCAGACCGCCGCGCTGGTCGCGGTCGGCGTCGCCGGCATTCCCAGTTTCGCGCGCATCGCGCGGGCGCAGGTGCTGTCGCTGCGGGCGCTCGATTTCGTCACGGCGGTCCGCAGCTTCGGCGGCAGCTCCGGCTACATCATGTTCAAGACCGTGCTGCCCAACATCATGAGCCCGCTGATGGTGCAGGTCGTGGTGCTGTCCTCGGTCGCGATCCTGCTCGAGGCGGCGCTCGCCTTTCTCGGGGTCGGTGTGCCGCCGCCGACGCCGAGCTGGGGCGAGATGTTGCGCACGGGCAAATCCTATCTCTATGAGGCGCCCTATTACGCCGTGCTGCCCGGCCTGATCCTGACCCTGACCATCCTGTCCTTCGACACGATCGGCAAGGAGCTGACGAGACTGCTCGAACATCGCCAGGGGGCCGGCTCGCCCGGCGAGATGGAGAGGGTCAGGCCATGACCGGCTACATCCTGCGCCGGCTGCTGCAGATCATCCCGGTCCTGCTGCTCGCCTCCTTCGCGATCTGGGCGATGATCTATGCGGTTCCGGGCGGGCCGGTCGGCGTCATCGTCGGCGAGAACGCGACGCAGGAGGAGATCGCGGCCGCGACGAAGCAGCTCGGCCTCGATCAGCCGGTGCTGGTCCAATATCTTGACTGGCTCGGCAAGGCCGCGACCGGCAATCTTGGCTTCTCGCTTCACAGCAAGGACCCGGTCCTGACGCTGATCGGGGAGCGCCTGCCGGCGACGCTGCAGCTTGCCGTCGCGTCGATCCTGGTCGCGCTCGTCATCGGCATCCCGATCGCGCTCGCCGGCGCCATCCACGCGAATTCCTGGCTCGACCGGCTGCTCAGCGGCTGGAGCGCGCTGGCGCTGGGCGTGCC
Source organism: Allobosea sp. (assembly GCF_051860145.1). GTDB lineage: Bacteria > Pseudomonadota > Alphaproteobacteria > Rhizobiales > Beijerinckiaceae > Allobosea. The sequence continues at coordinate 177,881 of NZ_JBHYEM010000003.1, read as the reverse complement.
GACATTCTGGCTCGGGATCCTGCTCATCCTGCTCTTCGCGGTGGAGCTGCGCTGGCTGCCTTCCGCCTCGCGCTATGTGCCCTTCTGGGAATCGCCAGTCCCGGCGATGCGCAGCCTCGCCCTGCCGGCGCTGACGCTCGGCGTCTATGTCTCCGGCATCCTCGCGCGCTTCCTGCGGGCCTCGCTGGTGAGCGAGATGCGCTCCGACTATGTCCGGACGGCGCGCGCCAAGGGCGTGCCGGAGCCGCGGATCGTCAGCTTCCACATCATGCGCAACGCGCTGCTGCCCTTCGTCACCATCGTCGGGCTGATGATCGCAAATTTCATCGGCGGGGCGGTGGTGACCGAGGCGGTGTTCACCTATCCGGGCCTCGGCCGCCTGCTGATCCAGGCGATCAGCACGCGCGACTACCCGCTGATCCAGGGCTGCATCGTGGTGATCCTGGTGATCTATATGGGCATCAACCTGGCGGTCGACATCCTCTACGCCTTCATCGATCCGAGGATCGAGTACCGCTAGAGCCGGCTGCGCTTCGATGGGATCGCAACGTCATTCCGGGGCATTGCGCAGCACGGGTTGAACCCAGAAGCACAGGCGGCTCCCGTCATTGCGAGGAGCGAAGCGACGAAGCAATCCAGGGGACGTAGAGCGAGCCCTCCTGGATTGCTTCGCTACGCTCGCAATGACGAGAGGACGCGGGTGCGAGGTCAGCCGTCGAGCCGGCTCAGCAGGCCGGCCATCAGCCGGGCGCGCTGCGCCAGGCTGTCGATTTCGATATGCTCTTCCAGCGTGTGATAGCCGGCTCCGAGCAGGCCGAGCCCGTCGAGCGAGGCGATGCCGGACGCGCCGGTGAAATTGGCGTCCGAGCCGCCGCCGGCCGAGGCGTGGTCGAGATCGAAGCCGAGTTCCCGGGCGATCTCGCGCGCCACGCCATAGAGCCGCATCGTCTCGGCATCGGGCTCCCAGACCGGGCGCGTCACGCCGCGCGTGACGGTGAAGCGCGTGCCGTCGGCGTTCTCGGCGGTCAGCGCGAGCATGCGCTCGACGCCGCGATCGAGATCGGCCTGGCGCTTGGCCATGCTGAGTGCCTCGGCCCGGCAGGTCGTCGGCACGCAATTGACCCAGCGCCCGCCCTCGATGACGCCGACGCTGAAGGTGCAGTCGCTGTCGGTCATCGCCTCGATGGCGAGGAGCTGGCGCGCCATCAGGTTGATCGCCGAGCGCCCATCCTTGAGCGTCGCCCCGGCATGGCTCGGCCGACCTTCGGCAAGGAGGTTGAAGCGGGCGATGGCGTAGCGGCCGGTGACGACGCCGTTGCCGGGGCGTCCGGGTTCCGGCACCAGCACATAGCGATGGCGGCCGGCCTCTTCGAGGATCAGGTCGCGCGTGCCGGGGCTGCCGATCTCCTCGTCGCTCGTATAGAGCACGCTGACCGGCAATGGTGTCGCGATGCCGGCCTGCGCCAGAGCGACGATCGCCTGAAGCCCGGCATAGGCGCCGCCCTTCATGTCGAGGATGCCCGGCCCGTAGCAGCGCGCGCCCTCGCGCCGGAAAGGCAGCGCCTTCAAGGTGCCGACCGGGTGCACCGTGTCGAGATGCGACATCATCAGGATGCCGGGCTCGCCGCGGCGCGGATGCGGGAAATCGCCCCGGACACAGTCGCCGAGCCCTTTGGGGCCGGGGAAGCGCTTCACCGTGGCGCCGGCGGCCTCCAGGTCGGCGGCTGCGAGGTCCATCATCGCGTTGATGGCCGGCGTGTCGAAGGTCGGGCTCTCGCACTCGACCCAGCGGCGCAGGCCGCCCAGCATCGCCTCGGTGTCGAAGGTCAAATTCATCCCGGTCATGGTCGCGACTCCAGTCAGGCGGCAAGCCGCGTTTCGACGAGGCGCGCGAGCAGGCTCGCGCCCACCGGCAGGATGCCGTCATCGAGCACGAAGGATGGGTTGTGCACCGGCACCGAGCCGGCATGGCCGACCCAGCAATAGGCGCCTGGCACCGCGCGCAGCATGTCGGCGAAATCCTCGCTGCCCATCATCGGCTTCACCTCGGTCAGCACGTTCTCGGCGCCGACGATCTCGCGCGCCACCTCGGCGGCGGCGAGCGCAGGTTCGCTGTGATTGACCAGGACATCGAAGATCGAGCGGATATCGACATCGATCTCGACGGCGAAGCTGATGGCGAGGCCGGCCGCGATCTCGCGCATCCGGTCGCGAATGAGGGTCGCGAGTTCCGGCGAGAAGGTCCGGATCGTGCCGGCGAGCGTCGCCTCCTCGGGGATGACGTTATAGGCCGAGCCGGCATGGACCTGGGTGATCGAGAGCACGGCGGCTTCGAGCGGGTTGGCGTTGCGGCTGACGATGGTCTGCAGCGCGCCCGCCAGCGTCAGCGCGACGACGACCGGGTCGCGGCCGTTATGGGGCATGGCGCCATGGCTGCCGCGGCCCTTGATCCTGATATCGAAGAAATCGGCGCCGGCCATGGCCGGGCCGGGGAAGACCGAGATCTGGCCGGCTTCGAGATAGGGCGAATTATGCAGCCCGTAGATCTCGTCGCAGGGGAAGCGTTCGAACAGGCCGTCGGCCAGCATGGCGCGGGCGCCGCCGAGGCCTTCCTCGGCCGGCTGGAAGACGAAGATGGCGGTGCCCGGAAAATCCCGCGTCTCGGCGAGATAGCGCGCCGCGCCGAGCAGCATCGTGGTGTGGCCGTCATGGCCGCAGCCATGGAAGCGGCCGGGGATCGTCGAGCGATAGGGCAGGTTCGTGGTCTCGTCCATCGGCAGCGCGTCCATGTCGGCGCGCAGGCCGACGCGGCGGGCCGGGCCGCCGCGTCCCTCGAGAATGCCGACAACGCCCGTGCGGCCGATGCCGCGATGGACCTCGATGCCCCAGGAGGCGAGCTTCTCGGCGACGATGCCGGAGGTCCGGACCTCCTCGAAGCCGATTTCGGGATAGGCGTGGAAGTCACGCCGGATCGCGGTGAGCTCGTCGGCGAAGGCGTCGATGCGGGGCAGGGTCGGCACTGATAAAATCTCCCGGGAAGCGAAAAAGGTCAGCCGAAGACGGGGCCGAGCGGAGCGGTGCGGATGCCGGGGCGCAGGCGCCGCCAGGGCAGGGCGGCGGGATCGACCGGCATCGGTCCGGGCGCGGCGCAGACGAGGATCGTCTCGGCGATCGGCTCGAAATCGGCACGGAAATGCACCGAGCTCTTGTTGACCAGGATCGCCTGCTCGCGCGGCTCGATGCCGACCTGCCGATACATCGCCTGATCGGCCATCTGGGCCTTGCGCGAGCCCAGCACGATGCGCACGCCGCCGATGCGCAGACAGGCCGAAGGGCCGAGATTCATCCGGGAGCCGCCATAGAAGGGGCCGGGCGCGACGAAGCGCCCGTCCGAGAGCTGCTCGACCAGGAATTCCGCCTCGAGCGGCGCGTCGCCGGGAATGCGGGACTTCGCGCCGAGCGAGAGCGAGAGCCTCGCGCCGACGCCGGCCGCGTGGGCTGCCGCGGCTGCTTCCGCATCGACGATGACGCCGATCGCGGCGCGCTCGGCGCCGTTGCGCAGGAGCGCGTGGACCATGCCCATCGTGTCGGAATCGCCGCCGGCGCCGGGATTGTCCTGCGTGTCGGAAATGACGATCGGCCGCGATGCGCCGGCAGCCAGCGCCATCGCCTCACGCACGCCCTCGTCGGGCTGGAAGACGCGGCCCTTGAAGGCGCCCTCGCTCGCCGTCACCCGGTTGGCGATGGCATCGGCGGCGCGGTCGGCATCTTCCTGTGTCGCGCCATAGGCGACGATGCTGGGTCCGCAATCGGCGAAATCGGCGGCCGGGAAGCCCGGCAGGAAGGAGAGGGTCGGGACGGTTTCGCCTTCCAGCGCCGCGAGCTCGTCATAGATCGTCCGGCAGGGTTCCATGGCGGTGGCCTGCCAGGCGATCGGGATCAGGTAGGGGATCTGCCGGAACGCCTTGGCATGACGCGCGGGGCTGCCGAGGAGCCGGGCGAGATAGGTGGCCGAGCGCCGTCCGGTCTCCGCCATGTCGACATGGGGATAGGTGCGGTAGGCGACCAGCGCATCGGCCATCTCGACCATCAATGGCGAGACATTGCCGTGCAGGTCGAGGCTGGCGACGAGCGGCACGCCGGGGCCGATCGCCTGGCGGACGCGCGCGAGCACCTCGCCCTCGCCATCGTCGAAGCCCTCGCTGACCATGGCGCCGTGCAGGTCGAGATAGACGCCGTCGAGCGGCAAGGCGGCCTTGATCCGCGCCACGAGTTCGTCCGTGATCGCCTCGAAAGCGTCGGCCGCGACATGGGCCGAGGGGCTCGCGGCGCACCAGAGCGTCGGGAGCAGCGTCCAGCCTGCCGCCTTGCCGGCCTCGACGAAGCCGGAGGCGCCGACATTCACATTGTGCACGCTGGCGAAGATGTCGTCGCCCTTCGACAGTGCCGGCCAGCCGCCGCCGTTCTGGAAGGCGTCGAGGCCGGCCTTGCTCGGCGCGAAGGTGTTAGTCTCGTGCAGGAAGCCGCCGAAGGCGATGCGTGGCGACATGAAAGATCATCCGGCCGTTGCAGGGAGCGGGCAGGTAACCATGCACGACCCGGCGGGCCAAGGTTGATTTTCGACCATCACCTGCCCGTTCCGGTGGCTGGGCGGGCCGTGAGCGATCTGCGATGATCGATGCTCGTGGCGCCAGCTCCCGGTGGGGCTGGCGCGCGATGCTCACAGAAATCCCATAGAGATGAGGTTGTTCGAGACATGCCGATCGAGCGTATAGGAGTGACGAATCGCTGGTGCGACGCCGCCATTTTCAACGGCATCGTCTTTCTCGCGGGTCATGTCGCGGAGAAGACCGAGGGGCAGTCGCTGACCCGGCAGACCGAGGAGGTGCTGGCTCTGCTCGAGGAGACGCTCGAAAGCGCCGGCAGCGCCAAGGACCGGATCCTGAGCGTCCAGATCTTCCTGACCGACATCGCGCGGATCGGCGAGATGAACGCCGTCTGGGACAAATGGGTCGCTCCGGGCAGCGCGCCGGCCCGTGCGACGGTCGAGGCCAAGCTGGCCTCGCCGAACCACGCGATCGAGATCACCGCGGTCGCGGCGAAGAAAGGCCTCTGACCGCCACCGCGGGGCCAGGGTTCAGGCTGCGCGCGACCGCTGGCGGGACGGTCATTCGCCGGCTTCCGGCGGGCCGACCGGTCTATGGTCGGTCTCGTCCAGCCCTTCAGATCGTGACGCCTCGCCGCGATGCCGGTCTGCAATCGCGGCAGGCTGGCGTTAATCATGGCGGTCAATTCATGACGCAATGGTCACGACATCTACCCGGATTTTAGGATTACACACGCATAAGGAGGCGTATCGAGATCAACGGGTCGGCTCCCGCAGCGACAGGTCGGGGGCGGACCCTGTTTTCAAAGATGAGCAGAGCCGCCCGATGTCCGTGACCGCGATGATCCGAGCGATGCGACCGCATCACTGGTTGAAGAACGGCCTCGTCTTCGTGCCGATCCTGCTCAACCATAATGTCTTCGATCTGAACTCGATCGGCCATGGCGTCGTGGCCTTCATCTCGTTCAGCCTGATGGCGTCGTCGATCTATCTCCTCAACGACATCGTCGATGTCGAGGCCGACCGGCGCCACCCGACGAAATGCAAGCGGCCTTTGGCGGCCGGCGAGATCACCAAGGCGCAGGCCTTCGCGGCGGTGCCGGCGCTGTTGATCGCCTCCTTCGCGCTCTCGATCCTGCTGCCGAAGCCGAAGCTCTATCTGCTGGTGCTGAGCGCCTATCTGCTGCTGGCGCTGGCCTATCTGTTCTTCCTCAAGCGCAAGCTGCTGGTCGACGTGCTCGGCCTGGCGGCGCTGCACACCTTGCGCATCCTGGCCGGCAATGCGGCTGCGGCGATCCCGATATCGTCCTGGCTGCTCGCCTTCTCGATGTTCCTGTTCCTCAGCCTCGCCCTGGTGAAGCGCTATGCCGAGCTACGCATCACCCAGGACCAATCCGGCCTCAAGAAGGCAGGGCGTGGCTACCATGCCGAGGATATCGAGGCACTTTCCCAGCTCGGCATGGCCTCGGGCTGCACCTGCGCGCTGATCATGGCGCTCTATGTCGACAGCGCGGCGGTGAAGGAACTCTATCGCTATCCGCAGCTGATCTGGCTGATCTGCCCGATCGTCCTCTATCAGATGGCGCGCGTCTGGTTCCTGGCCCGGCGCGGCCAGATGCCCGACGATCCGCTGGTCTTCATGATCCGCGACTGGCGCAGCCAGCTCATGGGCGTGCTCGTAGTCGTCATCATGGTCGCGGCTTCGGTCCTGCCGTGAGCGATGCCTTACCGGAATATGGCTCCTGGGGCGGGCTCGTCGCCCACGACACGCGGATCGTTTCGCCCGATGCGTGGATATCCGGGGCGGGCCGCCCGCCGTCCACGGTGCTCGCCTATGGCAATGGCCGCTCCTATGGCGATTCCTGCCTGAATGACGGCGGTACGCTGATCGATGCGCGCGAGCTCAGCCAGATCCTGGCCTTCGACCGGGAAAGCGGGCTGATCACCTGCGAGGCCGGAGTCCTGCTCGACACGGTGCTGAAACATGTCGTGCCGCAGGGCTGGTTCCCGCCGGTCACGCCGGGTACCGCCTTCGTCACGATGGGCGGGGCGCTCGCCAACGACGTGCATGGCAAGAACCATCATGGCGCGGGGACCTTCGGGCGCCATGTCCGCGCCTTCGAGCTGGCGCGCTCGGATGGCAGCCGGCTGACTTGCGCGCCCGACATGAACAGCGAGCTCTTCGCCGCCACCATCGGAGGCTTCGGGCTAACCGGGCTGATCACGCAGATCACCCTGCAACTGATGCCGGTCGCCTCGGCCGACATGCGGCAGGAGGTCATTCGCTTCGACGGGCTCGACCGTTTCTTCGAGATCGCGGCTGAGTCCGACGCGACCCATGACTACACGGTGGCCTGGGTCGATTCATTGGCCAGCGGCGCGGGTTTCGGGCGCGGCGTCTTCTTCCGGGCCAACCATGCCTCTGCCTCCGACCTGCCGCAACGCCGCGCGCCGCGCACCCTGCCGTTCCCGCTGCGGCCGCCCTTTCCGCTGATCAACCGGCTGACGCTGCGCGCCTTCAACACGCTCTACCGGGCCGCCCAGCCACGGACGCCGGAGGCGCGGCGCATCCCCTACCGCCCGTTCTTCTATCCGCTCGACCGGGTCGCCAACTGGAACCGCGCCTATGGGCCGAAGGGGCTTCGCCAGTTCCAGTGCGCCGTGCCGATGGCGCAGGCGCGTGACGCCGTCGAGGAGATGCTGCGGCGCAGCCTGGCGGCTGGCGAAGCCTCCTTCCTGACGGTGCTCAAGCTGTTCGGCGACATGCCTTCGCCGGGCCTGATGTCGTTCCCGATCGCCGGCGCGACGCTGACGCTCGACTTCCCCAATCGCGGCGAGCGCACGGCACGGCTGCTCGATGAGCTCGACCGGATCGCCATCGCCGCCGGCGGCCGCGTCAATCCCTACAAGGACGCGCGGATGTCGCCGGCGACCTTCGAGGCGTCCTTCCCGTACTGGCGCGATTTCGCCCGGCATGTCGATCCGGGCTTCTCGTCCGGCTTCTGGCGCAGGGTGACCGCCGGCTGAGGCCGCCTCACGCCTGCGCGCGGGTTACGGCCTCGAGCCGATAGCCCTCCGGGTCGATGACGAAAGCGGCATAGTAGTCCGGTGCGTAGCGCGGTCTCAGGCCGGGCTCGCCATTGTCCCGGCCGCCGGCTGCGAGCGCCGCGCGGTGGAAATCCATGACGGCCTGCCGCGATTGCGCCTCGAAGGCGAGATGGAAGCCGGGTCCCGGCGGCGTGACGGGCCCGGCCTGCTGCTTCAGCGCCAGAAGGTCGCCACCGCCGGGCGGGCCATAGCCTGCCGCGCCATCGGCGGCGGTCCAGACGCGGACAAGGCCGAGCGGTGCCAATGCGGCATCGTAGAAGGCGATGGCGCGGGCGAGATCGGAGACGCCGAAGGAGAGATGGCTGAGCATGGCTCTTTAGATTCCAGCTTGAGACGAAGCATTTCCGCACGAGCGCCTGCGGGTCTCTGTCAGCAGACTGCCAAGCAAAAAGGGCCGGCGAAAGCCGACCCTTTGGGTTTAGCGCCTGAGCGCGAGACTCACCCCTTCGCGGTCGCGACCTTGCGCAGGTAGTCGGTCACGATGCGGGTGATGCCGCGCGAGAGCAGGTCGTCGAGCGCCTCGATGAACTGGTCGCATTGCTCGCGGGTGACGATCAGCGGCGGCTCGAGGCGGATGACGTTGCGGTTATACTCGGTGAAGGCGACGAGCACGTCGTAATCCTTCAGCAGCAGCGCCCCGATGAAGCCGCAGAGCGAGCCTTTCAGCTTGTCGTCGAGCAGGGCGACCATGTGCTTCAGGCCGAAGGGCATGGTCTCGCTGATGTCCTGGAACTCGACACCGATCATCAGCCCGCGGCCGCGGATTTCCTTGAGCAAAGTCGGGTGCTTGGCACGCAGCGTGTTCAGCCGCTCGATCAGGTAATCGCCCTGGCGCTTGGCATTGCCCATGAGGTCTTCCTCATAGAGCACGTTCAGGCCCTCGATGGCACTGATGCAGGCCTCGCCCATGCCGCCGAAGGTCGCCTGGGCATGGATCAGGGCGCTCTTGGGCTTGCCATAGGCCTTCATGTAGATCTCGCGCCGCGCGATCATTGCGCCGACAGCGGCCTTGGAGCCGCCGAGCGCCTTGGCGAGCGCGGTGACATCGGGCACGACGCCGTCGCGCTCGAAGGCGAAGAACTGGCCGGTGCGGCCGAGCCCGCATTGCACCTCGTCGGCGACCCAGAGCACACCATGCTTGTCACAAAGCGCGCGCAGCTCACGCCAGAAGCCCTCGGGCGCCTCGACGATGCCGCCGCCGCCCTGGATCGTCTCCATCACGACGATGCCGATCGCGGGATCGGATTCGAGCGCCCGGCGCACCGCCTCGATATCGCCGAAGGGCACCTTGACCCGGTTCTCGACCAGCTTGAACTGCGACTGGTAGAGGTTGGAATCCGTGACCGAGAGCACGCCCTTGGTCTTGCCGTGGAAGGAATTCGCGGCGTGCAGGATCTTCGACTTGCCCGGACCCTGCGCCTGCTCGGCGACCTTCAGCGCCGCCTCCATCGCCTCCGAGCCGGTCGAGCCGAGGAAGACCATGTCGAGGTCGCCGGGCGCGATCTGCGCGAGGTTGTGGGCGAGTGCTGAAGCATATTGCGACATGAAGGCCATGCAGATCTCATGACGGTTCTCGTCCTGGAACTGCTTGCGCGCCGCGACGATGCGCGGGTGGTTGTGGCCGAAGGCGACCGAGCAGAATCCGCCGAAGAAATCGAGGATCTTGCGGCCGTCCCTGGTGATGTAGTGCATGCCCTCGGCGCGATCGACGAGGATCTTGTCGAAGCCGAGCAGCTTGAGGAAATGCACCTGCCCCGGGTTGATATGGGCGGTGAAGAGCTCCTTCACCTGCTGGGCATCGAGCTGCTTGGCGGCCTCGACGCTGATCAGCTGCGGACGGGTGGGAGCGCCCTGGTTCGCGGCGTCCTCGGGTTTGAAAGCGGGCATGCTCATGCGGCCTTGCTCCTCTGATCCAGCGTCTTGCGATATTCGATATAGGCGGCGAGCAGCATGTCCTCGTCGCGGTGTTTCGGGATCCAGCCGAGCTCGCGCTTGGCTTTGCTCGTGTCGAGAATGCAGATCTCGTCGGCGATCATGTATTGCTCGGGATCCATGATCGGCAGGTTGACCGCATCGAGCGTATTCAACGCGAACTTGACCAGCGGCGCCGGGGTCGGCAGCAGGATCGATTTCGAGCCGGCATGCTTGATCAGGTCGCCGAGCAGCTTCTTCACCGGCGGCGGATCGTCCGAGCCGAGATTATAGGCGCTGTTCGGGAAACCGGCCTTCCAAGCGGCGGTGCAGGCGCTGGCGCAGTCGAAGACCGAGATGAACTGATAGGGGTTCTTGCCGCCGCCGATCATCGGCACCGGCAGGTTCATGTCGATCAGCCGAAAGAGCTTGACGAGGATGCCGAGCCGGCCTGGGCCGATGATCAGGCGCGGCCGGAAGATCGGGATCTGGAAGCCCTTGTCGCGATAGGTCTGGGCCAGCGTCTCGGTCGCGAGCTTGCTCTCGCCGTATTCGCCCAGCGGCTTGGCCGGATGGGTCTCGTCCTGCGGCACGGTGACGGAATGGCCGTAGATCATGTCGGTGGTGAAGTGGACGAGCTTGTTGGCGCCGCGCTTCTCCATCCAGTTCAGGATGTTGGCGGTGCCGTGATAATTCACCGGCCAGAAGAAATCGTGCCGTTCCTTGCGGGTGACGATCGGCGACAGCATCTTGGCCGAGAGGTTGTAGACGAGGTCGTCCTGCTCGAGCGGAATGCCGTTGACGCTCTCGGCCTTGGTGACGTCGATCTTCTGGAACGGCACGGTCGCGTAATGCGCGTGGCCGCTCTTCTGGATATCCGCGACAAGGACCTCCTCGCCCATGGCCGCGAGGTCGGCCGCCAGATGCGAGCCGACGAAGCCGTCGCCGCCGATGATGATGTGTTTCATGCTCAGTTTGCCGCTGTTTGCAATGGAACGGTTCAGCGCGGGGCGCCGGGGCGGGACGGGGTCTTGCGAACCGGGACCGGGATCGGCCGCAGCGCGTCTTGGGAAGCCGGTGCCTCGAACAGGGCACTGATGCGAAGGATGAAGCGTGCGATCAGGTCCATCATGGTTCTCAGCTCTGTGCGATGAAGATGGTTCCCAGGACGATGAAACCGATGCCGGCGATCCGGGCCGGGCTCAGGTCCTCCTGGAAGACGAAATAGGCGTAAACGGCGACCACGACATAGGCGAGGCTCAGGAAGGGATAGGCGTAGCTGATCTGCACCTTGGAGAGCACGATCAGGTGCGAGGCCATGCTGACCACGAAGGTGCAGAGCCCGGCGAAGACGAACGGGTTGAACACCACCCGCAGCACCGTCCAGATCAGGCCGTCGCCGGCAACATCGAAAGCGCCGACGCTGGTCATGCCCTTCTTGAGCATCAGCTGGGCGGCGGCGTTGGTCAGCACCGTGAACAGGATCAGGGGAATATAGGCGTTCATCGGGCTGCATGTGTCCGCGTGGCTGTGGGGCCCTGAATGACGCGGAAAATACTTCAAATGCCTTACGTCGGCTGTCTTACCTCATCGTAACGTTAAGACGAAGCTGCCGGATCTTCATAAACTCGACCCTATCGCGCTAGGACGGCTCGATCCTTGCCTGCGCAGGCGCGCTGAGACCTGCCAGGGAGACGAGAGATGAAGCGTGAAGAGCTGACCGAGAAGATCCTCGACATCAAGCGCGAGCGGGGCTGGAGCTGGAAATTCATCACCGACGAGATCGGCGGCATGTCCGAGGTTCTCGTCATCGGCGCGCTGCTCGGCCAGATGAAGCTGGTGAAGCCGCTGGCCGAGAAGGCGGCGACGCTTTTCGGCCTCAGCGAGAGCGAGAAGCGGATGCTCAACGAGGTGCCTTATCGTGGCACCGGCACGCCGATGCCGCCGACCGATCCGCTGCTCTACCGCTTCTACGAGATGGTGATGGTCAACGGCCCGGCCTGGAAGGCGCTGATCGAGGAGGAGTTCGGCGACGGCATCATGTCCGCCATCGACTTCAACATCAGCTTCGAGCGCGAGCCGAATCCGAAGGGCGACCGCGTCAAGATCGCCATGTCCGGCAAGTTCCTGCCCTATAAATACTATGGCAACGAGCAGGGCATTCCCGATTACGGCTTCAGGGAGGAGTGAGGCGGCGTGCCGCTTCGGTTCTCACAACGGTGGCGCGCCGGTCAGCACGGGTCTCCCCCTCGAACCGAGCGCCGCTGGCCCTCAACCGTCCTCGCTGTGCCCGCGGCGGATGCGGCGCACCGCGGCCCAGACCCCGAGCAGCGCCACGGGCACGAAAGCCGCCGTGGCGAGACCGATATCGATCGGCAGGAAGCCAGCCTCCTTCGCGCCCTTGGCGAGATAGCCGAAGAGGCTGACGACATAGTAGCCGATGGCTGCGACCGAGAGACCCTCGACCGTCTGCTGCAAGCGAAGCTGAAGCCGGGTGCGGTCGTTCATGGCGGCAAGCAGGTCGCGGTTCTGCTGTTCGAGCGCGACATCGACGCGGGTGCGCAGGAGATTGGCGGCGCGCGCCAGCTTGCGGGAGAGGTCGGCCTGGCGCTCCTGCAGCATCTGGCAGGTGCGCATCGCCGGCGCCATCCGCCGCGCCAGGAAGGCGGCGATGGTCGGCCAGCCGGCATGCGGCGTCTCGCCGATCGCGGCGAGGCGCTGCTGCACGATGTTGTCATAGGCGCGGCTGGCGCCGAACCGGTAGTTCGACGAGGCGGCCTCGGATTCCAGCCGCGCCGTCAGCGAGGTCATCTCGTCGAGCAGGGCGTTGTCGGCGGCGAGGCCCTCGGTCGCGGTCATGGTCGAGGCGATGCGCACCAGCGCCTCCTCGGTGCGGCGCACCGACGGCGCGATGCGCTGGGCTTCGGGCAGGCCGAGCAGCGCCAGCGTCCGATAGGTCTCGATCTCGAGCAGGCGCTGGGTCAGCGCACCGGAGCGCGAGGGGGTGAGCGCGCGGTCGAGGACGAGGATGCGGACGAAGCCGTCGACGCCGGCCTGGAAATCGGTGGCCGCGATGGCGGCCGCATTGTCGACCAGCGAGGCGGCGAGGCTGGCCGGATCGAAGATCGCCTCTAGGTCGAGCGTCTTGGTTTCGCGCAGCAAATGGAGGTCGATCGAAACCAGATGCGGTCCCGGTTGCGGCAGGGCGCGCATGGCGGTCGGCGGGCGCGCGGCCGGAGGCTGGAAGGGTGGCGCCCCCGTCGAAGGCAGCTCCCAGCTATAGGTTGTGAACTCACTGTGCTGCTCCCAGCGCAGGTCGGCCTCGGCGAACCGCGCGCGATGATGCTTCGCCGCCCTGCCGGGTGCCGGGACGTTCCGCTCCGCGCAGAAGCGCGCCAGGGCTTCGCGGTCGGCTGCGGCCTGCGCCGCATCGGTCATGAAGGCGAAATGCAGCACCCGGCGCGGCGTCTCGATCGGTGCGAAAGGGCGCGCATGAACCTCGGACAGGATGTCCTCGCGATCGGGATGCGGCACGAGACCGCCGCCATCGTCATCCTGGATATCGTCATCCTGGATCATGTCGCGCGCCCCGCTCTGCCCGGCCGGGAGTCTCACGGTCCCGGCCATGCCGACACTGCCGCAAAGGCAGATGCTCGACCAGAAGGTCATGGTGCCGCAAGCGATGGAATGCGCTGTCGTGGTCCAGGTGTCGGCTCCCGCCGTGACATGACAGTGGACCGCGCGACAATCCCGCCTGGCCTCGATTTGGAGGAAGCCGCCATGCCCCTGCCAAACCGCGTCAAACCCGATGGCACGCTCTTCTCGGACCCGGCGCGCGGGTTGTTCTACGGCAATCGCGGCGGCCGCTTCCACGATCCGGCGACGACAGCCGTGCCGGTACGGCTCTATGCGAACCCGCATTGGCTCTGCTGCCTGCTCGCCTTCAAGGGGCGGAGGCGGCAGCTCTGGGGCAGGGGCTTCACGGAGCTCTTCTTCTGCGACGAGGTCACCGCGCTCGCTGCCGGCCACCGGCCCTGCATGGAGTGCCGGCGGGCGGACGCTCTCGCCTACCGCCGGGCGCTGGTCGAAGGACTCGGGCTGGAGACGACGCCGCCCTTTCCGGAGATCGACCGCATTCTCGATCGCGAGCGCAGGGTCGGGCGGGCGAAGCGGCTGCATCGCCTTGCGGCCGAGGACCTGCCCGATGGCGCGATGATCGAAGCGAGCCCGGGCGAATGGCTGGCCTTGAGCGGAAAGCAGGCGTTGCTCTGGTCGCCGAGCGGGTATCGGGCGTCCCGTCCCAGGCCGTCGGGCATCGTCAGCGTCCTCACCCCGCCAGCGACCTTGGCGGCGCTGGCGAAGGGGTTTCGGCCGCTCTGGCATCCGAGCGCCGCAAACTAAAGATCCGATTTACAGCTTGATCTTTCGATTGCCGGTGAAGGCGTGGAACTTTTTCCCCGAGTGGAGCGTTGCTACGGCACGATTTAACAAACGGGGGTTGCTCCAATGCGCTCGATCGCTCTCTGGTTGCTTGGCGTTCCGATTCCGCTGATCATTCTGCTTTGGTTCTTCATGCGCTGAAGCAGATTATTTCTGTCGATCAACGATGGCCGGGCTTGCCCCGGCCATTTGCGTTCGACTGCTGACAAGAGCTGACAGGCGCGCTCGTGTCTTCTGCCGCGCTCGCGACGCATGACGCCGCCATCGCATCCTCACTCCATTTCGCCTATATCCCCGCCATGTCAGCGATCATCTCAGTTTCGAAACTGTCCAAGACCTATGCCTCGGGCTTCAGCGCCCTGAAGTCGGTCGACCTCGATATCCGCCGCGGCGAGATATTCGCCCTGCTCGGTCCGAACGGGGCCGGCAAGACGACGCTGATCAGCATCATTTGCGGGCTGATCAACCCGAGTTCCGGCACCGTCACCGCCGATGGGCACGACATCATCAAGGACTACCGCGCGGCCCGCGCCCGGATCGGCCTGGTGCCGCAGGAGCTGACGACCGATTCCTTCGAGACGGTCTGGGCGACGACGAATTTCAGCCGCGGCCTGTTCGGCCTGCCGAAGAATCCAGCCCATATCGAGCGGGTGCTGAAGGACCTCTCGCTCTGGGACAAGCGCGACAGCAAGATCATGACGCTGTCGGGCGGCATGAAGCGGCGGGTGCTGATCGCCAAGGCGCTCTCGCACGAGCCGCAGATCCTGTTCCTCGACGAGCCGACGGCGGGCGTCGATGTCGAGCTGCGCCAGGACATGTGGAAGATGGTGCGCCGGCTGCGGGACGACGGCGTCACCATCATCCTGACCACGCATTACATCGAGGAGGCCGAGGAGATGGCCGACCGGATCGGCGTGATCAGCAAGGGCGAGATCATCCTGGTCGAGGACAAGGCCGAACTGATGCGCAAGCTCGGCAAGAAGCAGCTGACGCTCGCCCTGCAGGAGCCGATGGCGGCCGTGCCTCCGACACTGTCCGCCTATGACCTCGCGCTCGGCGCCGGTGGCGAAGAGCTTGTCTACACCTATGACACCAAGGCGGAGCGGACGGGCATCACGGCGCTGCTGCAGGATCTCTCGGCGGCGGGCATCCGCTTCAACGACCTGCGCACCAGCCAGAGCTCGCTCGAGGACATCTTCGTCAGCCTGGTGAGCGAGCGGCATTGACCATGACCATGAATCTTCAAGCCATCCGCGCGATCTACAAATTCGAGATGGCGCGCACCTTGCGCACGCCGCTGCAGAGCGTCGTCTCCCCGGTGATCTCGACCTCGCTCTATTTCGTCGTCTTCGGCGCGGCGATCGGCTCGCGCATGCAGGCGATCGACGGCGTCGCCTATGGCGCCTTCATCGTGCCGGGCCTGATCATGCTCTCGCTGCTGACGCAGAGCATCGCCAACGCCTCCTTCGCGATCTATTTCCCCAAATTCGTCGGCACGATCTTCGAGCTGCTCTCGGCGCCGGTGGCATGGTGGGAGGCGGTCATCGCCTATGTCGGGGCGGCGGCAACCAAATCGATCGTGCTCGGCCTGATCATCCTGGCGACGGCGACGCTGTTCGTGCCGCTCCGGATCGAGCATCCGGTCTGGATGGTGCTCTTCCTGGTGCTGACGGCGACCACCTTCAGCCTGTTCGGCTTCATCATCGGCATCTGGGCCGACGGGTTCGAGCGCCTGCAGGTGGTGCCGCTGCTGATCGTGACGCCGCTGACCTTCCTCGGCGGCTCGTTCTATTCCATCGACATGCTGCCCGGCTTCTGGCGGACGGTGGCGCTGTTCAATCCCGTCGTCTACCTGGTGAGCGGCTTCCGCTGGAGCTTCTTCGGCGTCTCGGAAGTCGGCATCGGCATCAGTCTCACCATGACGCTGGTCTTCCTGGCGGCCTGCATCGCGGGGGTCGGCTGGATCTTCAGGACGGGCTATCGGCTGAAGAACTGAGGGCGATCCCGCCAGCCGGCGAGACCGCCCGTCCGGGCCTTTCGAACCCTCAGATATTGCCGCGCGTGGCGCTCCAGGGCTGCTCGGCTCCGCCGCTCCGGCTGGTGCCGCTGATGCGCCCATCCTCGACGCGTCCGGTGTAGCTGCGGCCGCCCGCTGTGAAGGAGATCTCGGCGCCGTTCATCTTCGCGTCGCTGATCGCCACCGGCTTGCCGCCGAGAGAAAGCGTGCCGCTCAGCGCCTGGAACTTCTGGCTCAGGCGCAGCTCGCCGTCGGGCAGGCGCCAGTTGCCGCCGACCTTAGCGGGCACGATCCACTTATGCGCCCGGCAGAAGGAGGAGCAGTCGTTCGAGATCTCGATGCTCTGGTCGGGCTCCCACTCGTCCATGGTGAAGGTGTTCGAGATGACGCGCGTGCCCGGCTTCATGTCGAGAATGGTCGGGCGCAGCCTGACATTGAGCTCCGGCAGCAGGAACAGGGTCAGCACGGTGGCGTCCGAGAAGTCGGTCTCGAAGATATCACCATGCCGGAAGGTCGCCTTGTCGGTGACGCCTTCCTTCTCGGCATTGCGTTGCGAGAGCGTGACGAGGTCGGGATTGTATTCGATGCCATGGGCGCGGATGCCGCGCTTGGCGGCAGTGATGACGGTGCGCCCGTCGCCGGAGCCGAGGTCGATCACGTAGTCGGTCGGCGTCGCGCCGGCCATGTTCAGCATGGTGTCGATCAGCGCCTGTCGCGTCGGAACCCAGACCACGTCCTTGCCCTCCTGGCCCGAGACCGGCTCGTAGTCCTTGGCGGGAGCCTGCGTCGCCGGGGCGCCGGTCGCGGGGGCAGGAGCCGTCTGGGCCCAGGCCACCCCGAGCGAGAGGAGCGAGGCGGCGCATGCGGCGGTCAGGGTGCGCATCGGTTTCATCGGTCGTGTCCTTTTGGGGTGCGGAGGGGTCAATCGGAGGCGGCGGCAGGCTGGAGCCGGCCCGGGACCGGGACCGGCTCGGAGGCGGGCGCTCCGGCTATCGGCCGCCGGAAGAGCAGGAGAGGGGCGCCGGCCGCGACGACGGCGAGGCCGAGCAGCGCGCCCCTGCCGGTATAGGCGAGGCTCGCATGCAGCATGTAGGCGCAGCTCAGGCAGAACAGGATCGGCGTCAGCGGGTAGAGCGGCACGCGGAAAGGCAGCTCCCGGTCCGGCTCGCGCCAGCGCAGGACGAAGAGCGCGATGCCGACGAGCAGCAGGAAGGCCCAGAAGACCGGCGCCGTGTAATCGACCATCGCCTGGAAGCCGTCGCGCGTCGCCGAGCCCAGCACGACGAGCAGCAACGCGACCACGGCCTGCAGGACGAGGCCGTTCGCCGGCGTGCGGCCGCGCGCATCCCATTCGGCGACGCGCGGCAGCAGCGTCAGGTCGCGCGCCATCGCGTAATAGACCCGCGCGCCGGTGAAGATCGTCGCGTTGAGCGTCGAGAAGGCCGCCGCGACGATGGCGACGCTGACGAGCAGGGCGCCCGGCTCGCCTGCGACCGCGCGCATCATGTCGGTGGCGACGGCGCTGGAGGCGCGCAGCCCTTCGAGGCCCAATATGTCGAGTAGCGCGATATTGGCGAGCACATAGAGCGTGGTGATGACCGCCGTGCCGATCACCAGGACCTGGGCGATCTTGCGTGGCGCGTCGCGCAGCTCGCCGGAGAGGTAGGCCGCCTCGTTCCAGCCGCCATAGGTCAGCAGGACGAAGATCATTGCCATGCCGAGGGCGGCGCCGCCTGTCGAGCCGGGGTCGGAAGCGGGCGGGGCCGCCGCCGGCTCTCCGCCGACGAACAGGCCCAGCAGGATGATCGCGCCGATGGCGCCGATCTCGACGAAGGTGATCGCGATCTGCGTCCGCTTGCTCTGCACGGTGCCGACGATGTTGAGCCCGGTCAGCAGGAGGATGGCGAGCGCGGCATAGATCGCCGTGCTGTGCGGGCCGAGCGGCCAGAGCTGCGTGGCATAGTCGCCCAGCACGAAGGCGACGGCGGCGATCGCGCCGGTCTGGATCACCGAGCCGCGGGCCCAGCCGAACAGCATCGCGACCGGTCGGCCAAAGGCCCGGGACAGGAAATGGTATTCGCCGCCGGCGTGGGGATGGGCGGCGGCGAGCTCCGCATAGCAAAGTGCGCCGATCAGCGTGACGAGGCCGCCGACGAGCCAGGTCGCGATGAAGGCGAACTCGCTCTCGACATTTCCGGCCACCAGCGAAGGCGTCTTGAAGATGCCTATCCCGACGACGATCCCGACCATGATGATGACGGCATCGAACACAGAGAGAATGGGTTGCGGCTCGGATCGACTCGATGGTGGATTCTGCATCAGCGCCTCGTTGTCGGTCGGGCGCTCAGGGTGGACGAGCGAATGCGGCGACAACCTGTCCGTGCAGTCACGGTGCCGTGAGGCCGGCGCGGCCTTCGATCACGGTGTCGTCAGGACGGTCCCGGCCGGCCTCCGTCCGGGGTGCGATCTGGCGAAATCATTGACTTCAAGCGGCGCATCCTGTCTTCACACCGGCCATGACCGATATCTCGACCTTTGACGCTCCGGCGGCGGCCGGCGCCCCGCATGCGCGCCGGCGCACTTTCGCGATCATCTCGCACCCGGACGCCGGCAAGACGACGCTGACCGAAAAGCTGCTCTATTTCGGCGGCGCGATCCAGCTTGCCGGCGAAGTCCGCGCCAAGGCCGGGCGGCGCCAGACCTCGTCGGACTGGATGAAGATCGAGCGCCAGCGCGGCATCTCGGTGGTGACCTCGGTGATGACCTTCGAATATGGCGGGCATGTCTTCAACCTGCTCGACACGCCGGGCCACGAGGACTTCTCGGAGGATACCTATCGCACGCTGACCGCGGTCGATTCCGCCGTGATGGTGATCGACGCCGCCAAGGGCATCGAGGCGCGGACCAAGAAGCTGTTCGAGGTCTGCCGGCTGCGCGACATCCCGATCGTCACCTTCATCAACAAGGTCGATCGCGAGACGCGCGACCCCTTCGACCTGATCAACGAGATCGAGACGACGCTGGCGCTCGACGTCGCGCCGATGACCTGGCCGGTCGGGCGCGGGCGTGAGTTCGTCGGTACGCTCGACTTCGCCTCGAACACTTTTCGCCGCAACCAGAAGGGCGACGAGAGCGATGCCGGCACGCCCGTCGCCGGCGAGGATGATCCGCTCTTCGACGAGCTCTTGCCGAACGGCCTCGCCGAGACCTGGCGCGAGGAGGTCTTCCTGGCCCGCGAGGGGCTGAAGCCCTTCGACCTGGATTCCTTCCGCGAGGGCCATCTGACGCCGGTCTATTTCGGTGCGGCCCTGCGCGACTACGGCGTGCGTGACCTGATCGACGCGCTCGGCCGCTACGCGCCGAGCCCGCGCGCGCAGGTCGCCGACAAACGCGCGATCGAGGCCAGCGAGCCGAAGATGACCGGCTTCGTCTTCAAGATCCAGGCGAACATGGATCCGAACCATCGCGACCGCATCGCCTTCATGCGGGTCTGCTCGGGCAAGCTCTCGCGCGGCATGAAGGCGAAGCTGGTGCGGACCTCGAAGCCGATGCCGCTTAACGCGCCGCAATTCTTCTTCGCCCGCGACCGCTCGATCGCCGAGGAGGCCTATGCCGGCGATATCGTCGGCCTGCCCAACCATGGCACCTTGCGCATCGGTGACACGCTGACCGAGGGCGAGGATATCGTCTTCAAGGGCGTGCCGAGCTTCGCGCCGGAAATCCTGCGCCGCGTCAAGCTCAAGGACGCGATGAAGGCGAAGAAGCTGCGCGAGGCCTTGCAGCAGATGGCCGAGGAAGGCGTCGTCCAGCTCTTCCTGCCGCATGACGGCGCGCCGGCCATCGTCGGCGTCGTCGGCGCGCTGCAGCTCGACGTGCTGAAGGAGCGGATGGAGGCGGAGTATTCGCTCCCCGTGGATTTCGAGCCGTGCCAGTTCGCGATCGCACGCTGGGTCTCCTCCGAGGATCAGGCGGCGCTGGCGAAGTTCGTGGCGTTGAAGCCCTCGTCCATGGCGGACGATCTCGACGGCGACCCGGTGTTCATGGCCTCGTCGCAGTTCACGCTGAAATACGATGCCGAGCGCGCGCCGGAAATCAGCTTTTCCGATGTGAAGGACTATCAGAAAGTCACGAAGGGCTGAGCCAGGCTCAGGGCTTGCGCTCGGCGAAATCGAGCGGAATGGCCGTCGTCGATTTCAGCTCCTCCATGGCGAACATCGAGGTGACGTCGCTCAGGTCGATCCGCGAGATCAGCTTCTTGTAGAGCGCGTCATAGGCGGCGATGTCGGAGACATAGGCCTTGAGCAGGTAATCGATGTCGCCGCTCATCCGGTAGAAATCGACGATCTCTGGCAGGTCGTGCACGGCCGAGTGGAAGCGCTCCAGCCATTCCATCGAGTGCCGCGCCGTCTTGACCGCTATGAAGACCGTGACGCCGGCATTGAGCTGGTCCCTGTCGAGCAGCGCGACGCGGCGCTTGATGTAACCTCCGGCCTCGAGCTTCTGGACGCGCCGCCAGCACGGCGTCGGCGAAAGCCCGACCACCTCCGCGAGCTCGGCAAGCGGCAGGGTGGCATCCTGTTGCAGCTGCTCGAGGATGCGAAGATCGAAGACGTCCAGCTTGCTCATGTGACCTCAATCGCTTCTGGACGCAGTTTCTCTCCTTGGCGAAGGGTTAACAATAATTTTCTCACTTTTTCAAGATATTGAGTAACTGGTTTCATTTTTTCACCAATCGGCCGTGAGATCGCAAACTGCTTTCAGCGCCCGCCGCTATCATGGAATTCACGATGGATTCGATGGAGCGGCGAGATGCAGGGTGTTCTGAGCGCGGAGCGGCGGGGGGCGGTGCTCCGCAACCTGCGGACCGATGCAAGCACTCTCTCGCGCGACTATCTCGCCGCGGCGCGCGGTGTGCTGCAGGAACTCGTGGCCATGCCGGACCTGATCCAGCGCCTGCCGCTGGAGCGCAAGGCGGGCACCTACAGCCGCAATCTGCTGGCCGGCGACGGGGTGGTCAGCGTTTGGGCGATGGTCTGGGGCGAGGGCTCGACCACCTGCATCCACGACCATCATTGCTCCTGCTGCTTCGGCGTCGTCTCGGGCACGGTCACCGAAACCTGGTATCGCGCGATCGACGCCACCCGCGCCGTTCCCACCGAGGAACAGGAGCGCCTCGCCGGCTATGTCGCCTGCATGATCCCGTCGGGACCGAACATTCACCGCATGCGCAATTTCGGGCCGGGCGAGGCGATCTCGATCCATATCTACGGCTACGACCATGAGGCCCATGCCTCTTCCGTCGAAACCGAATATACCGTTGCCGAGGGCTGATCAGTCTCGGCTGCGCGACTGCCGGGGATAGAGGCGCGTCCTTATCCCCGCTGCGCGCGACGGCGCGATGATGGCGCTCCCCCTGTCGTGGAGCAGCCCAGCGATGTCGATATTCGGTTCCACCGCTTCGGCCCTGCCGGAGAGCGCCCATTCCTTCGCGGTGACCCCGGACCGGCTGCGCCGGCTTGCGCCCGGTGGCAAGGCCGCGCTCATCGCGGGCGTCGCCGCGGAATTCGACGGGTTGGCCACGCGCCATGAGGTCACGACGCGCCTGCGCCTCTGCCATTTCCTGGCTCAGGCCGCGCATGAGACGGACGGGTTCAGGACGCTGGAGGAATATGGCGGGCCTGCTTATTTCGCCCGCTATGACGGCCGGCGCGATCTCGGCAACACGCAAGCCGGGGACGGCGCGCGTTATCATGGCCGCGGCGTCTTCCAGCTCACGGGCCGCTGGAACTACCGGCGCTTCGGCAGCCTGCTCGGCATCGATCTCGAGGGCCATCCGGAGCTGGCGAAACGGCCGGACATCTCGCTTGCCATCGCCTTTGCCTATTGGCGCGAGCGCGGCCTCAACGACGCGGCCGACGCCGACGACGTGGTCCGCGTCACGAAGCTGATCAATGGCGGGCGTAACGGCCTGGCAGAGAGGACACGGCTGCTGGCCGTGGCGAAGGGGATTTGGGCGTGACCATAGGGCGTGGGATCCCCTCTCCTGTAAGGAGAGGGGTAGGGGTGAGGTGTCGGCCATTTGACGTTGTCGTTGTGACCTAACGGCGGCTCCGCTTCCAGCTCACGGGTCCAGGGGCCTACACCTCACCCTGCCCTCTCCTTACAGGAGAGGGTTCCCCGCGCGTTTTGCGGTTACCCAGAAGCCAGACTTACGCGTGCCCCGCCTTCAGCGCCTGGTCGAGATCGGCATAAAGGTCCTCGACATCCTCGATGCCGGTCGAGAGCCGGAGCAGGTCGGTGGGACAAGGCGAGCCGGCGCCCTCGATCGAGGCGCGATGCTCGATCAGGCTCTCGACGCCGCCGAGCGAGGTGGCGCGCTTGTAGAGCTCGACCTTGGCCGCGCTGGCAACCGCCGCCTTCTCGCCGCCGGTGACCTGGACCGACAGCATGAAGCCGAAGCCGCCCTCCATCTGACGCGCGGCGATGTCGTGGCCGGGATGCTGCGGCAGGCCGGGATAGAGCACACGCGCGACCAGCGGGTGAGCCGAGAGGCGCTGCGCCAGCGCCATGGCCGAGGTGCTCTGGCGCTCCTGGCGGACGTGAAGGGTGCGCATGCCGCGCATCAGCAGATAGGCCTCGAAGGGGCCGAGGATCCCGCCCTGCATCTTGCGGACCGTCTTCACGCGGTTCCAGAACGCGTCATCGTCGCGGGCGCAAAGCGCACCGGCGACGACGTCGGAATGGCCGTTCAGCACCTTGGTCGCGGCGTGCATGACGATGTCGGCGCCGAGCGTCAGCGGGCGGGTATGGACCGGCGAGGCGCAAGTCGAATCGACCGCGAGCTTGGCGCCGGCGGCATGGGCGATCTCGGCGGCGGCGGCGATGTCGGTGATGGTCCAGAGCGGGTTCGAGGGCGTCTCGGCCCAGACCAGCCTGGTGACGCCCGGCTTCACGGCGGCCTTGAGCGCGACGAGATCGTCGGTCTCGACGAAATCGATCTTCAGGCCCCAGCGCGTCGCTTCCGTGAGCAGCCAGGAGCGCAAAGCCCAATACATCACCTTGGAGGCGACGACATGGTCGCCCGGCGACAGCGCCTGGAAGACGGCGGTCGCGGCCGCCATGCCCGAGCCGAAGAGCAGCGCGCCTGCCTTCGCCTGCTCGAGCATGGCGAGCACGCTCTCGGCCTCGCGCACCGTCTCGTTGTCGGGCCGGCCATAGACGAAGCCGGAGGAATAGGCGTTGTCCTCGTCGCGGATATAGGTCGTGGCGATGTGGATCGGGGTCACGACGCCCTTGGTCAGCGGATCGACCTTGCCCATGGCCTGTGCGGCGAGCGAGCGGGGATGAAGCGGGCGCTTGGTCATGGCGGTGCGACTGGTTCCGAGAGGGACTGCAGGCGCTCATGTGGAACAGGTGCAGGGGCAGAGGCAAGGGCCGGTGCTCTGACGTCGACGCAGACGCGCCATGCCGCGGTCCGGAGACCTTGGAACGGTTCGTCAGCCGAATGCCAGGTCGAAGAGCAGCTTGATGTTGAGCACGATGATGATGGCGGCGACGATCGCCGCGCCCGCCGTCAGCCAGCGCGGCGCGACGAGCTCGCCCATCTTGGCGCGGGAGGCGGTGAGCATCACCAGGGGAACCACGGCGAAGGGAAGCTGGAAGCTCAGGACCACCTGCGAAAGAATGAGCAGCTTGCCGGTCTGTCCTGCGCCATAGATCAGCGTCACCGCGATCGCCGGGATGATGGCGACGAGCCGGGTCACCAGCCGGCGCAGCCAGGCCGGCAGGCGCAGGTCGATGAAGCCTTCCATGACGATCTGCCCGGCCATGGTGGCCGTGACCGTCGAATTGAGGCCGCAGCACAGAAGCGCGATGGCGAAGAGCGAGGGGGCGATCGAGGCGCCCAGCAGCGGCGCCAGCAGTTCATGCGCGCGCCCCAGTTCCGAGACCTCGTGCTGGCCGGTCTTGTAGAAGGTCGCGGCCGCGAGGATCAGGATGCCGGCATTGATGGCCAAAGCGAAGGTCAGGGCCACGGTCGAGTCGAGCGTGGCGTATTTCAGCGCCTCTCGCTTCTCCGGCAGGCTCTCGCCATAGGCGCGGGTCTGCACGATGCCGGAATGAAGGTAGAGATTGTGGGGCATCACCGTCGCGCCGATGATGCCGAGCGCGAGATAGAGCATGTTGGGGTTGGTGACGATGTCGGTCGTCGGCGCGAAGCCGCGGACGACCTGGCCCCAGTCCGGGTCGGCGAGCGCGATCTGGACCGCGAAACAGACGGCGATGACGCCGAGCAGCGTGATGATGAAAGCCTCGATCCAACGAAAACCCTTGGTCTGCAGCCAGAGGATGATGAAGACGTCGAGCGCCGTGATCAGCACGCCGATCTCGAGCGGAATCCCGAACAGCAGGTTGAGGCCGATCGCGGTGCCGATGACTTCGGCGAGATCGGTCGCGCAAATGGCGAGCTCGGCCAGAAGCCAGAGCGGCCAGGCAGCCCAGCGCGGATAGGCGTCCCGGCAGGCCTGGGCGAGGTCGCGCCCGGTCGCGATGGCGAGGCGCGCGCAGAGCGACTGCAGGATGATCGCCATGATGTTGGAGACGAGCGCGACGACCAGCAGCGCGTAGCCGAACTGGGCCCCACCGGCGAGCGAGGTCGCCCAGTTGCCGGGATCCATATAGCCGACGGCGACGAGATAGCCGGGGCCGAGAAAGGTCAGGAACTTGCGCCAGGGAGAGGCCTTGGCCGCGACCGGGATCGACCTGAACACGTCGAGCAAGGACGGCTCGCCGCGCTTGCGAAGCCAATCGGGCTGCTTGGAAGCGCTCGCAGTCTCGATCGCCATGGCGCGCCTCACTTGCAATTCGTTTGCAAGAGCGACGGTGGCACGCTCGCGAAAGGCCGTCAATGCTTTTGCAAACGAATTGCAATAGATGCAAAGCCGCCATGCGATCCGCGTTGATGGCGGCGTGCGGAGGGCTCGCGGCTCAGCCGATCGAGCGTTCGATCACCCGCAGCACGGTGGCGCGCAGCTCGGCGATGGTGAAGGGCTTGGTCATCACCTCCTCGACGATCGCCTCCAGGCTCTTGGCGCGCTCGCGCTGCTCGGCATAGCCGGTCATCAGCATGATCGGGAGCTCGGGGAATTCCTGCTTGGCGGCGAGCGCGAGCGCGATGCCGTCCATCAGCGGCATGCGGATATCGGTGAGAAGGAGGTCGAACCGGCCCTTCTCGGCGATCAGGATCTCCAGCGCCTCGGCGCCATCTCCGGCCATCAGGCAGTCATGGCCATCGAGGCCCAGGCCGCGGGCCACCAGGGCGCGCAGGCTCTCCTCGTCATCTACGACCAGAATTCGCGACATCGCTCAGATTCCCGGCAGGCCGGCCTGGTCGGCCGTCTCGATCACGCCGACATAGGGCAATTGCCGATAGGAATGCGCCACGTCCATGCCGTAGCCGACGACGAAATAGTCGGGGCACTCGAAGCCGACATGGTCGGCCTTGATGTTGACGGCGCGCTTGCCGGGCTTCTCCAGCAAGACGGCCGTCGAGACATGGGCCCCGCGCGCCGCCAGCAGGTCCTTGGCGAAGGCCAGCGTCCGCCCGGATTCGAGAATGTCGTCGACCAGCAGCACCTGGCGATCGCGCACATCGCTCTGCACGTCGCGCAGGATCTCGACCTGGCCCGAGGAGATCGTCGCGCTGCGATAGCTCGAGAGATGGACGAACTCGACCTGGGGCGACATGCCGGCCCGGTGCATCGCCCGGATCAGGTCGGCGACGAACATGAAGCTGCCCTTCAGCACCGCGACGACCAGGAGATCGGCCGGGGCGGATGCCGCGATCGCGCGCGCCATCTCCTCGTTGCGGCGCGCGATGGCCTCTTCTTCGTAGAGCACCCTGATGCGTTGGGGCTGAGTCATTTTGCCTCGTGTTCCTTTTCGGGTCTCGCCGGCAGCCGGCCGCCCGGTTTGGCGCAGCGCGCTGCGCGATCCGATCCTGATCGCAGGTTTATACGATTGCTTCGCAGGGGATAGTGGGGCCGGGCGCCGACATCGACAAGCGCGGGCCAAGTCCGGTTCAGCGCGCGCTGGCGAGTCCGGTCGGCTTGGCCGACGTGAAGCGGACCAGGACCGTTTGCCCCGCCTCCGGAGGCGCGGCGAGCCGCGCGCGGAAGCGGACGAGCTCGGCAGGCTCCAGGCTCTCGCGCGGGGGCTCGGTCGCCCAGGTGTAAAGCGTCTGCCCGGACGCGTCCCTGACGGCGACCTCGATCGGCGGCATCCTGGTCTTGCTGCGGGAGATGTTGGTGACATCGCCCTCGACCACCAGGAAGCGCCCTTGCGCGTCCTGGACCACGCCGCTCTCGATGCCGGTCAGGCTCAGGCCGCGCACATTCACGGGCAGGCCCAGCTTTTCGAAGACGGCGGCGAGCTGAGGCGCGCCCCGCACCGCCATGTCGCGCTTCCAGACGAGAAGGGCGAGGCAGGCGATGCCGCAAGCCGTCAGCGCGGGCACGGCGAAGCGGCGCAAGCCGGTCGATGGCTGCGGCGCCGGCCCGTGCCCCTTGCGCCCGGCCTTGCGTTTGCGCGAGCGGTCGCGCTTGCTGCGCTCCTGTGTCGCGGGGTCGGATTGCTCGCCGCGCTCCGCCGTCAGGGCCGAGACCTGCTCGTCGATTTCGGCGGCACGGCGCAGCTCTTCATCCAGAAGCGCGGTGGTTTCCTCGCTGCTCGGCGCGTCCGGAAAATCAGAGGCTTCCGGGGCGGCCTCGACATGCCAGAGCGTCTCGCATTTGGCGCAGCGCACCTTGCGCCCGGTCGGGCCGAGCTTGGCCGGATCGAGTTCGTAGCGGCTGGCGCAGGACGGGCAGACGATCAGCATGGCTCGGGGACAGGTTCCTTCGCGAGGGCGGCCGCAGCCTGGCCAAAGCCTTCACCGGCGTCGCAGGCCGATTCAAGCATTCGCGCCCAAGTTGAGGAGCCCCACGCCCATTGGTGCGAATTATGGTTAACGCTACGTGAAGAACCCGTGCCGCATGCTGATGAAACATCATCGCGGCTTTCCGTCGGCCCCGGCTTGCAGTGTAGGATCGGCGGTGAGATTCGCAGGCACTCGCTGTCGGGATGCAGAATTCAAAGGGACAGGGTTTGGTTCGGTTCGAGAATGTCGGCTTGCGATACGGCATGGGTCCGGAGGTGCTGAAGGATATCAACTTCAGCATCGCGCCACGCTCGTTCCAGTATCTCACCGGTCCGTCCGGGGCGGGCAAGACGACGCTGATCCGGCTCGTGCTGATGGCGCTTAAGCCGACGCGCGGGCTGGTCAACCTGTTCGGCCAGGACGTGTCGCGGCTGGACGCCACCACCCTGACCGCCTTTCGGCGCCGCATGGGCGTCGTGTTCCAGGATTTCCGGCTGCTCGATCATCTCACGGTCTACGAGAATGTGGCGCTGCCCTTGCGGGTGCTCGGCAAGGAGGAGGCGAGCTACCGCGCCGAGGTGGTGGAGCTCCTGCGCTGGGTGGGCCTCGGCGAGCGTATGCATGCCGTGCCCACTGTCCTCTCCGGCGGCGAGAAGCAAAGGGCGGCGATCGCGCGCGCGCTGATCGGCCGGCCGGAGCTGCTGCTGGCGGACGAGCCCACCGGCAATGTCGATCCTGGCCTCGGGCGGCGGCTGCTGCGGTTGTTCATGGAGCTGCAATCGCTCGGAACCGCCGTGGTGATCGCGACCCATGATCTCGGGCTGATGGAGCTCTACGACGCGCCGCGCCTGGTCCTCGCCGACGGCCATCTCCATGTCGACGACTGAAGCCCGATGACCGAAGCCGAGGATCATGACGCCGATCCGGGCGAGCGCGCCTTGCCGCTCAACCTCCGGCGCGACCAGCC
Organism: Allobosea sp.; assembly: GCF_051860145.1. Classification (GTDB taxonomy): domain Bacteria; phylum Pseudomonadota; class Alphaproteobacteria; order Rhizobiales; family Beijerinckiaceae; genus Allobosea. The sequence goes on along the minus strand of NZ_JBHYEM010000003.1, from coordinate 149,917 downwards.
GCTGGTTCCGGTCGATTCGGCGGCCGGGCGGGCGCTGGTGGCGGTGATCGCGATCCTGACCTTCCTCGCCGCGCTCAGCGCCGGCGCCGCCTTGCTCGCGGCGCGGGCCTCGGAGCAATGGCGCGGTGCGGTCGCCAACGAGATGACGCTGCAGATCAGGCCGGATTCGCGCCGCAACATCGATGCCGACGTCGCGCGCGCGGTCGAGATGGCGCGGGGCGTCGCCGGCATCGCCGAGGTGCGCGCCGTGCCGAAGGCGGAATCGGACCGGCTGCTCGAGCCTTGGCTCGGCACCGGGCTCGATCTGGTCGAGCTGCCGGTGCCGCGGCTGATCGTGCTGAAGCTGGGCGGGAGCGGCGGCGCGGATATCGTGGCCTTCAAGGAGGCATTGCGGCGCGAGGTTCCGACGGCGAGCCTGGACGATCATCGGCTCTGGCTGCGCCGCCTCTCGACCATGGCCAACACCATCATCCTCGCCGGCGTCGTGGTCGTGCTGCTGGTGCTGACGGCGGCGGCGCTCGCCGTCGCCTTCGCCACCCGCGGGGCGATGGCGGGCAGCCGCGACAGCGTCGAGGTCCTGCATCTCGTCGGCGCCGACGACGCATTCATCGCGCGCGAGTTCCAGAGCCGCTTCGTCCGGCTCGGCCTCAAGGGCGGCGGAGCCGGCGGGCTTGCGGCTATCGTCGCGATTGCGGTTCTTGGCTGGTTCGCCTCAAACTGGAGCGCGTCCCCCGAATCAGAGCAGATTCAGGCGATGTTCGGCGCCTTCGAGATCGGCTGGTCAGGTTACGGGGCCGTCCTGCTCGTGGCGATGATCGTTGCGGCGATCTCGGGTCTCGTCTCGCGGTTTACCGTACGGCACTATTTGCGGGTGCTCACATAGCGGGTGCTTAATATGTGGGGCTGAAAGCGGTTTTTCGTGCCGCTCTTATGCCCGATTGCCGAAATATCCTGACAAGACATGGTGATGATCGGAAGCAGGGACGGACATCTGCCGGTACGGATCGACGACAGCGGGTCGTCGCCGGGCACGGCCAATGGGTGGAGCTCTTCGCGGCGCTGGGCGGTTCGTCTGGCGCTCGTCGCCGGCGCCGTGCTGACGGCTGCGCTGGGCTTCGGCTATGTCGGGTTCGCCTCCGGGCTCGTGGCGCGCGAGCCCATGACCGTCTCGCGCACCGACGCGATCGTTGTGGTGACCGGCGGCGCGCAACGCATCGGCGATGCGATCGGCCTGCTCGGCGCCGAGCGCGGCTCGCGCCTGCTGATCAGCGGCGTCAATGAAAAGACGAGCCGCGAAGAGCTTGCCAAGCTCAATCCCGCCTCGCGCGAGCTGCTCGGCTGCTGCGTCGATCTCGACTACCGGGCCCGCAACACGATCGGCAACGCCATCGAAGCGCGGCGCTGGGTGCGCCGTCACGAGTTCCGCTCGATGCTGCTGGTGACCTCGAACTACCATATGCCGCGGGCGCTGGCCGAGTTCAGCCATGCGATGCCCGGCGTCCGCGTCGTGCCGCATCCGGTGGTGACCGACCAGATCGACACGGCGGGCTGGTGGAACGACTGGCGGACCGTGAAGATCCTGGTGCCGGAATACGCGAAATACCTGGTCGCCCGCCTGCGCAGCGTGCTGGAGGACGACCCGGAGACGTCACGGCTTTCGGTGATCATCGGCGGGCGCAAGCCGGTCTCGCCGAAACCGGCCAGCCTGCTCGGCCCGGAGAACGAAAAGCGCACGCGCCTGGGAATTGGCGCGCGCGGCGCTTGACGGCGGCAGGCCGGCGCGCTCTTTGCGCGCCATGCTGATCCTGCGCTCGCTCCTCTTCAACATCCTGTTCTATCTCAACCTGGCGCTGTGGATCGTCTTCGGCGCGCTGCCGACGCTCGTCCTGCCACGGCGCTACCTGCTTGCCGTCGCCGTGGGCTGGGCGCGCAGCGCACTCTGGCTGATGCGCGTCACCGTGGGCACGCGCTACGAGATCACCGGCCTCGAGCATATCCCTGAAGGCGGCCTGATGGTGGCCGCGAAGCACCAGTCCTTCTGGGAAACCTTCGTTCTGGTGACGCTGTTCAGCGATCCGGTCTTCATCCTGAAGCGCGAGCTGACCTGGATTCCGTTCTTCGGCTGGTGCCTCTGGAAGCTGCGGATGATCCCCGTCGATCGCGGCGCGCGTGCGCGTGCGCTGGCCGACGTCACGCGGCGCGCCAAGGTCGAGCTCCGGCAGAACGGCCGCCAGCTCCTGATCTTCCCGGAGGGGACGCGGCGGGCGCCGGGCGCGCCGCCAGCCTACAAGTTCGGCGTCGCGCATCTCTATGCCGAGCTCGGCGTGCCTTGCCTGCCGGTCGCGCTCAACTCGGGTCTGTACTGGCCGCGCCGCAAGTTCCTGCGCCGGCCCGGCACGATTCGCGTCGAGATCATGGCGCCGATCCCGCCCGGCATGCCGAAAGCGGCGTTCCAGAGGCTGCTCGAGGAGCGTATCGAAACCGCCAGCGACCGGCTGCTCGCGGTGGGGCGCGACGAGCTGGCGAAGATCGGACGCGACCCGCTCGCATAAACGGGGCGATCCCGCGCCATCATCCGCGGTTTGACCAGGTCTTCGGGCTCCTCCAGCCATGTTTTGTCAGGAGGCCGCACTCGCGCGCCTTGACACAGCGTCAGCATGTTCCCATTTTGTTCCGAACAAAGGAGGAACAGATGGCTGCTCTTGCCTTCAAATTTGACGATTGGGACGCCGCGCCCGCCACGGCTGCTTGCGAGATGCCGCTGCGTAGCGGGGCGGGGCTGGGCGAGCGCCGTTTCACGGCCTGGCGCGGCCGTTCCGGGCGGCGCTATGTCGCCTCGGTCTTCACCATCACGGACGAGCATGCGCTCGGCTTCACCGACGCGGTGCTGCTCGCGGTGTCCTCCGACCGGCGCATCATCGCGGCGCGCGACAGCGGCCCCTTCGGCGTCGAGGCGGCCCTGGGCCGCTGGCGTCGCGCGGTGGCGCTGGCCGGGGCGAGCGAAATCCATGTCCATCTGCTGGCCGAGGACGGGATGACGCGTCGCGCCGCCCTGCTCGACCTGATGCCGGAGGTCTGAGCGCTCAGAGCGCGGGGCGCGGATCGGTCAGTCCCGGAGCGAGCTCCTCGGCGAGCGCCGCCAGGACCGGATCGAAAATCCCCATCTTGTGCAGATGGTCGTGGGTGCGCAGGACATAGTCGGGGTTCTCGCCCGAGCTGCCGCGACCCTGCCGCACCAGCTTGAGCAATTCGCCCGCGGGCAGGCGCCCGGCATATTGCAGGTGCCGCCGGTCGGCGACATAGACCAGCGCCTTGACCCGCCTGCCATCTTCGAGCCTGACCGGCAGGTGCCGCTCCAGATAGACCGAGGTCGCCTGCTCGCGCTCGCGCAGATAGGCCACGGTCTCGCCGGCATGAGCGGCCGCCACCTTGAAGGCGAGGCCGCGGCAAATGCCGCCGCGATCGAGGCCGAGCACCAGCCCGGGCCGCTCCGGCGTGCCGCGATGGACATGGGAGAAGACGCAAAGCGAGCGATGGTAGCCGTTAAGCCTCGCGGCGAGGCTTTCCTCGAAGCGGAAGCCGGGCCGCCAGATCAGCGAGCCATAGCCGAAGACCCAGAGATCGTCAGAAGCGGCATCCGGTGTCATGGCTGTCCCACAGTTTCGCCGTCTCGACCTGTTTGATGGAGCGCCTCGTCAGAGGCGCCGAACCGATGCGCGGCTCTGGCGCTCTCGGCGACCGGGAGCTAACAATCCCGCCGCTCTCGCGCAATGGACCGCCGCCGCATGACCGATCTCCCCTCCGCGCGCCGCAGAAGCCGATTCTGGCTCTATGCGCCCTTCGTCCTCCTCGCCTTGCTGGCCGTGGTCTGGTCCGGGTTCTGGTTCTTCGTCAAGGGCCGCGTCACGGACGGGCTCGACCGCATCGTCGCGCGCGAGGCCCAGATGGGGCGGACCTGGACCTGCGCCGACCGTAGCGTCGGCGGCTATCCATTCCGCATCGAGATCCGCTGCGGGTCGCTCACGCTCACCTCCACGCGCTGGGGCGACGCGGTCAGGCTCCAGACCGGGCCGAGCGTCGGCATCGGCCAGGTCTATACGCCGGGCCTCGTGCTCCTGCAGGTGACCGGCCCGCTGCAGGCCGTGCTGCCCGAAGGCCGCAAGCTCGACCTCGGCTGGACGGGGCTCGAGGCGAGCCTCGCCCTGAATGGCCGCGAGCCCGAGCGTTTCTCGCTGGTGATGAGCGAGCCGAACGCGACGCTGACGGCACCTGGCGCCGCCAACGAGACCTGGCGCGCCAGCCGGTTCGAGGCGCATCTGCGCCGCAACCCGACCCGCCCCGCCCAGGAACAGGTGGCCGACCTGGCGCTGTCGGTAAAGGCATCGGTGCTGCCGGCGCTGGATACGTTGCTCGGCATGAGCGAGCCGGGCGATGTCGATCTCCAGGCCAGCGTGACGCAATCGCTGGCATTCCGCGGCGGATTCAATCCCGACACGCTGGAAGCCTGGCGCAATGCCGGCGGACAGGTCGAGCTGACGAAGCTGGTCACGACCAAGGGAGCGGCGCGGGTCGAATCGAGCGGCCGCCTGTTGCTCGACCAGACGCATCGCGTCTCCGGCCAGATCGACGCCGCCATCGCCGGGATCGACCGCATCGGCGGCATCAGGGTCGGCGGCATCGCGGCCGGGCTTGGCGGGCTGCTGGGCGGCCGGCAGGCTTCGGCCGCGCCCGGCGCCACGCCGGGGCTCACGCCGCTTCCGCCAGTCGTCCTGCGCGAGGGCAGGGTCTATCTCGGGCCGATCAGGCTGCCGCTGCAGCCGCTGACGCCGCTCTACTGAGGCCACGAAAAGGGCGGAAGTCATTCCGGTTGAACGCAAGAGCGTCCGCCCCGTCGGTGTCCCCCGTCGGTGTCCACGTCGACGCCAAGGGCGGGCTGCTGGTCGCCGACGATGTCGGGAATGTCATCTGGCGCGTGACGACGCCGACGAGCCGGTCAAGGCCACCGCCTGGCAACGACAGCCGCCGAGGGCACTCGATTTGATCCGATGGCGGGCTGCGCGATCGAAGAGTGTCGCGCAGGTCAGTCCAGCGGCTGGCTGCCGCGAAGGCCGCGGGAGCCGGGCATCAGCGCAGCCAGCCGGGCCCCTGCGGCCTTCTTGCGCAGGTCGAGATCGAGCGGCCGGCTGGGCGGAAGCGGTGCGTTCCTGACGAGATTCAAGGCCGGGCTTGTGGGCGCGGCGGCTGTCGGCGCGGGAGTGTCCGGCGCGAAAGCCAGCGGCGCGGCAGCGGAGGACGCCGGCACCGGGGAGGAGGTGGTGGTGGCGAGAGGCGCAGGCTCGGAGGCCGCAGCGAGTTGATAGCTCGGCTCCTCGATGCGACGGCGCTCGGGCCGTTCGCCCTTCACATAGAAGGCGTTCCCGCCTGCCACCGTCATGTAATGCATGTTGGGATAGGAAAAGCGCAGGCCGGCCATATGAAAGTGCTTGGCCGTTCCGACCGCCTCGTTGCGCCGGCCGTTGAGGATGTCTTCCGCGACGGCCTCGACCTTCGGCAGATCGCGTGCAGCCATCTGGCGTGTCAGCACGCCGGAGGCGAACTGGCGCGGCGCGCCGACGACGCCGCAGATCGTCTCGGGATATCGCGGCGATTCCACCCGATTCATCACGACCGTGCCGACGCCGAGAAGTCCCGCGTCGCTCGACCGGTTCGATTCGAAATACATCGCGCGGATGAGACATTCCTTCTCGCGCGGGTCGGCCTTGGCCAGGGCGACGGCGCGTTTGCGGGCCTCCTGGGGCTGCTTTGCAAGGGGGGCAGCGGTCGAAGCGGTCTCGACCGGCGACATGCTGCAGGCGCCCAGGGCCGGCGCAGCCAGCAGAATCAGAAGCGGGATCGCTTTGCGACTGTAGCGGCTCATGCCGGTGGAACGGTCAGCATCAGCAGCGATCACGGTCCGCTTCATGCGGCAACCTCCTGATTACGGGATCTGGGCTGCCGCAGGCGGCGGACCGTCGTCACCGGAAAGGAATCCGGAAACTCTTATCAGAAAGTTAATTTCGGAAGGAAGAGGCAAAGATGCGACGGCGGCTTGGCCATCAGCGCGGCGAGGCTGTGGGCCCATTCCTGCTTATAAACGCCCGTCACAGAGTGGTCTCACTCGCTTTCTACGCTCCAAGTTATCGCGACGTTGTCGAAGAGGGGTCTCGCCCGCACCAATTCGCGGCATGGGGCGGTCGCCGGGAAGCGGAGATTCCTGCGGTCAGCCGGCGATTGGGCAGGAACTTGCGAGACCATCATCGGTTGAATGATCGGGGCTGTCGCCGACAGCTTCCGACGACCGCTGGGTGGCTGCCATGATCGAGAGAGACAGCGAGGTATTCCGCTTATTCTCCGAGGATTATCGAAACTATCGGCAGGAGGAGATGAGCCTGCAGGAATACCTATTGGCCTGCCGCGAAGACAAGTCGATGTATGCCTCCGCGGCCGAACGCATGGTCGATGCGATCGGCACGCCGAAATTGTTCGATACGAGCCAGGACGAGCGCCTGGGCCGGATATTCGCGAACAGGACGATCAAGATCTATCCCGCGTTCGCCGATTTCTTCGGCATGGAGGATACGATCGAGAGGATCGCCGGGTATTTCCGCTATGCATCGCAGGGATTGGAGGAGCGCAAGCAGATCCTCTACCTCCTCGGTCCCGTCGGCGGCGGCAAATCCTCCCTCGCCGAAGGGCTCAAGAAGCTCATGGAAGAGCGGCCGTTCTACACGCTCAAAGTCGGGGATCAGGTCAGTCCAGTCTTCGAATCGCCGCTGGGCCTGTTCCGTCCCGACCGGATGGGCGATCTCTTCGAGGACAAGTACGGGATCGCGCGACGGCGATTGAACGGCCTGATCTCGCCTTGGGCGGCGAAGCGGCTCGACGAGCTGTCCGGCGACATCTCCAAATTCAGCGTCGTCAAGCTGAACCCGTCGCGATTGCGGCAGATCGGCATCGCGAAGACCGAGCCGGGTGACGAGAACAACCAGGATGTCTCGGCGCTCGTCGGCAAGGTGGACATCCGCCAGCTCGAAAACTTCAGCCAGTCGGACCCGGACGCCTATTCCTATAGCGGCGGGCTGAACCGGACGACGCAGGGCCTGCTCGAATTCGTCGAGATGTTCAAGGCGCCGATCAAGGTCCTGCATCCCCTGCTGACCGCGACCCAGGAAGGCAGCTACAACGGCACCGAAAACTTCGGGGCCTTTCCGTACCAGGGCATCGTCCTGGCCCATTCCAACGAGTCGGAATGGCTCCAGTTCAAGAACAACAAGAACAACGAGGCGTTCCTGGATCGCATCCTGGTGGTCAAGGTGCCCTATTGCCTGCGCGTCACCGAAGAGCGGCTGATCTACGACAAGCTGCTGCGCGAGAGCGAACTGGCCGGCAGTCCCTGCGCACCTGAAGTGCTCGACCTCCTCAGCCGGTTCTCGGTCTCGACCCGGTTGAGCGAATTCGAGAACTCGCCGCTCTATACGAAGATGCGCGTCTATGACGGCGAGAACCTCAAGGAGCTGGAGCCCAAGGCGAAGGCCATCCAGGAATATCGCGACGCGGCCGGGGTCGACGAGGGCATGACCGGCGTCAGCACGCGCTTCGCCTTCAAGATCCTCTCGCAGACCTTCAACTACGACACCGAGGAGCTCGCCGCCGACCCCGTGCACCTGATGTACATCCTGGAGGGTGCGATCAAGCGCGAGCAGTTTCCCAAGGAGACGGAAGCCGCCTATCTCGACTTCATCAAGTCTGAGCTCGCGATGCGCTACGCCGAGTTCATCGGGCACGAGATCCAGAAGGCTTATCTGGAGTCCTATGGCGAATACGGCCAGAACCTGTTCGACCGCTACATCGCCTATGCCGACGCCTGGGTCGAGGATCAGGACTACAAGGACCCCGATACCGGCCAGCTCCTCAACCGGCAGGTCCTGGACAACGAATTGTCGCAGATCGAGAAGCCGGCCGGCATCGCCAACCCCAAGGATTTCCGCAACGAGGTCGTGAAGTTCACCTTGCGCGCCCGGGCCAGGAACAATGGCCGCAACCCGTCCTGGACGAGCTATGAAAAGCTCCGCGAGGTCATCGAGAAGCGGATGTTCGGGCAGGTCGAGGATCTGCTGCCCATCATCAGCTTCGGCTCGAAGCAGGATAGCGTGACCGAGAAGCGGCACCAGGGCTTCGTGCAGCGCATGGTCGAGCGTGGCTATACCGAGCGCCAGGTCCGGCGCCTGGTGGACTGGTATATGCGCGTGAACAGGGCGGGCTGAACGCGGCCGGAGCGTGCCATGCCGATCTTCATCGACCGCCGCCTGAACCCGAAGGACAAGAGCCTGGGCAACCGGCAGCGCTTCCTGCACCGCGCGCGCGTAGAGCTGAAGCGAAGCGTCCAGGAACAGGTCCGGGCCGGCAAGATCGCCGATGTCGATGGCGAGCATGCCGTTTCGATGCCCGCGAAGGGAACGGACGAGCCAAGCTTCCGCAATGCGAAGGACAGCGGCCGCCGCCAGCATGTCCTGCCCGGAAACAAGCAATTCGCACCGGGGGACAGGCTGTCGAAGCCGGGCCAGGGCGATGGGTCAGGATCATCGCCGGGCCTGCAGGCGCCCGAGGATGATTTCCGCTTCATGCTCTCGCGCGAAGAGGTGCTCGACCTGTTCTTCGAGGATCTCGAGCTCCCCGACATGGTCAAGCTCAATCTCAAGGAAATCCTGGCTTTCAAGCCGCGACGGGCCGGGTTCTCGGCGAGCGGGTCGCCGACCAACATCAATGTCGCGCGTACGATGCGAAACAGCCATGGCCGCCGCATAGCCCTGCAGCGGCCCAAGCGCGAGGAGATCGACGCGATCCTCCGCGAACTGACCAGGATCGAAGCCGGCGGACCCGATGCCGCCGGCGCCGACCTCGCAGCCTTGCGCGCCGAACTCGACCGGCTGGAGCGCCGGCGCCGGGTGATCGCCTTCATCGACCCGGTCGATATCCGCTTCAACCGTTTCGACGCACAGCCTCAGCCGAACGCGAACGCGGTGATGTTCTGCCTGATGGACGTCTCCGGCTCGATGGGCGAACGCGAGAAGGACCTGGCCAAGCGCTTCTTCGTCCTGCTGCACCTGTTCCTGAAGCGGCGCTACGACCGCACGGACATCGTCTTCATCCGCCATACCCACATGGCGCAGGAGGTGGACGAGGAAACCTTCTTCTACAGCACGCAGAGCGGCGGCACCGTCGTGTCCACGGCGCTGGAGGAAATGCGGCGCGTCATCGCGCAGCGCTACCCCAGCCGGGACTGGAACATCTACGCCGCCCAGGCCTCGGACGGCGACAATCTCGCCATGGATTCCGAGCGCTGCCTGAGCCTGATGGACGGCGAGATCATGCGCCTGTGCCAGTATTTCGCCTATGTCGAGATCCTCGACGAGCGCGAGACCGAGATCTTCGGCTCCACGGACAACGGCACCTCGCTGTGGCGGTCCTATCTCGCGGTCAAGGACAGGTGGTCGAATTTCGACATGAGCCGCATCGCCAGGGCCGCCGATATCTACCCGGTCTTCCGGCAGCTCTTCTCCCGCCAACCGGCGCAGCAGCGCAAGTGAGGGAAACGCCGATGCCCAGGCCAGCGCCCGGGTCCGATCTGCTGTTCTCCGGCTCGGACTGGAACTTCGGAACCTTGTCGCATGCTTACGACGTCATCGAGGCGGTTGCGAAGGAGGAGCTCCGGCTCGATGTCTACCCGGTGCAGATGGAGATCATCTCCTCGGAGCAGATGCTCGACGCCTATTCGTCCATCGGCATGCCGCTGATGTATCGCCACTGGTCGTTCGGCAAGCATTTCCTCCACCAGGAACTGCTCTACCGCAAGGCCGGTCGCGGCCTCGCTTATGAGGTGGTGATCAACTCCAATCCCTGCATCGTCTACCTGATGGAAGAGAACACCATGGCCCTGCAGGCCCTGGTGACGGCGCATGCGGCCCTTGGCCACAACCACTTCTTCAAGAACAACTACCTGTTCCAGCAATGGACCGATGCCGGCGCGATCCTGGGCTATCTCGATTTCGCCAAGGGCTTCATCGCTCGCTGCGAGGAAAGGCATGGCGTTGCGGCGGTGGAAGCCATTCTCGACGCCGCCCATGCCCTGATGGAACAGGGCGTGTTCCGCTACCGCCGCCCGCCCAGGCTCTCGTCCGACAAGCAGCGCGAGGGGCTTCGTGAGCGGCTGGAATACGAGGAGCGTTCCTATAACGACCTATGGCGCACGATCCCGCGCCCGGCGGATGACGGCAAGGCCGACGAGAGCGAGGACTCGATCGCCGAGCGGAAGAGGGCGCTCAATCTCCCCGAGGAGAACCTGCTCTATTTCCTGGAGAAGAACAGCCTGATCCTCGAGCCCTGGCAGCGCGAGCTCCTGAGGATCGTCCGGGTCATCGCGCAGTATTTCTATCCCCAGCGGCAGACGCAGGTGATGAACGAAGGCTGCGCGACCTTCGTGCACTACACGGTCATGAACGCGCTGTTCGACCGGGGGAAGATCAGCGAAGGCGCCATGCTGGAGATCCTGCGCAGTCACTCGAATGTCGTCTTCCAGCCGGCCTTCGACGATCCCCGCTTTTCCGGCATCAACCCTTATGCGCTGGGCCTGGACATGATGCAGGATATCCAGCGTATCGCGACCGAGCCTACCAGCGAGGATCGCGACTGGTTTCCCGAGATCGCGGGCAAGGGCGACTGGCGCGCGGTTCTGCTCGACGCCTGGGCCAACCACCGCGACGAATCCTTCATACGCCAGTATCTCAGCCCGGCCCTGATCCGGAAGTGGCGGCTGTTCGTGCTCTCCGACACGGCGAACGACTCGTTCTACAGCGTGGCTTCGATCCACAACGAGCGCGGCTATGAACATATCCGCACCGCCTTGGCCCAGAGATACGACATCGGCGCGAGCCATTCGGATGTCCAGGTCGTGGATGTGGACCTGCTCGGCCAGAGGCATCTGCGCCTGCAGCACAAGGTCAATGACGGCATCGTCCTGGAAAGCGCCAGCTGCGATGCGACGCTGCGCCATGTCCATGAGCTATGGGGTTACGAGGTCAGCCTGGAGGGCATCGACGCGCAGACGGGAGGCACGGTCTACGAACGCTCCAGCCGGCAGCTTTCCGGATAGCGATAGACTACGATCTCAGCGCGCGGGAGACCTGGATCGCCGTGCGTCCTATCGGACGCCAGGTGGCGATCTATCTCTTTGTTTTAGCATCGGATTTTTCCGAAAAGTGGACTCCGCTTTTCGGTTCGATGCTCGAGCTGGCAAAAACACAGGCCTGCATCGCGCAGGCCGACGCCAATTGGCCGAGCCTGCCCCCATAAGCCGGGGACTGATGCCGCTTCCGGCACCAGCCCCCCATTTTTGCTTGGTCTCGATGCCGTTCAGGCCGCGGGCAGGGCGGCGCGCGGCGCCTCGATCCGCGTCAGCGCCTTCTTGACCGCATCCTGAACCTTCTCGAAGGCCCTGACCTCGATCTGGCGGACGCGCTCGCGCGAGACGCCGAACTCCTCGGAAAGCTGTTCGAGGGTGATCGGGTCGTCGGCCAGGCGCCTCGCCTCGAAGATCCGGCGTTCGCGCGGGTTGAGCACGGTCAGCGCCTCGCGCAAAGCGGTGTGGCGGTTGTCGCTCTCCTGCGAATCCGCGAGCCTGCGCTCCTGGCTCTCGCTGTCATCGACCAGCCAGTCCTGCCATTCGCCCTCGCCATCCTCGCGCAACGGCGTGTTGAGCGAAGCGTCGCCGCCGAGGCGGCGGTTCATGTCGACGACATCCTGCTCGTTGACGCCGAGCTTGGTGGCGATGGTCTTGACCTGTTCGGGCCTGAGATCGCCCTCGCCGAGCGCGGAGATCTTGCTCTTGGCCTTGCGCAGGTTGAAGAACAGCTTCTTCTGGTTGGCGGTGGTGCCCATCTTCACCAGCGACCACGAGCGCAGGATGTATTCCTGGATCGAGGCCTTGATCCACCACATCGCATAGGTGGCGAGGCGGAAACCCTTGTCCGGCTCGAAGCGCTTGACCGCCTGCATCAGCCCGACATTGCCTTCCGACACGACCTCGCCGATCGGCAGGCCGTAGCCGCGATAGCCCATGGCGATCTTGGCGACGAGCCGCAGATGCGAGGTGACGAGCTTATGCGCCGCATCGCGGTCGCCATGCTCGCGCCAGCTCTTGGCCAGCATGAATTCCTCGTTCGGTTCCAGCATCGGGAACCGACGAATTTCCTCCAGATAACGTGAAAGTCCGCCTTCCGCGGACATGACGGGCAGCGATGCAATCGCCATGCTCGTTCTCCTTTCCTGGCTCCCGCTTGGCGGCAAGCCAACCGCGCGAAGGACCCTCGCGCAGGTTTTGGATGATGTGCCTGATCCAACGCGCGAACCGTCTGGCGGTTCGCAAGGCCCGGCCCCGTGCGGCGCCCCTTAAGCCATCCGCATCCAAGCCCCATTATATGCCAATCGAGATTGGCGGAAAGTGGGCGAACCGGCCAGATCGCCTCACAGAACCGCGAGTTGCGTTTGCAGATTTGCAAAATCGGCCGGCGGCGGCGATTCGAAGTGCATTTCCTCGCCGGTGACGGGATGCTCGAAACCCAGCACCGCCGCATGCAGCGCCTGCCGGCCGAGCGCTGTCAGCGCGTCGCGCGCGCCCTCGGGCAGGCGGCTCGCCTTGGTCATGTAGCCCGAGCCGTAGAGCTGGTCGCCCAGCAGCGGGTGGCCGAGATGGCTCATATGGACGCGGATCTGGTGGGTGCGCCCGGTCTCGAGCCGGCACTCGATCAGGCTTGCCAGCGCCTCGGTCTCTTCCTGTCCCCTGAGCAAGGGCGGATATCGTTCGAGCAAGGTGAAATGCGTGATCGCCTCGCGTCCGCGGCCCTCTCCCACCACCGCCATCTTCTCGCGGTTGCGGTTGGAGCGTTCGAGCGCGGCCTCGATCGTGCCGTGCGGGCGGCGGGGCGCGCCCCAGACCAGCGCGAGATAGGCGCGCTCCAGCGGGCCGGTGCGGCCATGGTCGGCGAATTGCTTGGCGAGGCCCTGATGCGCCTTGTCGGTCTTGGCCACGACGAGCAGTCCGCTGGTGTCCTTGTCGAGCCGGTGCACGATGCCGGGGCGCCGGACGCCGCCGATGCCGGAGAGGCTCTCGCCGCAATGGGCGATCAGCGCGTTGACGAGCGTGCCGTCCTCATGGCCGCCGGCGGGGTGGACGACGAGGCCGGCCGGCTTGTCGATCACGATCAGCGCGTCGTCCTCGTAGACGACATCGAGCGGGATCGCCTGGCCGATCGGCGCCGCCGGCTTTGCGGCCGGCATGACGAGTGCGAGCTCGTCACCCTCCGCCACCTTGCGGCTCGGGTCGGAGGCAAGGACGCCGTTGAGACACACCCCGCCCTCGCGAATGACCTGCTGCAGCCGGGCGCGCGAAATCTCGCCCGCCAGCATGGCGAGCGCCTTGTCCAGGCGCGCTCCGGCCTGTTCGGCGGTGACGAGGAGGGTGGTGCCTTCGGCTTCAATCGGTTCTGATGACATGAGCAACGCTATACGAGGCGCGGATACACTCCGCACGCCATTTCGGAGGGCTGCGCCTCGTTCTCTCAGCCGAAAATCCGGAACTTGCCCTTCGCCGGCTCGGAAGGCTGCGGCTCGTCCGGCCCCGGATCATCCGGTGCATGCGATACCGGGAAAATCACCGGAGCAGGCCGATTGTCGCGCGCCGCTGCGGCAGGGGGAGGCGGCGCGACCGGCCGCTCGGCGACGGGCGGTGGCTTGGGCTCGGCTAAGGGCGGAGCCTCGGCCTTCTCGACCGGCGGTGGCGCGGGCGCCGGGTCGGGAGCCGGTTTCGGCGTGACCGGTGCGGCCGCTTCTTCCACGACCGCTGCAGCGGATTTAACTGGCGGCAAGGACGGCTTCGCAGGCTCGACGGTGGCGACGGTCTCGGCCCGCGCCTCGAGCAGCGGCGTCGAATCGTCGAGATCGGCGAGGACGTCGTCAATGGCGGGCGCGTGGCTTCCGAGCGTCGCCGGCGGCACGGTCCAGACGAAGGCGTCGAGGCGGCCCGAGATCGGCGAGACCGGCAGCCACTGGTCCGAGACCAGCCCGTCGGCGACCCATGCCGCATCGCGCGGCGCTCGTGTGGCGCGCGACAGCCATTCGCGGACCCGGCCGGCAGCGCCGTGCTCGGCCTCCTCCAGCTCCGCCATCAGCAGGCAGGCGCGCACCGAGGCGCCGCCGGCGAGCAGCGGCTTCAGGGTTTGCCGCGCGCGGGCGAAATCGCGGGCATGGATCGCCGCGCCGGCGAGCGCCAGCACGCCTTCCGGGTCGGCCGGCCGGAGCTTGGCGAGCGTCTCCGCGCGGACGAGACGGTCCTGCGCGCTGTCGCCGGGGCGGACGTCGAGATAAGCGGCGGCGATGTCGGGATGCGAGACCTCGCGCCAGGCGGTTTCCAGCAGCTTGGCGGCCTTGCGGACGTCGCCGCGTTCCGCCAGCATCCGGCCGGCGAGCGCCGCCGCCGGCGTCAGACCGGGCGCGAGCTTGGTCGCTTCCAGCGCCGCGGCCAGCGCCTTCTCGGGCTCCCGGCTTTTCGCATCGAGCGCTTCGGCCGCCAGCAGCACGGCGCGCTGGCGCTTGGCCTCGGCCTTCTCGGCCAGCCGCAAGGCGGCCCGGCGCTCGACGGCGGTGCGTGCCGCCTGCCAGTCGCCGGCGCTGGTATGGAAGTCGAGCAGCGCGTCATTGGCCCAGGCGAGCGAGGGCGAGCGGCGCACCGCGTCGTCGGCGAAGGCGCGGGCCGCCGCCATGTCGCCGCGACGGCGGGCCTCGACGAAGAGGCCGCGCAGGCCGAGCACCCGGGTTTCCGGCTTGTCGAGCATCGCCTTGAAGGCGGCTTCGGCGCGACCACGGTCCCCGGAGAGCTGGGCGGTCTGCGCTTCCAGGAGCAAGGTCAGGGGCTCGTTGCCGGCGAATTTCCGGGCGTCGCCGGCATGGCGGCCGGCGGCGACGGGATCGCCGGCGCCGATCGCGACCATGCCGCGCGAGACGGCCTCGAACCCGCGCGCCCGGCGCCGCGCCCGCGAGGCGAAGCTGAAGGCGGAGGGCAGGCCCAGGAGGAAGCGCGCCGCCGCCCAGGCCAGCATGGCGAGGAAGGCGAGGATGATGACGCCGATGGCGGCGATCGCGACGCTGGTCTCGATGCGGTAGCCCTGCCACAGGACCGAGACCTCGCCCGGCCGGTCTGCGAGCCAGACGGCTCCGGTCGCAAGGCAGGCGATGACAAAGAGATAGAGCAGTACGCGAACCATTGAGCGCTATCCTCCGTCAGCCGCCGGCGCCGAGCGCCGTGACCGCTTCGCGGGCGATCCTGGCGATGGCGGCCTCCGCGGCCGCCCGTTTCTGCAACGCCGTCCCGAAATCGGCGCTGGCGCGTCGCGCCGGTTCGGGCAGCTGGGCCCAGAGGCCGGCGGCGGCGCCGATCTCGTCGCGCGCGAGCGCATTTTCCAGGCGGATCACCAGCGTCGCGGGATCGTTCGCTCCGGTCTCGCCGACCGGGCGGATGGTGACGATGCGGCTGGCCAGGCCGAGAAGCCGGTCCTGCCACCCCGCCGTATCGGGCGTCATCTCACGCACGAACATCGTGCGGTGGCGGCGGAACTGCGTGAGCAGCGCCTCTTGCGTCGCCGCGCCGGTCGTCGCCACGGCGTTGAGCGCGTCGAGCTGCTCGGCCGCACCGCCGCCCTTGGCAAGGGCCGCGACATCGGTCGGAAAGGGCTGGCCGGACTTGAGCGCGCCCTGGATCCGCTCGGCCAGCACGATCCGGGCGGCGGCGAAGGCCTGCGGGTTCGGCGCGGCGGCCGTCTTCGCCAGTGCTTCGACCGAGCCGAGCCGCTGGGTCAGGCCCGCGATCGCCTGGCTGTTATCCACGGCGGCCGGCCCCGGCGTGTTGGAGATTTCGGCCAGCTTCGCGGTCGCGGCCCTGGCTTGCGTGCCGGCTGCCGCGGCGGCCTCCGAAGCGGCGCTCGCCTTGCGGTCGAGCGTCTCCAGGGCAGCCCGCGTCGGCAGCGCGGCGGTCGCGCCCTGCAACGCCTCGATCCGGCTTCTCAGCTCGGCGATCTGCTGGCCGCTGGTGTCCGGCTCGGCGCGGGCGAAGGCCAGCATGACCAGGCCTGCGCCAATGACGCCGCCGACCAGCCCGGTCAACGCGAGCGCCGGCCATGGCACGCGCGGCCGTGGCCCGTCGACGGGCCGAGGGCTGGTTCCGCTGTCCGCCGCGGCAGGCGCCGGTAAGGGGATGTCGCTGCTCGACGGGGCTTCCCTGGACAGGGCCTCGGTCGGCAGGACGGCTTCGGTCTCGGCCTTGGCCGCAGCAGGCGAGGGATCGCTGACCGCCGCCGAATCGTCGCGCGCCTTGGCGTCGATCGTCGGCGGAGTCCGCCGAAGGCGCCCGCGCGGCGTGGATGCTGTCTCCGGCTCGCTCATCGCGCCCCTGTCCGTCTCGACGCCAGCCGGCGCGTTCGCGACCTGTCTAACATCCCCGCCGCCGGGATTGCGAGCGGACACTTGGTCGAGCGCGGCCAGGAGCGCGGCTTCCTCGGGATATTCGGCGACGAGCACCGTGCTGGCCCCGGCCGCGATCAGCGGCGCCGCGACCTGGGCCGAGAGGGTGACATGGGTCAGGTCCAGCGCGGCCTCGGTGAGGCCCGCTTCGTGCGCCAGGGCCAGGAAGACCTGCGCGCCGCGCGGCGAATAGTGCAGGGCCGCCTCGGCACGGCCATCGCGAAGGGCGGAGGCGGCCTCCGCGGGCAAGGCCGCCCTGGCCTCGGCGGCATAGGCCGTCCAGAGCGCGATCTCGTAGCCCGCCTTGCCCAGCCGTTCCGGAACGTCGTCCTGGCGATCCTTGCCGGCGATCAGCAGGAGCCGCGCCGGCGCGGACAGGTTGCGACCGATCAGCGCGATCAGGTCGTTGCGGTCGCCATCGGCGCTGCGGGCATCCTCGAAGCCGGTGTCCCGCGCCTTCGCGGCCGTGCGCGCGCCAACGGTGAAAACCGGCAGGTCGCGCCAGGCGGCGGGCGCATCAGCCAGCGCCGGGACCGCGTTGCCGCTGGTCAGGACGAGCGCGGCGAAATCGCCTTCGGGAGCAGGTTCGGCGAGCCGGACCACGTCGAAGAGCGGTGCCACGATCGCCTCATGGCCATGGGCAGCGAGCGCCCTGGCGCTGCGTTCGGCATCCGCCTGCGGTCTGAACACGAATACGCGCATGCGGCCTCCTGTCGCTTCGTCGCCGCTCAACGAACGGCCGGCTTCGAACGTGGTTTGCAGTTATCGCAAATGATTTGCCGGATCGTGAAGTCACGCGCCGGCGTTTTGCCGCAGGCGAGGCGGCCCGACCCTCGCCTGCATGCCAAAGCTGAGATCTCGGTCATTCTCGTGCGTCTTCCCGGCTCCGGCCACACGCTGCGCGTCTCACGGCCTCTTGGCCTTATGCTCGCCGGCGCACTATACGAGGGAATTCCCGGCATGAAACCGCCGGGGTTTCGCCCACCCGTCCCTCGGCACTTCCGACCGAGACCGTTCGAGACCTGTCGACCATCATGCGCGTTCTGGGGATAGAGACGACTTGTGACGAGACCGCGGCTGCGATCGTCGCGATCGATCGCGCCGGCGACGCCAAGATACTGTCCAACGAGATCCTGAGCCAGATCGCCGCGCATGCCGCCTATGGCGGCGTGGTGCCGGAGATCGCGGCGCGTGCCCATGTCGAGGCGATCGACCGCATCGTCGGGCGGGCCTTCGAGGTCGCCGGGCTCAAGCCGTCCGAGATCGACGGGGTCGCCGCCGCGGCAGGGCCGGGGCTGGTCGGCGGGGTCATGGTCGGGCTGACGACCGCCAAGGCCATCGCGCTGGTGACCGGCCGCCCCTTCATCGCGGTGAACCATCTCGAGGCACATGCGCTGACGGCGCGGCTGACCGACGATCTCGCCTTTCCCTATCTGCTGCTGCTGGTCTCCGGCGGACATACCCAGCTTCTCGCCGTGCGCGGCGTCGGCGACTATCTCCGCCTCGGCGGCACGATCGACGACGCGGTCGGCGAGGCGTTCGACAAGATCGCCAAGATGCTCGGCCTGCCTTATCCCGGCGGCCCCTCGGTCGAGCGCGAGGCCGGGAAGGGCGATCCCGAGCGCTTCGAGTTCCCGCGGCCGATGGCCGGCCGGCCCAATCCGGATTTCTCGCTCTCGGGCCTGAAGACCGCCGTCAGGCTGGTGGCCGAGCGGATCGCGCCGCTGTCGGACCGTGACGTCGCTGATCTCTGCGCCTCCTTCCAGGCCGCGGTCGTCGATGTGCTGGTCGACCGGACGCGGGCCGGCCTGCGCGCCTGCCGGGCGGCCGGCATCATGCCCTCGACCCTGGTCGTCGCCGGCGGCGTCGCCGCGAACCAGGCAATCCGGGGCGGGTTGACGCGGCTCGCGACCGAAGCCGGCTTGCCGATGGTCGCGCCGCCCGTCGCGCTTTGCGGCGATAATGGCGCGATGATCGCCTGGGCCGGGCTGGAGCGGCTGCGGCTCGGCATGATCGACGACATGAGCGCGGTCGCGCGCCCGCGCTGGCCGCTCGACGAGCTCAAGATCCAAGAATGAGCGACATCCAAGAATGAGCGGTGCGGTGCGATACTCCACGATCGGCATCGTCGGCGGCGGCTCCTTCGGCGTGGCGCTGGCGTTGGCGGCCGCGCGGGCCGGGCGCGAGGTTCTGCTCTGGGCGCGCGACGCCGACGCGGTCGCGGCGATGCGCGAGCGGCGCGAGGCGCCGCGCCTGCCCGGCGCAAGGCTGCCCGAGGCCATCGCTCCGGTGACGGGGCTGGAGGAACTGACCCCGGCCGGGGCTCTGATCCTCGCCGTTCCGACCCAGGCGATGCGGCCGGTCTGCGGCGCACTGGCACGGGCCTTTCCGGCGGGGCTCCCGGCGATCTCGGCCGCCAAGGGCATCGAGCAGGGGAGCGGCCTGTTCACGACGCAGATCATCGCCGAAATCTGGCCGGCGGCGAGCCCGGCGATCCTGTCGGGGCCGAGCTTCGCGGCGGATATCGCGCGCGGCCTGCCGACGGCGCTGACGCTGGCGGCGGGCAAGGCGAAGCTGGCGCAGGATCTGGCCGAGGCGCTGAGTTCCGCCGCCTTCCGGCTCTATCACAGCAGCGATCCGCGCGGCGTCGAGATCGGCGGCGCGGCGAAGAACGTGCTCGCCATCGCGGCCGGGGTCGCGATCGGCCTCGGCTATGGCGAAAGCGCGCGGGCGGCGCTGGTGGCGCGCGGCTTCGCCGAGCTGCGGCGTTTCGGAGAGGCCTATGGCGCGAAGGGCGAGACGCTGATGGGCCTGTCCGGCCTTGGCGACGTCGTGCTCTCCTGCGCCTCGCCGCAATCGCGCAATTTCGCTTATGGTCTGGCGCTCGGGCAGGGCAAGCCGCCGGAAGAGGCCGCCGGCGGCAAGCTGGCGGAGGGCGCCTTCACGGCGTCCATCCTGGCGCAGATGGCGCAGGCGCGCGGCGTCGAGACACCGATCGCGGACGCCGTCGCGGCGATCATCGCCGGGCGCATCGATATGCGCGAGGCGGTGGCCGGATTGCTGGCGCGGCCGATCCGGGCGGAAAGCGAAGGAGCGAGCAATGGCCAATGACTGGTCCGATCTGACGAAGCGCGTGGCGCGCGGTATCGCCGAGGTCAGGAAGACGACCGGCGCGGAACTCGTCGCCGAGAGCCAGCCGGTGCCGCTCGCCGGCCGCATCGCCGAGCGGGTGATCGAGCTGCGCCGCCGACGCGCCGAGGATACGCATCGCTTCGTGCTGATCCTGCCCTTCGGCGAGGCCGAGGTCCGGGTCGAGCTCGACCCGCAGGATTACGCGGCGCTGACGCGCGAGATGGTGCGGTTCTGGAACGAACAGGGCGAGGCGGCATCGCGCCCGCCGCAGCCGACGAAAGACGAGGACGAAACCTGATGGCTCACTGGTTGGTCAAATCCGAACCCTCCGCCTGGTCCTGGGACGACCAGGTCAAGGCCGGCGCCAAGGGCACGCATTGGGACGGGGTGAAGAACCACACCGCCAAGCTCAACCTGATGGCGATGAAGACCGGCGACCAGGTCTTCTTCTACCATTCGAACGAGGGGCTCGAGATCGTCGGCATCGTCGAGGTGATCAAGGAGCACTATCTCGCCAATCCGGGCGAGCCCTGGGTCTATGTCGACTTCAAGGCGGTGAAGCCGCTGCCCAAGCCGGTGACGTTGGCGCAGGTCAAGGCGACGCCGGAGCTGGCGAAGATGGCGCTCGTCACCTCCTTCCGCCTCTCGGTGCAGCCGGTGACCGACGCGGAATGGGCGCTGGTCTGCAAGATGGGCGGGTTGTAGCGCCGTCCCTTCCGCCGAAAGTCTTTGAAACCAAAGTGCGAGGGTCGGCCGCTTGCCGCCGGTCTTTCGCGCCTTATGATGCGCGCAATTCGAAAGAAGCGGTTGGCCAAGTGACGGAAATCCGTCACGGATTCCACGAGCCGCGAGCAGGATGGCCCAAGGCCAGCGATCCAAGTCTGGGGAGACGCCTAGAATGTCCGAGAAGATCTATGACGTGCCGGCCGCCTGGGCCAAGAAGGCACATCTGAACGACGCCAAATACAAGAAGATGTATGCGGCCTCGATCAAGGATCCGGAAAAATTCTGGGCCGAGCAGGGCAAGCGGATCGACTGGTTCAAGCCGTTCAGCAAGGTCCGCAATTTCAGCTACAAGCCGGGCAAGGTCGCGATCAAGTGGTACGAGGACGGCACCACCAACGTCGCCTATAACTGCGTCGACCGGCATCTTCCGAACCGGGCCAAGCAGACGGCGATCATCTGGGAGGGCGACGACCCGTCGGAATCCAAGAAGATCACCTATGGCCAGCTCTATACCGAGGTCTGCAAGTTCGCGAACGTCCTGAAGGCGAAAGGCGTCAAGAAGGGCGACCGCGTCACGATCTACATGCCGATGATCCCGGAGGCGACCTATGCGATGCTCGCCTGCGCGCGGATCGGCGCGGTGCATTCGATCGTGTTCGGCGGCTTTTCGCCGGATTCGCTGGCGGGGCGCATCTCCGACGCGACCTCGGATGTGGTGATCACGGCCGACGAGGGCCTGCGCGGCGGGCGCAAGGTGCCGCTCAAGGTCAATGTCGACGCCGCGGCCGAGAAGGCGCCGGTCAAGACGGTGATCGTGGTCAAGCGCACCGGCGGCGATGTCGCCATGAAGGACGGGCGCGACGTCTGGTATCATGAGGAGGCCGCGAAGGTCTCCGGTCATTGCCCTCCGGCCGAGATGAAGGCCGAGGACCCGCTCTTCATTCTCTATACGTCAGGTTCGACCGGCAGGCCGAAGGGCGTGCTGCACACGACGGCCGGTTACCTGGTCTATGTCTCGCTGACGCATCAATACGTCTTCGACTATCATGATGGCGACATCTACTGGTGCACGGCGGATGTCGGCTGGGTCACCGGGCACAGCTACATCGTCTACGGCCCGCTGGCGAACGGCGCGACGACGCTGATGTTCGAGGGCATCCCGACTTACCCTTCGATCTCGCGTTTCTGGGAGGTGGTCGACAAGCACAAGGTCAACACCTTCTACACTGCGCCGACGGCGATCCGCTCGCTGATGGGCGCCGGCGAGGCGCCGGTGAAGAAGACCAGGCGCAAGTCGCTGCGCCTGCTCGGCTCGGTCGGCGAGCCGATCAATCCGGAAGCCTGGGAGTGGTATCATCGGGTCGTCGGCGACGACCGCTGCCCGATCGTCGACACTTGGTGGCAGACCGAGACCGGCGGCATCCTGATCACGCCGCTGCCCGGCGCGACCAAGCTGAAGCCCGGCTCGGCGACCCGGCCCTTCTTCGGCGTCAAGCCGGAGATCGTCGACGCCGAGGGCAAGGTGCTGGAAGGCGCAGCCGAGGGCAATCTCGTCATCGCCGAGAGCTGGCCCGGCCAGATGCGCACGGTCTATGGCGACCACAAGCGCTTCGAGGAGACCTATTTCGCGACCTATCCGAACAAGTATTTCACCGGCGACGGCTGCCGGCGCGATGCCGACGGCTATTACTGGATCACCGGCCGCGTCGACGACGTGATCAACGTCTCCGGCCATCGCATGGGCACCGCCGAGGTCGAATCGGCGCTGGTGGCGCATCCCAAGGTCTCGGAAGCGGCCGTCGTCGGCTATCCGCACGACATCAAGGGCCAGGGCATCTACGCCTATGTCACGCTGATGCAGGGCGAGAAGTCGAGCGAGGCCTTGCGCAAGGAACTGGTCGCGCATGTGCGCAAGGAGATCGGCCCGATCGCCTCGCCGGACCTGATCCAGTTCGCGCCCGGCCTGCCCAAGACCCGCTCCGGCAAGATCATGCGCCGCATCCTGCGCAAGATCGCCGAGGACGAGTTCGGCGCGCTCGGCGACACCTCGACGCTGGCGGACCCGGCCGTCGTCGACGACCTGATCTCGAACCGCCAGAACAAGCGCAAGGCGGGGTGAATCGGCCCGCGGCGATATCCGGCCGGCTTGTCCTCTGTGCCATCAATGACTAATTTGCAATCATTGATGGCATGAGGAGGTCGGCTTGGCGAGCATGACGATTCGCAACATCGAGGATCACCTGAAGGCGCGTCTGCGCGTTCGGGCGGCGGAGCATGGCCGCTCGATGGAGGATGAGGCGCGTGACATTCTCCGCACGGCGCTGGCCGGCCAGGGACGGCAACCCGCCAATCTCGCAGCCAGCATCAGGGCCAGGGTCACCGCGACGGGCGGGGTAAGGCTGGACATCGCGCCGCGCGAGCCGATTCCGGAACCGCCGGATTTCTCCAGGTGATCATCATCGACACCAACGTGATCTCGGAGATGGTCGCCGTCACGCCATCTCCGGCCGTGGAGTCCTGGCTCGCCGCGCAGCCGCCAATGGCGATCTTCACGACGACCGTGACGCAGGCCGAAATCCTGTTCGGGCTTCGCCTCCTGCCGAGGGGTCGGCGACGCAATGATCTGGAGGCGGCGATCCTGCCGATCTTCGATCAGGACTTGTCCGGACGCGTCCTGCCATTCGACAGCGCCGCCGCCGGAGCCTATGCGACGATTGCGGCCGAGCGACGCGAAGCCGGCCGGCCGATCAGTCAGTTCGATGCTCAGATCGCAGCGATCGCCAGCTCACGCGGCGCCGCACTCGCGACACGAAATATCGGCGATTTCGAGGGCATCGGCCTGGAGGTCATCAATCCGTGGACCTGGCGCGGCTGACGAGCAGCGTCCGTCAGGCGCCGCTTTTGGTGCCCTTCCGCCGTCCCGAGGACTTCTTGCGCCCGTAGAGCTCGAGCCGGTGCCGCACGATCTCGTAGCCCAGTTCCGCGGCGATCTTGGCTTGCAGGGCCTCGATTTCCGGCGAGGAGAACTCGACCACCTGCCCGGTATCGACATCGATCAGATGGTCGTGATGCTGCTGATCGGCATGCTCGTAGCGCGAGACGCCGTCTTCGAAGGCATGACGCTCGATCGCGCCCTGGGTCTCGAGCAGCTTCATGGTGCGATAGACCGTCGATAGCGACAGGGTCGGGTCGTGCGTGAAGGCGCGGGTGAAGATGCCCTTGGCGTCGGGGTGGTCGTCGGCCTCGGCCAGCACGCGCAGGATCAGACGGCGCTGCTGCGTCATCCGCAGTCCGGCCCGCCTGAGCTCGCTCTCAAAGGCGGCCACGCGCTGGTCGATTCCCTTCATCCTCCCGAAATAGCAATGCTGAGACGCATTTGCAAAATCGCTTATCGCAAATAATTCGCAATAGCGTTGACAGATGCAAGTGCGTTGCAATAGCGTGAGCGCATCGAGACCGCATCCGCCAGGAGAGAGCATGTTTTCGCGTCGTTACGTCACCCTGACCGCCGCCCTAGCGATAGCGGGCGGCCTTGGCCTGGCGGGCTCCGCCGCGCTGGCGCAATCGACTGCGGGCAAACCGCTGCGTGTCGTCACCACCTTCACGGTGATCCAGGACATCGCCCAGAACGTCGCCGGCACGGCCGCGATCGTGGAATCGATCACCAAGCCCGGCGCCGAAATCCACGACTATCAGCCGACGCCGCTCGATGTCGTGAAGGCGCAGTCGGCCGATCTCGTGCTGTGGAACGGCATGAACCTGGAGCGCTGGTTCGAGCGCTTCTTCGAGAACGTCAAGGACGTGAAGAGCGCCGTGGTGACCGAGGGCATCGCGCCGATGGGCATCAAGGAGGGCCCCTATGAGGGCAAGCCCAATCCGCATGCCTGGATGTCGACGGCAAGCGCGCTGACCTATGTCGAGAATATCCGCAAGGCGCTCAGCGAGGCAGATCCCGCCAATGCCGAGACCTATGCGAAGAACGCGAAGGCCTATTCCGAGGAGATCAAGGCGATCGACGCGCCGCTGCGAACCCGGCTCGCCAAGGTGCCGGAGGACAAGCGCTGGCTCGTCTCCAGCGAGGGCGCCTTCAGCTACCTGACGCGCGACTATGGCTGGCGCGAGGCCTATCTCTGGCCGATCAACGCCGACGAGCAGGGCACGCCGCAGCAGGTGCGCCGCCTGATCGATCTCGTCCGCAAGAACAAGGTCCCGGCCGTGTTCAGCGAGAGCACGATTTCCGACAAGGCCGCCAAGCAGGTCGCGCGCGAGACCGGAGCGCAATATGGTGGCGTGCTCTATGTCGACTCGCTTTCGGCCGAGAACGGGCCGGTGCCGACCTATCTGAAGCTGCTGGAGGTGACGGTCGACACGATCGCGAAGGGATTTGGGCAGTGAATCTGCGCGCAGCCGTTTCCGGCGCGGCGGGCCTTGCGCCCTCGATCACGGTCGAGGACGTGACGGTGCGCTACGCCAACGGTGTCACCGCCGTGCACGACGCGTCCTTTGCGCTCGGCCCGGGCACGATCTGCGCGCTCGTCGGCATCAACGGCTCGGGCAAGTCGACGCTGTTCAAGACCCTGATGGGCTTCCTCAAGCCGGCGCGCGGCCGCGTCGCGATCGCCGGGCTGGAGGTGCGCCAGGCCCTGAAGCGCGGGCTCGTCGCCTATGTTCCGCAGGCCGAGGAGGTCGACTGGACCTTCCCGGTTCTCGTGGACGACGTCGTGATGATGGGCCGCTATGGCCATATGGGCTTTCTGCGCATCGCGCGGCAGGCCGACCGCGAGGCCGTCGACGAGGCGCTGGCCCGCGTCAACATGCTGGAATTCCGGCGCCGCCAGATCGGCGAACTCAGCGGCGGCCAGCGCAAGCGCGTGTTCCTGGCCCGCGCGCTCGCCCAGGGCGGGCAGGTGATCCTGCTCGACGAGCCTTTCACCGGCGTCGACGTCAAGACCGAGGGCGCGATCGTCGACCTGATGCGCGAGCTGCGCGACGAGGGCCGGCTGATGCTGGTCTCGACGCATAATCTCGGCTCGATCCCCGATTTCTGCGACCAGGTCGTGATCATCAACCGCACCGTGCTTGCGGCCGGACCGACCGAGACCACCTTCACGCAGGACAACCTGCAGCGGGCCTTTGGCGGCGCGCTCAGGCATTTCCGGCTGGAGGGTCCGCAGCTTCATGATGATGCCGACGGCCGGCGCGTCACCGTGATCACCGACGACGAGCGTCCGCTCGTGCTCTATGGCGAACGCGACCACGAGACGCTCGTTGGCGGCGAGAAGGATGACCGCCGGTGATCGACCTCCTGCTCGAGCCCTTCGCCTACCAGTACATGCTGAAGGCCATCTGGGTTTCGGCGCTGGTCGGCGGCGTCTGCGCCTTCCTGTCCTGCTATCTGATGCTCAAGGGCTGGTCGCTGATGGGCGATGCGCTCGCGCATGCGATCGTGCCCGGCGTCGCGCTCGCCTATTTGCTGAAATGGCCCTATGCGGCCGGCGCCTTCCTCTCGGGGCTGCTGGCGGCGCTGGCGATGTCGCTGGTCAGGGTGCGCACGCAGCTGCGCGAGGATGCCGTGATCGGCATCGTCTTCACCAGCTTCTTCGCCGTCGGCCTGCTGATCGTCTCGATCAACCCGACCTCGGTGAATGTCCAGTCGATCGTGCTCGGCAACATCCTCGGCATCTCCGACGAGGATGTCGTGCAGGTCGCGATCATTGCCGCCGTCTCGCTGGTGATCCTGATCGCGCGCTGGAAGGACCTGATGCTCACCTTCTTCGACGAGAACCAGGCGCGCAGCGTCGGCCTCTCGCCGACGCGCCTGAAGATCCTGTTCTTCGTCCTGCTCAGCGCCTGCACGGTCGCGGCCCTGCAGACGGTCGGCGCGTGCCTGGTCATCGCCATGGTGGTGACGCCGGGCGCGACCGCCTATCTGCTGACCGACCGCTTCGGCCGGCTCATCGTGATCGCGGTCGCGATGGGCGTGACGACCAGCGCCATCGGCGCCTATGCCAGCTATTTCCTCGACGGCTCCACGGGCGGGCTGATCGTCGTCTTCCAGACCGCGCTGTTCCTGCTCGCCTTCGTCTTCGCGCCCAAGCATGGCCGGCTCGCGGCCCGGAGGGCGGCGCGGGCCCTGCCGGAGCGCGTAGCATGAACCTGATCGAGACCTGGCTGCTCTCGCCCTTCGCGCATGAATTCATGCTGCGCGGGCTGATCGTCGCGATCATGGTCGGCGTCGTGTGCGCGGTCCTGTCCTGTTTCCTCGTGCTCAAGGGCTGGTCGCTGATGGGCGATGCGGTCTCGCATGCGGTCCTGCCCGGCATCGTGCTCGCCCATATCGTCAGCCTGCCGCTGGCCATCGGCGCCTTCGTGGCCGGCTTGGGCTGCGCGCTCGGCATCGGCTATCTCAAGGAGAACAGCCGAGTGAAAGAGGACACGGTGATGGGCATCGTCTTCTCCGGCATGTTTGCGCTCGGCCTCGTCCTGTTCGTCAAGGTCGACAGCGACCAGCACCTGCTGCACATCCTGTTCGGCAACATGCTCGGCGTGCGCTGGGCCGATATCGCCGAGACGGCGCTGATCGCGGTGCCGACCGTCGCGATCATGCTGGCGAAGCGGCGCGATTTCCTGCTGGTCTCCTTCGATCCGGCGCATGCGCGCGCCATTGGCCTGCCCGTCTCGGCGCTGCATTTCGGCCTGCTGATCCTGCTGGCGCTGACGATCGTGGCGGCGCTGAAGGCGGTCGGCATCATCCTGGTCGTCGCGATGCTGGTCGCGCCCGGCGCCATCGGCTATCTCATGACGCGCCAGTTCGACCGAATGCTGCTCGTCGCCATCGGTGTCGCGACCCTGTCGAGCGTGCTCGGCACGATCCTGAGCTTCCATATCGATGCGGCCACCGGTCCCTGCATCGTCGTCGTGCAGGCCGCCTTCTTCCTGGCGGCATTGGCGTTCAGGTTGCGCGCAGGCAGGAGCGCCGCGGCGGAGATGCGACATCCGGCATGAAGCCGGGCGGGGTACGTTCGCCTTTGTGATCGCGAAATCCGCCCTTTGCCGGAATAAAGCCGCGCATGGTGCGTTCCCGTCTGCATGCGAGTTGCGTCTCCCAGGCGAGGCGCCCAATCGGAGGCGAGACGATGACAGAGACTGAGGAGACGCGCCGTTCGCTGCTGCGCCTTGTAGCCGGGGCGATTCCCGCGCTCATGCTCGCCGGAGCGGCAACAGCGATCGCGCCCAGCGTGGCGCGCGCCGATGATGACGACGACGATGACGATCGCCGCCCGCCTCGGCGCTATCGTGATGACGACGACGATGATGATGACGATCGCGCCCGCCGCCGACGGCGCCGGCGCGACCCGGACGATGACGACGATGACGAGTGAGCCATCACCAATGATGGTGGAAGCGCCGCCCGGTTGGGCGGCGTTTTCATGCGCGGCGGGTCGGCGTCAGGCGGCGCTTCTCGCCTTGCCGAGTTCCGGAACGAGGCCTGCCAGAATCTCGTAGGAGCGCTTGCGCTTCTCGTGGTCGTGGATCGGCGCCGTCACCATGACCTCGTCGGCGCCGGTGGCGTCGAGAAAGGCCGCGAGCTGGCGCTTCAGGCTCTCGGGCGAGCCGACGAAGGCGTAACGCAGCATCTGCGAGACATGGGCCTTCTCGGCCGGCGACCAATAGCTCTCGATATCGTCGATCGGCGGCTGCAGCTTGCCGCGCGTGCCGCGGATCATGTCGATGAAGCGCTGCTGGATCGAGGTGAAGAGGTATCGCGCCTCCTCGTCGGTATCGGCGGCGACGACGTTGATGCCGGGCATCGCATAGGGGCGGTCGAGTTGCTCCGAAGGCTTGAAGCGCTCGCGATAGATCGCCAGCGCCTGGATCAGCGCGTCGGGCGCAAAATGCGAGGCGAAGGCGTAAGGCAGGCCGAGCTCGGCCGCGAGCTGCGCGCCGAACAGGCTGGAGCCGAGGATCCAGAGCGGCACTTCGGTGCCGCCGCCCGGGACGGCCTGCACCACCTGTCCGGGCTGGACCGGGGCGAGGAAGGCCTGCAGCTCGAGCACGTCCTGCGGGAATGTATCGGCCGACATGGGGTTGCGCCGCAGCGCTCTTAGCGTGCGCTGGTCGGTGCCCGGCGCGCGGCCGAGGCCGAGGTCGATGCGCCCGGGATAGAGCGCCTCCAGCGTGCCGAACTGCTCGGCGATGACGAGCGGCGCGTGGTTCGGCAGCATGATGCCGCCGGCGCCGAGGCGGATGGTCTTGGTGCCGGCCGCAAGATAGCCGATCACCACCGCCGTCGCGGCGCTGGCGATGCCGGTCATGTTGTGATGCTCCGCCACCCAATAGCGACGATAGCCGAGCGCCTCGGCATGGCGCACGAGATCGAGCGAATTGCGCAGTGCGTCACCGGGCTCCTGGCCCTCGTTCACTGGAGAAAGGTCGAGGACCGAAAACTCTGCCATGCCGGGCTCCTGTTAGCCGTTCGTCGACGCCAGGCTCGAGGCCGCCGCGCCCAACGCAGATGGGAGCGCCAAGGCGTTCCGTCCAGAAATCAGCCGTGCCGGCATGGCGCGAATGCAGACGGGTTCTGACGGGGGCCGGTACCGCCCTGCGCGGGATTGACTCATGTGCCGTTCCGCTTTTACTGACATGCAAGTCAGTAGCGGGGGCGGGATTGGCTGGCACGGCTCACGACATCGTCGTGGTGGGAGGCGGCGGCGCCGGGCTGATGGCCTTGCGGAAGCGCAGGCTCGGGGCTCGAGTTTCCCATCTGATATATGAGGCTGGACGGGTTACGGGGGCTGCGCTAGCGTCTTACGCAACGTCGCGGCCGGGGGAGTGGATCGCGGCGCGGCGTGGCGTGATCTTTGCGTCTGGCGATTTCAGCTCGGCGGAACTCGCCTTCAAGCAGCGCTTCATGAGCGATGCCCTGCTTGAAATCGGCGGAATCAATCCGTCGAGCGCGGGAGACGGCCAGAATATGGCCGAAGCCGTCGGCGCAGGGATTTTGAATGGGGATCTGGCATGGGGACCGAAAATCCGCTTCACGGCACCGCCCCGGCCGAGCCCGGTCGCGCGCTTGCCCGCGAGCCGCTGGTTCGCGCGCTCGCTTTTGCCCGCCATGAAATATCTGCCGCAAAGGCTGCTGCAGCCAATCTCACCAACACGAAAACAAGAACGGGAAAGGACAACCAGATGACAACTTTCAAGGCGATTGCGACCGCGGCGAGCTTCGCGATGGGTCTGGCGCTGGCGCCCCAATCGGCGCTGGCCCAGAACAAGATGGAACTCAACATGGCGACACCCTGGCCGGGCGGCCACTGGCTCGACATCGGCGCCAAGCGCTATGCCGAGATCGTCGAGCAGATCACCGACGGGCGCATCAAGATCAACGTCTTCCCGGCCGGCGCGCTCGGCCCGGCGCTCAAGGTCACGGAAACGGTGCAGAAGGGCGTCGCCGACATGGGCCATGCCTGGCCGGGCTATGACTGGGCCGTCGACCGCACCGGGGCGATCTTCTCCGGCTGGCCAGGCGGGCCGAACCCGGAAGAGATGATGATGTGGCTCTATAACGGCAACGGCACCAAGCTCTGGAAGGAATGGCGCCAGGCCAAGTTCGACGTCGTCGCGATTCCCTGCGGCGTGCTCGAGACCGAAATCTTCATGCATTCGCACAAGCCGGTGCGCACGCCGGAGGACATGAAAGGCCTGAAGCTGCGGACCTCCTCGTCCTGGGCCGAGATTGCGCCGATGCTCGGCGCCTCGACCGTGGTGCTGCCGGGTTCGGAGGTGTTCAGCGCGCTGGAGCGCAAGGTCGTCGACGCGATCGAATGGGGCGGCCCGGGCGGCAATCTCCAGGAAGGTTTCCACAAGGTCGCGAAATATGTCGTGATGCCGGGCCTGCATTCGCCCGGCGCGGCGCATGACTGCATCTACAACAAGAATGTCTGGGCCAAGATCGGCGACAAGGACAAGGCGCTGCTCGAAACCGCCGGCAAGATGACGATGCTCGAGACCTATCTCGGCTACGTCAAGCTCGACATCGACGCCTACAAGCAGATGAAGGCGAATCCGAATGTCGAGATGATCCAGGTCGACAAGAGCCTGGTCGATGCCGTCGCCAAGGTCTCGAAGGAATGGGCCGACAAGCAGTCGACCTCGAACGAGTGGTTCAAGAAGGCCTATGAGGACCAGGCCGCCTTCCTGGCCTCGATCAAGCCGGTCAGCGAATTCCGCTTCGCCGTCGGCTCGCGCTGACCAGGCCGGGGCCGGCGGGGCGCATGGCGCCGCCGGCTTCCTCCCGCTCAAGAGGCTTCATATGCCCATCGTCCAATTGATCGGCCGGCTCTCGCTGTGGTCGGGCCGCCTCGGCGCATTGCTGGTGCTGCCGCTCGTCCTCGCCATGGTTTTCGAGGTCGTCAGCCGCTACGTGTTTTCCGCTCCGACCCAATGGGCGTTCGAGCTCAGCTACATGATGATGGGCTCGATCTTCCTGCTCGGCCTGTCCTATGCGCTGCTGGTCAACCAGCATGTGAATGTCGACTTCATCCACCAGGCCCTGCCGCGCCGCGCCGTCGCGGTGATCGATGCCGTCGGGTACATCCTCCTGACCTGCATGCTGGCCTGGCTGACACGCACGCTGATCAGCAATGTCGGTGACGTCTACCGCACCGGCGAGGGCTCGGGCCTGTCCGCCTGGAACCCGAAGATCTGGCCCTATCGCGTCATCTACGCACTGGGCTTCGGGCTTTTTGCGCTGCAATGCGCAGCCAAGGCCATTGAGAATCTGCTGGTCGTCTTCGGCCGCGCACCCGAAGGCCCGAACACATGACAGCCCAGACCGTTCTATGGATGTTTCCGGCCCTGCTCGGGCTGATCTTCCTCGGCTTTCCCGTCGCCTTCTCGATGATGCTGGCGGCGCTCGGCTTCGGCCTGCTGCGCTTCGGCGACACCCTCGTCCATCAAATGGCGCAACGGGTGGACGACATCGCCACCAATTACGTGCTCGGCGCGATCCCGCTCTTCATCTTCATGGGCTCGATCCTGGAACGGGCCGGCATCGCCGAGCGCCTGTTCGACGCGCTCTATATGTGGACGCGGCGGATGCCGGGCGGGCTTGCGGTCGCGGCCCTGCTGATGTGCACGATCTTCGCCGCGGCGAGCGGCGTCGTCGGCGCGACCGAGACGCTGGTCGGCATGCTGGCGATCCCGGCGATGATCAAGCGCCATTACAACAACAAGCTGATCGCCGGCACGATCTGCGGCGGCGGCTCGCTCGGCACCATCATTCCGCCCTCGGTCCCGGTCGTCGTCCTGGCGCCGATCGCGGCGCTGCCGGTCGGCGACCTCTTGGCGGGCATCCTGCTGCCCGGCCTGCTGATGTCGGCCCTGTTCATCCTCTACATCGTCGTCGCCTGCGCGGTGAAACCCGATCTCGCCCCGCCGGAGACCGAGCCCGACCCGCGCAGCCTCGGCGAGAAGCTGCGCTTCACGGCGACCGCCCTGGTGCCGCCCGGCTTCCTGATCTTCACGGTGCTCGGCACCCTGTTCATGGGACTGGCGACCCCGACCGAGGCCGCCGCCTGCGGCTCGCTCGGCGTGCTCCTGCTGGCGATCCTCTATCGCCGGATGAGCTGGTCGCTGCTGTATCAGGCCAGCATTCAGACGGTCTCGCTGACGGCGATGATCCTGGCGATCGTCCTCGCCGGCAGCATGTTCGCGGGTGTCTTCTTCGCGTCGGGCGGCATGGCGGCGACCAAGGGCATCCTCGACGCCTTCGGATTGTCGCCCTGGTCGGTGATCGCGATCATCCTGTTCGTCGCCTTCCTGCTCGGCTTCATCATCGACCTGATCTCGATCGTGCTGATCGTGGTCCCGATCGCGATTCCGCTGGTGAAGAGTTTTGGCATCGACCCGCTCTGGTTCGCGGTGGTCTTCCTGGTCACGCTGCAGACCAGCTACCTGACGCCGCCGATGGCGCCCTCGATCTTCTACCTGAAGGCGATCGCGCCCCCGAGCATGAAGCTGAAGGACATGTATTGGGGCGTGATCCCGTTCATCTGCTGCCAGATCGCCGTGCTGCTCATCCTGCTCGCCGTCCCCGGGCTGGCGACTTGGATGCCCAAGGTCATGTACGGCAATTGACGCGCTCTCGGCGCGCGCGCCCTTCGTTCATAAGGAGATCGATGTGACGACGGAAACGCCTGGCGACGCCAAGGTTCTCGGGCCGGCTGACGGCAAGAGCTTCTGGCAGCCGGTGCCGGCGAACGGCTTCATCCGCAATCTGTTCAGCGACCAGTCGGTCGCCAGCACCAGCAAGTTCTCGCTGGGCACGCAGACGGTCGCGCCGAAATCCTTCATCCGCGAGCATACCCATGACCGCAACGAGGAGATCATCTTCGTGATCGAGGGCAAGGGCTTCGCCCGGCTCGACGGGGTCGACCACCCGATCGAGAAGGGCTCCTGCGTCTTCATCGGCCATAACCGCAAGCACCATTTCCTCAATCCGAACGACGAGCCCTTGACCTTCCTGTGGCTGTTCCTGCCAGGTGGGCTCGACGGGTTCTTCGAGGAGATCGGCCGGCCGCGGACGCCCGGCGAGCCCGCGCCCGCGCCGTTCCCGCGCCCGGGCGACATCGCCGAGATCGAGCAGCGCACGGTCTTCGGCTGGACCGATGGCAGCTTCAACGAGACGAAATGAGTTGGCTATGATTTACGAAGAACGCGACTACCGCATCGTTGCCGGCAAGCTCGGCCAGTTCGTCCAGATCTATGGCGAGCACGGCCTGCCGCTGCAGAAAGAGCATCTCGGGCAGCTCATCGCCTATTTCACCACCGAGATCGGCGAGCTGAACCATGTCGTCGCGCTGTGGGCTTACGACAATCTCGGCGAGCGCGAGAAGCGCCGCAAGGTGATGCTGGCCGACCCGCGCTGGCAGGACTATCTCAAGCGCGTCGAGGGCCTGATCGACATCCAGACGACCCGGATCCTCAACCCCGTCTCCTATTCGCCGCTGCAATGAGCGCCGCTTCATCCAGCGCGGGGGTTTTCACGGTCCGGACGGAGGACGGAGCGCAGCTGCAGGCGACGGTGGAAGGCGAGGGGCCGGCACTGCTGCTGGTCAGCGGGCTCGGCGGCACGGCCGGCTTCTGGGCCGAGAGCGCGGCGACCTTGGCGCGCTCTTTCCGGATCATCCGCTTCGACCAGCGCGGCATCGGCGCCAGCTCGCGCGGCGACGCCGCCTGCACGATCGACCGGCTGGCGCAGGATTGCCTGGCCGTGCTCGATGCGGCTGGCGTCGATCGCGCGGTCCTGCTCGGGCATTCGACCGGCGGCTGCATCGGCCAGTCGCTGGCGCGGCAGGCGCCGGAGCGGCTGAGCGGGCTGATCCTCAGCGCCACCTGGCTGAGGCCCAGCCACTACATGACGGCGCTGTTCGGCATGCGCCGCGGGCTGCTCGACGAGAACCCGCAGGCCTATGCGGCGACGGCGGCCCTGCTCGCCTATCCCCCCGCCTGGCTCGAAGCGAACTGGGGCGTCTACGAGACGGCGCTGGCCAAGGTGCCGAGCTCCGTTGAGGCGCGGCAGGTCGTGCGCGAGCGCATCGACGCGCTGCTCTCCTTCGACGGGGTCGAGCATGTCGCATCGCTTGCGATGCCGGCGCTGGTCCTTGGCGCGCGCGACGATGTCATCGTCCCGGCTTTCCTGCAGGAAGAGCTGGCGGCGGCATTGCGCGGCGCACGCAAGACGATGCTGGATTCAGGAGGGCATTTCTTCCCGGTCTCGCGGCCGGACGCCTTCACCGCGACGGTGGCGGAGTGGATGGGAGAACTCGGATGAAGGCGCGTCGCGTGGCGCTGATCGGCTTTGGCGCCATCGCCAGCGACCTGGCGGCGGCGCTGATGGCGCGCCCAGTGCCCGGCTATGCCGTGGCCGTGCTGCTCGGCCCCGAATCGGAATCCCGCGCGCGGGTGCCGGCCGAGCTCAGCCTGCTCTCCGGCTGCGACGAGTTACGCGCCTTCGGGCCGGACCTGGTGGTCGAGGCGGCCGGGCATGAGGCCGTGCGCAGCGTCGTGCCGCAATGCCTAGAATTCGGGCTGCCGGTGCTGATCTCCTCGATCGGCGTGCTGCATGACGAAGCCTTCTTCGCCGGGCTGGTCGAGGTCGCGCAACGATCCGGCGGGCGCATCCTGCTGCCCTCCGGCGCGCTCGGCGGCCTCGACTATGTGCGTGCCGTTCGCGAGGCGAAATCGCTGTCGCTGCGCTATCAGTCGCGCAAGCCGCCGGCGGCCTGGCGCGACGAGCTGATCCGGCGCGGCGAGGATCCCGACGCGCTTGCCGGGCCGGTGACCCTGTTCAGCGGGAATGCCCGCGAGGCGGCGGCAGCCTATCCGCTCAATCTCAACGTCGCGGCTGCGCTGGCGCTCGCCGGGCCCGGTTTCGAGGCGGTCAACGTCGATGTCGTCTGCGATCCCGCCGCCAAGGGGAACAGTCACGTGATCACGGTCGAGAGCGAGTTCGGCACGATGTCCGTCGCGGTCGCCAACCGGCCGTCGCCGACCAATCCCAAGAGTTCCTGGATCGTGAGCCAATCGCTGCTGGCCGCGGTCGAGCAGCATTTTTCGCCGGTTGCGATGCTGTGAACGCAGGGCGCAACGGCCGCCGACAGCTTGATCTGACGCGTCGATCTGGCTACTGACATACATGTAAGTAAAGAGCGCTGAACGCGGGCGCCGCGAGGAGAATGCGATGAGACTGGCTGGCAAGATCGCGATCATCACCGGCGCGGGTTCGGGCATCGGGCATGAGGCGGCGAAGCTCTTCGCGCAGGAAGGCGCGACCGTGATCGTGGCCGACCGCGATCTCGCTGCGGCCGAACGCGTTGCCGCCGAAATCAGCGGCGCCGGCGGCAAGGCCGCTCCCCACAAGGTCGATGTCAGCAAGGAGGCCGAGGTCAAGGCGCTGGTCGACAAGGCCGTGGCCGATCACGGCCGGCTCGACATCCTGGTCAACAATGCCGGCTTCGGTTTCGCGGGAACGGTGGT
Source organism: Allobosea sp. (assembly GCF_051860145.1). GTDB lineage: Bacteria > Pseudomonadota > Alphaproteobacteria > Rhizobiales > Beijerinckiaceae > Allobosea. The sequence continues at coordinate 114,415 of NZ_JBHYEM010000003.1, read as the reverse complement.
CAACACCTCGGAAGCGGACTGGGACGCCCTGATGGCGGTCAACGTCAAGGGCGTGTTCTTCGGCTGCAAGCATGCGATTCCCGTGATGGAGCGCCAGGGCGGCGGCGTCATCGTCAACACGGCTTCGGCCGTCGCCAATATCGGCATCACCGACCGCGCCGCCTATGTCGCGTCCAAGGGGGCGGTCGCGGCGCTGACGCGTGCCATGGCGATCGACCATGTCGCGGCGAAGATCAGGATCAACTGCGTCGCGCCTGGCACGATCGAATCGCCCTATTTCGCCGAGATCTTCGCCAAATCCCCGAACGCCGCCGAATTGCGCCGCGGCCTTGAACAGCGCCAGGCGATGGAGCGGCTCGGCCAGCCGGTCGAGATCGCCCGCGCCATGCTGTTCCTGGCGAGCGAGGAATCCTCCTTCTGCACCGGAACCACGCTCGTCGCCGATGGCGGCTGGACGGCGCGCTGACACTGCACAGATCATCAGGACGAGAGACGATGTACGGACTTGAAGGACGCAAGGCGATCGTGACCGGCGCCGCGCATGGCATCGGCAAGGCCATCGCGGCGCGGCTGGTCACCGAGGGCTGCGATGTCGGCATCTTCGATGTCGATCTGGCGGCTGCCCGCAAGACGGCGGACGCGATCGGCGCGCCGGGACGCAAGGTCGCGGTCGCGGCCGGCGACGTCTCGTCCAAGGCCGATGTCGAGGCCGGCATCGGCGCGCTGATGGCCGAGCTCGGGCCGATCGACATCCTCGTCAACAATGCTGGCATCTGCCGCATCGGCAAGATGATGGAGATGAGCGAGGCCGACTGGAAGGCGACCTTCGGCATCAATGTCGACGGGCTCTACCACGTCTCGCGGCTGGTCGTGCCGCAGATGATCGAGCGCGGCTCCGGCTCGGTGGTCAACCTCGCCTCCTGGATGGGCAAGTCAGGCGTCGCGGCCTATGGCGCCTATTGCGCCTCGAAATTCGCAGTGGTCGCGCTGACCCAGGCGCTCGCGGCCGAGATCGGCGAGCATGGCGTGCGGGTCAACGCCGTCGCGCCCGGCCTGATCGTCGACACCAAGATGCGTGACGAATCCGAGCTCGACCGCGTCGCGCAGGGCCTGCCGACGGCGCAGGACCGGGCGAAGACCATCCCGATGCGCCGCGCCGGCCTGCCGGAGGACATCGCCAAGGCGGTCGTCTTCCTGGCGTCGAGCCAGGCCGATTACATCACGGGCGAGACGGTCAATGTCACCGGCGGCCTGTGGAACGACTAGAGCAGCGCCAGCGTCATTCCGGGGCACGCCGCAGGCGTGAGCCCGGGGCCCAGAACCATTGATGGAACAAGAGGAAACGCCGCCAAGAATGCAGCTCGAACTGTGTATCTGGGTTCCGGGCTCGATCCTTCGGATCGTCCCGGAATGACGGTGGCGCTGCCTGGCCGAAATCGAACCGCGCGAAGGAAAATGACGATGCCTCGTTTCAAGGATTTCCGTCCCGCTGGCGTGATCCCGGCGACGCTGCTCGCGCTCAACGAGGATATGAGCATCGACGAGCGCCAGACCCGCAAGCATCTGCGCGATTGCGCGCTGGTCGACGGCGTCTCGGCCGTCACGGTCAATGGCCACGCGTCGGAGGTCCATGCCTGCTCCTTCGACGAGCAGCGCCATATCCTGGCGGCCTCGCTGGCGGAGATCGGCGACACGATGCCGCTGATCAACGGCATCTATGCCGACGGCTCGATCGAGGCGGCGCGGCTTGCGGCGATGGCTGCGAAGGAGGGCGCGTCCGCCCTGCTCGTCTTCCCGCCGAACAGCATGGCGATGGGTGGGCAGCTGCGGCCCGAGATGGCGATCACGCATTACAGGCGCATCGCCGACGCCACCGATCTACCGATCATCGCCTTCCAATATCCGATGGCGAGCGGGCTCGGCTACACGTTCGAGACGCTGCTGCAGCTCTTCGAGGCAGTGCCGACGATCCGCGCGATCAAGGACTGGTCGAACGATGCGATGCTGCACGAGAAACATATCCGCACCTTCCAGAACCTGCCGAAGCCGGTGAACGTGCTGACGACGCATTCCTCCTGGCTGATGGCGTCGCTGACGCTCGGCGCCAATGGCTTGCTCTCGGGCTCCGGCAGCGTCATCGCGGATCTTCAGGTCGCCTTGTTCCGGGCGGTTCAGGCCGGCGATCTCAAGGCCGCGCAGGCGGTCAACGACCGCATCGTGCCGCTGTCGCAGGCCTTCTACGCGCCGCCCTTCCTCGACATGCATAATCGCATGAAGGAGGCGCTGGTCCTGCTCGGGCGGCTCGACAAGGCGGTGGTCAGGCCGCCCTTGGTCAAGATCGGCGAGGCCGAGATCGCGCGGATCAAGCGGGCGCTCGACCAGTCCGGCATCGCCCGCGAAGGCGCGCTGCAGCGCGCGGCCTGAGCGGCGCGGCGGGTTAGCCCATGGCCAGCGAAGCGCCGGCGCTGCTCTTCAGCCCGGGCCGGATCGGCCCGCTCGCGCTGAAGAACCGCGTCATCATGGCGCCGATGACCACCCGCAAGGCCGATGCCGAGGGCTTCGTCACCGATGCGACGATCGCCTATTACAGGGCCCGGGCCGAAGGTGGCGTCGGGCTGATCACGGTCGAGATGGCGGCGCCCGAGCCGGCCGGCAAGCATCGCAATTTCGAGCTCGCCCTGCATCACGACCGCTTCCTGCCCGGGCTGGCGCGGCTCGCGGCGGCGATCCACCGGGCTGGGGCGCGGGCGTCGATCCAGATCGGCCATGGCGGCGGGCACACCCGCGTCGACATCGCTGGCGAGACGCCGATCGCGCCCTCCGCGATCCCGCACAGTGTCCAGGAAGGCCATACCGAGATCATCGTGCCGGAGGCGATGTCTCCGGGGCGGATCGCCCGCACGCGTGAGGCTTTCGTGAGTGCGGCGCTGCGCGCGGCGAAGGCCGGCTTCGATGCGGTCGAGATCCATGCCGCTCATGGCTATCTGATCTCGCAGTTCCTGGCGCCGGGAGAGAACCTGCGGCGGGACGATTATGGCGGGGTGATCGAGAACCGGGCGCGGTTCGCGCTCGAGATCACCACCGCGGTCAAATGCGCCGTGCCGCAGCTCGCCGTGATCTTCCGGATGAATGGCGACGATTTCTTCGATGGCGGGATGACGCCTTCGGAAGCCGTTCGGGTCGCGAGCTGGGCTGCCGAAGCAGGCGCCGACGCCATCCACATGACCGGCGGGCATTACCGCTCGCAGCCGAGCGCGGCGATCATGATCCCGCCGATGGCGAGCGAGCCGACGCCGTTCCTCGCCTTCGCCTCAGCGGTCAAGCGACGCGTCACCGTCCCGGTGATCACGGTCGGGCGGTTCGGCGACCCCGACGACGCCAAGGCCGCGCTCGCGCAGGGCAAGGCCGATTTCGTCGCGCTCGGCCGGCCGTTGCTGGCCGATCCGGATTGGGTCGCGAAAGCCTCGCGGCAGCAGCAGGTCCGGCGTTGCCTCGCCTGCAACACCTGCGTCGACGGGATGCGAAGCGGCCGGCAACTCCATTGCCTGGTCAATCCGGCCGCAGGCCGGGAGGTCTCGTATCGCGGCCGGGAGCCTTCGCGGCGCGGCCAGCGCATCGCCGTGATCGGCGCCGGCCCGGCGGGGCTGAGCTATGCGTCGCTGATGGCGGCGGAGAACGACGTCACGCTGTTCGAGCGCCAGCCGGAGATCGGCGGGGCCTTCCGCTTCGCCGGTCATGCGCCGCTGTTCCAGGGTGTCGCGGCCGGCCCCGAGAGCCTCGAGCGCTATACCACCGGCCTGGCGCGCGCCTGCAGGGATCAGGGAGCGACGATCCGGACGGGCGTCGACGTTCTGGCCGATCCCTCCCTGCTCGATGGCTTCGATCACGTCGTGGTCGCGACGGGTGCGCGCTATCGCGCCCGTACCGGGGCGCTGATCGAGAGCGCCTTGCGTCGCGGTGTCCTGCGCAAGCGGCCGTGGCGGGACCTGGCCGAGGGCGCGCGTCTGCGCAACTGGTTCTACTACAAGGCGCGCCGCGCCTCGGGCGAAGACGTCGCTGCCAGGTTGCGGGGGCGCGACTTCACGGTCGAGATCATCGGCGACGCGCTCAGCGCCGGGAAGAGCGAAGAGGCGATCGCCAGCGCCTTCGCGGCAGCTTTCGGGGCTCTGGACGGCGTTGCGAATAAGCCGCAGAAGGAGCCGATCCGCGGCGACTGGGACGGATTGGAGCAGGCCTCATGAAGGAGGAGATCAGACAAGTCTCTGTCGAGCTCCTGGTCCGCAACGGCTATCAGGGCTTTCGCTTCCGGGACGTCGCCGATCTCCTCAACACGACGCGCGCCAATATCCACTACTACTACGGCAACAAGCTCAATCTCACTGAGGAGGTCATCGTCGACTATGTCGAGCAGACGCTCGCCAACTGGGAGGCGAACTGGCGCAGCGAGAAGAGTTTCGAGGAGAAGATCCACGGCATGATGGAGTCGAACCGTCAGCGCTATCTGCGCTACAACCCGACGGGCACGACCGCCAATCCCTGGAGCCTGATCGGCCGGATGCGGCTCGAACGCGACGTGATCGGCCCGAAGGCGCGCGAGGCGCTGGCCCAGTTCGGCGTCACGCTCGAAAATCTCGTGATCACGGGCCTCGACCAGGCCGTGGCCAGGGGCGAACTCTCGAATGACGTTCCGCGCGGCGACATCGCGTTGCAACTGGTCTCGATCGCCGACAGCGCCGGGCCGATCACGCAGGATGGCGGCAATTTCGATCGGCTGGAGCAGCTCTACCGGTCCTTCAGCCGCGTCGTGCACCATGCCTATGGCTCGAAGCGGGGCTGATAGCGCGCCGATGGAACGCTGACGCCATCCCGGCGTTTCCCTCTGAGCCACGGTCGGGACCGGGGCTGAGATCGACACGAGACGGGGGAAGATCATGGCGAGCGCGGCTGCGAAGACCAATCCGGCTAAGGAAAGCCTACGCAAGGAGCAGCGCGAGCAGAAGCAGGTCGCGCGGAAGAGGGGCAAGGACGACGATCTCAGCGACGCGCTGAAGGACACCTTCCCCGCGAGCGATCCGGTCGCCGCCCAAACGGCGACGAAGCCAGGGGCGAAGAAGCGCCCTTAGGGCGCTGCGGCTGGCGCAGCCTGCATACACGGGTTTCGGCCGAGAGAGGCGCAGTTGAAGCTCTTTGGGTCGCCTTGCCCGCTTCATCCGAAAAATTGCATGCAAGATTCGACAGGCGTTGACGCTCGCGGGAGGGGCAACCATAGTCGGCGGCCCTGCCTTGATTGCAAGCCGAGCCATGCCCCGCCCGACGCCGTCCTCCGCCCTGTCGAAACTTCGCGTTCTGGATCTCTCGCGCGTCAGGGCAGGCCCCACCTGCGCGCGGGTTTTCGCGGATTTCGGGGCCGACGTGATCAAGGTCGAAAGCCCGCCCGGGCTCGATCCGAACGAGAACATGAGCGGCGCGCGGCATGGCTATGACATGCAGAACCTGCATCGCAACAAGCGCTCATTGACGCTCAACCTGAAGACGCCCGAGGGCAACGCGATCCTGGTCAAGCTGATCGAGGATGCCGACCTGCTGATCGAGAATTTCCGGCCCGACGTGAAGGACAGGCTCGGGCTCGATTTCGAGACGCTGCACGGGATCAACCCGCGCCTGATCCTGGTCTCGATCTCGGGCTTCGGCCAGAGCGGGCCCTATCGCACCCGCGCCGGTTTCGACCAGATCGCCCAGGGCATGGGCGGGATGATGTCGGTGACCGGGCTTCAGGGGCAGGGGCCGGTCAGGGCCGGCATCGCGGTCGCCGATTCCGCGGCCGGGCTTTACGGGGCGCTCGGCGCGCTGGTGGCGATCACCGAACGCGAGACCTCCGGCAAGGGGCAATGGGTCCAGACCTCGCTGCTCGAGGCGCAGATCGCGATGATGGATTTCCAGGCGGCGCGCTTCCTGGTCGAGGGCAAGGTGCCGCCGCAGGCCGGCAACGACCATCCCTATTCGACGCCGATGGGCGTCTACGCGACGAAGAACGGCCATATCAATATCGGCGTCGGGGCCGAGGGCCATTGGCGCTCCTTCTGCAAGGCGATCGGCCATCCCGAAATGGGGGAGAGCCCGGCCTATGACAGCATGGAGAAGCGCTACGATAAGCGCCCGGAACTGCGGGTCGTGATCGAGAGCATCCTGACCCAGCGCGATTCGGCGGATTGGCTCGCGGCCTTCGAGGCGCATGCCGTGCCGGCCGGGCCGATCTATGCGGTCGACGAGATGTTCGACGATCCGCAGGTGCAGCATCTGGGCATCGCGCAGCCGGTCAGCCATCCCGTCCTCGGCGATTTCCGGGTGGTCGGCGAGCCGGTCGCGTTGTCGCGGACGCCGGCCGGCGTCGCGACGCCGACGCCGGAGGCCGGGGAGCACAATGCCGAGATCCTGGCGGAGCTCGGCTACGATTCGGCGGCCGTCGCGCAGTTGCGCAAGGCTGGGGCGATCTGAAGGAGCGGCAGTGGATGGACGATGAAATCCTCTATGAGGTGAAGGACGGGGTCGGCACGATCACGCTCAACCGGCCGCAGGCGCGCAACGCCCTGACCTTCGCGATGTATGATCGCATCGCCGCGATCTGCGGCGATACCGAAGCCCATGGCGCTCCCAAGGTGCTGGTGCTGACCGGCGCCGGCGAGAAGGCCTTTGCGGCCGGCACCGACATCTCGCAGTTCCGCAGCTTCACCAAGCCCGAGGACGCGCTCGGCTATGAGGGCCGGATCGAGGAGATCATCACCACGATCGAGAGCTGCAAGCTCCCGACCATCGCGGCGATCTCCGGCGCGGTGACCGGCGGCGGCGCGGCCATCGCCTGCGCCTGCGACCTGCGCATCGCGACGCAGACAGCCCGCTTCGGCTTCCCGATCGCGCGCACGCTCGGCAACTGCCTCTCGATCAGCAATATCGCGCGGATGGCCAATCTGCTCGGCCCGGCGCGGGTCAAGGACATCGTCTTCACCGCGCGGCTGCTCGATGCGGAGGAGGGGCATCGCGTTGGCCTCTACAACGAGCTCGTCGCAGACCACCCGGCGCTGCTCGCGCGCGTCGCGGAGCTCGCGAAGATGATCGCCGGCCATGCGCCGCTGACGATGCGCGCGACCAAGGAGGCGTTGCGCCGGCTGGCGGTCGCGAACGCCCAGGCCGAGGACGAGGACCTCGTCCTGATGTGCTATATGAGCGCCGATTTCCGGGAAGGCATGGAAGCCTTCCTCGCCAAGCGCGCTCCCAACTGGCAGGGGAGGTGAGCATGGCGGACACGGTTGGATTCATCGGTCTCGGCCTGATGGGCGTGGGTTTCGTCAAGCGGCTGCTCGAGACCGGATACCAGGTCGTCGGCTGCGATATCGATGCCGGACGGCGCGAGGAGGCGAAGGCGCTCGGTGTCGCGCTCGCGGCCTCGCCGGCGGAGGTCGCCCGGCGCAGCAACCGCATCTGCATCAGCGTCACCACGATCAAGGCGGTCGATGCGGTCGTGTCGGGCTCGGACGGCATCCTGTCCGCTGCGCCGATCAGCGATGGCATCGTCGTTGATTTCTCGACGACCGAGATCGCGGTGACGCGCAGGCTCGGCGAGGCGCTTGCCGCAAAGGGCATCGCCTTCATCGACGCGCCGGTCTCGGGCGGCCCGAGCGCGGCCGAAGCCGGCACGCTCGCGATCATGGCCGGCGGGAGGCCCGAGGCGGTCGCGGCGGTGCGGCCGCTGGTCGAGCGGTTCGGCCTGTTCACCCATATGGGCGATATCGGCGCCGGCCAGGCGACCAAGCTGGTCAACCAGGCGCTGTGCCTGACCAATTACTGCATCGTCGCGGAGGGCCTGCGGCTGGCGGAGGCCTATGGCGTCGACGCCAGCAAGATCCCGGCGGCGCTGGCGCCGGGGCTCGGCAACTCGGCCGTGCTGCAGGCGATGATGCCGCGCATGATCGAGCAGGACTTTGCGCCACGCGGCTATGCCAGGCAGGTGCTGAAGGACCTCGAGATGCTGATGGAGGCCGGGCGCGAGCATCATCTCGCCATGCCGATGGTAGCCCAGGCGACGACGCTCTACCGCCTGCTGGTTGCGCAGGGGCATAGCGAGCTCGACGCGGCCGCCGTCCTCAAGGTCCTGCCCGAGGTCGAGCGCGGCGCGCATTGAGGAAGCCGCAGCGACGGGCTGCCACCATCCCGACGCGGTGATGGGGCAGGATCGGCTCGATACACAAGGTCCTCGCCCGGCCGGCGCTAGGCCTGTGCCTCGGCTGATCACGGGATTTCGACCATGGAGCGCTTTCTCACCGAGTTCATCAAGCTCTGGGTGGTGATCGATCCGATCGGCACCTTGCCGATCTTTTTGGCCGTGACGGCCGGAATGAGCGCGTCGGCGGCGCGGCGCGTCGCCTTGCATGGGACGCTGGTCGCCTTCCTCGTCCTGTCCTTCTTCGTTGTGGGCGGGCAGGTGCTGCTCGGCGCGATGGATATCGAATTGAGCTCGTTCCAGGTCGCCGGCAATATCGTGCTGTTCCTGTTCGCGCTCTCGATGATCTTCGGTGAATCGAAGCTGGAGGAGGAGGAGAAGCTGATCCGGCGCTCGGATGTCGAGCGCGCGGTCTATCCCCTCGCCATCCCGTCGATCGCCAGCCCGGGCGCGATGCTCACGGTGATGACCGTGACGGATAATTCGCGCTTCAGCATGGCCGAGCAGGCCGAGACGATGGTGCAAATCGTGGTCATCCTGGCGATCCTGCTGGGGCTGCTCTTCCTGGCGTCCCGCATCATCAAGATCATCGGCAATGCCGGAGCCAGCGTGATCAGCCGGGTGATGGGGCTGATCCTGGCCAGCGTCGCCATCGACGGGTTGGTCAAGGGCCTGCGCCAGATCATCGCTGGGTCCTGACGCGCCACGCGACGCGCGGACAGGGTCGTCAATCGCGCTCGGCCTGCGCCGCCGTCGCTTGCGCCGGCTCTTCCCGGTTGGCCGCGAGGATGGCGGCGAGCCCATTGGCGAAATGTGCCTCGATCAGCCGGCCAAGGGCTTCGCCGTCGCGGGCGACGAGGGCGGCGAGCATCGCGTCATGCTCATGCATCGCGGCCTTCCAGCGGTTGGGCTGCAGGTTCGGCAGGTATTTTGCGCGTTCGACGCGCGCTGCCAGCGTTTCCCAGACGCCGAGCAGGACCGGATTCTCCGCCGCTTCCACGACGGCGCGATGAATCTGCTGGTTGAGCGCGAAATATTCCGGCAGCTCGTCGCGGACATGGTGCAGCATCATGCGGTAATGCAGCACGCCGACTTCGGCGATCGCCTCGTCGGGCATGGTCTTGCATGCAAGCCGTGCGGCCAGGGCCTCGAGCGTGCCGACGACGTCGAACAGCGCGACGATATCGCTCAGCGTCAGTGGCGCGACCTCGGCACCGCGATTCTGGGTCAGGCGGACGAGGCCCTGTGCTGCCAGGGTCCTGAGCGCCTCGCGCAGCGGCGTGCGCGAGACGCCCAGGCGATCGCAGAGCTCCTGTTCGCGCAGTTTCTGCCCCGGGGGCAGCTCCCCGGTGACGATCATCCGGTGCAGCGCATCGACCGTATTGGTGTGCAGGCGGCCCTTGCGGCCGGGCTGCTTGCTGGCGGGAACCGGTTGTGCGGGTTTGGCGCTCATCGTGCCGAAAAGCCTGCGCCGCGGAGATTGATCATCGCAGCTCTCCTCTCGCCGCTTGACGGCTTTTCAAACTTGTATGCAAAATACGGCATTCAGAACAAGAGCCGCGCCGAGCGGCCGTTCGGGAGGAACGCGCCAGTGCGTTCACGGTCGAAGCATGAAAGCCGCGGCGGGTCCAGACCGGGCCCGTCTCCAGGATTGCCTTCGCTTGGCCGGCGCGATGCTTGCCGAGCGGAAATGGATCACGCGAGACCGGCCCGCCCGGATGAAGCGGGGCACAGGACACGGCGAAAACGCCGGTCGATCGGGAGGATATCATGATCAGACGTCGTGAATTGCTGGCTGGCGCCGCCGCACTCGGTGCGGGCTCCGCCCTTGGAATCGGTGCCGCCTCGGCCCAGCAGGTCAGGCTGCGCTACGCCCATGTCGGCTCCGAGGGCGACATCCAGTACTGGTATGGCGACGAGGCCGGCAAGCGCATCCCGAAGGTGACCGGCGGGCGGGTCACCGTCCAGGTCTTCCCGAACTCGCAGCTCGGCGGCGTGCAGGAACTGATCGACGGCGTGCGCTCGGGCGCGATCTCGATGGGTCATCACGAGTTCGCCTCGCTGGCCCGGCTCTCCAAGGACATCGCCGTCTTCAACGCGCCCTTCGTCTATCGCGATGGCGCGCATGCGCTGAAGGCGACCGACCCGCAGACATCCGAGGTGCTGATCGAGTTCAACGAGAAGCTCGTCAAGGATGGCGGCATGCGCATCGTCGGGCGGCTCTTCCGCGGCGCCCGCCAGATGACGGCGAAAATGGCGGTGACCTCGCCGGCCGACCTGCAGGGCAAGCCCTTCCGCGGCGTGCCGCTGCAGCTCTGGACGACGATGATCAAGGGTTTTGGCGCGATCCCGACGCCGGTCGAGGTCGGCGAGCTGCCGACGGCGCTGATGACCGGCATGGTGGTCGGCCAGGAAAACCCGCTGACCATGATCAACGCCAACAAGCTCTACGAGGTGCAGAGCCATGTGATGCTGACCGGGCACATGCAGAACGTGCTGCCCGTCTTCGTCAACGAGAAGGTCTGGGCCTCGATGAGCGCCGAGGACCGCAAGGCGATCCTGGCCGAGTTCGAGACCATGGCGCAGGAGACGCTGCAATCGGCCAACAAGGCGGAGGACGAGCTGATCGGCGAGCTCAAGAAGAAGGGCATGACCTTCGTCACCGAGAAGGAGGGGCTCAAGCTCGGCGAATTCCGCGACAAGGTCGTGGCCGAGGTCAACAAGGATTTCCCGAGCTGGAAGGGCTATATCGAGCGGATCGCGGCCATCAAGTGACGCCGATGCGGTCCTTTCTCCCACCCTGCCGCACCAGCCAGGCTGGCCAAGCCGGGACGGCGGGACGATGAGCGAACAACATGTCGCGGCTGAGGATCTCGGGCCGCCGCTCGCGATCGACCGGCTGCTCCATCCGATCCGCCAGGCCTATCGCTGGGCCGGGGTCGGGCTCGTCACGCTGATGATCGTCCTGCCGGCGCTACAGGTCGTCATGCGGCAGGTCTTCCAGGCGCCGTTCATCGGCTCCGAGGAACTGACACGCTTCATGCTGATCTGCGTCGTCTTCGTGACCTTGCCCTATGTCACCGCGTCGGGCGCCAGCATCCGCATGGAGGAGGTGCTGATCGCGCTGCCGCGTCGCGCGCGGGCGGTGCTGAACGCGATCATCGGCGCCACCGGGTCGCTTGCCTTCGCCGTCGCCGCTGTGGCGGTCGCGGTCGCGACCTTGCGCAATCTCGACAACGCCACGCCGACGCTGGGCATTCCCTACTGGATCTTCTTCTCCGCCGCGCTGCTCGGCTTCGCCTTCGCGGCGGTCGAATCCCTCGTGCAGATCTGGAAGGCGCTCGCCGGGCACCCGCCCTATGTGCGTTTCGCCGACGAGGAAACGCACGAGCCCCTGCCCAATATCTGACGCCGCGTCCGGCGGAGCCGGCCGACCTCCCGACCGCGAGCCCCGATGACCTTCCTTCTACTGGCCTCCTTCACCATCTTCTTCCTGTTCGGCTGGCCGGTGGTGCTTGCCATCATGCTGCCGGCCGTCGGCTATGTGCTGTGGAACGATTTTCCGCTCGAGCTTGTCGGCCAGCGCATGGTCTATGCGCTCGATTCCTTTCCGCTGGTCGCGGTGCCGATCTTCATCTTCGTCGGCAACCTGATGAACCAGTCCGGCATCACCGAGCGGATCTACCGGTTCTCCTCGGCCGTGGTCGGGCGCATCCATGGCGGGCTCGCCCAGGTCAACATCTTCGCCAGCCTGGTCTTCTCCGGCATGAGCGGGGCGGCGCTGGCCGATATCGGCGGGCTCGGGCGCATCGAGATCAAGGCGATGACCAGCCATGGCTTCAAGCGCGAGTTTGCCGGGGCCTTGACCTGCGCCTCCGCGATCGTCGGACCGATCTTTCCGCCGAGCATCCCACTGATCATCTATGGCTCGGTGACGAATGTCTCGATCGTCCAGCTCCTGGTCGCCGGCATCGTGCCGGCCCTGATCTGCGTCGTCATGCTGATGATCACGGTGGCGGTCCTGGCCTGGAAGCGCGATTTCCCGCGCGCCGAGCGCTGGCCGACACGGCAGGAGCTCGGCGAGTCCTTCCTGCAGGCCCTGCCGGCGCTGTTGACGCCGGTGCTGATGATCTCGGGCATGCTGATCGGCTGGTTCACGCCGACGGAGGCGGCGGCCGTCACCGTCGCCTATGTGATCTTCATCAGCGCGCTGGTCTATCGCACCCTGACCTGGCAACACCTGCTGGTCTCGGCCTATGAGACGCTGAAGAGCACCTCGGCCATCCTGGTCATCGTCTCGGCGGCGGCCTTGTTCGGCTGGATCATGGCGGTCGAGAACATCCCGCAGACGGTCGCGCGCGAATTGCTGACGCTCAGCAAGGACCCGCTGATGCTGTTGCTGATCGTCAACCTGTTGCTGCTGGTCGTCGGCATGTTCCTGGACAGCACGACGGCGACGCTGCTGGTGATCCCGATCATTGCCGGGCCGCTGCATCTGGCGGGCGTCGATCCGGTGCATCTCGGCATCGTCGCGATCTTCAACCTGATGCTCGGGCTGCTGACCCCGCCGATGGGACTGGCGCTCTTCCTGATCTCGGACATCGCCAAGGTCTCGATGCGCGCCGTGCTGAAGGAGATGCTGCCGCTCTATATCCCACTCGTCGGGACTCTGGCGATCATCACGCTTTTCCCGGAGCTGACGCTCTGGCTGCCGAAGATGCTGCGCTGACAGCACTTGCGAATTCTACTGCCGTGGCCGCCTGACGTGGCTTTCTGCGCTTCCGGTGCTCACGGACCGATGTCCGCTCCGCTCCGGTTCTCGAAAGTCACGCCAACCGTCTCACAGCAGCGAATTCTCAAGCACTGCCAGGCCGGGAATGAGGTCAGACCCCCAAACCCTCGATCGCGTAGATGCGCGCCGGCGCGCCGTCGGCGTTCGGGATCAGCAGCGGGGCCGCGCTGAGCAGGACGCGCGGCTGGCTGAGCTTGCCGGTGTTGACGACATATTCGATCAGGGTGACGCCGGTCTTGAGCAAGATGTCATGGGTGACATGCTCGCTCTTGGGCACCTCCTTGCCCTCAAGCAGCAGCCGGATCGGATAATCCTGCGGGAAGTCGAAGGCGACGGCCGTCGGCTTGCGGGCCTGAAGCCATTTGGCCGCTTCGAGCGAGAGCCAGGGCGCTTCCGTCCAGAAGGTCTTGTCCTGATAGTCGCGCCGGTCGTTCCAGCCGGCGGCGAGCAGCAGGATCTCGCCCTCGGCCCCGCCCGGATCGGCGGCCTGGAGCTGCTCGGGCGTGATCGCGGCATTGGCTGGCGCGTCGCGCAGGTTCAGGACACGGCAGGGGCCGACGACCCGGTCGAGCGGCGTCGCCTCGATGGTCGGCGCGCCGGCAACGAAATGCGCGCCGGCATCGACATGGGAAAAGCCATGGCAGGTGGTCGACAGGCGGCTGACGCGAAACTGGTCGCCGGCCGCGATGTCGCCCTTGATCCCGAGCTCGATCGGCCAGCGGAAATGCGGCGCGATCGGCATGCTGAGGTCGATGACTTTCATTCCCGTCTCCATCCCGGAAGGCTGCGCTTGGCCGCGCCACTCTGTATGCGGCATGTTGCATACAAGGCAGCCGGGCGGTCAAGACAGGGCGGACGCTTGCCGGTCCTTCCGGCAGCGCACGGGATCAGGCTGGCTAGGCCGTGTGGTTCAGAGTCGCCTGATCGATGCCAGGAGCGCGCGCCCGCTCGCCAGTGTCAGCGTCGTCGGAGCGGTTGCGTCGAGGCGCAGGGCATGTCCGCCCGGCAGCGCGATATCGGCGCCGCCGCAGCGGCCGGCGATGCCGGCATCGGGGGCGTAGAGGATGTGGATGCCCTCATCGAGCGAGCGGCTTTCGCCGGGGGCGGCGACATGGAGGTCGATGGCGCAGAGCGCCCGGTCGGCGATCAGGTTGACGACCTCGACCGGCCCGCCCTCGAGTCGGGTCACGATCGGCGTGCCGCCATCGTAGCGCACCGGCACGAAGGGGTGGCGCAAGTCGATCTCGCCGGCCGGGGTCTCGAGCACCAACCCGCTTCCGCTGATGACGACCTGCAGCCGCTCATAGCCCGTGAGGTCGGAGAATGGGCCGGGCGCGACGATCGCCGTGCGGCCGAAGCGCCAGACGACGTTGTCCCAGTCCCCCGGCGCAGAGCCATCGCGGTAGGCGCCGGCGATGTCGATGGCGACGCCGCCGCCGTTCTTCCAAGGGGTGCGCCGGAAATCCTCCGGCGCGATCGGGGTGCAGCTCGTGTTCGTCATGCCGACTGCCTACCCGCTAAGGCGGCAGCCGGCTAGATCGCCGACGCTCAGCCGTAGAGATATTTCGGCAGCCAGAGCGCGATGCCGGGGAAGATATAGACGAGCACCATCGCGAACAGGACGATCGCCAGATAGGGCATCACGCCGGAGAAGATCTGGTTGATCGTGACATGGGGCGGCGCGATGCCCTTCAGGTAGAAGGGCGCCATCGCGACGGGCGGCGACAGGAAGGAGGTCTGGATATTGAGCGCGATCAGGATGCCGAAGAACAGCGGGTCGATCTGGAAGAACTGCAGGAGCGGCAGGAAGATCGGCACGAAGATGACGATGATCTCGGTCCATTCCAGAGGCCAGCCGAGGATGAAGATGATGATCTGCGCCACGATCAGGAACATGGTCGGCGACAGGTTCAGCGCTGTCACGAGGTTCTTGATCGGCTCGTGACCGCCGAGGATCGCGAAGATCGAGGAGAAGATATAGGAGCCGACGAAGAGCCAGCAGACCATCGCCGAGGTCCGGGCCGTCAGGATCACCGATTCCTTGACCTTGTTGAAGGAGAGCGAGCGGTAGGCGGCCGCCAGGATCAGGCTGCCGAGCGAGCCGATCGCGGCGGCTTCGGTCGGTGTCGCCAGCCCGAAGAAGATCGCGCCGAGCACCGACATGATCAGGACGGTCAGCGGGAAGAAGCTGGTCAGCAGCGCCCAGATGACCGTGGTCCAGGGCACATCGGTCTGCTCCTTGGGCAGCTTCGGCGCCAGCGCCGGGTTGATGATGCAGCGGATGATCACATAGATCATGTAGAGCCCGGCGAGCAGCAGGCCAGGGAACAGCGCGCCGGCATAGAGTTTTGGCACCGAGACGCCGGCGGTCGCGCCGTAAAGGATGAGCATCACGCTGGGCGGGATCAGGATGCCGAGGCAGCCGCCGGCGCAGATCACGCCGGCCGAGAGCTTCACGTCATAGCCGGCGCGCAGCATCGCGGGGAAGGCGAGCAGACCCATCAGGGTGACGACGGCGCCGACGATGCCCGTCGCGGTGGCGAAGATCGCGCAGGTCGCGAGCGTCGCGATCGCGAGCGAGCCGGGAACGTTGCCGAGCGCGATCTGGATCGAATGGAACAGCCGGTCGAGGATGTTCGCTCGTTCGATGATGTAGCCCATGAAGATGAAGAGTGGGATCGAGACCAGCACGTCGCTGGCCATGACCGAATAGGCGCGCTGCACCACGAGCGCGAAGACGTTGTCGCCCATGGCCCAGTAGCCGAAGCCGACGCCGAGCGCCATCAGCGTGAAGGCGATCGGGAAGCCGAGCATGATGAAGACGATGAACAGGACGAGCATGACCACGCCCAGTTCGGGATTGCCCAGTCCGAACATCAGATCGACCCCTCGCGCGCGGCGGCTTCCTCGAGAATGACCTTTTCGGTCTCCTCCACGTCATGCAGGCGTGGCGGCCATTCCCCCGTGCGCAGGCAAATGATGCAGCGCGCGACCTCGGCGCAGCCTTGGACGCACATCAGCACCCCGACGATCGGGATCAGCGACTTGAAATGATAGAGCGGTGGGCCGTTCGGCGAATTCGAGGAATGCTCGCCGATCATCCAGGAGAAGGACGCGAAGGTGTAGCCGGCCCAGGCGAGCGCGATGATGCCGGGAAAGAAGAACAGGAAATAGAGCGCGAGGTCGAGCCTGGCCTGGGTTCGCGGCGCCCATTGCCGGTAGAGGAAATCGCCGCGGACATGGCCGTTGCGGGCGAGCGCATAGGGCCCTGCCAGCATGAACAGGCTGCCATAGAGGATATAGCTGACGTCGAAGGCCCATTCGGTCGGCGCGCGCAGAATATAGCGGGCGAAGACCTCGTAGCTCATCGCCAGGGTCAGGAGCAGGATCAGCCAGCCGGCGAGCTTGCCGATGGCGGTGTTGAACCTGTCGATCGCGAGAATGAGGCGCATCCGATCTTCCGCGGCGAGCTTGTGAATCTTGCAGGCGAGAACGCCCGCCACCCGAGGGGCGGCGGGCGTCACGATCGTGACTGAGGCTCAGGCCTTGAAGAAATGCGTGTAGGCCAGTTCGCGCGAGGGCTCGTTGATGCGCTGATAGGCGACCGTGCGTTTGACCCAGTCCTTCTGCGAGTCGACGACCTTCTTGAAGAAGGCATTCTCCGCCGAGAGCTTTTCGAGGACCTTGTCCCAGGCCGCGAGCTGCGCCTTCAGGATCACCTCGGGCGTGGCCACGACATTGACGCCCTTGGTGCGCAGCATGTCGAGGTCCTTGGAATAGCGGTCGAGCGCCTTCCAGATCATGTCGGAGGAGGCCGATTCAGCGGCGTATTTCACGATCGCCTTCTGCTCCGCCGGCAGCGCGTCGAACTTCGCCTTGTTGAAGAGCAGTTCGAAGCTCTCGGCCGCCTGGTGGTAGCTCTGCAGCATGTAGACCTTGGCGACGTCCTGGAAGCCGAGGATCGAGTCCGAGGACGGGTTGTTGAACTCGGCGCCGTCGATGACGCCGCGCTCGAGCGCCGGGACGATCTCGCCGCCGGCCAGGATGGTCACCGCCGCGCCCATCTCCTTCATCAGGTCGGCGGCGAGGCCGACCGTGCGGTATTTCAGCCCCTTGAAGTCGTCCGGGCTCTTCAGCTCCTTCTTGAACCAGCCGAGCGGCTGGCATGGCATCGGGCCGCTGAAGAAGCCGACGAGGTTGAGTTTCAAGGTCTGGCCGACGAGCTCGTTATAGAGATCGTAGCCGCCGCCATAGTTCATCCAGCTCAGGAAGTTCGTGGCGTCCCAGCCGAGCGCGGGCGGCGTGCCGAAGAGCGAGAAGGCCTTGTGCTTGCCGTACCAATAGGCCGAGACGCCGTGGCCGCCGTCGAGAATGCCGGCTGCGACCGCATCCTGCATCTGGAAGGCCGGCACGACGGCGCCGGCGGCGAGCACGTCCATCTTCAGGCGGCCGCCCGACATGTCGTTGACGCGTTTGGCGAAGTCGCCGGCGAATTCGTGGAAGATATCCTTGGTCGGCCATGTCGACTGGAATTTCCAGGTCACGGTCTGGGCCCGGCTGACATTCGGCATGGCTATGGCGCCGGCTCCCGCCAGCGCAGTCACCTTCAGGAAATTGCGACGGCTGGCAGGTGCCTCGACTTTCTCGGTCGTCATCTGTCTCTCCCCTGATTGCCCGTCCGCTTCGAGGGGGCGAGCTCATCTGCGGCTTGAACACCGCCGGTTGTCAGGATTTCCGCAGCGCGACCTTAAGGCAAGAGCTAGAATTAATACTAAAGTCGTAATTACGCGAAGTGAGAGCTGAAAACAGTGACGGTAACTTGAAGCGGCCGGGCTTTTCTTTCGAGCTTCGTTGCGTTGCAGCAATATCCGCTGCGCCGATATCGATCGGCTCCTTACTTCACACCCGGCATTCTTGACGATGACGCGCCGGCAATCTTGCCAGCCTCGTCGCAATGCTTACTTGAAAGCATCGCAGATGCTGGGTGACGCGAGGGCGAGCTGTTTAGCAGCTGCAACATGACCGCGTCACGCGCTTGTGACCGTTCGCGGCGCATCCGGATCAAGTGCATTTCGTTATCGAGAACAATGGAAAGGAGCCCGCCATGGTTTCGAGACGCAATGTCCTTCTCGCGAGCGCCGCGGCTGCCGGCGTCGCGGCGCTCGGCCTTCCGAGGAGCGCTGCTCTCCGTCCCGCTGCCGCTGCAGAAGGCGGCTTCGAGATCAGCAGGACGCGGGCCGAATGGCGGGCGCGGTTGACGCCGGAGCAATTTGCCGTGCTGCGTGAGGAGGCGACGGAGCGCGCCGGATCGAGCCCGCTCGACAAGGAGAAACGGACCGGCCTGTTTCACTGCGCCGGCTGCGACCTGCCCGTCTATTCGTCGCAGGCCAAGTTCGACAGCGGTACCGGCTGGCCCAGCTTCACCGCGTCTCTCGACAATGCGGTCGCCACCAAGATCGACAGGGGTTTCTTCATGACCCGGACCGAAGTGCATTGCCGGCGCTGCGGCGGCCATCTCGGCCATATCTTCGACGACGGTCCGCCGCCGACGGGCAAGCGCCATTGCCTCAACGGGGTGGCGCTAAAATTTGCAGCCGCCTGAGCTGTCGCCGGAAAACGCCGCGACGCCCATTCGAGCGGGCGACTTGTTCAAGCCGGCGACTTGGCCGGCTTCTTCTTCGGCGGGGTTTTGGCCGTCTTGGCAGCCTTCGCCAGCGCCTTCTCCTTGATCAGCGCCGCCTTGGCGCGGGCCTGTTCGGCGGCGAGTGTCGCGGCCGCCTCGGCATCGGCGCTTTCCTTGGCGAGACGCAGAGCGCGCAGCCGCGCGGTCTTTTGCGCCACGGCCTCCCGCTCGATCCGTTCGGCCTCGAAGGCCCGGGAAGCTTCCTGCTTGCGCTGGTCCGCCTTGTCGAAGGCCAACTGAGCCCGGCGCTTGATCTCGTCGGGGGAAAGTCCGCGCGTCGCCATGACGATGGGCTCCGGTTCAAGAGGGCAGGCCGGTCACCCCGGTCCTGGCCAAGGGCCTGACCGGGAACGTCGGTTGCCGAGTCTCCTGCCGCCAATCGGCGCGAGCGAGAACCCCGTCAACAATGCGGGACTAGAATAGCATCTTACACCAAGAGTGGGCGAAAAACCGCGTCCCGCCCTTCATGGCCGGGATCCGGTTCAGCGACGGCCTTTGCCGGCTGCGCGCATCTGGGCGTACTGAACGGCCTCGAGCAGGACCTTGCGCGGGCGCTCGGCATCGCGCTTGGCCTGCTCGGCCTTGCGGGCGGCTTCGCGCAACAACTCGGCCTGGCGTTCGGCTTCTTCCTGGGCGGCGCGCTCGATCGCCGCGAGACGCTCCGCCTCGACGCGGGCGGCGGCCTTCTCGGCGTCGCGGGCGGCGCGCGCCTCGGCGACGGCCTGGCGCTCCGCGCGGCGCTGCTGCATGATCGGGTCATCCGGGCCCGGCCGCGCCTTGAAACGCTCTAGCAGCGCCTTCTTGGCATTGGCGGAGTTGGTCTGACGATCAGTGAAGCTGCGGTCGTTCGGGTTCTTCAAGGTCTACCTTCTGGGGTTGAGACGGGCGATATCGCGGCCCGCATGGGCCAATAATCCAGATCGCGCCGGATTGGTATTGAACTCAGCGCGCAGGCGCTGCGCCTGCGGCGCGGGTCGGCCGAACCTTGGGCTTCGGCGCGGCGATGAGACCTTCGCGCTGGGCCTGCTTGCGGGCGACCTTGCGGGCGCGGCGGATGGCGTCGGCCTTCTCGCGGACGCGCTTCTCGGAGGGCTTCTCATAGGCCGACCGGCGCTTCATCTCGCGGAAGACGCCTTCGCGCTGCATTTTCTTCTTCAGCACCCGGAGGGCCTGGTCGACATTGTTGTCGCGGACGAGAACCTGCATCCTGGTCTCCTTCAATCACAAATACGGAAAAAGGGCCGGGCTGGTCCCGACCCTTCATCTGGCCGTGTCACGTGTCGTTCGAGCTGGCGCCAGTACATCCGTGGTCGCCTGCCCGATCGATGATCACGTCACGCAGCCTTGCGGCTCACTCAGCGCGGAGCTGGTCGGCCGACATCTTGCCCGAGCGCTTGTCCTGCACGAGCTCGTAGGAGATCTTCTGACCTTCCCTGAGATCGCGCATGCCAGCGCGCTCGACGGCGCTGATGTGGACGAAAGCGTCCTGACCGCCATCATCCGGCTGGATGAAACCGAAACCCTTGGTCGAATTGAACCATTTAACAGTGCCCGTAGCCATGACGAACCCTTTCGCAGAAGTGTAGCAGTGGAAGCGCGCGAAACAGCTCGCGAGCCGATTTTCGATTTGAGCGGGAAGGTCGTCAGCAAGCGCATTCACATGCGCGGGGCCACGTCGTTCGGCCTAATATCGACGGGCCCCATATGGGCGCTCGGAACCCGATTGTCAATGCAACCCGCAAGCGAAACGACGCGACCGGCGCTTTCACGCATGGCGGCGTCTAATTTCTCCCTGCTTTACAAGAGCCGCATTTTCGCCAACAGGCAAGCATTGCTTCTGCCAACTCGCCCGGTCGCCTCCCGTGAACACGCCGTCGCTGAGCCAGTTTCGCCGCATCGTGGTCAAGGTCGGCTCGGCCTTGCTGGTCGATCGCGCCCGCGGCCGCCTTCGCCAAGCTTGGCTCGCGGCGCTGGCCGAGGACCTCGCAGACCTGCACCAGCGCGGCGCGGATGTGCTCGTGGTCTCCTCGGGCGCCATCGCGCTCGGCCGCACCGTGCTCGGCCTGCCGGGCGGCGCGCTCCGGCTCGAGGAAAGCCAGGCGGCGGCCGCGGTCGGCCAGATCGCGCTGGCGCGAACCTGGGCCGAGGCGCTCGGACATCACGGGCTGACGGCCGGGCAGGTGTTGCTGACGCTCGCCGATACCGAGGAGCGCCGGCGCTATCTCAATGCGCGCGCGACGCTCGGCCGCCTGCTCGACCTGCGCGCCATCCCGGTGATCAACGAGAACGACACCGTCGCGACGACCGAGATCCGCTATGGCGACAACGACCGGCTGGCGGCGCGCGTCGCCACCATGGCCGGCGCGGACCTGCTCGTCCTGTTCTCCGATATCGACGGGCTCTACACGGCGCCACCCGCGCGCGATCCGCACGCCCGGCACATCGCGTTGGTCGAGCGCATCACGCCCGAGATCGAGGCGATGGCCGGCGGCGCGGCGTCCGAATTGTCGCGCGGCGGCATGCGCACCAAGATCGAGGCCGGCCAGATCGCGGCGGCCGGCGGCACGCATATGCTGATCGCGGACGGGCGCGTGAAGAATCCCCTCGGCGCGATCGCGTCAGGCGCGCGCTGCACCTGGTTCCTCTCGGCCTCGACGCCGGCGACGGCGCGCAAGACCTGGATCGCCGGCTCGCTCGAGCCGCGCGGCACGCTGCATGTCGATGCCGGTGCGGCCCGCGCCCTGAAGGGCGGGGCGAGCCTGCTGCCGGTCGGCGTCACCCGGATCGAGGGCGAGTTCGCGCGCGGCGACGCCGTCCTGATCCGCGATCCGGAGGGCCGGGTCCTCGGCCGCGGCCTCGTCGCCTATGACGCGGGCGAAGCCGGGCTGGTGCTGGGCAAGGCGTCACGCGATATCGAGGCGGTGCTCGGCTATCCGGGCCGAGCCGAGATGATCCATCGGGACGACATGGCGCTCGGCGTCGGCTAAGGTCATGGCGGCAGGACACGATCCGCGGCGAGACAGGGCCCTAACGGAATTGACGATGACGAATGAAAGCGCCCTGCGCGTGGTGTCCGCCAATGGCGCGCCGGAGGAGATCGGCGTGGCGATGAACGCGCTCGGGGCGCGCGCCCGGGCGGCGGCGCGGCTGGTCGCGCTGGCGCCGGCGGAGCAGCGCGACGCCGCTCTGAGGGCGATGGCCGCCTCCCTGCGCGACGCCGCACCTGCCATCCTCGCGGCCAATGCGGCCGATCTCGCGGAGGCGCGGGCCGCCGGCCAGAACGCCGCGTTCCTGGACCGGCTGATGCTGGACGAGGCCCGGCTCGACGCGGTTGCCGAAGCGGTGGCCAGCGTCGCGGAGCTGCCCGATCCCGTCGGCCGCGTGCTGGCGCGCTGGACACAGCCGAACGGCCTCGCCTTCGAGCGCGTCGCGACGCCGCTCGGTGTCATCGCCGTGATCTTCGAGAGCCGACCCAATGTCACGGCCGATGCCGGTGCACTCTGCCTGAAAAGCGGCAATGCCGCGATCCTGCGCGCCGGCTCGGACAGCTTCCGGACCTCGACGGAGATCGCCGCGGCGCTGCGGCGCGGCCTCCAGGCGGCGGGCCTTCCCGGCGATGCGATCCAGCTCGTGCCGACGCGCGACCGGGCGGCGGTCGGCGAGATCCTGGCGGGCCTGGGCGGCGCCGTCGATGTCGTGGTGCCGCGGGGTGGAAAGAGCCTCGTGGCGCGGGTCCAGAGCGATGCGCGGGTGCCGGTCTTCGCGCATCTCGACGGCAACTGCCATGTCTATGTCCATGAGGCGGCCGATCTCGCCATGGCGAGGGAGATCGTCCTCAACGCCAAGATGCGGCGCACCGGCGTCTGCGGCGCGGCCGAGACCCTGCTGGTCGATGCGGCTTGCGCCGCGACGCATCTGCAGCCGCTGGTCAGGATGCTCGTCGAGGCCGGCTGCGCGGTGCGCGGCGACGTCGCGGCGCGAGCCGCCAACCCGCAGGTGACGCCGGCGACGGACGCCGACTGGTCGACGGAATATCTCGACCGGATCATCGCGGTGAAGGTGGTCGATGGGCTGGAGGCGGCAATCGCCCATATCGAGCGCTACGGCTCGCATCACACCGACGCGATCGTCACGGGCGACGAGGCGGCGGCGCGGCGCTTCCTGGCCGAGGTCGATTCGGCGATCGTGCTGCACAACACCTCGACGCAGTTCGCCGATGGCGGCGAATTTGGCTTCGGCGCCGAGATCGGCATCGCCACCGGCCGGATGCATGCGCGCGGGCCGGTCGGCGTCGAGCAGCTCTGCTCGTTCAAATACCGTGTTCATGGCAGCGGCCAGATCCGGCCGTGACGGCAGAAGAGCTGCGACTTCCGCCGCACGCGCCGGGATTGCGCGTCGGCCTGTTCGGCGGGTCGTTCAACCCGGCGCATGACGGCCATCGCCTCGCGAGCCTGACGGCTTTGCGCCGGCTGCAGCTCGACCGGGTCTGGTGGCTGGTCACGCCCGGCAATCCGCTGAAGGACAATGCGGCGCTGCCGCCGCTGGGCGAGCGCATCGCCGGGGCGCGCCAGGTCGCCGACCATGCCCGCATCCATGTCACCGGCGCCGAGGCCGGCCTGCGCACCCGCTATACGGCCGACACGCTGCGCGCGCTCAAGCTGCGCTGCCCCGGCGTGCGCTTCGTCTGGATCATGGGCTCGGACAATCTCGCCGGCTTCCACCGCTGGAACGAGTGGCGGGCGATCGCCCGGATGATGCCGATCGCGGTGATCGATCGCCCGGGCTCGACGCATCGCTCCATCGCCTCGCCCGCCGCCAACTGGCTGTCGCGCTGGCGACTGGCCGAGAGCGCGGCGGCGGCCTTGCCCGATCTGGCGCCGCCGGCCTGGGTCTTCCTGCATGGCCGCCGCTCGGAACTGTCCTCGACCTATTTGCGTCAGTTGGCGGGTCGCGATTGAATTTCGAGCCCATCTCGCTTAATTTGGGCATGTCGCGCTGTGAGCGCGTCGTCATGTGAGGATACGGAACTGAACCGTCCAACCCTTGGTGAAGCCGAGCCGAAGCCGCTTCCCCAGGCCGCTGTCCCCGGCAATCCATCCGCTGACAGCGTGGCCCTCGCAATGCATGTCCTCGAAGAGATGAAGGCCGAGGACGTCACCGTCATCGACCTGGTTGGCAAGACCTCCCTCGCGGATGCGATGATCATCGCGTCCGGGCGCGTGAACCGCCATGTCGCCTCGATCGCCGACAGCCTGGTCGAGGCCTTCAAGAAGGCTGGCCTGCAGCCGCCGAAGGTCGAGGGCGTGCCGGCCTGCGACTGGGTCCTGATCGATACGGGCGATATCATCGTCCATGTCTTCCGCCCGGAAGTGCGGCAATTCTACAATCTCGAGAAGATGTGGGGCGCCGATCGCCCGCATGAGCGCCTGGTCGGCTGATCCCGGTCGAAGGTGCGTCTCGCCATCGTCACTGTCGGCCGGCTCAAGGACGGGCCGGAGCGGGACCTCTGCGAGCGCTACCGGGAGCGTAGTCAGGCCCTGGGCCGTGGCCTGGGCCTCAACGGACCGGACATCATCGAAATTCCGGAAAGCCGGGCGCGCCGCGCCGAGGAGCGCAAGCGCGACGAGGCCGCCGCAATCCTCGGCAAGCTCGCCCCGGGGCTGCTGATCGTGCTCGACGAGCGCGGCCGCAGCCTGACGAGCGAGGCCTTCGCCGCCAGGATCGCGTCGGCACGCGATGCCGGGACGGCCGCGGCCAGCCTGGTCATCGGCGGCGCCGACGGGCTGGACGAGGCGCTTCGCGGCCGCGCCGATCTCGCGCTCGCCTTCGGCGCCCTGACCTTGCCGCACCAGCTCGTCCGCGTGCTTGCGCTGGAACAGCTCTATCGGGCGATGACGATCATCGCCGGACATCCCTATCATCGCGCATGATCTCAACCTCGCCAGTGATTCGGCCGCCAGTGATTCGCTTCCGGCGCAGCCGAAACCACGGCTGCGCCGCGCTGCTATGGCTGGCGCTGGTCGCCGCCCCGGCCTCGGCCCAGGCGCCGGCTGACGAGACCCAGCCGCCCGCTCCGGAAATTGCGCAGAAGCTGGCCGAGAAGCAGGCGCGGGAGGCCGAGCTCAAGGCGATCCAGGAGCGGCTTGCCGGCAATGCCGAGGCCAGGGCGAAGCTCGAACAGGAGATTGCCGCGATCAGGGCCGACCGGG
Source organism: Allobosea sp. (assembly GCF_051860145.1). Lineage (GTDB taxonomy): Bacteria > Pseudomonadota > Alphaproteobacteria > Rhizobiales > Beijerinckiaceae > Allobosea. The sequence goes on along the minus strand of NZ_JBHYEM010000003.1, from coordinate 89,516 downwards.
CCGGCCTCAACAAGGCGCTGCTCGATGCCACGGCGCGGACGCAGGCCGTCGAGCGACGCGTCAGCGCCATCGAGGAACGGCTGGCGCTGCTGCAGACCAGCGAGACCGCGATCAGGCGCTCGCTCGAGGGGCGCCGCGGTCTCATCGCAGAGGTGCTGGCGGCGCTGCAGCGGATCGGGCGGCGGCCGCCGCCTGCGGTGCTGGTGCGCCCCGAGGATATCCTGGAGGCGGTGCGGGCCTCGATGCTGCTCGGCGCCGTCGTGCCCGACCTGCGCCAGGAGATCGAGATCCTCAGCACCGATCTCGGCGAACTGGTCCGGCTGCGCAGCGGCATCGCCGAGGAGCGCAAGGCGATCACCGGCGAACTCGAGAGCCTGGCCGGCGAGCGCCAGCGCCTCGCCTCGCTGATCGAGGCCAGGCGCGATCGCGAGGCCGCCGCCGCCAAGGATGCCGAGACGCAGCGCAGCCTCGGCGGCGAACTGGCAGGCCAGGCGAAAAGCCTGCGCGACTTCGTCGAGCGCATCGAGAAGGAGATCTCGGTCGCCAATCGCGCGGCCGAGGCGGCGCGCCAGGCATTGGAGGCCGAAACGCGCGAGCAGCGCCAGCGCATGGCGGCGCTGGCTTTCAAGGATCCGGCGCGGCTTGCGCCCAAGATCGCCTTCTCCGAGGCGCGCGGCCTGCTTCCCCTGCCTGCAGCCGGATCACGATTGCGTGGTTTTGGTGACAGTGACGGCGCTGGAGGCACGACGCGTGGAATTTCGATCGCGACGCGGCCGAATGCCCTAGTTTCGGCACCTTCGGACGCTTGGGTGGTTTATGCCGGCCCGTTCCGGTCGTTCGGGCAACTCTTGATCCTGAACGCCGGAGGGGGATACTACATGCTTCTGGCCGGCATGCAGCGGATCGACGTGTCGCTGAACCAGTTCGTCCTTGCAGGAGAACCGGTTGCGGTGATGGGGGAAACGTCGGAAGCTGCCGCGACGATCGTGGGTTCGGGGACCGGGGAGCCGGTTCTCTATATCGAGTTCAGAAAAGACGGCGTTTCGATCGATCCGACGCCGTGGTGGACGAAACCGCAAAGCGAAAAGGTTCGCGGATGATGCGCAAGGTCTCTCTCGTTCTCGCCGGTGCGGTCGCCGGCGCGGGCCTTACCGGTCTGGTCACGCAGACCCACCTGCTGTCTTCCACGAGCGCGGTCGCGGCTTCGGCCGAGGTCTATCGCAGTCTCAACCTGTTCGGTGACATCTTCGAGAAGATCCGCACCGATTATGTCGAGAAGCCCGACGAGCAGAAGCTGATCGAGGCCGCCATCAACGGCATGGTCTCCTCGCTCGATCCGCATTCGGCCTATCTCGACGCCAAGAGCTTCCGCGACATGGATACCGACATGCGCGGCCAGTTCGGCGGGCTCGGCATCGAGGTCACGATGGAGGAGGGCGTCCTCAAGGTCGCCAAGCCGATCCGCGACACGCCCGCCTCGAAGGCCGGCATCCTCGCCAACGACATCATCCGCGAGATCGACGGCGACCAGGTCAAGGGCCTGAGCCTGACCCAGGCCGTCGAGAAGATGCGCGGCATCATCAATACCCAGGTCAAGCTCAAGGTCGAGCGCCCCGGCAAGCCGGAGCCGCTCGAATTCACGCTGACGCGCTCGACCATCGTCGTGCCGGCGGTGGAGGAGCGGGTCGAGAGCGATGTCGGCTATATCCGCATCGGCACCTTCAGCGAGCAGACCTATGAGGGGCTGCGCAAGGCGATCGACAAGGTCAATGCCGAGATCGGCGTCGACAAGATCAAGGGCTACGTCATCGACCTGCGCAACAATCGCGGCGGCCGGCTCGACCAGTCGGTGCTGGTGTCCGACGCCTTCCTCGAACGCGGCAAGATCGTCTCGACGCGCGGCCGCAATGCCGAGGAGACCCAGGTCTTCAACGCCAAGTCGGGCGATCTGACCAAGGGCAAGCCGGTGGTGGTCCTGATCAACGGTTCCTCCGCCTCGGCGGCCGAGATCGTCGCGGGCGCCCTGCAGGACCACAAGCGCGCGCAGGTGATGGGGACCCGCTCCTTCGGCAAGGGCTCGGTGCAGACCGTGATCCCGCTCGGCTCGAATGGCGGCCTGCGCCTGACCACGGCGCGCTACTACACGCCGTCGGGCAACTCGATCCAGGCCAAGGGCATCACGCCGGATATCGAGGTCGTCCAGGAGATCCCGCCGGAGCTCAAGGACAAGCTGAGCGAGAACAAGGGCGAGGCGTCGCTGAAGGGCCATCTCAAGTCGGGCGACGGTGCCGACGAGCAGTCCGGCTCGGCGTCCTATGTCCCGAACGATCCGACCAAGGATACGCAGCTGATCGCGGCGCTCAACCTCCTGCGCGGCGTCAAGAAGGACGCCGCCGCGCCGACCCCGGCGCCCGAGCCGGCCAAGCCCAACTGAGGCTCGGCCCCGGGCCCTGAGGAGGGCGCGGCATCGGGCGCTCTCGACGGGCGGCGCGCCAAGCGACAAGACTAGGCGCGCGGGCCACTGATTCGGGTCCGTCTCGAACAGCTGAGGACGGCTGACCTTGGCGGGAACGCCGCTTACCGAGCTCAACCGGCCGCTTGGCCAGGATCGCCTGGTGCGTCACGGCAAGCCGTGGGCGCGCTGGGCCGCGTTCGCTTGTACCGGCATCGTCGGATGCGCCTTCCTGGCCTTGGTCTTCATCCTCCTGTTCCGCCGCGATCCCGATGGCGGCGAGCCGATGGCGACCGCGGCCATCGTGACGCGGCCGGTCCAGCCGGACGTCGCCGTCGCACCGCCCACTGAGCCGGGCGCGCGCGAGACGCGCAACCAGTCGACGGCGCGCCAGCTCGAAAGCGAGTCGGGGGTGACCGTGGTGCGGCCGGGGGCAGAGGTTCCGGGCGCGATCGTGATCACCGTTCCCGACAGCGGCGAGGTCAAGCTCGCGCCGGCGCCGGATAATCGCCTGGTCGAGCGCAGCCGTTTCGGACTTCTGCCCAAGGTCGGCCCGGACGGCGCGACGCCGGCGCAGGTCTATGCCCGCCCGCCCGGCCCGGCGCCCGAGGCCAAGCCGGCGGGCCGCATCGCCCTCATGGTCGGCGGCCTCGGCATCAGCCAGAGCGGAACGGCAGACGCCATCGCAAAGCTGCCCGGCGCCGTTTCGCTCGCCTTCGCGCCCTATGGCGCGGAACTGGAGCGCGTGGTGCAGCGGGCCCGCAGCGATGGCCACGAGGTCTTCCTGCAGGTGCCGATGGAGCCCTTCGACTATCCCGACAACGACCCAGGGCCGCATACCCTGCTCGCCGGAGCCAAGGGGGCCGACAATCTCGACCGGCTGCACTGGGTGCTCGGCCGTTTCACCGGCTATGTCGGCATCGTCAACTTCCTCGGGGGGCGCCTGACCGCGGACGAGACCGCGCTCTCGCCGATCCTGCGCGAGATCGCCGGGCGCGGCCTGATCGTGGTCGATGACGGCTCCTCCTCGCGCAGCCAGCTCGCCGCCTCGGCCGTGCGCGCCCATATCCCGGCGCTGAAGGTCGACCGGGTGATCGACACCGTGACCCGTGCCGATGCCATCGACGAGCAGCTGCAGCGGCTCGAGACGCTGGCGGGCGAGCAGGGCGTGGCGGTCGGGACGGCCAGCGCCCTGCCGGTCTCGATCGAGCGGATCGCGCGCTGGGCCAAGTCCCTGGAGGCCAAGGGCATCGTCATCGTGCCGGTCAGCGCCGCGCGCGGGCTGCGCAACCCTTCCACGACAGGCTCTTTGCGATGACCGACGCTCCTGCCGGCTACCGCCCCTGCGTGGGGCTGGCACTGTTCAATCGGGAGGGGCTGGTCTTTCTCGGGCGCCGCGCCAACAAGCGTCAGCGCGAGCATGTCGCGCCCGGCTTCGCCTGGCAAATGCCGCAGGGCGGCATCGATAGGGGCGAGACGCCCCACCAGGCGGCGCTTCGCGAATTGCAGGAAGAGACCAATGTCACCTCCGTCTCGCTGCTCGCAGAGGCGCCCGGCTGGCTGAGCTACGACCTTCCGGTCGAGATCGGCCAGGAGGCCTGGAAGGGGCGCTGGCGCGGGCAGGCGCAGCGCTGGTTCGCCTTCCGCCTCGAGGGGCCCGACAGCGAGATCGACACCCTCCACCCCGCCGGCGGCCACAAGGCGGAGTTCGACGCCTGGCGCTGGGCGCGGCTGGCGGAGACACCAGACCTGATCATTCCGTTCAAGCAGGCGGTCTATCGCGAGGTTGTGCGGTATTTCGCGCCTTTCGCGGCAGCCTGATCGCCGCCGACAGGCTCGCAGCGGATGAAAACTGCCGGTCCATTGCCTGATTTCACGCCAGCCGTCGGATTTTGGACTACGCTAGGTAAGCGGGTGATTCGTCTGGCGCCCGCCCGCGTGACAGCGGCCTGTCACGAAACGCTCACATGACGAGGTGACGCTCCGCAGATGGTCGATTCGGTTCTCAAGCTCCACGCCGCGGTCCTGGCCGCACGCACGCGCGATCCCGCCTTTTCGCGGACCGCCAAACTGATCGGCGAAGGCGTGCCGAAAATGGCGAAGAAGCTGGCCGAGGAGGCCGTCGAGGTCGGGCTGGAAGCGGTCCAGGCCGATCGCGAGCGGGTGATCCTCGAGAGCGCGGACCTGATCTACAATCTCGTGGTGCTGTGGAGCGAGATCGGCATCGCGCCGGAAGACGTCTGGCGGGAGATGGACCGTCGCGAGCAGCTTTACGGCATTGCCGAGAAGCTGCCGAAGAATCGCGCCGTCAAGCAGGCGGAGAGCCAGGGCACAGAGGCGGCCGCGCTTGCCCGCGCCGTCTCGCGCGAGGATTGACGCGGCAGTCGGCCCGCGCACCGGCCGGCTGGTTTTTGCGACGGTTCAGGGCTTGCCAAGCCGAAGCGGAGCGGCTATTCCCGCCTTCATCGGAACGACATGGCCCCGGCTGTGCTGATCGATATGCGCCCGTAGCTCAGCTGGATAGAGCATCAGACTACGAATCTGAGGGTCAGAGGTTCGAATCCTTTCGGGCGCGCCACTTCGGTATAAAACTGCGAACGCCACCAGCCGCCGATTCTACGCCTGCGGCCGCGACAAGTGTCCGTAGCAGTTCGGTTTTCGTGCCGAGGATGCGGATTTCGCTCGGGTCGACGACTTCGACGCGCTGGGCAAGTGCACGCAAATGGTCCCGCCGATAGGTTCCATCTTCGTTCCGCAGCTTGCGTCGAGCGGCGAGCGCGAACCGCCGCAAACTGTCCGACGTGATCGCGGGCCCGAGTCGCTCCACCGCGGAAGTCGCGCGCTCCGCGTCAGCCTGCGCCTGGTCGCGCACCGCGGTGAGTTCTGCGATGCGATCTTTCAGCGACGGGTCGGCCATGTCGACCACGCCGTTCTCGATCGCTTCATAGAGACGCTTTAACTTCGCCTCCGCTTCGGCCGCACGCTTGCGCAGCTCTGCGATGTGCCCGCGACGGCGTTCATTCCATTCCTCACGTCGCTCAAGCAACTGATCCATCATCGTCGTCAAACGCGCCGGATCGAGCAGCCGCCACTCCAGGTGATCGACGACGGCCCGGTCGAGCTTGTCCATCGGCACCGTCAGACCGCGACAACCGCGCTCGCCTTGTCGCGCCTTCGTCGAGCAGGTGTAGTAGCGATACATGCCGCCCGCGCTGCCCTTGCCGGTGCGTAGCGTCATCGCACCGCCACACGATGCGCAGAAGCAAATCCCGGTCAGCAAAGTCGGACCGCTCACCGCGCGTGGCGGCATCCATTTCGGACTGCGCGCCTTCAGCGCCGCCTGGACGGCCTCGAATTCCGCTTCGGTGATGATCGGCGGAACGTCCATGACCGCATGCTCGGCCTGGGGTTTTGCCGTGCGTGTCTTGTGGTCGCGCGTGTTGAACCGATGCTGCCCGATATAGGTCGTGCGCGTGAGGATTTGATGCACCGAGGCGATGCCCCAGCGGCCGCCGTCGCGGGTGCGGATGTCGCGCTGATTGAGATAGGTGGTGATCGACTTGATCCCCATCGGACCGCTGTCGCTGTGTCCATTGAGCGCCAGCCTGTAGATCAGGCGCACCGTGTCGGCGTGGATGGGATCGATCTCCAGCTTCTTTTTGATCTTCGCACCGCGCTGCTCAGCGGCCACGATGCGATAACCGATCGGCGGCAGCGCGCCATTCCAATAGCCCTGGCGCGCATTCTCCTTCATAGCGCGCAGCGTGTGCTTGGCGTTTTCCTTCGACTGGTATTCGTCGAACAGAGTCATGATCTGACGCATCATCACGCTCATCGGATCGTCGCCGAGGTCCTGCGTAATGGAGATCAAACGCACGCCATTCTTGGCCAGCTTGCGGACATAGAATTCGAACTGGAATTGATCGCGGAAGAAGCGTGAGAAGGAGTGGACAATGATGACCGTGAAGGTCGGCGGCTTCACCATCGCCGCATCGATCATCGCCTGAAACGCTGGCCGGCGATCGTCGGTGGCGGTGTTGCCCGGCTCAACGAATTCGGCCGCGACGTCCCAGCCCTTGGCGACGCAATAGGCTGTAATCTGTCGCCGCTGATCGGGGATCGACAGATCGCTCTCCGCCTGCCGTCCGGTCGAGACGCGCAAATAGAGCGCCACCTTGGCAAGCGCAGCCCCAGCCGTCACGTCAGGCGATGCAGGTACTGCGTCGGTCATGGTTCTACCAGTCGTTGGATCGCGTGCATCGGCAGCACCAACCGAAGCGAATCCGGCAGGCGCACGAAACCGTTTCCCTCATAGAAGGCGGCGGCGCGCTCGCTGATGGCATCCACCACCAACATCGAGGAACCGACCGTGGCCGCGCTCGCATACGCGCGCTGCACCGCGTCGGCGAGAAGCATCGCGCCCAGCCGCTCGCCCTGCCGCGCTTCGGAGACCGCGAGCCGTCCGACCAGCGTGGCGCTGACCAGCGGATAGCGCGGGATGTGCTTGCGGGCGACGGCCGGCACGTCGCCCTGCGCAACACCGGTCGCGCATAGCGTATAATAACCTAGCACGACATTCGGCTTGTGCGGCTCCACTAGAATGAAGACCCCGTTCGCCTTGCGCCGAACATCCTGGCTCGCCTGCGTCCGGAGATAACGGTCGAGGCTGTCGACGCCGCAGGAAAAGCCGTCCCGGTTGTGATGCGACGCGAGCGCCTCAATCTTCAAATCTGGCCGAGACGCTGCCATGCTCAGGAAACGACCCGGCGCTTGTGCTCGGCCAGCGCGCGGACCAGCCGCTCGCTTGGCTCAGGCGGATTGACCAGCGCGTCGAAGAATGCCGCGCGGTCGCGATCGGACAGCACTAACGTCTCATGCTCGGCGATCGTCCGGCGTGCGGTGTCGGTGAGCGCGGTCACGCAGAAGTCGCTGACCTTGCGCCGCGACAGATGGGCGGCCCGCTCGATAAGATCCTTCGTCTCTTCATCCAGCCGGAATCCGAGGCGCTCGACGCGGTTGGGCGTTTCCCGTTCGATCTTGGGCTGTTTGCGCGGCATTGGGGTCACTCCTGCCATGGCCTACGTTTCCCCAACAATGTACGTCATACAGACGAACAAATCAATCTCAAAATCCTGCCGCCCATCAGGCCCGTGGCCCGAAAAGCTCGTCCAGCTCTTCGGCGAAATGGCTTTCCAAGACCCTCAACTCGGCGTCCGCGATCGGCACGATTTCGGGCCAGTCGTCCGTCACGGTGATCGCCCCCTCCAAATGCAGCGGCGACCGCCCCGCCCGCGGCGCTGGCGGCTGGGTATAGTCGAAGAGGTCTTCTGGAGCGCCAGACCATACAGGTAGAGCCCGGCGCGAATGTCGCTTCTGGGCCATGCGCCATCATGGAACGGTGTGCGGCACCCATTGCAAGTGCAACGACGAGGCGTCGTGCTGTGGCGTACAACGACAGGGGAACGGCGGGCCATTCCGCGCCTGTGCTCCCAGTCTACAAGAACAAGGTCGTCAACCGATCGCCGATTCACCTTCCCGATCAACTCAACACTTTGTGGAACTTGAGGAGGCGTTCAAAGAACCGCGCGATGACATCTGGGCCGCCGCTACCAACCAGTTCGTTCGCGCCGAAGCGGTAAATCTCGTAGCCGTTCAAGCGTAGATCCCGGTCAGCGGAAACCATGTCTGCATAGGCGGCCAGCGAGGGCTTCCCGTCACGACTGAAATGGTGTGCGCCATCGACCTCGATGACGACCCGTTGATGGTTCGGCAAGAGCATCAAGAAATCCATTCGCTGCCGCGGCAGCGCGGCACGGTGACGTAGGTTCTTCACGACGGCTGGATCATAGTGCAGGTAGACTTGCGGGATGAGCGCTGGCAGCGCCGACCCAAGGCGCGGCTTGTAGAGGCGGAAGTACGCCTCGAACAGATTGCGCTCCGCGTCCGAGGCAAGCGAGACTTGGAGGCGCAGGCCAAGCGCGCGTGCAGAGTCCCCTGAGGCCCCGCCTTCCTGTGCGCCCCACCAATCGACCAACTCGGACCACAGGAGGCCGTCGCGCCGGATCGGACGGTCATAGATCAAACAACTCTCCGCATTCGAGAGAATGACGATGTCGTTGTTGATGGCGTCGCTGAAGCCGATCTCCGGTTTAGGCCCATTGGACGCGAAGATGAGATTCTTCGGGGCGCCGGTGACACCCCGCGTCACTGATCTCAGCCGATAGACCGGATAGCCGGACTCCTCACCCTCGACGGCGAGAACGTAACCATCGCGCCGAAAAACCGCGTTCAGGTGATCGGCCAGGGCCGCTTGAGCCGGACCACGCCGGCCGAGGGGGTGCAGCGCCGCTTCTATCACGCGTGAGAACCGATCGCGCGAGCACGAGAACGCACCGATCTTTTCGAAAAGGTATTCGACGGTCCAATCGCCGAAGTTCGAAATCATGTGCCGCTCGATATCACTCGCCAACGACCGCCCGGCGAAGAAGTCTGCGCTCAAGGTGTCGATGGGAAAGAACCTGCGCACGAGTTCAAGGACATTCTGCTCGCCAGAGAGATCGTCGCCAAAGCACTTGGCCACGTCCCTTCGGGTGATCTCGCTGATCGGAGGCTCTCCCTCTTCAAGGACCGCGGAGCCGGCCTCTTCGAGCGCATAATCACCCCAGTGCGCGCCCAGCCGGCGAGCGACCTCACCCAGCTCACGAGGGGACTTGCCGTCGAGGGCGGCAAGCGCCCTATCACGCTTGCTCACGCCCTCGGCCTCCGCCGCCATGATCAGACCGGCTTCAAGCGCGACGCTCGGCATGACCTGGTGGGTGCAGCGGTCCTTAAGCGCTCCGGCGATCCGAAGCGCAAGATTGCTTGCGCCGCTCATATGGCGATCTCCGGGACGCCTGCGTCGGTCAGCAGTTGAAAGAGGTCCGCTACCCGCCGGCGCTGGCCACGTCCCTGGCAGAACGCGAAGATCGCCCTCTGCTTAGCGCGGGACAGCGCCACAAAAAACGTCGCTAGACCCTCGGGATTTCCGGGCGTGTGGCTCCACCAGGCCCGATCGTCCAAGCCGACGAAGATGACCGTGTCGTACTCCAGGCCCTTGCTCTTGTGTACCGTCATCAACGGAATCTGTGCGACGCCTTCGAATGAGTCGAGGCATGTCGACCAGTTCGCGGCTCCAGCAGTGGACGCCGCCAGGTGCAGCGCAAACGCTTCGACCATGATGGCCAGCAACTCACCCGTTCCGTACTCAAGAAAAGTTCGGGCGACCGCACCCAGATCGAGAAATCCGAAGAGACGACCAGCTATAGCTTGGCTGTTCTCCGCCGTCGGCGCGGTGCGTGCCATTTCTGCTCGAAGATCCCCCAGGAACACAGTGAGTTCCGCTTCGACCTTATGGCAGGCCAACTCATCGTCGGGATCGACCGCGCGCAGGCTTTGGAGCGCGTTCGACGCCAGCCGCCACGCGTCGGGCGCGCGCCGGAGCGCTCCCAGGCGCAGTATCGCGATCGCGATGCGAGCGAGTTCGTCAGCCAACAAATCCTGCAGCGTGGTGCGGCCGAGCGCATGACTTTCATTTCGAAGCCGCAAGCCCGCCTGAGCGAGTGGCCCAGACAGCTCGGCTTCGTAGTCGTCCGATTTCTGTCGGACAAGTAAGGCGTAGTCGCGCGGCGACCGACCGCGACGCGCCATGTCCTCGGCGAGCCATCGGGTGAGATATTCGGCTTCGCCATCTCGCGTCTGACTGTTCCAGACCTGGGCGACATCGCCGTCCACGAGTTGAGCCGCCTGCGCCACGCCCGCGATCACGTTCGCGTCCAGCGCACGGGCGACCACATGTTGAATCCGCACAAGGCCCGGCGACGACCGAAAGTTGAAGGCCAGAGGAATCCGGACGGCACCGAAATCCGCCTCGAAACGCTGAAACGCGTCGAGCCGCGCGCCGGCCCACGCCATGATCCGCTGCTTGTCGTCTCCCACGGCGATCACGGCCGTCCCGCCGTCGGCAAAAGCCGAGAGGAGGAAGTCGTACTGCGCATAGGTCGTGTCCTGGAATTCGTCGACAAAGACGAAGGGATACGTCGCCCGCAGCGCGCGCCGAATGTGCGGGTTCGCCCTCAACAACAGTTCGGCAAGGCGGTTGAGGCTGACAAAGGTAAGCGACGCCCGCGCCCGCTCCCCGATTTGGCCGTACCACCAACGATCAATGGCATATTCCTCGCCAGACTGCGGCTCGGCGCGAACTAGCGGCAGGCGGTGACCACCCACATGTCGCGACTCGAAATCTCCGACGCCCAAGCCCGCAATCGCGGCCTGCCATTGCGGCGGGGCGCCGAGGCGCGTCTGGTCGAGGAATCCTTCAACCTGTCGCCGTGTCGGGAACGCGATATCGTAGGGCCGACCTGGGCGCCAATCGGTCGGGATGGCGGTGGTGAAGCGGTCGACCAAGCCCTTGGTGAAGGCGTCAAAGGTGAGCGAGACGAAGCGGCCCGCCAACTCGGGCGGACATCGTTGCCGCACGCGCGCTGCGAGATTGTCGGCCGCATCGCTCTTGAACGAAATAGCGAGGACCCGATAGGGCGGCGGACAAGCGCCCGTCTCGAGCAGATAAACCGCACGCTGCGCCAAGAACTCGGTCTTGCCGGCGCCGGGTCCGGCGACGACACAGGCGCAGCCGGCCTGACGGAGCGCTCGCCAAGCCTGGGGTTCGAGGTCCTCTATCCCTCGCGGCCGCCAGTCGTCCGGCCGAACGCGCGGCATGGTCAGGCTTCCGCCGGTGCCGGCGGCTCAAGCCGCGCGACGATCGCGGTGAGCAGCGCGCGCAGCTCCTCCGGCGCCCCGGCGGCGAGATCCGCGGCCGCCAGGCCACTCAACACGCGGACGTGCGTGCTCGGCTTGCCCCGGCCGAGGAAGAGGTAGCGATACCAGCGCAGCGGCCCATCCTGATCTGCCGCGTACAGCGCAGGCAACCCGTCGTCGCCGAGCACCGCCGTCCGTGGGTCGCCGCGGTTCGACGGCCCCTGCCGACCGGGTTCGGCCACCTGGTATGCCGCAGGGAAAGCCCGCAACATCGAATAGTCCAGATCAAGCGGCGCGCAGAAGAACACGCCAAATCGGCGCAGCCACTTCACCCAGGCATCAAGACTATTAGCGTCATCGGCGGCGAGGCGATCAAATGCGGCGAGGTTCGCAGCCGGGCCATCGGCGTGAAGGTGTTCGCCGAACAACGCACCCGGTGTGACCCCATTCTCTAGCAGTTGGGTGCATGCCGTCTTTATACGGCCCCAGCCGCCTCCGGCCCGACCCCAGTCGAGGTCCAAGAGCGTTGCGTAGGGAATATCGAGGTCCGTTAGGAGGCGCCAGAGATGGTTCACGTGCCGGCCGCCGAGCGGAACGACGGCCACGAACGAGCGATCAATCGCGAAGTCGAGCGCGTCAGCCAACCGCGGCAACACGACTTCCTCCGAGGCGCCTTCACCCAACACCGCGAAGCGTGCGAAATATAGTTCCGGATAAGTTCGCACTGCCTCACGCACAAATTTCGATGCCGCTTCCTGACCTTCGGGCAGCCGGATCGGACGAACCTTCGCCGTGCGGTCGGCAGGATCGAGGCGAAAATGCCGGACTTGTGTCGGGTCGATGCGCGCGAGAATACTTGGCGAGTGACTGGAGACCACCGCTTGTGCGCGCCTCCCACGTGTCAGGTCTTCGATCTGCCGGATGATCCGCGACAGATAAAACGGCGCGAGATTGTTCTCTGGCTCCTCGACCGCGATCAGCGTCAGGGCAGGCAGCGGGATACCGTCCGCCTGGAAGCCGATTCCAGCCGGGTCCGCAGCGATTCGCGCTTCGACATCCAGGATGGCGGCGGTCATGGCGAGATGGAAAAGCGAACGCTGCCCATCGCTGAGATCGTCGAGACTGCGCTCGCGACCAGCTTCGTCGGGGTGAAAGACGACCTCAACCTTGCGGATGAATTCCTGAAAACGCAGATCGAGCGGTCGAAAGACAGGTGTCGTATCAGTGCCCGCGCTATGCACTTCCTGCCAGCGCTGCTTGACCGCCGCGGCCACCAGATCGACGGCTGCCTCTCCGCCGAACGCCCCGTTCAAGGTGGCGCCGGCTTCGGCGAAAACGTCCCTCACTTCCTGCGACCAGTCGATGGCGCGCCAAAGCCGCCCGCGCAGGAACGCCGTCACCTGCGAAGCGCCATCGCGCGCCGCGGGAACGTAGATCATCTGGATGCGGGCGCGATCGATCGCCTTCAGCTCGATGCAGTCGGCCTCAGTGAAATCTCCGAATGTTCGGATTGCCCAGAATTTCTGTTCGATGGCTCCGTCAAGTGAGCCATCATCGGTCCAAGTAGCCTGCAAGCGCAGGCGGCATTTCAGCCTGCCGGCGTCGTCCGCGGCCATCTGGTGGAAGAACTCTGGCACGGCGGCGTTGTCGCCGCCTTCCGCATCGAGCTCGGGGAAGGCGAGGATCGCTTCGATTACGAAGGCCCGCTGTCGCGCCGGTGCGGCTTCGGCTACCGGCACATGGAAGTCCTGACGCCGCAGGCGGCGTTGGTCGCCCGTCACCCCGAACAGGCGCTGCAGCGCTTGCATGACGGCCGTCTTGCCGGCGCCATTTACCCCCACAAACGCGGTTAAGCCGGACGCGAGGTCGATCGATCGAGGTTCGGGGCCGAAGCAGCGGAAATTGGTCAGGATCAAGCGCTCGATGAACATGAGGAAATCAGTCCCAATAAAGAAGTCGGAAGTGACGACTATCGACCGCCGAGGTTGGTAGCGGGGCCTGGACGTATTCAATGCGGCAAGTCTTCAGTAAATCTGCTAAGGACGACGGATCAGGGGGCGGGCGCGACAACGCGGGCCAATTCATGGTCCATCCAGACCCCTGCCAAGTCATGGGGCGAGGATCGGTGGGTTGGCCACAGCGGCGGGTCCGGATCACCAACTGAACGGCGACTTTGCCGGCGCCGATGACCTCCTGTGGGCGGCCCAATCCGGCGGCCTGTCGGGCCTGGGCCCGGTCAGCGTAGACCGCTCGGGTCGTCTCGGCCCACTGATTGAGATGCTGATGGCGCGCCGCGAAAACCCTATCGCTTTTGCCCAGGTCCGCTTCGCTGCGCCCTTCGCGTCCGTCATCGAAGCAGCGCTCGACCACGGCACCATCGCGGGCAGCGGTTACGCCGCGCATCACGGTGCGTTCCCGCTGGCTCGCTTCGCCGAGACCGGCGATGGATCCGATCAATGGGCGCTTTGGCGAAGCCGCGCCGAACAGGCGGCGGTCGCAGTCGGGTTCGGCAAACCGCTTGCCGCGGCCATCATCGGCGCCATGGGCGAACTGCAGGAGAATGTCTTCCGGCATAGCGGCCGGCCGGAGACCGGACTGGTGGCCTTTGCGGCGATACCGAGCGCCTTTGAAATCGTTGTCTCGGATGCCGGGGTCGGCGTGCTGGCCAGTCTGCGTGAAAACGCAGACTATAGCGGCCTTGTTGACGCCGGCACCGCGCTCAGAGTCGCCGTCGAGGACGGCGAATCGCGTTTCGGCCGTGCCAGCGGCGCTGGGTTCGGAATGGGGCAAATGTTTCGTGCGCTCGCGAACCATGATGGAGAGCTACGTTTCCGCAGCGACGATCACGCGCTTGCTGTTCGCGGTCACAGCCCCAGCCTGCAAGGAAGCGTCGAGCTCAGCCATAAAGCTCGGCTGGGCGGGCTGACGATTAGCGTCCGCTGCCGGGCGCCGAACGGGCGCTCGCACCCGTGAGGCGTTAGGCATGGCGAGCCTTGGCGAGCTCAACGCGAGGCGGACGGTGGTGACGTTGTGCGCCAGCAACTCGTCGATTGGATCGCCTTTTGGCGTCGGGGCGCGGAGCCAACGCAGACGGCCTGCCTCGGTGATCGTGGCGCGGCGGCGCTTCAGTGCACGGCTGAAAGCCTCGGTCTCGATGAGGATGACCTGAGCGAAGGACGCCCGAAGCCGCGGCAGCATGCGAACACCGCCGCGCAAGACGAGGATGAGGGGCCTGCCCGCCGTGCGGGCAAGAGCGCAAAGCCGTTCGACATGCCAGTCGATCCGGTTCGGATGGCCTGCGCCGGTTCCGAATTCGAAGGCAACGATCTCCACCTCCGGCCGGGCCGCGACGAATTGCGTCCAACGGGCATAATCGAAGTCGGTGCGGGCGTTCAAATGTAACGCCGCGGGAATCCCTGCGGCCATCAGCTCGGCCCAGGACAAGGCGATGCGCTTCATCCCGTGAAGATTGTCCGGACGGGGAACATTGGTGAACAGGCTGAAGTTTGGGGTCGTCACCAGTGCGATTCCGAGATCGCGCAGGGTCTGCATTACCTTGGCGCGGTCTGCGAACTCCCACCAACGCTCGACCTTGAAGTCGCGATCGACGCCAGTGGCGACTATGATCGCATTGTCCGGGATCAAGAAGCGCGCCGCCAGCTCGGCACGGTTACGGACATGCGGCTCCCCGGTCCCCATGTGAAAGATCTCGTAGAGCGGAACGGCGACGACATGCTCCGCGAGCGTTCCGGTTCGACTGTACTTGTGACCAATGAGAGGTATGTGGTCAGGAAGCGGAGAGGCGACAACCGGCACAACCCGTGGCGTCGTTTCCAGATCGAAGCCGCCGATTTCCATCAGCCGCTCGAAGAAGGCCAGTGGCTTCCGACGGCATACCATGTCGCACGTCTCTTGGTTCGCGCAGGAACAGAGGTCGCCGCAGTCGAAGATGCCGGCCTCGGTATGAAGCCCCCCACATGCCTTGAAGTCCGGGCAACCGCGGCAACCGAGCCAGAGCGCATTGCGCTGGGCATCGTCCTGAAGGCGCGGCGATGGACGGAAATCTCGAGTGGGTTCGTGAGCCGGCCGACGGTTCATTTGAGCTTGAGCTCCGCGGTGGTGCCAAAGCCCCCGATCCGCTCGACTGTGGCCGGGGCGAGCCCATGCTGCGCGGCCAGCGCTCGCGTGACGTCCGGAGGCGGATTGACGACACATGCGATCTGCCGATGCCCGTCCATCACGGCCAGGTCCCCCGATGCAGTCGTCTGCACGAGGTAGGCGCCGCCTTCCCGAGGGGAGCATCCCGGCGTCAGCGTCGCCGTCACCACACGGCTCTCCGCGCTCAAATTGACGTCGAGCAAGGTCGGCGTTTTCAGGCGATTAAGGCCCTTGGCCCAACGCTTGACATAGGGCTTACCGGCTTGGCCCCGGATGTAATCGATACCCATCAGTTGACCTCCAGGACGGGCGCGAAGGTTTTGGTTTTGCCACCGCGGCGCTCGATCAGGAGTCCGCGGTTGGCGAGGTTCGTCAGACGGTTGTTCCAAGCCGTCGGCCCCACACCCGACTCGCCGCCACCGGCCGCCGCCAGCGACGGGGCGCTTGCCGCGCCGAGCTCGAGCACCCGATCGAAGGTCTCGCGCTGCACGTCGTCGAGCTCACCAAGCAACCGAGCGTTCCGAACAACACCGGCGGCGCTGATGTCGCAGGCCCACAGCGCGTCGCCGCGATGCCGCAGAAAGAAGCTTAGTTCCTCAGTGACCACCTCGGCGGCATTTGCGACCACGGGATACAGGTTCGGCATTGTCGAGCGCGCGTAGTCCCGGAAGGCCACCACGCTTTCGCGCAGGAAAGACGCCGTCGCAACTTCGACGCCGGAGAAGTCCAGAAAGGCGGGTTCTGGCTCGGGCGGCGCGGGCGCTTTCGCAACCAGCCGCGCAAATAGGCTCCGGCCGGGCTGCGCGCCCGTCAATATTCTGTCCCCACCCGCGAGAGCTTTGATCTCTAAATGCACGACTCACCATCCTCACTATGCGCAGTGAGAATGGTGATGGCGCTATCGTTTGTCAAGGGCCGCGATCCAGGCAGCGACGGGTCGGCGCGCGTGCCCCCGCCTGCCCGCTTGTCGAGTGTCGATTATCACCATACCCTCGAACAGGCGATGAGCAGTACGATTCGACAGGCTATGCACCCAGGAACGACCATCCGGCGAGACTGCATTGAAAAGAACGGATTGAATGTGACCGACGCGGCGCGAATCCTCGGCGTCGATCGGCAAACCCTCAGCAACTTGCTGAACGCCCGATCCGGCATCTCGCCCGAGATGGCTGTTCGGCTGGAAAAAGCGTTCGGTACGCCAGCCCGTGAATGGTTGATCCGTCAACTCGACTATGAATTGGCCGGGGTCATGCGCCGGGTCAAAAAGATCAAAGTTGAGCCTTTCCAAGCTACAACGCAGGCGCCCGCGGAAAGGCAAGGGGAAGCATGAACGCCGTTGAGATCGAGGAGGCCATATCCATCCTCGCCGAGCAGCCGTTCGACTCCGAGCAGTTTCCGTTCGCGTTCCTTCAAGCCTTCGGCAACAAGGAAACGACAATCAAGCGGCTGCGCAAGGGCGAGTCAAACAAGTCCGACCTGGGCGGCATCCTTCAGACCAACAACATCCACATCATCGTCGCTGCTCCCGGCGACGTCACGAAGACGCTAGCCGCGTTGAAGGCCAGCCCGGCGACCGCGAGAGCCAAGGCAAAGTTCGTTCTGGCGACCGATGGGGACACCTTCGAAGCCGAGGATCTGGCAAGCGGCGAGACTGTCGCCTGTGCCTATGCCAACTTCCCGGATCATTTCGGTTTCTTCCTGCCGCTCGCCGGCATCACGACCGTCAAGCAGGTCCGCGACAGCTCTTTCGACATCAGGGCCACCAGTCGTCTCAACAGGCTCTATGTCGAACTGCTGAAGGACAATCCCGCGTGGGGCACAGCCGAGCGCCGCCCCGACATGAATCACTTTATGGCGCGACTGATCTTCTGCTTCTTCGCCGAAGATACCGACATCTTCGGGGGTACGCGGCGCTTCACCTCCACCATCGAGCAAATGAGCGCCAAGGACTCGTCCAACACTCACGAGGTGATTGGTACGATATTCGTCGCCATGAACATAAAAGGGCCGGATCGCGCGGCGGCCGGGATCCCCCGGTGGGCCGACCAGTTCCCCTATGTAAACGGCGGTCTCTTCTCCGGCAGCATGGAGGTGCCACGCTTCAGCCGCATCGCGCGCGCCTACCTTCTCCATATCGGCAATCTCGATTGGACCAAGATCAATCCCGACATCTTCGGGTCGATGATTCAGGCCGTGGCAGAGGACGAGGAACGCGGCGCGCTCGGGATGCACTACACGAGCGTCCCGAACATCTTGAAGGTCCTCAATCCTCTGTTCCTCGACGACCTGCGCGCTCGGCTCGATGAGGCCGACGACAATCCTCGGATGCTGCTGAACCTGCGCAAGCGAATGTCGCGGATTAGGGTCTTCGATCCGGCCTGCGGCTCCGGCAACTTTCTGGTCATCGCCTACAAGCAGATGCGGGAGATCGAAGCCGAGATCAATCGGCGGCGCGGTGAGCTGGATCGGCGAAGCGAAATCCCCCTGACCAACTTCCGTGGGATCGAGCTGCGTGACTTTCCAGCGGAGATCGCGCGCCTCGCCCTCATCATCGCCGAATACCAGGGCGACGTACTCTATCGCGGCCAGAAGGAGGCCCTACGGGATTTCCTGCCGCTGGACGCCGAAAACTGGATCACTTGCGGCAATGCCCTGCGTCTCGACTGGTTGAGCATTTGCCCGCCTACAGGGACCGGAGTGAAACATCAAGCAGAAGACCTATTTCATTCGCCGCTTGACCAGGCTCAGATCGATTTTGAGAACGAGGGCGGCGAAACGTATATCTGCGGCAACCCGCAGTTTAAGGGTGCCAGAAAGCAAAATAAGGCACAAAAAGAAGATATGGCTTTCGTTTTTGGAGGCGGGAATGACTTTAAAGACTGCGATTATGTCACCGCCTGGTATTTGAAAGCATCGGAATTCGCAAAGTATTGCGATGCAACTTTTGCATTTGTATCCACCAGTTCGGTTAGTGAAGGCGAGCAAGTCGCCCATCTGTGGTCCCGACTCTATGACGCTGGTTGTCATATCATTTTTGCGCACCGAGGCTTCAAGTGGAGAAACAACGCTTCAAACAACGCCATTGTACAATGCGTAATCATTGGCGTGGGCCTGTCTAAGCCAGGTCGATGCGAATTGTATGAAGGGGAGATAAAGAGGGAGGTGGAATCGATTTCCCCATATCTCATCTCCGGACCAGAAGTTTATGTGGAGGCGCGAAGTAAGCCATTGTCTCTCGAGCTAGACCCAATGGTTTCGGGCAGCATGGCTCGGGACGGCGGCAACCTAATCCTCACGTATGACGAGGCAAATGAGTTTGTCCTCCATAATCCTTCAGCACGAGCGTTTTTTCGTGGACTAGTAGGCTCCCAGGAGTTGGTGCATCACAGAAACCGCAGGTGTCTTTGGATAGAGGATGATCTTCTGTCTCTGGCGATGACAATCCCTGCTGTTGCCCACCGGATCGACGACGTACGGTCCTTTAGAAAGAATTCGTCTGCTAAGACAACCAATGCGTATGCTGCGATCCCTCACAAATTCGCCCAACGCGCTCATAAAGAAATTACATCTATTGCAGTAGCAAAAACCTCTTCTGAAAACAGAGAATACATTCCAGCCGATATATTTAGCAACGAAACTGTAATATCGGACCTGGCTTTTGCCATCTATGACCCGCACTTATGGGAGATTGCAATTGTCCTTTCCAAACTGCATCTGTCGTGGATAGCAACTGTTTGCGGTAGACTGGAAAGTAGGCTCCGGTACTCTTCTACGCTCGGTTGGAATACCTTTCCTCTTCCTAGTCTTACAGAGAAGAACAGGGCCGATCTGACTCGCTGCGCCGAGGACATTCTGTTGGCGCGCGAAGCGCATTTTCCCGCGACGATCGCCGATCTCTACGACCCTGAAAAGATGCCCGCGGATCTGCGTGAAGCGCACGAGCGCAATGACGAGGTGCTCGAGCGCATCTATGTCGGCCGGCGGTTCCGCAACGACACCGAGCGGCTGGAAAAACTGTTCGAGCTGTACACCAAAATGGTCCTGTCACCGGGCGCGGCGAAGAAACGCAAGGCGGAGGCACGCGCATGACCGACGAAAAGAAAATGGTTCCATCCGTCTCGGTCTCCTATGCCCGCAACGGCAACTCGACCAAGGCCAACTCCCTCGGCATGCGGCCGATGCAAGAGCGCGCCTATGAGAAGCGGGGCGAGCAGTATCTTCTCATCAAGTCCCCGCCGGCCTCGGGCAAGAGCCGCGCACTCATGTTCATCGCCCTCGACAAGCTCCACAATCAGGGCCTCAAGCAGGCGATCATCGTCGTGCCGGAGAAATCCATCGGCGCGAGTTTCAACGACGAGCCGCTGACCAAGTTCGGCTTCTGGGCCGACTGGACCGTCACACCGAAATGGAACCTCTGCAACGCGCCCGGCGAAGATGGCGGCAAGGTCAATTCGGTCGGCGCATTCCTCGCCAGCGAAGACAAGGTGCTGGTCTGCACCCATGCCACCTTCCGCTTCGCCGTAGACAGGTTCGGCCTGGAACTTTTCGACGACCGGCTGATCGCCGTTGACGAGTTCCACCACGTATCCGCCAACCCGGACAACAAGCTCGGTCTGCATCTCGGCCAGTTCATCGCCCGCGATCGCGTGCATGTCCTGGCTATGACCGGTTCCTATTTCCGGGGCGATGCCGAAGCCGTGCTCGCTCCGCAGGACGAGTCGAAGTTCGATACCGTCACCTACACCTACTACGAGCAGCTCAATGGCTACGAATATTTGAAGCAGCTCGACATCGGCTATTTCTTCTATTCGGGTTCCTACGCCGACGACATCCTCAACGTACTTGACCCAGCCGAGAAGACGATCATCCACATTCCGAGCGTCAATTCACGAGAGAGCACAAAGGACAAGATCAGGGAGGTCGAGCACATCATCGAGGAGTTGGGCGAATGGCAGGGGGCAGACCCCGCCACCGGCTTCCAACTGGTCAAGACGGCGGAAGGCCTTGTCCTTCGAATTGCCGACCTGGTTGATGACGACGCGGCCAAGCGCGACCGAGTTGCGGCCGCGCTGAAAGACCCGGCGCAGAAAAACAACCGCGACCACGTGGACATCATCATCGCTCTCGGCATGGCGAAGGAAGGCTTCGACTGGATTTGGTGCGAGCACGCGCTGACGGTCGGCTATCGGTCGAGCCTCACCGAGATCGTGCAGATCATCGGTCGCGCCACGCGCGATGCGCCGGGCAAGACTCGCGCGCGCTTCACCAACCTGATCGCCGAACCCGACGCCTCCGAGGAAGCCGTCACCGAAGCGGTGAACGATACGCTGAAGGCCATCGCGGCGAGCCTGCTCATGGAGCAGGTGCTGGCGCCACGCTTCGAGTTCAAGCCCAAGAACCCGCAAAACGGACCGACGCCCGGCTTCGACTATGGCGAAGACGGCTATGATCCCAACAAGACCAATGTCGGCTTCAACGAGGAGACGGGGCAGTTCCAGATCGAGATCAAGGGTCTCGTAGCGCCGAAGAGCGAGGAGGCGCAGCGCATCTGCCAGCAGGACTTGAACGAGGTCATCGCCGCCTTCGTGCAGGACAAGGCGACGATCACGCGCGGCCTGTTTGATGGCGAACACGCTGGTGGCGAGACCTTGGCAGAAGAGCTGACCCAGCTTCGCATGGGCAAGATTATCAAGGACAAATTTCCCGAGCTGGACGAGGAGGACCAGGAGGCCGTGCGTCAGCACGCCGTCGCCGCTCTGAACCTCACGCAGAAGGCCAAGGAAGTCGCCTTGGGCGGAACCGATGGTGATGGCGACAAGAGCCCGAACACGGCCTTCATCGAGGGTGTTCGCAAATTCGCAATGGACGTGCGCGAGCTGGACATTGACCTGATCGACCGCATCAACCCCTTCGGCGAAGCCTATGCCATCCTCGCCAAGACCATGAGCGAGGAGAGCCTGAAGCAGGTTGCGGCCGTGATCGGGGCCAAGCGTGCCACGTTGACGATCGAGGAGGCGCGCGAGCTTGCCAAGCGGGCCTTGAAGTTCAAACAGGAGCGCGGCCGACTCCCCTCGATCACCTCGCCAGACGCTTGGGAAAAGCGCATGGCCGAAGGCGTGGCCTTCCTTCAACGCATGAAGGCGGAGGCCGCGCGTGGCTAAGGGCTTCACCGACGAGGATGACGCGCTTCTCGAAGAGCTTGGCGTCGAGGTCGAGACGAAGAAGGAGTCGAGCCGGATGCCGCGCGAAGAGCGCGTCGTGGCCGGCTTCGAGGAGATTCAGCGTTTCGTCGAGAAGCACGGCCGCCCTCCGCATCACGGCGAGGACCGTGACATCTTCGAGCGCCTTTATGCCGTGCGCCTCGATCGCCTGCGCGAGTTGGCCGATTGCCGCAGCTTGCTCGCTACCTTCGATCACCAAGGGATTCTGGCCAGCGCGGAGCCTGCCGTAGGCAATGTGCCCGACGAACTCGACGATGATGAGCTTCTGACGCAACTCGGGGTAGACGCCGAGCCGAGCGACATCACGGAACTCCGGCATGTCCGGTCGGCTGCGGAGAAACGCGCGGCCGAGGAAATCGCCAATCGCCAGACATGCGAGGACTTTGAGACCTTTAAGCCGCTGTTCGAGCAGGTGCAAAAGGAGCTCAGCGCTGGCCTGCGGCAGACTCGGCGCTTCGAGCGAAAGTCCGAGATCGCGCCCGGCCGATTCTATATTCTTGGCGGTCAGAAAGCCTATGTCGCGACGATGGAGCAACCTGCCACCAACGAGCATGGCAACATCGACGCCCGGCTTCGCGTGATCTTCGACAACGGGACCGAGAGCAATTTGCTCATGCGGTCGCTTCAGAAGGCCCTGCAACAGGACGACGCCGGCCGACGGATCATCGAGCCTTCGGCAGGTCCGCTCTTCACCGATCAGAACGAAGACGGAGATGAGGCCAGCGGCATTGTCTATGTGCTGCGCAGCAAATCCGATCATCCCGTCGTCGCAGCCCACCGTGACGTTCTGCACAAGATCGGCGTGACCGGCGGCGACATTGCGCGCCGTCTCGCCAACGCAAAGCTCGACCCGACCTTCCTCATGGCCGATGTCGAGGTAGTTGCCACCTACGAGCTGTTCAACATCAACCGCACCCGGCTGGAGAACCTGATCCATCGGATCTTCGGCACCGCCCGCCTCGACATCGAGATCAAGGACCGTTTTGGCCAGCCAGTCATCCCGCGCGAGTGGTTCCTCGTTCCGCTCTTCGTGGTCGATCAAGCCATCGAGAAAATCAGGGACGGAACGATCACCGGCTACATCTATGATCCGAAGACCGCCTCGCTCACGCGCGAAGTCCGCTAAGGGTCGTTGCCATTCCCTTGCGCTCCATGCGATCGCAAACGGTCAGCCCGCACGCGGGTTTGAAGGGCAAGGCTTCCAGCGTCCGATGATTTACGCGAAGGCATAGAGCGGGTCTGGTGCCTCTACTTCTTTAGTCCAGCCTCGCTAGAGGAAGAGGGCTGCGGCTGTCGCCGTGACGGGTTGAGGGTCGAGAGAGAGGCTCCCGGCCGGCCCGTCATGGAGATTCCGCCATGACCCAGATAAGCACTATCACCGATCGGGACATCCTCGGTCCACCGCCGGTTTCAGCCGGCTATAAAGTCGACATCTCGCGCGGCGAACGGATCGGGCGGGTGTCGTCCGAATGGTTCTCGCGGCCAGACGACGAGCGCTATCTGTCGCTTAGCGCCCTCTACGCCGCCGTTCGCGCACGCGCCGACCGCGCCACCGCCCGCACCGTCGAGACCCGGACCCTTCGTGTCGAGGCGAGTCGTGATAACGCCGAACGCCTGGCCCTGATCGTGCCCGGTCGCGAGGAGCCCATCGCTCCAACGCACTGGTCATTCGGCCAGATGTGTAGCCTGGTCGGCGCGCCCGCCGGCTACATGCGGCAGCTCCCCGCGCCGCTGGCTGGCATCAACATGCAGCACGGGCTGCTCTCGCACCGCGCCGAGCTGGTGAAGACGCTGGAGGCGGATGACGGGCGCATCGAACTGCGCGCCGTCACCGGCCCAGACTATGGCCGCATCTGGGACCATGAGCTGGTCGCGGCGGTCATGAAGATCGCCGGCGAGGGCACGGGCGATACGCGCTGGAAGGTACCGGGCCTGCTCGACTGGTCGACCATGACGCACAATCCGTTCGTCGAAGTGACCAAGGATACGACCACCCTCTACGCCTCCGATCGCGATGTCTTCCTCTTCCTGGTCGACGACGCCCATCCGATCGAGGCCGGCCGCCTCCCCAACGGCGATCCCGACCTCTACTTCCGCGGCTTCTATTGCTGGAACAGCGAGGTGGGCTCCAAGACGCTGGGCATGGCGTCCTTCTATCTCCGTGCCGTTTGCATGAATCGCAATATCTGGGGCGCCGAGGGCTTCGAGGAGATCTCGATCCGCCACAGCAAGTTCGCCAGCCACCGTTTCGCGCACCAGGCGGCGCCGGCGCTGGAACGCTTCGCCACGTCGTCGCCCGCGCCGTTTCTGGCGGGGATCAGAGCCGCTCGCGAGCAGATCGTGGCCCGCAAGGATGAGGATCGCGAGAGCTTCTTGCGCAGGCGCGGTTTCTCGCGTCCCGAGACCGAGAAGATCATCGCCACCGTGCTGGAGGAAGAAGGCCGCCCGCCGGAGTCGATCTTCGATTTCGTCCAGGGGATCACGGCGCTCGCCCGAACCAAGCCGCATCAGGATGCGCGGCTGGAGCTGGAGGGTAAGGCCGCGAAACTCCTTTCCAGCGTCCAGTAATACCGGGAGGCGTGGAGCCGGGTCCACGGCTCCACGCCTTTACGATTCCGCGCAGCCCCAGCCTCCTAGAGGAAGAGGGCTGCGCTCGCTTCGTGACGGGTTGAGGGTCGAGAGAGAGTCTCACGGCCGCCCGTCATGGAGAATGACCATGACCCGAGTTCAGAAGATCGTCCTGTCCTCATCGCGGGACATCCCGTTCAACAAGCTGCTGCTGAGCCAGTCCAATGTCCGGCGGATCAAGGCCGGCGTCTCGATCGACGAGTTGGCCGAGGACATCGCCCGGCGCACGCTCCTGCAGAGCATCACCGTGCGGCCGGTTCGCGACGTCGAAGGCGTCGAGACCGGCATGTTCGAGGTTCCGGCCGGCGGTCGCCGCTTCCGCGCGCTCGAACTTCTGGTCAAGCAGAAGCGCTTGGCCAAGACCGCGCCCGTGCCCTGCGTCGTGCGCGAGGACGGCATTCCCGAGGAAGACAGTCTCGCCGAGAACGTCCAGCGTGCGCCGCTGCATCCGCTCGATCAGTTCCGGGCCTTCCTGGCGCTGCGCGAGAAGGGCCAGTCCGAGGAGGACATCGCCGCGGCCTTCTTCGTCGCGGTGTCGGTCGTCAAGCAGCGCCTCCGCCTTGCATCCGTCTCGCCCAAGCTGCTCGACATCTATGCCGATGACGGCATGACCCTCGACCAGCTCATGGCGTTCACCGTCAACGGCGATCATGAGCGTCAGGAGCAGGTGTTCGAGCGCCTGAGTCAGTCCTACTCCAAGGAGCCGCATGTCATCCGCCGGATGCTCACCGAGGGCGCCGTGCGGGCGTCTGACAAGCGCGCGCAATTCATCGGCCTCGCCGCCTACACCGAGGCGGGCGGCGTGATACTGCGCGACCTGTTCCAGGGCGACGACGGCGGCTGGCTGCAGGATGTGGGTCTCCTCGACATGCAGGTGGCCGAGAAGCTGCGGGAGCAGTCCGAGGCGATCCGCGCCGAAGGCTGGAAGTGGATCGATGTCGCGCCCGACTTCGCCTACGGCCACACCTATGGCCTCCGGCAACTGCGCGGCGAGCAGCTTCCGCTCACCGACGAGGAGCGGGCGACGCGTGATGCGTTGCAGGCCGAGATGGACGGTCTGGAGGAGACCTACGCCGAAGCCGGCGAACTGCCCGACGAAGTCGATGAACGGCTCGGCGAAATCGAGACGGCGCTTGCTGAATTCGATGATCGCCCGCAGGTCTTCGATCCCGAAGAGGTCGCACGCGCTGGCGCCTTCGTCAGCATCGACGGCTCGGGCGCCCTGCGCATCGAGCGCGGCTATGTCCGCCCCGAGGACGAACTTCCGAGCGCTCCCGAGGCCGACGGCGAGACCGATCCGGCCGACGAGGCTGCGATCGCAACGCAAGCCGAGGATGACGATGCGGGCGCGGCGGAAGGTGGGGCGCCTCCCGCCGGTGAGCCCGAGGAAGACGACGGCATCAAGCCGATCCCCGACCGGCTGATGACCGAGTTGACCGCCCACCGGACTCTGGCCCTTCGCCACGCCCTGGGCGAGAATCCTCACGTCGCCTTCGTCGCGGCGCTTCACGCCCTGTGCCTTAGGGTGTTCTACCGCTATGCGCAGGACACCTGTCTGGAGCTCGACGTGAAGAGTGCGGGATTTGGCGCTCAGGCGCCGGGCCTCGCGGACAGCGCACTTGCCGTCGCTTTCGACGCCCGGCATCAGGCTTGGCTCTCTTCCCTGCCCAAGGAGCCGGCCGACCTCTGGGACGGGCTCATGTCGTTCGACACCGACAGCCGCCAGGCGCTGTTCGCGCACTGTGTGTCGTTGTCCGTCAACGCCATCTATGAGGCTCACAACCGCAAGCCTCGCGCCCTGGCCCATGCGGACCGCGTGGCCCAGGCCGTCGATCTCGACATGATCGCCGCCGGTTGGACGCCGACCATCGAGAACTATCTCGGCCGCGTGACCAAGGCTCGCATCCTCGCAGCGGTGCGGGATGCGAAGGGTGCGCGTGCGGGCGACCGCATCGAGCACCTGAAGAAAGGCGAGATGGCGGGGCAAGCGGAAGAGCTGTTGGCCGGGTCCGGATGGCTCCCAGAGCCGCTGCGCACGCCTGGCCGCACTACGCTGAAGGCCGTTGAGTCCGACACCGCCGATCCCGCCGAAGCGGGCGCCGATGCGGACGGCGAAGAAACGGCGGCGGACGGCGGCGAAACGGCCGTGGTGGAAGACGAGGAAGTGACCGAGGATGAATCGGTCGCGCTCGAACCCCACGCGACCGCGGCCGAGTAACGAAGGAGCCAACCGCACCGTCAGGGGCCCGCCAGCGATGGCGGGTCCTTTTTCGTTCCGGAGGACACGATGCCGGACAAAGCATCCGACTTGGCCCAGCGTCTCGGTCGGCAGGCCGAGGCGGTGTGCCGCCACTATCTTTCGAACGGCCGCCGCGAAGGCCGTTACTGGCTGGTCGGCGATGCCCGCAACACGCCGGGGCGGTCCATGTTCGTCCGACTAAAGGGGGCCGAATCCGGCAAGGGCGCTGCGGGCAAATGGACCGACGCGGCCACCGGCGAGCATGGCGATCTGCTCGACGTGATCCGCGAAAGCTGCGGCCTGATCGACTTCAAGGACGTCGCCGATGAGGCGCGTTTATTCCTCAGTCTGCCGCATCCCGAGCCGGAGCCGGATCGTCCCAGATCGCACGCACCAAGCGCTCCAACCGGATCGCCAGAGGCGGCACGGCGATTGTTCGCCATGTCGCAGCCGATTTCTCGTACTCTCGTGGAAACGTATCTCCGCAATCGCGCCATTACGGTTTTGCACGGAACCGGAAGCCTGCGCTTCCACCCGCGCTGCTACTACCGGCCGGACGAGCACAGCCCGACCGAGACCTGGCCGGCGATGATCGCTTCCGTCACCGATCTCGCGGGTCATTTGACCGGGGCGCATCGCACCTGGCTCGATCCCGGCGGCTTCACCGAGGCGACGCTTGGCAAGGCGCCGATCGACACGCCGAGGCGGGCGATGGGCGACCTTCTCGGTCACGCCGTTCGATTTGGCGTGGCGGGCGAAGTGATGGCGGCCGGTGAGGGAATCGAGACGATGCTGTCGTTACGATGCGTCTTGCCGACCCTGCCGATGGTCGCAGCTCTCTCGGCGGCGCATCTCTCCGCCATCCTGTTCCCGGACATGCTGCGGCGACTCTACATCGCCCGCGACGACGATCCCGCCGGCAATGGCGCGATGGCGACGTTGATCGAGCGGGCGCAGGAGGCCGGGATCGAGCCGATCGTGATCTCGCCACGGCTCGGCGACTTCAACGAGGATCTCCGGCTGCTCGGGATCGGCGCGCTTCGGGCCGCAAGCCGGGTGCAGATCGCGGCGCAGGATGTTGCCCGCTTCATGGAACTGGCGGCATAGCCGGAACGGGGATGGGTGCGGCAGCATCGTCGCCCCAGGGTCGGCGGTCATGCTTTCCCTCGGCGTCGGAGAGGATAACGCCCACGGCCTTCTGAGAGGGCGATCGGGCAGCAAGCGGCCCGGACCGGCAACCTTGTGGGCCGACTATTTTCCGTCGGCGGCGGAGCCGCCTTTACATCGCGAGACAAAATAGTCGGCCCCCTTCGGTCCTTCGCCGAGGCTTCGGCCCTCCGCTGCGCTGCGGGTGCAAGTCCGTTCCGCCCGCTGCCTTCGTCGCCATGAAGGCCGCGATGGGCGCGGCCGATCCGACAAGGAAAGCCGCGATGACCACCGACCACGACGACGATTTCGAGCCGCACCACACCTCATCCCCGACCGACCAGGTCCTCCACGAGCTCCAGCTCTATGGCTACCGTCCCTTCAACGACGAACCCGACCCCAGGCCGCTTCCCGAAGCGAACATCCTCGTAGGCAGCATCTCCGACATCTTCGACGCCCTCGTGGTGGCGCTGGCCGACACTCGCCTCGAACCCGACCTCGAAGACCTGCTCTGGTCGACGGTGAACGTCTTCCACCGGGCCATCGAGCGGATCGAACGCGAACTCGACGACAACGAGCTTGCGCAGCAGCGCTCGCAACGGGAACAGGACGGCAGCGAGGTCAAATCCGTCGAGCTGGAGCGCCTGACGGCGGAAGGCCAGACGCTGATCGAGCGCCGCAATGCCTTCGAACTGATGCGCGACCAAGCCGCCGACCAATTCGAGCACCACACCCGCTCAACCTGGCGACCGCGCAACGGGTCGAAGGTCAACCATCGCAACCTGACTTCAGCGATGATCGACAGCCGCGATTTCCTAGCGGCGAAGAAGCGGGCCGACAACCAGGTACTCTTACCCGCGGGACCGAAGGTGGCGTTGACCGGCGGCGTCGACTTCAACGATCACCGGCTGATCTGGGCGAAGCTTGATCAAGTCCACGCCAAGCATCCCGACATGGTGCTGCTGCACGGCGGCTCGCCCAAGGGCGCCGAGCTGATCGCCGCCAAATGGGCCGACAACCGCAAGGTCCCGCAGATCGCCTTCAAGCCGAACTGGACCAAGCACGCCAAGGCCGCACCGTTCAAGCGCAACGACGCAATACTCGAAGTGCTGCCGATCGGAGTGATGCACTTTCCCGGCACCGGCATCCAGGACAACCTCGCTGACAAGGCGAAGAAGCTCGGCATCCCGGTTTGGAAGTTCGGCGGCGCGTGAGCGCCGCCTTACTCTTCCTGCGCAATGACGTGAAACCGCAAAGGCGGATCAATAGCTTTCCGCAAAACCGCCTTTCAGTCGGGTTCGCCCGTCACGGCGATCCGAGCTGCACGCGCATAGTGCGCCAACTCCGTATCGTTCTCGATCAGGCCATCAAGCAGCGCCTTCATATCGCTCTGATCGGACGACGATTGAAGCGGCCCCGGCTGCCGCTCGATCGCCAGCACCGCAATGGAGAGCGCCTTCTTCAGCAGATGCAGGTCGCGACCCGTGAATTCCGCCATGCCTCAACCATCATATCGACTCGTAAGCGCACCTTAACTGATCGGTCAGCGCACCGTGAGGATAGCGAGGTTTCACGCATAGTCGGTGACGGCCTTTGAGTGGCGGCTCCTGCCGGCGGGGCGCCATCTCCGCGTCTATTGGCGCTGATCCTTGGTCCACCCGAGAGGCCTGACGCCATCAACCCGCAAGGGGTCGGCTTACGCTGAAGCGTGCCGCCGCTTGGTCTTCGCCTGCGCGGTGATTGCGGCCCTCGGCCGGACACATCGGGCGCCTGTCGCGCGGGGATGGTCCCCGCCTCAGCACAGGAGCCGGATCAATGTCTCAAGCCCTCGCATTCGCCAACGGCTGGAACCTCGCCACCACCCTCATGGTCTGCGTTGTCATCTTTCATGCTGACAGTGGCAACTACGGCGTCATGCTCGCCGCCGAATATGACGGCGATCCCGGCGCCGTGATCCACGAATTCGACCCCTTCCAACCATGAAGGGGCGAATCGCCACGCAAGCTGCACCGCAGAAGGCCA
Organism: Allobosea sp.; assembly: GCF_051860145.1. Taxonomy (GTDB): domain Bacteria; phylum Pseudomonadota; class Alphaproteobacteria; order Rhizobiales; family Beijerinckiaceae; genus Allobosea. The sequence continues at coordinate 59,857 of NZ_JBHYEM010000003.1, read as the reverse complement.
GCGGGATTTCCGCTCCCGCTGGCGCCTGTTTGCAGCTATACTCATGGCCGCGCCGTGGTGGTGGTGGAAGGCGCGACCGTCAGACCTTTATCTCACGGAGCACACCGCCATGATCTTCATCGGTAGCATCGCCGCGATCGGCGTTTTCTGCTGTCTGCTCTTCTATCTCGCGGTCTATGCGCTGCCCTTGTTCGCTGGCGTCACAGTCGGCGCATGGGCTTACGGCACAGGTGCGGGATGGCTGGGAGCTATTGCCGTTGGGTTTGTCGCCGGCTTGGTCACTCTCGGCGTTGGCCAGCTCCTGCTCGGGTTCGTGAAGCCGCTCTGGCTAAGGCTCGTGATCGCCATCGCCTTCGTCGCACCGGCCGCAATCGCCGGCTACCACGCCACCCACGGCATAGTGAAACACACAATGCCGTCCGAGACGTGGCAGGTCATCTTCTCTGTGGTCGGCGCCATTGCAGTCGGCGTCACGGCATTGGTTCGCGTGACGACATTGGCCGGGCCCACGCCTTCGGGGCAAGGCGGAATCGCGCGCGCTTAAGCACGCTGCACCGAAGGGGCGGCCGAGCAAGGCTTGCCATACGCTGCCCTATTCGGTTGTTGGCGAGACGATGCGATAGGGCGCCTCTCGACTAGACTTGAGCAGCCCACATCGAAGCCCGGTCGGGAACGCAAGCCAGGCGGCGAAGCTGCTCTCTCAACTCCACAATAGTGAATCCGTGAGACGTCTTTCGTCTACGCGGCCGGGGCGACGCTCCCCTTTCATCGGCCGGACGCGGGTACGGAATGCCGTGCTGAACATGCCGGTCCAGTGGGGAAGGTGACGGGTCGGCCACGTTCTCCTTGATACGCCTCTGTCCAATCGAGCACTCCAAGCGACCTCTTCGATGGGCTGATCTGGCCGAAGGCCGGCCGCGCCTCGACCGCCTATGCCGCAATGGCGCCGATCGACTTTCTTCCCCTGCCGGCTGCGCCGGCATTCCTCGCGAAACAACAAAGTCGCCTGGCTGCCATCCTCCGCTGCGCTTCGGCCTGCAAGCAGGTGCGGCGCCGATCGCCTCCGGCCAACCGATCGCCATCGAGGCCGCATGGTGCGGGCTCGAAACAGAGATCAAGGAGAACTACCATGGCGACCATCGGCACCTTCAAGAAGACCGGCAACGAGTTCACCGGCCAAATCGTCACCCTCAGCGTCCAGGCGAAGAACGTCCGCATCGTTCCCGAGGCCAACCGCTCCGGCGAGAACGCCCCCAGCCACCGCGTCTTCGTGGGCCGCGTCGAGATCGGCGCCGCCTGGGCCAAGCGCTCCAACGAGGGCCGCGATTACCTGGGCCTCAAGCTCGACGATCCGAGCTTCACCGCTCCGATCTACGCCAACCTCTTCGACGACGAGGACGGCGAAGGCTACAGCCTGATCTGGTCCCGCCCCAACGGCCGCCGCGCCGACTAACCGCCCGCGACGCCCCGCCCGATCCTCGGGCGGGGCAGTCCTTCAAGGCGCCGCCAATACACGCACGCGCAACCACCTCGAAGGCTGGCCCGAACGCGCTGGCCTTCCGGCTTTGCACTTTGTCGGTTTTCCGGATCGACGGTTGGTTGGCTTTGCGCCTCTCCGACAATCAAGTTGCCGAGCTAGAGCGCCGATTGTCATGCGCCGCGCGTAGAGTCAGGCTTCAGCGTCCTCAACCGTCTCATCCAGGAGATCGGCGGGTCTCACGCCCAACGCTTCCGACAAATGCCACATCGTCAACAGCGTGACGTTCTGCTGGCCCCGCTCCATGCCGCTCACATAGGCGCGGTCCACACCCATTTTCACGGCGACCGCCTCCTGACTCAGACCAGCCGCGACGCGATACCTCCTGACGTTGGCTCCAAAAATTCTGCGAATGTCCATCCGCAGGATAGGAGGCAATCGTGCATTATATCGCTACGTGTTATAATACACGGCCATACAGGCCTGTCCCGATGCTGCAATGGGACCGACGCGATGCGTCAAGCGCATCGGGAAATTTCAGCGATCGGTCTGGTTTGCAGTTGCGATGCGAATACGATCAGTTAACCAAACAAGATGGGCGCGTCCATGACTGTCAGCACCTTTCAGGATCGTCCGCCCGACGGCGACAGCGTAACGAGCTACGACGAAAGCCACCTCGCTCTTTATATTCGGCTCCTCGACGCCGCCGCGGAGGGCGCCGACTGGCGCGAGGCCGTGCAGATTCTTTTTGGACTCGATCCTGGCCGAGATGCTGACCGCGCGCGAAGGGTTCATGACAGCCATCTCGCCCGCGCCCGCTGGATGACGACCACCGGCTACCGCGAACTCCTCCGCCCCCGAGTGTCCTAAATCAAGACACGCCTTGAGGTTGTGGCACGCATCACGCCGCTTAGTTTCGGGGACTTCCGTCAAATCTCCTCGCCGGTAACTCTTCACGCGGAGGAGCCACTCAGGCGCGCACGAGGAGACGCGTATGGCCGAGCCGCCCGATTGGCGATTGCAGCAAACCGAACGCGCTTTGAACCGGCTGGAGCGGCAAGGGTTCGCGTGGGAATTTCTGCGCCGCAATCCCGACTATCGCAGTGACTACAACCGCCTGCGCAGCACACTGACAAGTCGACGAGGCGCCTCGCAGAGGAGCGCCACCCCGCAATGGGGGTTACGATTTCCTGATCGACCCCGACCGCTCTGCTCATGAGACTCCGATCTTTTGGCGACCCGAACTCGTCGCCAGCGTACTGCTGCTTGAAGCCGCACCAGCGGTCTTTCGGATGGCGCGGCGCCTCGAAGATCTCGACCTCGCCTACGCGACGCTGCAAACCCAAGACGCCATAGTTCTGGCGGACCCAGGCGGTGACCATCACTTAGTCGTCGGCACCATCAACCCGACTCAACCGCTCGCCGTGCTTCTGCCGCTCGACGACAGCTTCAACATCCGCGCCGAAGCGGCGCTGCGATTCCAACGCCGTCTCTTCGGACGCGCCGCCGGTCCGCTACCGCGCGCGCTCTCGCTTACGCCGCGGCACCGCCTGCGCCTGGTGCGCATGGTGCGCGCGCTCGATGGCCAAACCTCAGGCGCCACGTATCGCGAGATCGCCGGCGTCCTGTTCGATACGCCCGGCCAATCCGCCACCGAATGGAAAACGTCGCCGATCCGCGCGCAGACGATCCGCCTGGTCAAGGACGCCCAGACAATGATGCGCGGCGGCTATCTCCGCTTGCTCGCCGGCCGCTGACCTACGCGCCAACCCGCCTCGACCCCTGTCGAGGGGGTACGCACTCGCGGGGGTTTCACTCCGTCATCCACCTGGATGCCGATGGCTCGCCATCGTGGTCGCCGCTTCGCCACCGCTCGCTGGAGGCGCAGCCGACGCCCGGAGGCCGCCATGTCAGCAACGCGACTCGACACCCCGCCACGCTATCTCCGCACGCCCGAGGCGGCGCGCTTCCTGGGTTTGTCCGGTCGCACCCTGGAGAAGCATCGCACCTACGGCACCGGACCAGTCTATCGCAAACTTGGCGGCCGCATCGTCTATGCTCTCGACGACCTTCAGGTCTGGGCGGATCGTGGCACGCGACTGTCCACGTCCGATCCCGGACATGACGTTGTCCATCCCGCCAAGCCGCACGCGAGACTCACCCAGGCGACTCCCGCCCGGCGTGGCGGCGGTGCGTCATGATTGTCGCGCTCCTCAACCAGAAGGGCGGCGTCGGCAAAACGACGCTCGCGCTCCATCTCGCGGGCGAATGGGCTCGGCGAGGAAAGCGCGTCGTTCTCATCGACGCCGATCCCCAAGGCTCCGCGCTCGACTGGTCGCAGCAGCGAGCGCGCGAAGGCCTGGCGCGCCTGTTTGGTGTCGTCGGTCTGGCGCGAGATACGCTTCATAGCGAAGCGCCCGAGCTGGCGCGAAGCGCCGATCATGTGGTGATCGACGGGCCACCGCGCGTCGCCAGCCTGATGCGGTCGGCGTTGCTTGCGGCCGACCTGGTGTTGATCCCCGTACAGCCGTCGCCTTTCGATGGCTGGGCCTCCGCGGAGATGCTCTCGCTGCTCGGCGAGGCGCGGATCTATCGCCCCCAGCTTGCCGCTCGCTTCGTGCTGAACCGCTGTGGCGCACGCACCGTCATCGCCCGCGAAACGGCCGAGACGCTCGCAGATCACGATCCGCCGGTGCTCGCCTCGAGCATCGGCCAGCGCGTCGCCTTCGCCGACACAGCGCGATCCGGACGCCTCGTCTCCGAAATCAACGAACACAGCACAGCGGCGCGCGAGATCGCTGCGCTGTGCACCGAGGTCGGGAGGATCGCGCTATGACGGAGCGATCCCACAAACGTGCCTTCACCGCACGTCCAGCCGATCCTGAGAGCTGGGTCAAAGCCCCAGATCCTCGCTCCGCCCGCGGCGGCGACGCCGCGAATTTCACCGCCCGGCTCACCATCGACGTCACGCCCGACCTGCGCGGCCAGATCAAGATCGCCGCGTTCCAGCGCGGCGTCACTGTCGCCGACATGCTGCGTGAGTTGCTCGCCCGCGAATTTCCTCCGGCCGAAGGAGGTACGCCATGAACGGCGCTCCTGACTTGCGTCGCGCGGCGACGCCGACGGTGGTTGGTCTGACCCACGTCGAGCTGACCTGGCTTGAGAAGAAGGTCGAATACTGGATCAGGTTCGGCCAGGACGTCCACGAACAGATTCTCGACCGCCGTCGGCGCGTCGTCAGCTTCCCGCCCCATAGCGTTTTCGCCTTCGTCCGTTGGGCGGCCAACGACTTCGGGACGATCATCTCGCGCATCGACATCGTGCGCGCGATCTCGCCGGGCGAGCCCTATCAGACGCTCCCCTTCGTGCGCCCGGGCGGCGACATTCTGCTGAAGATGGACGGCTGGCCGAAGGTCGAGCGCGTCCTGCAGATCGTCGACGCGATCGAGTCGCTCGGCATCAATCCCGCCGACGTCTCGCCACATCATTGGCGACACGTTCACAATCGTCTCGCTGCCGGCCAAGAGCCGCGCAGCTACACGATCGAGCAGCACCGGGCCATCCTTCTGCGCCGGAAGCTCGAGCCATGACCCGCTTCGGCTACGTCATGACGACGTACTTCACCGTGATGCTGATCGGCGGCCTGTCGTTCATCCACATCACGCCGAGGCTGATCTGGAACGCCTCCGCCAGCACGCCGATCGGACTTTATTCGCTAGATCGGCCGCCACGCTTTGAAGTGACTGACCTGGTCGCCGTAGACGCGCCGGAGCCGCTCGCGTCATTCCTCGCCGAGCGCGGCTACCTGCCGCGCGGCGTCCCTCTCATGAAGCGTGTCGCCGGCCTTCCGGGGCAGCAAGTCTGCCGCACCGGTGCGCACGTCACCGTCGATGGCGTCGCCATGGGCGAGGCGCTCGACCGCGATCGCCTCGGCCGTGATCTGCCCATTTTGCAAGGCTGCCGGCGCATCGCCGACGGCGAGATTTTCCTCATGAACTGGTCCGTCGAGGACAGCCTCGACGGACGCTACTTCGGTCCGATCTCCACCCGCTCGATCATCGGCCGCGCAACGCCGGTGTGGACCGATGAAGACGGCAGTGGCCGCTTCGAATGGCGCGCCGCTACGCGGTGAACGACGCGCCTCTCCGACCTCACCGCACAGCAAAGGAGTCTTCCCATGCCGCAGATCGGCGAATTCACCCGCACGAAGAACGGCTACGCCGGCCGCATCCGCACTCTCTCGCTGGACGTCGAGATCGTGCTTATCCCCGCTGAGCACACCGAGGCCGAGAATGCGCCGGACTATCGTGTTCACCACGGCAACGATGACGGACCCGAGATCGGCGCCGGATGGAAACGCACCGGCGAAAAGGCCGGCGATTACGTCTCGTTGCAGATCGATGATCCCACGTTGCCCCAGGCGATCCGCGCGAACCTGTTCCAATCGACCGAGGACAAATCCGCCTGGAGCCTGCACTGGAATCGTCCGCCCAAGCGCGGCGAGCGAGACTGAACGATGTCCGGCCCGCGCCGTCAAACTGTTGTCGGGCGGCCAATCGCCGTCCGACTGACAGCCTTCCTTCTCCTTTCCGGCCTGCTCCTCGGTGCGCCGTTCAACGCCACGGCGAACGCTCAGAATGCACCGGCCACGCGCACGGCGCCGATCCATCCGTTCGCCGCCTACATTGAAGAGGCCGCACAGCGCTTCCGCATCCCGGCCGCGTGGATTCGCGCTGTCATGCACGCGGAAAGCGCTGGCGATGTGCGTGCGATCTCCTCTGCCGGCGCGATGGGCCTGATGCAGATCATGCCGGATACCTGGGCGGAGCTGCGCGTCCGCCATAGGCTCGGGCGTGATCCCTATGATCCGCGCGACAACATCCTGGCCGGCGCGGCGTACCTTCGCGAGATGTACGATCGCTACGGTTCGCCGGGCTTTCTTGCGGCCTACAATGCGGGACCAGGACGCTACGAAGAGTATCTCGCGGGCCGCCCGTTGCCTGCCGAGACCCGCGCCTATGTGGCCGCGTTGCTCCATTCCTTCGGCGGCGTTGACCTGCCGGGTGCAATCACCGTCGCCGCAGCCGATCCTCGCGCCTGGACTCGCGCGCCGTTGTTCATCACGCGCTCTGGCGGCATCACCGCTGTCGATCCAGCGCAGACGGAAAGCCCTCCGGACGACGCTCCGGCAGCAGCTCCGGCGCGCGAGACTTCCGCGATCGTCCCGCAATCCTCGGGCCTGTTCGTGGCGCGCCCGGATGGTGGAGGCCCGCGATGACGGCGCTTCGCCCGGATCGCGGTCTGGCGGGCTCCAGCGCATCATGGAGTGCGTGGAGGGGGAAGCAGGGCAACACAACCGCACGATGGCAGGATAAAGGGGCGCGATGTGCGCCTCGGTTCGGTTGTGCTTTTTCAAGGGCTTACGCTGCGAATTCGCGAGGTGCGCCTGACCGGCGCAGCCTGCGGCTTCCGCGATTCTCCAAGATTATCCGCGCCATCGCGCGATGTGCGACCGCGCGCCCATGAGCAGCGAGGACGATTTCCGCATCCGGCCAGGCCGCATCCGCTCAACGCGCGCGCAGCGCGCCCGACCCTTCATCGCGCAAGCGCTCGCGGCCGCCCAGCGCGCCGGTGGGTCGGTCTCCCGGAAAGGGACGATCGGTCCCGGCCATCGCTCTCGGTTCGGCCGCGGCCAGCGTGCATCGCTGCAGGCCAATCGGCTCATCACGTCGCGCTCGCGCGGCGCCGTGGTCAAGGCGCGCGTGGTCCGCCACGGCGGACGCAACGCGCCGCTCGCCACCCATCTGAATTATCTGCGCCGCGAGGGCGTCACCCGGGACGGAGAAAAGGCCCGGCTGTTCGGACCTGGCGCCGATGACACCGACCCGAAGGCGTTCGCGGAGCGGTGCGAGGATGACCGGCACCATTTCCGGTTCATCGTCTCGCCCGACGACGCCGTGGAGATGTCGAACCTCAAGACCTTCGCCCGCGACCTCGTCGGCCAGATGGACAAGGATCTCGGCACCAAGCTCGATTGGGTCGGCGTCGATCACTGGAACACCGAGCATCCCCACGTCCACCTGATCGTGCGCGGTGTGCGCGAGGACGGCGAGAACCTCGTCATCTCCCGCGACTACATCAAGGAAGGCATGCGCGATCGGGCGCGCGACCTGATCACCCAGGAGCTCGGCCCCCGCACCGATCAGGAGATCCGCCGCGCGCTCGAACGCCAGATAGCCGCCGAGCGCTGGACCAACCTCGACCGGCAGCTCGCGCGCGACAGCACCCGCACCGGCGTCATCGATCTCGCGCCGCGGCCCGACCGCCAGCCCGACGAATTTCATGCGCTCAAAGTTGGACGCCTGCGAAAGCTTGAGTCCCTCGGCCTTGCCGATCAGATCGGTCCCGGCCAGTGGGCGATTTCGGAGAACGCCGAGACGACGCTGCGCCAGCTCGGTGAACGCGGCGACATCATTAAGCGCATCCATCGCGGCCTGACCGAACACGGCATCGAGCGCGGTGCGTCCAACTATGTGCTCGCCGGGGAAAGCCTGGACGATCCCGTCGTCGGCCGGCTGGTCGCCCGCGGTCTCGACGATGAGCTGAAAGGTACGGCCTATGCCGTGGTCGACGGCACGGACGGACGGACCCATCACATCAAGCTGCCCGACCTCGACGCCGCCGGCGACAGCGCGCCCGGCTCCATCGTCGAACTGCGTAGGTTCGACGACGCGAAGGGGCAGCGTCGGGTCGCGATGGCAGTCCGGTCAGACCTCGCCATCGAGCAGCAGATCACGGCGAAAGGTGCGACTTGGCTTGATCGACAGGCGATCGCCCGCGAGCCGGTTGCGCTCGGCGGCGGGGGCTTCGGCGCGGAAGTGCGCGAAGCCCTGGACCGGCGCGCCGAACACCTGATCGGGCAAGGTCTGGCTGAACGTCAGAACCGCGGCGTCAGCTTCAGCCGCAACCTGATCGAGACGCTGCGCCGGCGCGAGCTGGACGCCGTGGGCGCCAAGCTCGCTGTAGAGAGCGGCCGCCCGTTCAATAAGGCCGCGGCGGGGGAATACGTCGCTGGCGCCTACCAGCGGCGCATCGCGCTCGCCTCCGGCCGCTTCGCGATGATCGATGACGGCCTTGGCTTCCAGCTCGTGCCCTGGTCGCCCTCACTCGAAAAGCAGCTCGGCCGTCATGTCTCCGGCCTCGCCCGAAACGACGGCGGCCTCGATTGGAGCTTCGGCCGCAAACGGGGGCTGGGCCTGTGAACAGCGCGCCTCATCAAGAAAGGACTCCGCTATGTCGGCCACCAAAATCCTCTGGGGCCAAATCCTTGTCGTCTCCCTGATTGTGCTCGCCACCACCTGGGCCGCGACGCAGTGGACGGCATGGCAGCTCGGCTTCCAGCCGCAGCTCGGCCGGCCATGGTTCGAAGTGTTCGGCTTCTCAATCTACTATCCGCCGGCCTTCTTCTGGTGGTGGTACTTCTACGATGCCTATGCACCGCACGTTTTTGTCGAGGGCGCCTATATCGCGGCATCGGGTGGCTTCATCGCCGTCGCGGTCGCCATCGGCATGTCGGTCTGGCGTGCGCGCGAAGCCAAGAATGTCGAGACCTATGGCTCGGCGCGCTGGGCACGCGCCGATGAAGTCCGGGCGGCCGGCCTGCTTGGACCCGATGGTGTGGTGCTCGGCAAGTTCGACGGCGCCTATCTTCGTCATGACGGGCCTGAGCATGTGCTTTGCTTCGCCCCGACCCGCTCTGGCAAGGGTGTCGGCCTGGTGGTGCCGTCGCTGCTGACCTGGCCCGGCTCCGCGATCGTCCACGACATCAAAGGCGAGAACTGGCAACTCACCGCCGGGTTTCGCGCCCGGCATGGCCGTGTGCTGCTGTTCGACCCGACCAACGCGAAGTCCGCCGCCTACAATCCGCTTCTGGAAGTCCGTCGCGGCGAATGGGAAGTCCGCGACGTCCAGAACATCGCCGACATCCTGGTCAACCCGGAAGGCAGCCTGGAAAAACGCAATCATTGGGAAAAGACCAGCCACGCGCTGCTGGTCGGCGCGATCCTCCACGTCCTCTATACCGAGGCGGACAAGACGCTGGCGGGCGTCGCCGCCTTCCTGTCCGATCCCAAACGACCGATCGAGTCGACGCTGGCCGCGATGATGAAGACCGCGCATCTTGGCGATGCCGGACCCCATCCGGTGATCGCCAGCGCTGCGCGTGAGTTGCTCAACAAATCCGACAACGAGCGCTCGGGCGTCCTTTCGACCGCGATGTCCTTTCTCGGCCTCTATCGCGATCCCGTTGTCGCAGAGGTGACGCGCCGCTGCGATTGGCGCATCACCGACATCGTCGGCGGAGCGCGGCCATCGACGCTCTACCTCGTAGTGCCGCCATCCGACATAGCGCGCACCAAGCCGCTGATCCGCCTGATCCTCAATCAGGTCGGACGCCGATTGACAGAAGATCTCAACGCCAATGGGCGGCGGCATCGGCTGCTGCTCATGCTCGACGAGTTTCCTGCGCTGGGGCGGCTCGACTTCTTCGAGTCCGCGCTCGCCTTCATGGCGGGCTACGGACTGAAGAGCTTCCTCATCGCACAGTCGCTCAATCAGATCGAAAAGGCTTATGGCCCCAACAACTCCATTCTCGATAACTGCCATGTGAGGATCAGCTTCGCTACCAACGACGAGCGCACCGCCAAACGGGTTTCCGACGCGCTCGGGACGGCGACCGAGATGCGCGCGATGCGCAACTACGCCGGACACCGGCTCAGCCCGTGGCTCGGCCATTTGATGGTGTCGCGCTCGGAGACCGCGCGCCCGCTGCTGACGCCGGGCGAGGTGATGCAGCTCCCGCCCGCCGACGAGATCGTCATGGTCGCCGGCACGCCGCCGATCCGTGCGAAGAAGGCGCGCTACTTCGAGGACCGCCGCTTTCAGGAACGCGTCCTGCCGCCGCCGGCGCTTGCGAAGCCAGCCGCGGGAAAGCCGGACGATTGGAGCACCCTTCCATTGCCGTCGCGGCCGCAACTCGATGCAGCCGCGCAGCAGGACGGTACCGGCGACGACGACTCGACCGGCTCCGAACGGCGTCAGCAACCGGAGCTGACCGGGGTGAAGCCTGTCGAAAAGAAGGCGCCGATCGACAACGAGTTCGACCTCGATGGTCGAGACGACGCGGATGACGACGCCGCCCGCGCGGGCCGGCTGAACCAAGTGATGCAGGGCGTCGCGCGGCAGGTCTCGCTCGATCCCAACGATGGTATGGACCTCTGAGCGTGCGATCATGAAGATTCCGAAGAAGCAGCGGCTCTCGGTCTATCTCGATCCCGACATCATGAAGGCGCTCGCCGCTTATGCCGCGCGTCGCGATCAATCGCGATCCCTGGTCGCGGAAGCGGCGATCGCATCCTTCCTGTCGCCCGACGCCGCCGAGCGCCAGGAAGCCGCGACCACCAAGCGATTGGACCAGCTCGACCGGCGCATGACGCGCATGGAACGCGACCTCGGCATTTCCGTGGAAATGCTGGCCGTTTTCGTCCGCCACTGGCTCACGACCAATCCGCCGCTGCCGGAGCCCGCTCAGGCCGCCGCACGCGCGCAGGCGGGCGAGCGGTACGACGCGTTCGTGGCCGCACTCGGGCGGCGACTCGCGAAGGGACCGAAAGTGCGTGAGGAGATTTCCGAAGACGTCACAGGCATCGCGAGCGCGGAATAACCATCGCGCAACGTGTCGCAAGAGTCCGGTAGTTCCGCCGTGTCCCTGTCTTTCTACGCCAGAGCACTACGCCCCCCTTCTGCTTGTTGTCATGCCCTGATTTCTGCCTCTTCTACTGATCCCCGATCCAGGGTCGCGTGTTTGCGGTCCCGCGCAGAACGGGGACGACATGGCGGTTTCTCACCAGCAATCAGAGGCGATCCTGCGAGGCGCGCGCATGTTGCGCACCGCCCTCGGCCCCGCCATCGCCGGATTCCTGGAAGACCCGTCGATCGTCGAGGTGATGCTCAATCCCGATGGGCGGCTCTGGATCGACCGGCTGTCCGAGGGGCTCTCCGACACCGGAGAGCGGCTGTCGCCCGCCGATGGCGAGCGCATCGTCCGCCTCGTCGCGCATCATGTCGGCGCCGAGGTTCATTCCGGTTCACCGCGGGTTTCGGCCGAGCTTCCCGAGACAGGAGAGCGGTTCGAAGGCCTCCTGCCTCCTGTCGTGATGGCCCCGGCGTTCGCGATCCGCAAACCCGCCGTCGCCGTCTTCACGCTCGCTGACTACGTCGCCGCCGAGATCATGTCAGGCGAACAGGCAGAGGTGCTCCGCCGCGCCGTCGCCGACCGCCACAACATCCTCGTCGCCGGTGGCACCTCGACCGGCAAGACCACGCTTACCAACGCGCTGCTCGCCGAGGTGTCCAAGACCTCCGACCGCGTCGTCCTCATCGAGGACACCCGCGAACTGCAATGCGCCGCGCCCAACCTCGTGGCCATGCGCACCAAGGACGGCGTCGCCTCGCTTTCCGATCTCGTCCGCTCCTCGCTACGCCTGCGCCCCGACCGCATCCCGATCGGCGAGGTGCGCGGCGCCGAGGCGCTGGATTTGCTCAAGGCGTGGGGGACGGGCCACCCGGGCGGCATCGGCACCATCCACGCCGGCACCGCGATCGGCGCGCTGCGCCGGCTCGAGCAGCTCATTCAGGAAGCCGTCATCACGGTCCCGCGCGCGCTGATCGCCGAGACCATCGATCTCGTCGCGGTGCTCAGCGGCCGCGGCTCGACCCGTCGCCTCGCCGAACTCGCCCGCGTCGAAGGCCTTCAGCCGGACGGCGACTACCGCGTCATCCCCGCAACCCAGCCCGTCTCAGGAGACCCCGCATGATCCGCCATGCCCCGCGCATTCGTCGTCATATCGCGACGGCCGTGTCCGTCACCGTCGTCAGCATGATGATGGCGCCGGCCGCCTACGCTTCCGGCTCGTCCATGCCTTGGGAAGCGCCGCTGCAGTCGATCCTCGAATCCATCGAGGGACCCGTGGCCAAGATCATCGCCGTGATGATCATCATCATCACAGGGCTAACGCTCGCCTTCGGCGATACATCAGGCGGTGCGCGGAAGCTGATCCAGATCGTCTTCGGTCTGTCGATCGCCTTCGCCGCCAGTTCCTTCTTCCTCTCCTTCTTCAGCTTTGGCGGCGGAGCGCTCGTCTGATGGCGAGCCTGATCGACAGCGCCAGCGAGGTGCCAGGCTACGCCGTCCCGGTCCATCGGGCGCTCACCGAGCACATCCTGCTCGGCGGCGCGCCGCGTTCGATCGCCATCCTCAACGGCACGCTGGCGGCGGCGCTCGGTCTCGGTCTGCGCCTCTGGCTCGTCGGTCTCGGGCTCTGGGCGATCGGGCATTTCGCCGCCGTGTGGGCGGCCAAACGCGATCCGCAATTCGTCGATGTGGTGCGCCGCCATCTGCGCATCCCCGGCCATCTGAGCGCGTGAGGCCCCAATGATGAACCTTGCCGAATATCGCAGGACCTCAACCCGCCTCGCGGATTTCCTGCCCTGGGCCGCGCTCGCGGGCGAGGGCATCGTCCTCAACAAGGACGGCAGCTTCCAGCGCACCGCCCGATTTCGCGGTCCCGACCTCGACTCCGCGGTGCCGGCCGAACTCGTCGCCGTCGCCGGCCGGCTCAACAACGCCTTCCGCCGGCTCGGCTCGGGATGGGCGATTTTCGTCGAGGCCCAGCGCCATGGCGCCGGAGCTTATCCGGCGAGCCGTTTTCCCGAGGCGGCGTCTGCCCTGGTCGACGCCGAGCGCAAGGCCGACTTCGAGGAAGACGCCTCGCACTTCGAGTCCAGCTACTTCCTGACCTTCGTCTACCTGCCGCCGGCCGAGGACGCCGCCCGCGCCGAAAGCTGGCTGTATGAAGGCAAGGCCGACAACGGTCTCGACCCTCATGAGGCGTTACGCGGCTTCGCTGATCGCACCGATCGCGTGCTCCAGCTCGTCGAGAACTTCATGCCGGAATGTGCATGGCTCGATGACGGCGAGACGCTGACTTATCTTCATTCGACCGTCTCGACCAAACGCCATCGTGTGCGCGTGCCCGAGACGCCGATGTATCTCGACGCGCTGCTGGCCGATCAACCGCTCACCGGCGGATTGGAGCCGCGCCTCGGCGACAAGCATCTCCGCATCCTGACCATTGTCGGCTTTCCGACCGCGACCACGCCCGGGCTGCTCGATGACCTCAACCGGCTCGCCTTCCCGTATCGCTGGTCGACGCGCGCCGTCCTTCTCGACAAGACCGACGCCACCAAGCTGCTCACCAAGATCCGCCGGCAATGGTTCGCCAAGCGCAAGAGCATCATGGCGATCCTGAAGGAGGTGATGACCAACGAGGCGTCGGTCCTCGTCGACACCGATGCGGCGAACAAGGCGGCCGATGCCGATCTCGCGCTTCAGGAACTCGGCGCGGACTATGCCGGTCAGGCCTATGTCACCGCGACGGTCGCCGTCTGGGACGCCGATCCACGCATCGCCGCCGAGAAGCTGCGCCTGGTGGAGAAGATCGTTCAGGGCCGCGACTTCACCGCGATGGCTGAGACGATCAACGCCGTCGACGCCTGGCTTGGCTCGCTGCCCGGCCATGTCTACGCCAACGTCCGGCAACCGCCGATCTCAACGCTCAATCTCGCCCACATGATTCCGCTGTCGGCGGTGTGGGCGGGGCCGGAGCGGGACGAGCATTTCGGGCAACCCCCCTTGCTTTATGGCAGGACCGAAGGCTCGACCCCGTTCCGGTTTTCCCTTCATGTCGGCGATGTCGGTCACACGCTCGTCGTCGGACCGACGGGCGCCGGCAAATCCGTGCTCCTGGCGCTGATGGCGCTCCAGTTCCGGCGCTATCCCGGTTCACAGGTCTTCGCCTTCGACTTCGGCGGCTCGATCCGTGCGGCCGCGCTCGCGATGGGCGGAGACTGGCACGATCTCGGCGGTGGCCTCACCGAAGGCGCCGCCGACAGCGTTTCGCTGCAACCGCTTAGCCGTATCCAGCACGTACCGGAACGTGCGTGGGCGGCTGATTGGATCGTCGCGATCCTGCAGCGCGAGGGTGTGACGATCGCCCCGGAGGTGAAGGAATACATCTGGACGGCGCTGACCTCGCTGGCGAGCGCGCCCGTGGGCGAACGCACGCTCACCGGACTCGCCGTCCTCCTTCAATCGAACGACCTCAAACAGGCGCTTCGGCCCTATTGCGTCGGCGGCGCCTATGGCCGGCTGCTCGACGCCGAGAGCGAGCATCTTGGCGAAGCCTTCGTGCAGGCGTTCGAGACCGAGGGCCTGATCGGCACGGCCGCCGCGCCCGCCGTGCTCGCCTATCTCTTCCACCGCATCGAGGACCGCCTCGACGGCAGCCCCACGCTGCTCATCATCGACGAAGGCTGGCTGGCGCTCGACGACGAGGATTTCGCGGGTCAGCTCCGCGAGTGGCTGAAGACCCTGCGCAAGAAGAATGCCTCCGTCGTTTTCGCCACCCAATCGCTTTCCGACATCGACAGCTCGGCGATCGCGCCCGCCATTGTCGAGAGCTGCCAGACCCGGCTGTTGTTGCCGAATGAGCGCGCGATCGAGCCGCAGATCACCGCGATCTACCGTCGCTTCGGGCTCAATGACCGCCAGATCGAGATCCTCGCCCGCGCGATGCCGAAGCGCGACTACTACTGCCAGTCCCGCCGGGGCAACCGGCTCTTCGAACTCGGTCTGTCCGACGTGGCGCTGGCGCTCTGCGCCGCCTCCTCAAAAACCGACCAGGCTGCGATCGAGCGCGTGGTGGCGGAGCACGGCCGCGAGGGATTTCTGTCGGCCTGGCTGCGTCTGCGCGGCGTCGCCTGGGCCGCCGACCTCATCCCCAACCTCAACAACCTGGAGACCCAGCCATGATCATCCGTCGCTCATGCGCGGCGCTTCTTGCCGCATCGATCCTTTCCGTCCCCGTGGCGATGTCGCCCGTAATGGTTCAGCCGGCTTTGGCGCAATGGGTCGTCTACGACCCGACGAACTACGTGCAGAATGTCCTCTCCGCCGCTCGCGCGCTGGAGCAGATCAACAATCAGATCAGCTCGCTTCAGAACGAGGCGACGATGCTGATCAACCAGGCGCGTAACCTCGCGAACCTGCCTTACTCCTCGCTTCAACGCCTGCAACAGTCCGTGCAGCGGACACAGCAGCTCCTCGGGCAGGCCCAGCGGATTGCTTACGACGTCCAGCAGATCGACCAGGCCTTCACGTCCACCTACGGCAATGCGTCGATGTCCGCCTCCGACCAGCAACTCGTGGGGCAGGCGCGCGAGCGCTGGCAGAACACGGTCGGCGGCTTGCAGGACGCCATGCGCGTGCAGGCCGGCGTCGTCGGCAACATCGACACCAACCGCGCCGAGATGTCGGCGCTCATCGGCCAAAGCCAGGGTGCGACTGGCGCCTTGCAGGCGGCGCAGGCCGGCAATCAGCTCCTCGCACTCCAGGCCCAGCAGCTCGCCGATCTCACAGCCGTCGTCGCTGCGAACGGACGGGCTCAAGCGCTGACCGAAGCGGAGCGCGCAGCGGCTGCCGAGCAGGGCCGCGAGCAGCGCCGCCGCTTCCTGACCCCCGGCAGCGGCTACCAGCCCGGCAACGCCCGCATGTTCCGGAATGGCAACTAAGGCCCCTCAAGAGGATCGTGTCATGGACGGCAAGCTCCTGGCGCGCCTCGGCGCCGTCGTCTTCGTCGCCGTCGCCATCACCGCGACGGCGATCGAGATGACCCGGAAAGAGGAAGAGCCGCCCGTCCAGGCGTCACGGCGAAGCGAGGATATGCCGGCCAATCCGCTGCGCGAAGCGCAGCGGCGCTGCCAACTGCTTGGTGACGCCGCCGCGCGGGATACCGAATGCCTGCGCACATGGGCCGAAACCCGCGACCGCTTCCTTGGCGTTGCGCCGGCGCCGACATCCCCCCAGCCTGACGACGGGCGGTGAACCATGGGCGGCACCGGCGTCATCGACCAATTCCTCGAGGTCTTCACCCGCTACATCGATAGCGGCTTCGGCCTGCTCGGCGGCGAGGTGGCGTTCATCGCCACCACGCTGATCGTCATCGACGTGACACTGGCCGCGCTGTTCTGGTCCTGGGGCGCCGACGACGACATCATGGCGCGGCTGGTCAAGAAGACGCTGTTCGTCGGCGTCTTCGCCTACATCATCGGCAACTGGAACAGCCTCGCACGCATCGTCTTCGAGAGCTTCGCGGGGCTCGGCCTGAAGGCGTCGGGCACCGGGTTCACCGTCGAGGATCTCATGCGCCCCGGGCGTGTTGCGCAGACCGGCCTCGACGCCGGCCGGCCGTTGCTCGATTCCATCTCCAACCTGATGGGCTGGATCGCCTTCTTCGAGAACTTCATCCAGATCGCCTGCTTGCTATTCGCCTGGGCCCTGGTGCTGCTCGCCTTCTTCATTCTCGCCGTCCAGCTCTTCGTCACCCTGATCGAGTTCAAGCTGACGACACTTGCCGGCTTCGTGCTCATCCCCTTCGGTCTGTTCGGCAAGTCCGCGTTCATGGCTGAGCGCGTGCTCGGCAACGTAATCTCCTCGGGCATCAAGGTGCTGGTGCTCGCCGTCATCATCGGCATCGGCTCGACCTTGTTCTCCCAGTTCACCGCCGGCTTCGGCAACCAGACGCCGACGATCGACCAGGCGATGGCGATCGTGCTCGCCGCGCTGTCTCTCCTCGGACTCGGGATCTTCGGTCCCGGCATCGCCAACGGCCTCGTCTCTGGTGGTCCGCAGCTCGGCGCCGGCGCGGCGGTCGGAACCGGACTCGCGGCGGGCGGGGCTCTGGTCGCGGCCGGCGCAGCTGGTGGAATGGCCCTGCGCGGGGGCGCCGCCGCTCTTTCCGGAACCGCCGCGGCCGCGCGCGGCGGCGCGGCAATGGCCGGGGGCGCTTCGACTGCCTACAGCCTCGGCGCCGCTGGTCAGTCGGGAGCGTCGGCCGTTGGATCCGGACTCGGTGGCGTTGCCCGCGCCGCAGGCGCGGCCGCCACGTCACCACTGCGTCGCGCGGCCACCCGCGCCGCCGACAGCATGAAGTCGAGCTTCTCCGAAGGCGCCAAATCGGCGTTCGCCGCCACCGGCGGCGCGTCGACCATGGGCACGATCGGCGGAAGCGCGTCCGAGGCTGCGCCGTCCGCGGCAACTGACGGGCCGCCGGCCTGGGCCCAGCGCATGAAGCGTTCTCAGGCCTTGAGCCACGGTGTGACCGCGGCCGCCCACGCCGTGCGCAGCGGCGACAGCCACGGCGGCGGCTCTTCCATCAATCTCTCCGGAGGCGACCGCTGATGTTCAAAAGACCCTCGACCCACTACGGCAAGGCTCCCGAACCCGAGACGCCTTACCAGCGCGCCGCTCAGGTCTGGGATGAGCGCATCGGCGCCGCACGCGTCCAGGCGAAGAACTGGCGCTTCATGGCGTTCGGTTCGCTGATCCTGTCCGCCAGCTTCGCGGCGGCGCTGGTCTGGCAATCGGCCCGCGGCACGATCGTACCCTGGGTCGTCCAGGTCGACAGGTTGGGCCAGGCACAGGCCGTCGCGCCCGCTGTCGCCGACTACCGCCCGACCGATCCGCAGATCGCCTTTCATCTCGCGCGCTTCATCGAGCAGGTCCGCTCGATTCCGTCCGACGCCATCATCGTCCGGCAGAACTGGCTGCGCGCCTACGATTTCACGACCGACCGCGGCGCGATGGCGCTCAACGACTACGCGCGGTCGAACGACCCCTTCACCAAGGTGGGCAGACAACAGATCGCGGTCGATGTCTCCAGCGTCATACGGGCATCGCCCGACAGCTTCCGCGTCGCCTGGGTCGAGCGCCGGTACGAGAACGGCCAGCTCGCCGAGACGACCCGCTGGACCGCCATCCTCACCATCGTCGTGCAGGTGCCTCGCAACGCCGATCGGCTGCGCGCCAACCCGCTCGGCATCTACGTCAACGCCATCAACTGGTCACGGGAGCTTGGGCAATGAAGCCGTCTATCGGTAAAGCTGGAAACCCGGCTTCTCGCACTTCCGCATTTGCGGTTCTCCTCCTGTGGACATCGGCGCTCGCCGGCTGCGCCACAGCGAACAGGCCGCCGGAGATCTCTTATGATGATGCGGTGCCGGCGGCCCTGAGCGCCGATCCTCCCGCTCCCGTCCGGGTGGTCGAGGTGCCGCGACCTCTGCCGCTTCCTGGTCAGATGAAGCCTGTCGAACCATCCCGCGGCACACCCGAACCCACCGATCCGACCGCGCGCGTCAATCAGGCCAACGCCGCCGCGCGCGTGCAGCCGGTCCGCGACGGCTTCATCAATGCCATGCAGGTCTATCCCTATACGGGCGGCGCGCTCTATCAGGTCTATACCGCCGTCGGCCAGATTACCGACATCGCTCTTCAGCCGGGCGAGCAACTAGTCGGCTCGGGCCCGGTCGCCGCCGGCGACACAGTTCGCTGGATCATCGGCGATACGCTGAGCGGTTCGGGCGCAACCAGCCAAGTCCACATCCTGGTTAAGCCGACCCGCGCCGACCTGATGACGAATCTCATCATCAACACAAACCTGCGCACCTACCACATGGAGCTGCGCTCGACCGAGCGCACCTATATGGCTTCGGTTTCCTGGCAGTATCCGCAGGATCAACTCATCGCGCTAAGGCGACAGAACGCGCAAGCCGAGGCCGCCAGTCCGGTCGCCACCGGCGTCGACCTCGCCAACATCAACTTCCGCTATGCCATCGAGGGCGACCGCGCGCCATGGCGGCCGCTTCGCGCCTACGATGATGGACGCCAGGTCTTCATCGAGTTTCCGCGCGGCATTGGTCAGGGCGAAATGCCGCCGCTGTTCGTCGTCGGCCCGGAGGGCAACACCTCCGAACTCGTGAATTACCGCGTCCGCGCCAACTACATGATCGTCGACCGCCTGTTCGCGGCCGCCGAGCTACGCTTCGGCGCCGGCGACCGCCAGAAGCGCGTTCGCATCGTCCGCACTGACGGGAGGCCGACGTCGTGAGCGATCCTGCAACCCGGAAAGAGGAAGACGATGCGCCGCTGACCGGGTCGGCCAGCGACGCGGCCGACCCGATGCGGCTCCGTGGTGAGGCGCCGCGTGTCACGCGGCTCTCGCGCAAGGTGCTTGCCGGCATCGGTCTTGTCGCGAGCGTGGGCATTGGCGGCGCGCTCATCTATGCGCTCCAAACACGCGACAGCGGCAAGTCCGCCGAGGAACTCTATTCGACCGACAATCGCTCGACCGCTGACGGCCTTGCCGGATTGCCACGAGACTACAGCAGCGTCCCGCAGCTTGGTCCGCCGCTCCCGGGGGATCTAGGGCGACCCATCCTGGGCGCGCAGAATCGTGGCCAGCCGTTGCCGAGCCAGCCCAATCCTGGCCTTAGCGCTGAGGAGCAGCGCCGTCTGCAGGAGATCGAGACCGCCCGCGTCAGCAGGCTTTTCACCGGGACAGAGAACCGGCCCATGGCGTCGACGGGCTCCGGCGGCGCGACGATCGCGCCACCGCCGGCGCCTGATTTGGCCGGTCTCGGGCTAGCGCCACAGCCTGCCACGCCGTCGGCCGAGGATCGGCAGCTCGCATTCCTCAATGCGGCCGCCGATCGGCGCACCGTCGCACCGGATCGCGTCGCCGCGCCAGCGTCGCCGAACATCCTGCAGGCGGGCGCGGTCATCTCCGCTGCGCTCATCACAGGCATACGCTCTGACCTTCCCGGCCAAATCACCGCGCAGGTGACGGAGAACATCTACGACAGCCCGACAGGCCGCATCCTCCTGGTGCCGCAAGGCACGCGGATCATCGGTCAGTACGACAACAACGTTCAGTTCGGCCAACGCCGTGTGCTGCTGGTCTGGAATCGGCTGATCTTCCCGAACGGCCGCTCGATCGTCCTCGAGCGTCAGCCCGGCGCCGACGTTGAAGGCTATGCGGGCCTTCAGGATGGCGTCGATTATCATTGGTGGGACCTGGCCAAGGCGGCGGGGCTGTCCACGCTGCTGAGCATCGGCGCCGAGCTTGCCACTAATGACGACGACCGCCTGATCCAGGCGATCCGTAACGGTGGGCAGGACACCATCAACGATGCCGGCCAGCAGATCGTGCGCCGCCAGCTCAACGTCGCGCCGACACTCACGATCCGGCCGGGCTTTCCGGTTCGCGTCATCGTCACGCGAGACTTGGTGCTCGAACCCTATGGAGGTTAAGCGATGGCCAAACTCAAGCTAGGGGCGCTCGAAGACGACAAGCCGGTGAAACTCTCGGTGGAATTGTCCGCTGCTCTTCACCGCGATCTCATCGCATACGCGGAGATCCTTGGCCGCGAAAGCGGCAAAGTCGTCGAGCCCGCCAAGCTCGTCGCACCGATGCTCGCGCGCTTCATGTCAACTGATCGGGGGTTCGCGAAACTCCGCCACGCGGCCCGTTCCCGCTCGCAACCGGCGGGCAGCGCTCCTCCAAAAGCCGGATGAAATGCTCCACTGCAGGGTTGTCGTCGTGGCCCTTCCAATAGGCGCGATAGACGATATGAGTCGAGCCATTGCCGTCGCGCGCTTCACGATGGACCACGCCCGCATAGTTGGCGCCCATGCAGGCTTCGCACATCACGCTGACGCCGCAGCCAGCGCCGACCAGGCTCTTGATAATCTCCAGACTAACATCGTGCCGAACGACCTTAGGCAGATCGCCGGGAGAAGCCAGCTTCGCAACAAGGATATCATAGATCTCCGGGCCGGGATCGCGCTCGCACAAGAGGAACCGCTCGCGCTTCAAGTCAGTCCAGTAGACAATCTCGTTGGCGGCGAGAGGATGGTCCTGAGGCAGGGCAACGATAATGCGCTCGCTCCACAGCATCATCGAGCGGTTGCCGTCCAGTGCGGGCTCGCCGGTAACGATGGCGATGTCGATTTTGCCGTTCTCGATTCCCTCGGACAGTCGTGCCCGCGAGCCTTCGACCGTGCTGATGTGCACCTGCGGAAAGCGCCGAGAATACTCGACAAGCGTGGCGCGGAGATTGCCCGCCGACAACGACGTATAGAATCCGATTGTGATGTGTCCGGCTTCGCCCCGCCCCACCGCCTTGACGCCATCGATCACAACCTCCAGCTCGTGGAGGACGCGCCGCGCTCCGTGAACGAAGTCGCGCCCAGCCGAGGTCGGTCGCACGCCGCCATTGGTTCGCTCGAAAAGCTTAACGCCGAGTTGATCCTCTAGATGCCTGATCCGGCGGCTCAGATTGGATTGCTTCAGTGCGAGCGAGTCCGCCGCCTTGCGGAAGCTGCCATGGTGTGCCGCCGCCTCGGCATAGCGCAGGTGCTTTAGGTCAATCGGCACGAAAGCAGTCGTTTCGCTGCGCGGAAACAGCGCTGTCGAAGAACGCACCGCGTTCCGCATACATCGGAAACGCTCGGTCGACGTCGTCTACGCATTTCATCATCTCTGTGACGCTCCTCAGGCAGTTCGATTGTCGCCCCCCCGATGGCTACCGGACTTGGAGACTAACGTAGCCGCTCATCTATGGCGGCTTGGGACTTCGCTCTCAAAAGCAAACATAGTATCTCCAAGTCATTCAGAAGGTGCTCTGGATCGCGGTCGACTGCGGTCCTAAGAGCGTCCTTCAGCCATTCGCTCATGCCAGGATGGGCGAGCACCCACGCAATCTGCTTTTCGGCTTCTAGGAGAGGCTCAATGGGAGATTGCGAAGCGGCCATTCCACACTCCCTTCGTTCCCTTGGTCACGGGTTGCACTCCCCACATTGTCCCGGGTCCGCTGTCGCCGCCTTCACCGCGCGCTCTTCCCGGTAACCGCACCCCTCACAACTATAGACATCAGCTTTCAGCGCGAGCGTTGGGCCTCCGCACCGTGAACATGGCAGGCCGGATAGCCGTTTGGTGATGGCAAATCCGGGTCGAGCGCAGATCGGGCACAGGCTCCGAAACCGGCGGACAAGGTCCAGCGTCGCGCGTTTGATGGTGCGCATTCGAGTGGGGTTGCGATGGGCGCGCATATCGGTCTCAACGAAGGCGGCGCCGCAGATCGCGATCACCTCCTCAATCGCCCTTTGCAGTTCGGCCCAATCGTCGATGTCCTTGATCAGCGCGCGCCCGGGCGTCGGCTGCTGATCGACGCAGCCCATGACGATCACCCCATGTCCGGGAAATCGCGCGCGTTCGGCGAACGCACTGGCGCCGGCCAGGTCCGTAACGACGGTGTGGCCAAAATTCGTCGACAGGCCCGCATAATGACCGATCAATTCGAGACCGCTGACGCGGTCCTTCATTACGACAATCTCGCGGGCAAGCGGGACGAAGGGAATTTGGGGATGTGGACCGAAGCTTCCCTCGCTTGCTATTGCAACACGTGTACTCGGGCCATGCTCGAAAGCCGCCGCGATCTTAGCTCGTGCGGCGTCAAGCTGCGAACCAGTCCGCGCGATCTCTCGCGTAAAGGTCCCGAAGCGGTCGGTATCGAAGGCCGATGGCACGAGGCAATCGAGGCCGAGCGCCTCCGCAAGCAAAGGGGCGATCACGCGTTCCTTGCCGTGCATCGTGGCGATCACCGTCCGTGCGCCCGCCAGATGGAATTGGTCGCCGCCGACCTGATCGGGAAGCGCGTAGGCGGGGGTGTCGCGGGAATCAGAGATCGGCATGGAGGCGCGACCCCGCGTCGATTCGGAAAAGGCTATCCGCTGTGCTGTACATTTTTGGCGAAAGCTCCCTAGTTATCGGTTACTTTGAGGGTGCGGCCGAGCTCCAGAAGATGGAGGACACGATCCGCCAGCGCCTCGGCCGGCACGTCGTGAGAAGCGAGGCGCAGTTCCGGCGCCTCAGGCGTCTCGTAAGGCGCGTCGATGCCGGGGACATGCGTGATTTTTCCAGCCCGGGCCTTCGCATAAAGTCCCTTGGGGTCGCGCGCTTCCGCCACCGTCAGCGGCGCATCGACAAAGATCTCATAGAATGGATGGCTGCCGGCGATCTCACGGGCGAGCGCCCGGTCGCGCGCGTAGGGTGAGATCACGCAGACCAGCACGACAAGCCCGGCATCGGCCATCAGCTTGGCGACCTCGGCCATGCGGCGGATGTTCTCGACCCGATCCACCTCGGTGAAACCGAGATCGCGATTGAGCCCATGGCGGACATTGTCGCCGTCCAGCACAAACGGATGGAAGCCGGCGGCCATCAGCTTGCGGTCGACAATGTTCGCAATCGTCGACTTGCCACCCCCCGACAGGCCGGTAAACCACAGGATCGCCGGACGCTGCCCCTTCGCTGCGGCGCGTGCATCGGGAGCAGTATCGAAGTCTTGCCAGGGGATATTGCCGGCACGCCGCAGCGCGAAGTCGATCATCCCGGCGCCAACCGTGGCATGGGTGATGCGATCGACCAGCACGAAGCCGCCCATTTCGCGATTTTCGGCATAAGGGTCGAAAGCCACGGGGCGATCGGCTGCGAAGTTCACCACCGAGAGGTCGTTCATTGCGAGCTGACGGGCAGCCAGATGCGCACGCGTGTTGATGTCGATCCGATGCTTTAGCGCTGTGATGCTCACCGGCACTTCGTCCGTGCCGAGCCGCATCAGGTACTGGCGGCCGGGGATCATGGGCGCCTCGCCCAACCACAGCAGATGCGCCTGACACTGATCCGCGATAATGGGCGGTTTATCGGCGGCAGCCAGCACGTCCCCACGGCTTACGTCCAGGTCGCGGTCGAGCACCAGCGTGACGGACTGCCCGGCGGTGGCCTGGGCGGGATCACGCTCCGGGATGATCCGAGCGACGACGGCACGCGCGCCGGAGCGGGCTACAAGCACCGAGTCTCCCGGGCGCACGCTACCGCTCGCAATCCACCCGGAGAAACCGCGGAAATCCTGGCCTGCACGACTGACCCACTGCACCGGCAGGCGGAACGATCCGATCTCAAACGCATCGTCGACGTTGACCGACTCCAGCCATCCGATGATCGTAGGGCCGTCGAACCAAGGCATCGCGGCCGAGCGGCCCAACGCATTGTCGCCCTTGAGCGCCGAGACCGGGACGGCAACCGCATCGGTGAAGCCGAGTGCTTCGGCGAGGTCGGCAATCTCGGCAGCATGACGCGCGAACGCAGTGTGGTCGAAGCCAACCAGGTCCATCTTGTTCACCGCCACGGCGACGTGGCGGATGCCCATCAAGGCGAGGATATGAGCATGACGCCGCGTCTGGGTAAGGACGCCCTTGCGTGCGTCGATCAGCAGCAGGGCGGCATCCGCCTGCGATGCGCCAGTGGCCATGTTGCGAGTGTATTGCTCGTGGCCCGGACAGTCCGCGACGACAAACTTGCGCTTGTCGGTTTCGAAGAAGCGCCAGGCGACGTCGATCGTGATGCCCTGCTCGCGCTCGGACATGAGCCCGTCGAGCAGCAGCGCGAAGTCGAGATCACCCTCCGGCACACGGCCTTTGCTGTCATTGAACAGGCGCGCGAGCTGGTCCTCGTAGACGCAGTCGGCGTCGTAGAGGATTCGCCCGAGCAGCGTGGATTTGCCGTCATCGACGCTGCCGCACGTCAACAGGCGAAGCTGCGACTTGGCTTGCTCGGCGGCGATGACGCGGGCGATTATGGCGTCCGGGCTTTCCTCTTCCGGAATCTGACGAGTCGTGTCGCGCATCAGAAATATCCTTCCTGCTTCTTGCGCTCCATCGATCCGGGTTGATCGTGGTCGATCAAACGTCCCTGACGCTCGCTCATGCGCGTCGACCGCATCTCGAGCAGGACGTCGGCGAGCGTGGCGGCGGTGCTTTCGATTGCCCCGGTGTAGGGATAGCAGCCGATCGAGCGAAAGCGGACCGACCGCAATTCGGGCTGTTCGCCGGGCTCGAGAGGCATGCGGTCGTCGTCCACCATGATCCAGGTGTCCTGGCGGCGGACGACGGGCCGGAGCTTCGCGAAATAAAGGGGGACGAGAGGGATGCCCTCGATCCAAATATAGTCCCAGATGTCGCGCTCAGTCCAATTTGACAGCGGAAATACGCGCATCGATTCGCCGGGGGCAAGGTGCGTGTTCCAAGCGTGCCAAAACTCGGGCCGCTGGGTCTTGGGCTCCCAGCGATGGGCGGTGTTACGGTGTGAAAAGATGCGTTCCTTGGCGCGCGACTTCTCCTCGTCGCGGCGAGCGCCGCCGATCGCAGCATCAAAGCCCCAGCGCGCCATCGCCTGCTTTAAGCCCTCGGTCTTCATCGCGTGGTTGTAGACGGCCGAGGAAGCGGTGAACGGTGTGATGCCGGCGCCCGCCGCTTCTCCGTTCGTATGAATCAGGAGCTCGAATCCAAGCAGCGCGGCGGTGCTGTCGCGGTGCGCGATCATTTCCCGGAACTTCCACCCGGTATCAACATGCAGCACCGGGAACGGCAGCGGTGCCGGGGCGAACGCCTTTTGCGCCAGATGCAACAGGACCGAGCTGTCCTTGCCGATCGAGTAGAGCAGCACAGGTCGTCGAAAGCAGGCGGCAACCTCCCGGATAATGGCAACGGACTCGGCCTCGAGCCGGCGCATGTGCGAGAATCGTGCATCAACCCGGCTGGGAGCTTTGATGACTGTCATATCAGCGTGGTTCTCCAACTCTCGACTTTGTGCGGCCGCCGAAGAGATGGCAGCTTCTTGAGCTTCCAAGTGCCACTTGCAGAGACGGCGCGCGCGGCCAGGTCGCCACGACACGGCGCGCGCAGCCGCGCATGGCCGCAGGCATTCGCTTTGCCCGGCTTTCAAATGTCGGCATAGGTGTGTGTCTCTGCGGCGGCGCCAGGGTGGGTGACCGCGCCTTTCGATGCCGGCCCCACGGTCTGCGCAAATTTCCATAGCGCTCCGGACTGGAAGTCGTGACGGCGAGGTCGCCAGTCCTTGTGTCGGATCGCTAGTTCCTCGGCCGAAAGCTCGACATCAAGCGTGCCCAGTTCGGCATCGATAGCGATGATGTCTCCGTCCTTCAGCAATGCGATCGGGCCGCCAACTGCTGCTTCCGGGCCGACATGGCCGACGCAGAAGCCACGCGTGGCGCCGGAGAAGCGCCCGTCTGTGATCAGGGCCATCCTGTCGCCCATGCCCTGGCCGTAGAGCGCCGCCGTGGTCGCCAACATCTCGCGCATGCCGGGGCCGCCCTTCGGCCCTTCGTAGCGGATGATGATGACCTCGCCCGGCTTGTACTCGCGGTTCTGCACGGCGCTGAAGGCCGCCTCCTCGGAGTCGAAGCACCGGGCCGGCCCGCGGAATTTGAGGTCCGTCATGCCAGCCACCTTGACGATCGCGCCCTCCGGGGCGAGCGTTCCGCGCAGACCGACCACGCCGCCGCTGGTGGTGATCGGGTCGGAGATCGGGCGAACGATGTCCTGGTCGGTCGGGAAGACTACGTCGGCCAGGTTTTCGGCGATCATCTTGCCTGTCACCGTGATGCAGTCGCCGTGCAGGTAGCCGCCGTCGAGCAGCGCCTTCAGGAGCACCGACACACCGCCGATCTCGAACAGATCCTTGGCAACGTAGCGCCCTCCAGGCTTGAGGTCGGCGATATAGGGCGTGCGCCTGAAGATTTCGGCTACCGCGTGCAGGTCGAAGTCGACGCCCGCCTCGTGCGCGATCGCCGGCAGATGCAGCGCCACATTGGTCGACCCGCCGGAGGCCGCCACTACGGCGGCGGCATTCTCAAGTGCCTTGCGGGTGACGATGTCGCGCGGCCTGAGGTCGCGAGCCAGCAGGTTCATCACCGCCTTGCCGGACGCTTCGGCGAAGGCGTCGCGGCTCTCGTAGGGCGCCGGCGCCCCGGCCGAACCGGGCAGTGCGAGCCCAAGCGCCTCGGAGACGCAGGCCATGGTATTGGCGGTGAACTGGCCGCCGCACGAACCAGCGGAAGGGCAAGCGACACATTCGAGCGCGTGTAGTTCGTCCTCGGAGATTTGGCCGGCCTGGTAGCTTCCCACCGCTTCATAGACGTCCTGCACGGTGACGTCCTTGCCGCGGAAGCGCCCCGGCAGGATCGTTCCTCCGTACATGAACACGCTGGGCACGTTGAGGCGGACCATGGCCATCATCATGCCGGGCAGAGATTTGTCGCACCCAGCAAGGCCCACCAAAGCATCGTAACAATGGCCGCGCATGGTGAGTTCGACCGAGTCGGCGATCACCTCGCGGCTTACCAGCGACGACTTCATGCCTTGGTGGCCCATGGCGATGCCGTCGGTCACGGTGATGGTGGTGAACTCGCGCGGGGTGCCGCCAGCCGCCTTGACGCCCAATTTGACAGCCTGCGCCTGGCGGCTGAGCGTGATGTTGCACGGCGCGGCCTCGTTCCAGCAGGTGGCGACGCCGACAAAGGGCTGGGCGATCTCCTTTTCGGTCAGCCCCATGGCGTAGAGGAACGAACGATGCGGCGCCCGCTCAGGGCCGACCGTCGTGTGGCGGCTCGGCAGTTTGGATTTGTCGTAGTGATGTGCCATGGGGTCGGCCTTTCGCTTTACACGTCGATCAATTTCTCGCAGGCTGCCGGTTCGAGGAGGCGCCAACGAGCCACGCTCTCCGGACAGAACACACGCACGCGATCTCCGTCTCCAACCGGCAGCGATTCTGGCGGCTGCCACGGAGATTGCATGAGCGTGATTGTCTCGGTGTTTGGCGGCAGGCCGTAAAACCGGGCGCCGTTGAGAGACGCGAAGGCCTCGAGCCTATCGAGGGCTCGTTCCTCCTCGAAAACCTGGGCGTAGAGCTCAAGGGCAAGGGGCGCGGTGAAGATGCCGGCGCAGCCGCACGCCGACTCCTTGTCCCGGACCAGGTGCGGCGCCGAATCCGTGCCGAGGAAGAAGCGCGGATCGCCGGAGGTCGCGGCGTCCCTTAATGCGAGACGATGGCCCTCCCGCTTGGCCACGGGCAAACAGTACATATGCGGCCGGATGCCGCCTGCGAACATCGCATTGCGGTTGATCATGAGGTGGTGCGCCGTGATGGTGGCGCCGATGGGACCCTCGGCGTGCTGCACGTAGTCCACGGCTTCGGCGGTCGTAATGTGCTCCAAGACGATCCGCAGCGCGGGGAAATCGGCTTGCAGCCGGACAAGCACCCGGTCTATGAACGCCTTCTCCCTGTCGAAAACGTCCGTCTCCTGATCGACCACCTCACCATGGATCAAAAGTGGCATGCCGACGCCCTGCATCCTCTCCAACACGCGGTAGACCCGGCGAATGTCGGTCACGCCGGCGGCGGAGTTCGTGGTGCTGCGCGCCGGGTACATCTTGACCGCCGAGACAATCCCTTCGGCGAAGCCTTGTGCGACGTCTTCGGGATCGGTCTCTTCGGTCAGGAAACACGTCATCAGCGGCTCGAACCTGGAGCCGTCGGGCAGTACGCGCCGGATCCGATCGCGATACGCCGCCGCCTGGCTGGCCGTCGTTACCGGTGGATCGAGGTTCGGCATGACGATGGCGCGCCCGAACGCGCGTGCCGTCCAGGGCAGCGCCATGCGCAGCATATCGCCATCGCGAAGGTGCACGTGCCAATCGTCGGGTTTGGGGAGCGTTATCTCATTTACCAGGGTCACGTTCGCCCCGCTTCCCGCGCCTGACGCGCACCTTGCGGTTCTATCCAGAGCTCCAGCGGCGTGAGCCGCGCCGACTTCTTCGACTGGTGGCGATCCATGCGGCGGAGCACGTTGTCGAGGAAACGCACTGCCTCGACGATGAATGGTCCTTTGTTGAGCATCACGCATTCGGCGCGCTGCCCCATGGTCGCGTCGGTCACTTCCGCCCTGCTGGGTGCTCCTTCTTTCACCATCCCGGCCAAGACCTGGGTCGCCCAGATGACCGGCACATGGGCCGCCTCGCAAAGCCATAAAATGTTCTCTTGGACTTCGCCGATCCGTTCGAAACCAAGTTCGACCGCCAGATCTCCACGCGCGATCATGACCGCCAGTGGCTGTTGCCCGGCGCCATGCACGATCAGGTCGGGAAGGTTCCTGACGGCGAGCGCGGTTTCGATCTTGATCACTAAAGGCTGCACGGGACGTCCACCGCGTCGTGCTGCCAATTCCCGCTGAATAAGCGTGATGTCCGACGGACGCTGAACGAAGGAGAACCCGACGAGATCGGCATTCTCCGCAACGAAATCGAGATCGCGGAGATCCTTCTCGGTCAGAGGCGGAAGATCGAGCGCCGTATCTGGAAAGTTCAGTCCCTTTTTGCGCCTGAGCTTCTCCCCCTTGCTGCGCGCCTGCTCCACCCGAAGCATCGCGCCGTCGGGTTCGATCCTTTCGACGCGCGCTGCGATGCGGCCATCGTCGATGAAGATCCGTGCGCCGACCTCAAGCTGATCAAGAACTGCCGGGAACGTCACGCGGATGACGATATCGCCAGCCTCTACCTGCGCGGGCATGCGACCAGCCAACATGAGAAGATCGCCTCGGTAGAGCCGCGTCTTCTTCGGCGCGAAGACTTCGGCAATCCGGCATTTCGGGCCGGCGATATCCATGAGAATCCGGCAGGCTTTGTTTTGATCGGCCGCCGCAGCGCGGCTGTTTTCGATCATGGCCGCCCAGGTCTCCGGTCTCCCATGCGCGCAGTTGATGCGTAGGCAATCCGCCCCAGCACGAATGATATCGGCGACCAGGGCGCGATCTTGACTGGCTCTGGTCGGCAACGTGACCATGATCCGCGTACCGGGCCCGTGCGGATCGCTCCCAAAGATCCTGGCCTGCTCTCGCCTCAAAATCCGCCTTCCGTGCCGGAAGGCTAAGGGGGTGGAATGAGACACCGCGGGCTGACCGGCCATTTCGGTCAGCCTCGCGCAGACGACCTCAAGTGTTGCGATAACGCGGCCCTCACTCCGTCCGAGCGAAGTTAGTCCAAGCGCCGAGAGCTGATGCTGGAGATCGCTCAGATCATGGCGACGAAACGCCAGATACTGCGCAAGATTGATCGCTCCAGGCAGAAAACTCCGCCGCGCCACCTTGGGGGTCCAGTCGTCCACAATGGCTTGGCTCTCCTGAATGACGGCAGCTCGGATGCGAACCATCCTCGATAGGAGGCGCTTCGCGGATACTTTCCGGTCTGCCTCACAGGAGCGACCCGCAGCAGGACGTTTCAAGCTCGAAACTTGGATCGCATTCAGCGTCATTGGTTCTCCGATCGCGCGCCTCACATGATCACGCGGTACCGCGGCCGGCGGCCTCGATGTTCCTGCGCAGGGCCGGATCAAGTTCAAGCTTGTTGGCAAGATCATCGAGCCAGGCCGTCTCGGCCGGGGTATCGGCATCGATGGCGATAAAAGCCGCCAGATAGACTTGCGCGGCCGCCTCTGGACCTCGCGCAGCCGCCGCAAGCTGGTCCGGTGTGTCGGCGCGCGCGATCAGGGACTCAAGATAACGTCGTTCTTCGCTTGAGAGGCCGCTGGCTTCGACGCGCTCGATCAGACGGGCGCGCTCGGTTTCGTCAAAGCGACCGTCGGCCATGGCCGAAGCGATCATCGCGCGTAGCAAGAGCGTGGCGGTGCCATCCCGTGGCATCGCATCCGGAGGTGAGAGAAAGCCGCGCGAAGCTTCTTGCGGCGCACCGGCCTGACCCGGAATGAGGCCACCAAGCATGTCGCTGACGCTTTGCGGTATCAGCGGCTTGCCGGCACGGTAATTGCTGTACGCCTTGTAGGCGAGCCCACCGAGCAGGGCAGCACCGC
This sequence comes from Allobosea sp., assembly GCF_051860145.1. Lineage (GTDB taxonomy): Bacteria > Pseudomonadota > Alphaproteobacteria > Rhizobiales > Beijerinckiaceae > Allobosea. Next base: position 28,645 of record NZ_JBHYEM010000003.1, on the reverse strand, counting down.
CGATTTGCAGAGCGCCGCCGGCAAACTTCCGCGCGTGCTTCGAGGTCAAGAGCGTACCGGCCAAACCGCCTGCGAGCGCGCCGGTGCCGAGCGCACCCACATTGGCACCGAAGAAATCGCCGAGGCCCGCTCGTCCGCCACGATCGGCCGGTTGAGCACCTTCCACACCGCTTTGACCTGTCGTCGGGCTGCCCGACAGCACGGTGGTCAACAGCTTGTTCACATCGATCATATCGTTCTCCTGTGATGGACTGGCAGGTTCGCGCCTATCGGCATCCTGCGGGTTACCGTCGAGCGCGCTGCGGCGGGCGATGACGTTTCACGAGTGTCGGCATCGATGCACCAGGCGGGGGCGGCGAAGGATGCAATGATGTGCGCGACGGAGCAGACGGGACATCAATGGTCATTAATCGTCTCCTGCAGGGCGAGTGGAGGGCCGTGTTCCAATGGTATCCGGGAGCGGAGCTGTCAGGCCGTGGCTGGCGGCTTCGTCTGTCGCGGCCGTGCGAGTTTTCCATAGCGAGAACAGGACGCCGCCCGCGATGAGGGACAAGGTTACGCCGAGCGAGATCGCGGGGTCGGCCTTGCCGACGATCTGGTTCCAGAAAATCTTGGCGCCGATGAAGACGAGGACGATGGCGAGCGCGTATTTCAGATACTCGAAGCGGTGCACCATGGCGGCGAGGGCGAAATAAAGGGCGCGCAGCCCGAGGATCGCCATGATATTGGCCGTGAACACGATGTAGGTGTCGGTCGTGATGGCGAAGATCGCCGGCACCGAGTCGACCGCGAACACGAGGTCAGCGATGTTGATCACGACGAGCGCCAGGAACAGGGGCGTCGCGAAGCGCGCGAGCTTGCCCGTCTCCGGATCGGGCTTGCGGACGAAGAAGTGCGAACCGTGCAACTCAGCCGACACACGCATGCGCTTGGACAGGAAGCGCACGATCGGATTCTTCGACACGTCCTGCTCGTTCTCTCCCATGACGAGCATCTTGATCCCCGTGGCGATCAGGAAGGCGCCGAAGATATAGAGCACCCACTCGTACTGCTGCACGAGCGCCGCACCGAGCCCGATCATGATGCCGCGCAAGACCAGCACCGCGAGGATACCCCAGAGCAGCGCCCGGTACTGATATTTGGCGGGAATGGCGAAATAGCTGAAGATGAGCGAGATTACGAAGACGTTGTCGATCGAAAGCGCCTTCTCCAAGGCATAGCCCGTGAAATACTCCATGCCCGAGGTCGGGCCCATGGACCACCACAGCCAGGCGCCGAACACCAGCGCGATCGCGATGTAGAACGCGGACAAGATCAAGCTTTCGCCGACACCGAGTTCTTTGTCCTGCTTGTGGAGAACGCCGAGGTCGAAGGCGAGCAACGCGCCGACGATGCCGAGGAAGACGAACCAGAGCCAGACAGACTTGCCGAGGAAATCGCTGGTCAGGAAGTCGGCGAGCAGTTCCATGGTAATCCTTACTTTTCGGGTGTTTAGGAGCACCCGTTGGATGCGTCACAGGCCTAAGATTGCGTCCATGCTCAACTGCCAGCAGGGCCCGGACCTTTCGGGAGCGGCTGAGACGGTGGCGAGCGGCCCCAATTGCGATTGCGCCAATGGCTCTTGTTGGCGTTGTCGTCCTGGTTCTCGCCGTTGCGCAGCGGTGAAGGCAGCATCTCAATGCGAGAGCAGCACTGGCAGCGGCGGGTTGGCGACAATAGTCTTTGTCGCGCCGCCCAGGATGAAGTCGCGGATGCGCGAGTGCCCGTAGGCTCCCATGACGAGCAGGTCGAGGCTGCGCGCGGTAGCATAGTCTTCGAGAGCCTGCTCGATTGTCCGGCCGGCGGCCTCTTCTTCCTCGAGAACAATTTCGATGCCATGACCGGCGAGATGCTTCGTCAGTTCCGCGCCTGAGCTCTTCGTGTCCATCGTTTTTATTGGGGTGATCGTCACCACCCGCACGGTTTTGGCGCGCTGCAGGATCGGGAGGGCATCCGCCACGGCCCGTGCCGCGGGTCGACTGAAATCCCACGCCACGCCGACGATATCGAGGGAAAGGGAGTTGCTGCGTTTGGGCGCTTCCGGGAAGACGATCGTCGGTCGTCCGGAGCCGAAGATCACGCACTCGGCGACATATTGCTGTTGCTCTGCCTGCTCGCCGATCGGGATCATCGTGACGTCGTGCATTCTGGCGCGTGCAGTCACGATGCCCGGGATCTGCAAGGTGGTGCATGACACCATGATCGGCTGGTGTACAATGCCGCGCTTCGTCGCCATGCTTTCGAACGCACCGAACAGATCCCGGGCATTCGCCACACTTTTCTGCCGCTCGGCCGCAATCATCCCCGGGATGTCGAGCAGCTTGTTCGCAAGCACGTTGCCGACATTCGGAATCTCTATTTTGAAAGTCAGCGCCGAGATACTCGCGCCCAGCGCCCCAGCAAAGTCGACCGCTTGCTCGACCGCCGCAACTGGGGTGGGTTCGGGATAGCTGCTCAACTGAAGCATGACGTCGTTGAAAGCCATTCTCTCAACTCCCAGCGGGTCCTGATGGTTCGGGACGGCACCGCCCTGTTGCGCCGTCGTTGTTCGTCAGCCCACATGGTGTCTGTTCTTCCCCGTCCCTTTGGCCATGCGCGGATTGCTGAGCATGTGCGGAATGTGGGCTCAATTGATCATCAAAAAAAGCAGATTATTCGCAGTGCTTTGATCCAAAAAAACTGCGGATGGGAATGGCCGGTCGTGTTGAATTACAGGTCGCTGCATTATCTCTGGAGGGTCATAAAGACTGGCAGCATCGCTGCTCGCCGCCGAGCAGCCGCGCCTCGCGCCGCCGACCATCAGCGTCCAGATCGGAAAGCTCAAAGAAGCGCTCGGAACCGCGTTATTCCACCGCGCGAGGCGACGACTGGAGCTGACCGTGCCAGGCCAATTGGCTCTTGAACCGAGTCTTCGTTTCGATACCTACGACCACCTCATCGAGGCAGCGTGCCAAGCTTGGAACAACCTCATCGACCAGCCTATAGCCGTTGATGGTTGTTGACCGTGTATTCTTGGTTCTCGCCGTTGCGCAGCCGTGGAGGCAGCATCTCAATGTGAGAGGAGCACTGGCAGCGGCGGGTTGGCGACAATGGTCTTTGTCGCGCCGCCCAGGATGAAGTCGCGCATCCGTGAGTGCCCGTAGGCTCCCATGACGAGCACGTCGAGTTCGCGTGCAGTTGCATAGTCTTCGAGAGCCTGCCCGATTTTTCGGCCGGCGGCCTCTTCCTCTTCCAGGACAACCTCGATGCCATGACAGGCGAGATGCTTCGCCAGCTCCGCGCCTGAGCGCCTCGTATCGATCGTCTTCTCCTCAGTGATCGTCACCACCCGCACGGTTTTGGCAAGCTGCAGGATCGGGAGGGCATCCGCCACAGCCCTTGCGGCCGGCCGGCTGAAATCCCAGGCCACACCGACGACGTCGAAAGACAAGGGATCGCCGCGTTTCGACACTTCGGGAAAGACGATCGTCGGTCGTCCGGAGCCGAAGATCACGCACTCGGCGACATATTGCTGGAGGTCCGCCTGCTCGCCGATAGGGATCATCGTCACATCGTGCATCCTGGCGTGTTCCGTCACGATGGCCGCGAGCTGCGACGTCGGGCAAGACTCGATGATCTGCTCGTGTGGAACGCCGCGCTTCGTCGCCATGCTTTCGAACGCGCTGATCAGAGCCTGGGCAATCGCCACGCTTTTCTGCCGCTCGGCCGCAATCATTCCCGGGACGTCAAGCAGCTTGTTCGCGAGCACGTTGCCGACGTTCGGAATCTCGATTTTGAAAGTGAGCGCCGAGATGCGCGCGCCCAGCGCGCCGGCGAGGCCGACCGCTTGCTCGATCGCCGCAACCGGGGTCGCTTCGGGATAAGTGCTCAATGGGAGCAGGACGTCCTTGAAAGCCATTCTCTTTATCTCCTCAATTGCTCTGCTGTGTCACATTGACCGCGTCAGGCGGTTTTTCTTGCGTCCGTCGTCATTTTCGCCTGGCAGAGTTTCTTTATCTGCGTTTTCCAGCGCCGCGATCCGCTCTTTCAACGGCGGGTGAGTCATGAACAGGCGCTTCAATCCGCCGCCAGCGCCGCCCGCAATGCCGAAGGCTGCCATTTTGTCGGGAAGAGGCCCCGGGTGCAGCGCTGCCAGGCGATGAAGGGCGGCAATCATGGGCCGCCGGCCGGCGAGCTCGGCGCCGCCCCGGTCGGCGCGGAATTCCCGGTGACGGGAGAACCACATGACGATGATCGATGCGAGGATGCCCAAGAGCAGTTCGGCAGCGATCATGGTGACGAAAAAAGCCGGGCCGTGGCCGCGTTCGGTCTTGAACACCACCCGATCCACCAGGTGGCCGATGACCCGGGACAGGAACATGACGAAGGTGTTCACCACGCCTTGGATCAGCGCCATCGTCACCATGTCGCCGTTGGCGGCGTGCGACACCTCGTGCCCCAGCACCGCCTCGGCCTCTTCCCGGCTCATCTGCTGCAGCAGCCCGGTGGACACCGCGATGAGGGAGGCGTTCTTGCTCATGCCGGTGGCGAAAGCGTTGACCTCCGGCGACTCGTAGACGGCAACCTCCGGCATCCTGATGCCGGCGGCCTGGGCCTGGCGGGCGACGGTCTGCACCAGCCATTGTTCCGTCGGCGTGCTCGGCTGGGTGATGACTTGGGCGCCGACTGCCCTCTTGGCGGTCCATTTCGAGAGGGCCAGGGAAATGAAGGCGCCGCCGAAGCCGAAGACGGCCGCGAAGATGAGCAAAGCATTGAGATTGAGGCCCTGTTCATTGAGGTAGGGCTCGACCCCCAGCAAGCGCAGGGTGACCGACAGCACCAGCACCACGGCCAGATTGGTTGCTAGAAAAAGCGCCGTGCGTTTCACGCCATACTCCTCGCCAAATTCCTACTGGGCCGAAACCGTCAAACGAATCTCCACACGCCCCTCCACCTGGCGGAACAGCAAGAGATCGATTGCCTCACGGCCCTTCTTGAAGCGGTGATGCTCCGCCTCGGGCGAGGCCTCCTTCACCTCCCCGGCGTATCCCGCCGCCGCGAATCCTTGAACGTAATGCGCGCGCACCGAATCGAACGCGGCGCGCCCCGCGTAGCGGACCTCGACCGTCTCTTCGCCGCGCGCAAAATGGCTGCGCACCAAGCCGGGAAAGCGCGGTACCGGCCCGGCATCGGCGCCGCTCACGTCGCTGGCCGGCGGTGCTTCGACGAGCCCCGGCACCCACTGGCCGACCTGTTCTTTCAGGCCGGGCGCCACCTGTTCGATCTGTGCCATAGTCTCGCCGGCAAGGCGCCTGCCCGCCTCGGTCGCCGCCGGAAACTGCCCCCACAGCCAGGACAGCAGCGCGATCCCGGCCCAGGTAAACAGACCGAGGATTCCGAGAACGGCGGCGCCAAGGATCAGCCAGGTGCGCGCCCGCACCTTGCGCAGCGCCGAGAAGGCCCGCGCCGAGAACCGGCGCTGATGGAGGGGGCTGCGCATCACCACCTCACGGAGCCCGTTCAAAGGTGTCGCGCACGCGCCGCTGGCGGCGGGCCAGAGTCCGCTTGGCCCGATCCGAGGCACGATTCACCGCGACAGGAAAGTCCGCTTCGGTTTCCTCGATGACGATGTCGGGCAGCCCGTTCAGCCGCACGCGCAGATGGCAGCATTTGTCTATCCCGCCCTTCGGTCCGTTGACATCTGACAGGCGCACGACCACGCCGCGAATGCGGTCCTGAAATTGGGACAATGCGAATCCCAGCCGATGCTCCACATGCCCGCGCAGGCCGTCGGTGAGTTCGACGCCATGCGCCTGAATATCGATCTTCATCAATCCTCCACCGACCCGGATCCTGAGCATGTGCGGAATATGGGCTTGATTGATCACCTAAAAAATCAGATTATTCAGTGTTCTTTGATCGGAAAAAACTGCGAATTGGATAGCCAGTCGTGTTGAACTACAAGCAGCTGCACTATTTCTTGAGGGTCGCGAAGGCTGGCAGCATCGCGCGAGCCGCCGAGCAGCTGCGTCTCGCGCCACAGACCATCAGCGCGCAAATCGGCACGCTGGAGGAAGCGCTCGGAACAGAGCTGTTCCGCCGCGCCGGGCGGCGACTGGAACTGACCGCAGCGGGGCAGTTGACCCTCTCCTACGCCGACGAGATTTTCCAGATCGGGAGAGAGCTGGAAGAAACCGTGCGCAACCGCGCTGGCCGCAGCGACCTGCTGTTTCGGGTGGGGGTGGCCGATGTGGTTCCCAAGTCGATCGCCTATCGGCTGCTGGCCCCGGCACTGGGTAGTGCCGGGCGCGTGCGCCTGATCTGCCGGGAGGACAAGCTGGAACGGCTGTTCGCGGAACTCGCCATTCACAAGGTGGACCTGGTGATCGCCGACCGGCCGCTGCCCTCTGAATTGGGGGTGAAAGGCTACAGCCACTCTCTCGGGCGCACACCTATCGCCTTCTATGCCGTGCCCGGACTTGCCGCGCGCTATCAGGAGGGCTTTCCGCAATCCCTGGACGGCGCACCCATGCTGATCCCAAGCGATGGCGCAACAATGCGGGGGGCGCTCACGCGGTGGTTCAGCGAACATCAGATCGAGCCGCACATTGTCGGCGAATTCGACGACACCGCGCTGATGAAGGCCTTCGGCAAGGCGGGCGCAGGCATTTTCCCTGCACCGGCAATATTGGCCGACGAGATCCAAGAACAGTACGCAGCCGAGATCATTGGCCGTGCCGACAGCGTCGCAGCGAGATATTATGCCATCTCGGTTGAGCGCAAACTGACCCACCCTGCCGTCGTCGCGATCAGCGAAGCAGCGAAGACGGACCTGTTCGTCGACGACAAAGCGCCAGCCAGGTCTTAAGCAGGTCCGCTCGCTGCTATCGTCACCACGAAGACAAAGATAGATGCCGTCAGGCGCGGCGAACGCCTTTGCGGGAGGGTTCGGCGCGCCTTCGCGTTCCAATCACCATCTCGATCAGTTCGGCGATCGTGCAATGACTTTCGACAGGATGCCGGAGGAACAAGTCCTCATGGACGATGTAGCGATTGGCGCGCCCCTCACGCATACGGCTGAGATAGCCTGCCTCCTCCAATTCGGCGACGATGCGTTGCACGGCGCGCTCCGTGATCCCGACCCGGGCCGCAACCTCCCGCATTCTCGCCTCCGGGTTCTCGACCAGGCACAGCAGTACATGAGCGTGGTTGGTCAGAAACGTCCAGCTGGCCGAGGAGGGTGCGTCAGATTTGGATTTTGCCGTTGCCTGCATTTACGAGAATCCCTATATGAACATACGACACATGTTTCGTGTCTTTCATATCGTAACATGGAGTTCGCATCTATGGGAGTATGCGGGGGTTAATCGTATCCCGACCACCCGTGTTCAGAAGGGGATGCGGCAACCTGGAGGCGCCGGACGCATACGAACTGCCCGGCTCCGGAGGCCGACGAAGGAGTGCTGCCGGTGTCAAACTGCTTTTTGCTCCTGGTCCGGTCCAGCGATGACATTCCCCGCGCTTGCCGGGACGTTGGAGAGTTTCTGGCATTTCAGCGGGCGCGGCTTCCAACGGGGCATGCGGAACAGGACCGCAGGCTGGTTGGAATATGGTTGGACCCGTTGATGGTGGACCCACCTCCCGAGGTATGGGGATCCGTCTCGGTTTCGAGCCCGCGCCCGTTCCGGATCCGCGAATCCGTCGGCCTGGGCGGAATATGGCAATTGTGCTGGCTTGACGCTGATCATGAGAGAGAATCCGCTGACCTTCACATTATACGCGAAACGCTGGTGTCTGCCCTGATCAAGGAGCGGCCACCACGCCCACACCCCGGAACTCCGCAGTTTGTTCCAGTCTTCGATGCGAACGATGGGCATCTCTCCATTATTTTTCATACCCAGCGGCTGCGAGAGCTGTTTCCGGGCCAGATCGGTGACCCCAAGACGTGGAACAGGACGACTGGAGCATTCGCAACTCTCACCGGAGCTGGCGAATGCGATAGATCGCTTTGAACCACTCCGGTTTGCATTTCAACTCCATGGCATCAGGACAATACTTGTGGATACACTCCTCCAGCTTGCCATCGGCAATCTTCTCTCACCGATGGTTTTGTTTTTCGGCTTGGGCGTCGCGGCTGGCTGCCTGAAATCCGATCTCGCCATACCCGAGGCAATCAGCAAGGGTTTGTCGCTCTATCTGATGCTGGCGATCGGATTCAAGGGCGGCGCCGAGCTCGCCTCGAACGGCGTTGCCGGCGCAGTCGCAGTCGCCTTGGTCCTGGCGCTCGCGCTCAGTTTCAGCTTGCCCCTCCTAGCCTATGCCCTGCTACGCGCCGCCACACGGCTCGATATTCCAAACGCAGCCGCCGTAGCGGCGCACTACGGTTCCGTCAGCATCGTGACCTTCGTTGCGGCGACCGGCTTTCTGGGATACCGAGCCATACCGTATGAAGGTTACGTGGTGGCGATGCTCGCCCTCATGGAGACGCCGGCCATCGTGACCGGCCTTCTTCTCGCCCGTCGCTCTAACGCTGCCGGACCGACCGCGTCGCGCGCGCCTTTCCTTTCGAGAGAAGTCGCCCGCGAGGTGTTCCTGAGCGGCGGCGTCGTGCTGCTCGGCGGCAGTTTCGCGATCGGCTGGATCACAGGCGACAAGGGCATGGCGGTAATGGCGCCGGCAATTGTCGATCCGTTCAAGGCCGTGCTTGCCGTCTTCCTTCTCGACATGGGCCTGCTGGTTGGCCGCCGGCTGCACGACTTCAGAGCGGTGGGCTGGCCGGTGGTGGCGTTCGGCCTCTACATGCCCCTGATCGGAGCCATGATCGGGCTGCTCGCAGCCCATGCGATCGGCCTGTCTTTGGGCGGCATGACGCTCGTCGCCGTACTCGCCGCAAGCGCCTCCTATATCGTGGTTCCGGCGGCAATGCGCCTGTCGCTGCCGCAGGCCAATCCGGCGATCTACATTCCCTTGTCTTTGGCCGTCACCTTTCCGTTCAATTTGATTGTCGGTATCCCGCTTTATTACGCTGGCGCGCAATGGCTCGTCGCACTGTGATCGAAAGGACTGTCCCGTGACGCAACTCTACCGGAAGAAGAGGATCGAGATCATCGTGGAAGCGGCGCGCGCCCGCGCCATCATTGAGATGATCGAGGCGGTAGGCGCCAAGGGCTACACCATCGTGCCCAATGTCTCTGGCAAAGGCAATCGCGGCATACGTGACGAGGCTCACCTCTCCGATGTGTTTCGCAACGTCATGATCATCGTGGTTGCCGCGGAGGAGATCGTGCGCCGCATCGTGGAACAATCCCAGCCGCTTCTCGAAAACTACGCCGGGATCGTGGTGGTTTCCGACGTCGAGGTCATTCGTGACGAGCATTTCTAACCACGCCGGGACGGCCATATACTTTTCTCTTTACCGTCCGCGTGCTTGTTAGGCAGCTGAATTACGTTGCTGCGTTTCTTCATAACCGGCGTGAACAAATCACGCTTTACGGGAAAAGCAACCAATTCTCATGGGTGTCGATAAGGTATGCCATTAGGACCGCGCGTATCAGATTAGGTCGGCAGCGTACGGTTTGCGGCAAGCACCTCTCCGGCGAGATAGAGCGAGCCGGTAATGAGGATTCGGGGGGCCGGATCGAGGCCAAGCGCGGAGATGGTGGCAAGCGCGTCCCCGACACTGTCGCTGGTCTCGGCCGGGATGCCGATGCGGCGGGCGACTTGTGCGATCTCCTCGGACGGCAGAGCCGCGTCTTGCTGGATCGGCACCGCGATGACACGGCAGATGCGCACGGCGAAGTTCATGAGAAAGCCTTCGCAATCCTTGTTCGCGAGCATGCCGACGATGAGTATGAGCGGCCGCGGACCGCGCTTCTCAAGATCGGCAAGCGCGCCGACGACCGCACGGCCGCAGTCTGGATTGTGGCCGCCGTCGAGCCACAGCTCGCTGCCTTGCGGCGCCAGTTCCACCAGCCGGCCGTGAGCGAGACGCTGCATGCGCGCTGGCCATTCGACCTTGGCGACGCCTTGCTCGAAGGCCGCGTGCGGAATCTGCAGTTCAGGGATGCAGCGCAAGGTGGCGATTGCGGTACCCGCGTTGTCGAACTGGTGACGGCCAGACAGACGAGGCGCCGGCAGGTCGATGAGCCCGTGCTCGTCCCGGAAAACCATGCGGCCGCGCTCGGGCGTCACGACCCAGTGCTTGCCAGCTATCCGAAGCGGCGCGCACATGCGCGCGGCCTGCCGCTCGATCACCGTGAGCGCCTCCCGCGACTGCGGCGCCGTTATCGCCAGCACATTGGGCTTGAGGATACCCGCCTTCTCGGCCGCGATCAGCTCGATGGTATTGCCGAGAAAGTCCTGATGGTCGAGCGAGATTGGAGTGATCACGCTCGCAAGCAAGCGTTCGATCACGTTGGTAGCGTCGAGCCGGCCACCCAGGCCGACCTCGAGCAGCAGCACATCGGCGGGATGGCGCGCGAACAGCAGGAAAGCCGCGGCGGTGGTAATCTCGAAGAACGTGATTGGATCGCCGGCATTCAACCGCTCGCAGGTCGCAAGTGCATCCGCGAGTTCGTCGTCCTCGACCAGCGCGCCGCCGCCCGGTCGCGCAAGACGGATGCGCTCGTTGAAGCGCACGAGGTGGGGCGAGGTGTAGACGTGCACGCCGCGCCCGGCCGCTTCCACGATCGCGCGGAGAAAGGCGACGGTCGAACCCTTGCCATTGGTGCCAGCGACGTGGATCACCGGCGGCAAGCGTCGCTCGGGATGGCCAAGCCTGTCGAGAATGCGCCACATGCGGTCGAGCGAGAGATCGATCCGCTTGGGATGGAGCGCGAGCAGGCGCGCAAGAATAGCGTCGACTTGGACCATTATGCTTCGCCAATTTCTGTCCTGCTCAGGAAGATACAGATTTGGTGGTTGGACCGGGGCTCCCAAGCTCGCCTTTGCCGAAATCACAACCCGAGGGGCCGCTTTGCGGGTACGAGCCTGTTGCGCGTGATTATCAGAGGTAGCATCGTCGCGGCACGGTTACCATTTAGAGTCCCACTCGGGGAGTAACCCCTCCGACTTCAGTCGGATACCGGCTTCAGCCCGAGACTCGCTCGATAGCCTGTAACCTCGGGAAAGTGAGACCGCCTGAAGGGCGTGAAGTCTCACTTTCCCGAGGTTACAGGCTATGGGCTACAAGAGCGGTTGTCACACGACATTCCATCATCGCTACCATCTCGTCTGGGCGCCGAAGTACCGGTTCAAGGTCCTGCACGGTGAGGTTCGCCTGCGGGTGCGCGAGATCATCCGGCAGGTGTGCGACGAGATGGGCGTGACCATCATCCATGGCGCTCTGTCACGTGATCACGTTCACATGTTCGTCGAAGTCCCTCCGCACGTCTCGGTCAGCGATTTCGTGCGCCGGGCCAAGGGCCGCTCATCGCGCAAGATCCAGCAGGAGTTCGAGCACATCCGCAAACGCTACTGGGGCCAGCGATTCTGGCAGAGAGGCTACTTCTCCACCACCTCCGGTAACATCACCGACGACATCATCATGCGCTATCTCGACCGCCACACCCACAAAAACGGCTTCAGCCCCTCCGCCTGATCCTACCGGCGTCAGCCGGTCAGTCATTCAGATCGCGTACATCAAGTTCAGTAAGGACGCGACCGAGTGGCCTGTCATGCAAGCCCCAGGGGACGGCACGAGACCGCGCAGACAGCTGGGCACCTCGATTTACCGGTGTTTTTGGCCTGAACTGACAGCGGTGGCCGGCGCGGCGTAGCGAGCTTGGCAAATGGAATTTCTGGGCGGCGTTTCGGCGCATTCGCGGCTGGTTGGGAGCCCCGACCTGGAGCGCAGCGCGCTTCCGCACGGCCGGAACACTACGACGTCTTCTCGAAAGACACGGCTGACCGTCCGCGACACACGCGGAGCGATATTTTATGCGCCCTTAAGGTCTCACCGCATCGCTCCTGGCCCGCCTCGATCCATGGCTTGGCTGACGCACCACCTTCGGTGCCGCCTTCGTCGCGCTCGGGGCGATTAAGTCCTGAAATTCTATGCGTTTGTGGGCTGCACGATCATCGTAGTGGAAACGCGGGGAATCTCGCAATTCCGGTTGTTTCGTGGAGCAGTAGGCTGCAATTTCATAGCGCTCCAGCGGAAACGTAGTTATCAGTTTCATCCACGCTGGGGCGCCATTCCACTATATTGAAATCGCTATAGTTATTTGATCCGCGCCGCACGCCATGCCGGCGCGGTTTATTATGCGCGCAAGAGCTGCGTAAGCAGGTGGCCAGTTTATCGGGCCGCTCAAAGGTCAGAGCAGCGCCGATGTCCCGGACATCGAGAGGCAGGCTGCGCGGCCGGGCGCGGCGCTGAATTTCACAGCACCCGACCGCGCGCGACGCTGGTTCAGTCGACGGATTGCGCCATGCCCGCCAGCATCTCGCGGCCGTCGATCATGTCCTGGAGCGAGCCAAAGGCATTCATGTAGTGTCCCTCGAAACCCAGCTTGTCGAGGCGCCGGAACAGGTCGGGGAAATCGAAGTCGCCCTCGCCGGGCTTCAGATGAACTTCCTTGCCGTTTCGCCAGCAATCGGCCAGCCGGACCTCGTCGCAGCGGCGAATGTCCATATTGGCCAGGAAACCCTCGACCCCTTCCTCGACCAGATGCGCGTGGTTGGCGGTGAAGGCCCAGCGCAGGTGGGGCGATTTGAGGCGATCGAAATAATACAGCGTCTCCTCGAGATTATGCCCGAGATAATGCACCTCGGCGTCGTCCGGCTCCCAGTTCATGTTCTCGAGCAGCAAGGTCAGTCCGATTGTCTCGGCATATCCGCTGAGGCGTTTCAGGCGCTCGAGGCCGGCCTCCATGCGCATCTTCACATCCGAGGTAAAATGGTAGCCGGCATGAACCACCATCCACTCGCCGCCGAGCGCCTTGCAGGCGTCCATGTGGCCGGTCAGGTATCGGTCGACCCCGTCGCGCACATGGGGAGCGACTTCCGCCACGTTCACGGCGGACATGGTGTGGACACCGACATGGATGTCATGCGCCTCGCAGACTGCCCGGATTCCGCGGATGCGGTCCGGCGTGAGCGTCTCGATGGCGTTGGGCGCTACGTCGATCTTGAGATCGAGGAACTTGATTCCATGCGTGACGGCAGCGGCAAGCCCGTCCTCGATCTTGTTACGCTGACCGAGGTCGACGCCGATTCTGTCTCGTAGGTTCATCGTGTTGTCTCCTGGTCAGATGTGCGAGGAATTGATGGCGGCGGCATTCGCCGCGCCTGCGTGGATGCTCATGGCGGCGCGCTCGCGCCGGCGTTTGCGGATGCCCATCACGATCGACAGGCCGATGAAGGCGACGGTCAGGCCGAGCAGGGTCGCCGAGATCGGGTCCTGAAGGAAAATGGCGTGCTCGCCGTAGCCGAGATCGACCGCTCGCCGATAGTTGCGTTCGACGATGCCGCCCAGCACGAGGCCGAGCACCAGCGGCAGCACCGGGAATTTGAAGACCTTCATGACGTAGCCGAGGACGCCCATGCCGATCATGATGCAGATGTCATAGACATCCGCGTTCACCGAATAGACGCCCGAGGACACGAGGGCGATGATGAAGGCCATGAGATAGGCCTTCGGCCGGTTCACCAGCCAGATGCAGGGCGGCAGCATGACGAAGCCGAGCACCATCTGCGACAGGTTGGCGATGAACAGGCCGCCGAACAGGCCGTAGATGAATTCCGGGTTCTTGGTGAGCAGCGCGGGGCCCGGCTCGATGCCGTGCAGGATGAGCCCGCCGAGCAGCACCGCGGTCGATCCCGAGCTCGGGATGCCGAAGGTCAGGGTCGGGATCAGTGCCGTGGCGGCGACGGTGTTATTGGCTGCTTCCGGGGCCGCGATGCCTTCCGGCGAGCCTTTTCCAAATTCCTCGGGATGCTTCGACCAGCGCTTCGCCTCGTTATAGGAGAGGAAGGAGGCGAGCGTCGAGCCGCCGCCCGGCGTCACCCCGTCGACCGTGCCGATCGTGGTGCCGATCAGGGTGGGGATCGAGATGCGCTTCCACATCTTCAGACCGGGCAGCTTGATGCGGGTGCTGTGGGAGGTCTTGTCCCAGTCCGGCATGTTGGTCTGGATGAAGAGCTCGGCCATGGCGAACATGCCGATCATGACGAGGATCGGCTCGATGCCGCCGAGCAGTTCGGCGGAGCCGAAGGTGAAGCGCTGCACGCCGGAGAGCGGGTCGATGCCGACGGTCGAGATCGCAAGGCCGAGAATGGCCGCCAGGAAGCCCTTGACCACCGAGCCTTCCGACAAGGCCGCGATCAGACTGAGGCCGAAGATTCCGAGCGCGAAATAGGCCGGCGCGGTGAAATACAGCGCGATGCGCGAGAGCGGCTCGGTGAGGCCGACCACGAGGACCATGCCGATCAGGCCGCCGACCACGCCGGCCATGAGCGAGATGCCGAGGGCTTCGCCGCTCTTGCCCTGTTTGTGCATCTCATAGCCGTCGAGGACGGTGGTGATCGCGGCGCTGGTGCCCGGCGTGCGGATCAGGATCGCCGGAATCGAGCCGCCATATTCGGCGCCGACATAGGTCGAGGCGAGCAGGATGATCGCCATGGTCGGGTCCATGCCGAAGGTGAACGGCAGGAGCAGCGCCATCGTGATCGAGGCCGAGAGGCCGGGCAGGGCGCCGCCGACGATGCCCCAGGCGACGCCCGCGAACGCATAGAAGACCGCGGGCGTGGCGAAGATCGTGTGAAAGGCGATATTCAGTCCGGTCATTGTCGCGCGCTCGCCTTGTGTCGGTCGCGTGGAAGTCGGCAGACGTGACGGTCAGACGGGGAGCGCAGGCGCGAGAAGCGCGGCCGCGCGGCTCCAGATGCCGAGCGGCATGTGAATTCCGAGGAAAACCATGAAGAAGAGCCAGAAGAACAGGGCGCCGCCGACGGCGACGGCGACCGAAATCCATGACAGCGGGCAGCCCTGGTAGACCGAGACGGCGAGGATCAGCAGCGCGACGGCAACCGGGTAGCCCAGGATTTTCAGCGCCAGGACGAACAGGCAGACGATCGCGAGCAGGC
Source organism: Allobosea sp. (assembly GCF_051860145.1). Taxonomy (GTDB): domain Bacteria; phylum Pseudomonadota; class Alphaproteobacteria; order Rhizobiales; family Beijerinckiaceae; genus Allobosea. The sequence goes on along the minus strand of NZ_JBHYEM010000003.1, from coordinate 13,543 downwards.
CCAGTGCCCGCAGATGCGGTTGCCAGTTCACGCTCTGGGGCGCCTCATGCGCATCCGAGCCGGGCGAGGTGGCGGGCTCCGACCGATAGGCCAGCAGGCCCTGCACGATCAGCGCCAGGGAGAACACCGCTCCCGCGATGCCGAGCAGCTTCGGGAATGCCGCCGAATTGACGGTCGTGTCCAGAATGCTGGTCGGCATGCGGGCAGCCGCCAGGTAGTAGCCGACCGAAAGCGCGAGAAGGACGGTTCCGGCGGCGATGTTCTTGAGCATCATCCAGGCCTCCCGAGGCTCAGTTCTTCTTGATGCCGACCTGGCGGAAGAAGGCGTCGAGATCGGCGGCGAAGGAATTGGTCAGAGCGTCGAAATCCTTGGCCGAGAGGTAACCCGGGATGCTGTGGTTCTTCACGTAGAAGGCCTTGTACTCAGGGTCCTCCAGCACGAGCCCGATCGCCTTCTCCCAGGCTTCGGTGACCTGCGGCGGCGTTCCCTTCTTGACGACGAAACCGCGCCAGCCGATCGCCGTGACATCGGCGCCTTGCTCATTTGCGGTGGGCACATCGGGAAAGTTCGGCAACCGCTTCTCGGTCACGGCGGCGAGGATGCGGATCTTGCCGGCCTCGACCTGGCTGGCGACTTCCTGGGCATCGCCTGAGCCGATATCGACGGCTCCGCTCAGCACGCTCAACGTGAGCTGGCCGCCGCTGTCATGCGTGGCGACCACCATGTTGAGACCCTTCTTCACCTTCAGCGTCTCGACCACCATGCGGTCGATCGAGGCTGCGGTGCCGGCACCGAACTTGAGCTTGCCCGGATTGGCCTTTGCGAAGGCCATCACGTCGCCCATGGTCTTGAACGGGCTGTCGGCCCGCACGAAGAAGATCGGTGAATCGTAGAGCGCGTTCACCACCGGCTGCATGTCGGTGTATTTGTAGGGCGGGTCGCTCAGCACCGTGACGACGACATGCTGGGTGGAGACCCCGTAGAGCAGGGAGCCGTCATTCGGCCCTTCGACGATGCGGCGCATGGCGTTGGCGCCGCCGCTACCGGGCACGTTCTCGACGACGAAATTGATGCCCCAGCGCGGGCCGAGCACCTTGACCAGGTTGCGCAGGAAAACGTCGCCGCCGCCCCCCGCGCCGGAGCTGGTGATGAGCGTGACGGTCTTATGAGGATAGGCCGGATAGGGCGGGTTGGCGCTGCCCGGCGAGGCGAAGCCCAGCGCTGCGCAGAAGGCCAGGGCCCCGGTGATCTTGCTGATGTACATGCGTCCCTCCCAGGACTGCCTTTGGCGGCTTTGCGCATTTTCAGGCGATCCAGTCGAGTGGATAGCCCGTGCCTCGATCATTCACCGGCAACCAACTTTGTCAACAATAAGAAAACGCTGCTGTTTCCTAATTGAGGTCAAAAATTCCTATAGCGCTGAAATTGCTATAGAAAAAAATATTGCCATAGGTTAGAGAAGAGCGCGGTCCGGTTCGGAGGGATATTTTTGTCAACAATCACCTCGTTAGATGGCCTGACGCATAGTGACCGCGTGTTCGAGGCGCTCGAGCTCGAGATCGTCAGCGGCCGCTTGCCCATGGGCTCCAAGCTGGGCGAGGAGGCGCTCGCGGCCCGGTTCGGCATGAGCCGCGGACCGCTGCGGGAAGCCCTGCGGCGGCTCGAGGGCCGCGCCCTGGTCGAGCGGACGGCCCATGCCGGCGCGCGGGTCGTCTCGCTCGCCGAGACGGATCTGGTGGAACTCTACGAGGTGCGCGAGATGCTGGAAGGGCTGGCTGCGCGGCTCGCAGCCGAGCGCATGACCAATGAGGAACTGGACAGCCTGCGCCAGCTGCTGCGGCAGCAGGCGGATGTGGCCGGCAAGGAAAGCGACATGGCCTATGCGCAGGGCATCGGCGATGCCGACTTCCATTTCCGCATCGCGGCGGGCAGCGGCTCCGCGCGCCTCCAGAAACTACTCTGCGGCGACCTCTACTCGCTTATTCGCCTCTGCCGTTTCCGGACCTGGGCCATACCCGGCGAGCGGAAATCCCAGCGCGATCACGAGCGCATCTTCGAGGCCATATACGAACGCGACGGTGGGCTAGCGGAAACCCTGATGCGGCGCCATGTGACGGCGGCCAAGAATCGGTTCCTGGCGGCCGAACCGGTTTCGAGGCGCTCGGCTTTCGCGCGCGAGATCTGAGCTGTGCAGCCGGACTAACGGTCCGGGCAGGCTTTGGCCTGCCCGGACCCCAGGCAACAGCGCTCGCGCGCCTGGTCAACCGGTCACTTCGAGACGTTCCAGTAGACCGGCACGCCCGGCGAGAGCAGCCCCTTCAGGCCGGCCTGATGGCCTCGCACCAGCCAGAACTGGCCGACCGAGACGTAAGGTACCGTCTCAAGCGCCCGTTCCTGGACCTGCTGCGCGATCGTCTTGCGGCCCTCGAGGTCGGGGGTGCTGGTGAAGGAGGCGCGGAGCGTCTCGATCGTCTCGTCGCAGGGCCAGCCGAACCAGGCCTTGTCGCAGTTTGAGCGCAGGGCGAGATGGCCGAGCGGCTCCGACATGTCGGGCGCGGCCGGGCCCGAGAGGAAAGCCGACCAGCCACCCTGGTCGACCGGGTTCTTGCTGGTGCGCCGGCTCGACAGCGTGCCCCAGTCCATCGCCTGATAATCGACGTTGAGGCCGATATCGCGCATCATCTGGGCGACGACGAGGGTGTGCGGGCTGAGCGCGGTCTCGGTCGCGTCGAGCAGGACGATCTTCTCGCCCTTGTAGCCGCTCTCGGCGATCAGCTTCTTGGCGGCGGCCGCGTCCGGCGCGGGCCAGCCCGCCTTGGTGAAATAGGGCGAGTCGCACATGTAGAAGGACGGGCAATTGGTGTAGAGCGCCTTGTCGTCGACATAGGCGCGGAGCGTCTGCTCCTGGTCGACCAGGCGCAGGATCGCCTGGCGCAGCTTCTGGTTGTTGAAGGGCGGCTGCGACTGGTTCATCCGGAAGACGCCCTGCAGCGCGGCGAGCTTCGAGATCGCGATCTTCGGGTTCTTCCTGGCGATGCCGATCATGTCGGGCGGCAGCTCCTCGAAGATGTCGATCTCGCCGGCCTGGAGGGCGTTCAACGCGGTCTGCGCATCGGGCATGATCAGCCATTCGACGCGGTCGACATTGGCCTGCTTGCCGCCGGCGAGCCCGTCGGGCGCTTCCTTGCGCGGCTGGTAGGTCGGCGCCTTGGCATAGACGATCTTGGCGCCGGGCGACCATTCCTCCTTGACCAGCATGAAGGGGCCCGAGCCGGTCGCGTCGGTGATGTTCTGGTTCGAGGGCGTGGCGGCGATGCGCGCCGGCATGATCACCGGCAGCATCGAACTCGGCTTGCCGAGCGCCTCGAGGACGAGGCCCCAGCGGTCCTTCAGGGCCAGCGTCACGGTTTTCGGGTCGGTCGCGGTCAGCGAGGCGGTGTGCGCCATGAGCTGCTGGCCGAGCCCGTCCTTCTCGCCCCAGCGCTTGAGCGAGGCGACGACGTCGGTCGCAGTTACCGGCTGGCCGTCATGGAACTTGAGGCCGTCGCGCAGCACGAAGGTCCAGGTCAGGCCGTCCGGCGCGGTGGTGTAGCTCTCGACCATCTGCGGCTTGATCGCGCCGGTCGAATCCTGCGCGAACAGCATGTCGTAGACCATGTAGCCGTGGTTGCGGACCATGTAGTCCGAGGTCGTCATCGGATCGAGCGTGCGCAGATCGCCGAAGGGGCGGACCTTCAGCACGGTCTGGGCCATGGCGGGCCAGGCGACCACCGTCATCGCCATGGCCGCGGCGGTGAGCGTCATTCGTCTCGTGAAACGCATGTCATTTCCCTCCCTGTGATCGTCTCAAGCATCCCGCCTTCGGCGGTGTGTTCGTTGGCCGCGCGAGGCGCGGCATGGGTCAGGCCCTCAGCTTGCGGGCGAGGCGCGGGTCGATCGCGTCCCGCAGCGCATCGCCGAGCACATTGACCGTCAGCACCAGGAAGGCGAGCGCGACGCCTGGAAAGGCGATCATCCAGGGCGCGCGCTGCATGAAGGGCCGGGCCTCGGCCAGCATGTTGCCCCAGCTCGGTATCGTCGGTGGCGTGCCCGCGCCGAGGAAGGACAGGATCGATTCCACGATCATCGCCGAGGCGAAGACATAGGTCGCCTGGACGATGACCGGTGCCGCCGCATTGGGCAGGACGTGCAGGAGCAGCAGGCGCGGCAGGCTCGCGCCATTGGTGATCGCCGCCTCGACATAGGTCTGCTCGCGGATGACCAGCGCCGAAGAGCGCACGATGCGCGCCATGCGCGGGATCTCGGCGACGCTGATCGCGATGATCACGTTCTGGACGCTGGAGCCGAACAGCGACATCAGCGCGATCGCGAGCAGGATGCCCGGGATCGCCATGATGCCGTCCATGATCCGCATGACGAAGCCGTCGAGCCGGCGGATGAAGCCGGCGGTCAGGCCGATCAGCAGGCCGAAAACGACGGTGACGACGGTGACCAGGGCGCCGACGGTGAGCGAGATCGCCGTGCCGTTCAAGGTGCGCGAGAAGGTCGAGCGGCCGACCTGGTCGGTGCCGAACAGGTGATCGAAGCTCGGCGGCCTGAGGCGCTGGATCGGATTGAGTCGAGCAGGATCGACCAGGACATGCGGCGCGATCAGCGCGATCGCCGCGAAGACCAGGATGACAGCGAGTCCGCCGAGGATCACGGGGTTGGCGCGCAGGAAGCGCCATGCGGTCCCGGCCTGCCGCGGGCCGCCCGGCTTCGTGGTGACGCCCGATCCGGTCTCGGTCATCGCCATGGCGCCCTCAATAGCGGATGCGCGGGTCGAACAGCACATAGCTGAGATCGACCAGGAGGTTGACGACGACATAGATGACCGAGAAGACCAGGATCAGCCCCTGCACGACGGGGTAGTCGCGGCGCAGGATGGCGTCGGTGGTCAGCCGGCCGAGGCCGGGAATGTTGAAGACCGTCTCGGTGACCACGACGCCGCCGAGCAGGGCGGCGATGCCGACGCCCAGCACGGTCACGATCGGGATCGCCGCATTCTTGAGGGCGTGGCGCAGGACGACGCGCCCGCCCTGCAGACCCTTGGCATGCGCCGTGCGGACATAGTCCTCGGAGAGGACTTCGAGCAGGCTCGCCCGGGTGATCCGCGCCAGCAGCGCCGCATAGAGCATGGCGAGCGCCAGCCCCGGCAGGATCAGGCTGTTCAGGCAGGGCCAGAGCCCTTGCGCGAGCGGCACATAGCCCTGGGTCGGGAACCAGCCCAGCGTCAGCGCGAAGACATAGACCAGGAAGAAGGCGACGACGAAGACCGGCGAGGAGAAGCCGAGCATGGCGAAGGCCATGACGGCGCGATCGAAGCCGCTGCCCGCCTTCACGGCCGCGATCGTGCCGAGCGGCAGCGCGATCGCCAGCGCCATCACCAGTGCGACCAGTGCCAGCATCGCCGTGGGCTCGACGCGCAGGCCGATCAGCCGCGTCACCTCCATGTCCGAGAAGACCGAGCGCCCGAGATCGCCGCGGGCGAGCTGCCCGGCCCAGGCGATGAGCTGGTCAAGAAGCGGGCGGTTGAGGCCGAGCTGCTCGCGGATGGTCTCGATCTGCGCCGTCGTCGCCTGGTCGCCGGCGATGAGCACGGCCGGATCGCCGGGCGTCAGGCGCAGCAGGAAGAAGACGAACAGCGCCACGAAGACGAGCACAGGCACCGTCGCGGCGAGCCTGCGCAGGACATAGGGCATCATCGCCGGCGCACCGGCTGTGGGCCTGGCCCATGACCTGTCGGGTGCAATGCTTCCTCCCCCGGAACGCTTTTATGAAACGTTTCAATCCAAGCTCTCACAGAAGCATTCCGCCTTCAAGCGCTATCTGACGCGACGTTACCGCTTGCAAACCGGAGGGCGTTTCGCGAGACTGCGGCAGGATTTGAACCGTTTCATCGAGGGCGTATGGCGACGATACGAGACGTGGCGCGGCTGGCGAACGTATCGGTGGCGACCGTATCCAATGCGCTGAACAGCGCCGATCGCGTCAGCCCGGAATTGCTGGCCCGGGTCCGCGCTGCCGTCGAAAAGCTGAGCTATGCCCCGCATGCCGGCGCCCGCTCGATGCGCAAGCGCTCGAGCGGGCTGCTCGGCCTGATCGTCGGCGACATCACCAACCCGTTCTTCTCGGACCTGTTCGAGGCGGTGGAGGATGCCGCGGCCGCGCGCGGCTATCTCGTGCTGCTGTGCAATTCCAGCGAGCGCAGCGAACGCGAGGAGGCGCATCTCAAGATGCTGCGCAGCCAGCGCATCGACGGGCTGATCCTCGCGCCCACCGGGGCGGCCTCGATGAACCGCGCCTCGCTGCTCGCCCAGCTCGAGGTGCCGGTCGTGCTGGTCGACCGGGCGATGGACGGGCTCGGCTATGATTCGGTGGTGCTGGACAACCGCAAGGCCGGCTTCGAGGCGACGAGCCACCTGATCGGCTGCGGGCACCGGCGCATCGGCCTGATCAACGGGCCGGAGATCCTGCGCACGGCCGCCGACCGCATGCAGGGCTATCGCGAGGCCCTGCTCGCGGCGGGCCTGCGCTTCGACCCTGCGCTCGTCCGCGAGGCCGGCTTCCAGGAGCAGCCGGCGCATGAGGCGGCGCTCGATCTCATGGCCCTGCCCGAGGGGCCGACTGCGCTCTTCGCCACCAACAACCTGATGACGGTCGGCTGCGTCAAGGCCGTGGCCGACCGGGGCCTGTCCTGCCCGGAGGATGTCTCGCTGGTCGGCATCGACGACCTGCCCTGGGCCGATGCGGTCTCACCTCGCCTGACCGCGATCGCGCAGCCCGTGCGCGCGATGGGGGAGACGGCGCTCACGCTCCTGGCCGAGCGCATCGCGGGCACCCGCCTCGGTGCCGGGACGACGACCGTGATGGCTCCCCGGCTGATCATCCGTCGCTCCTGCGGAACGCCGGCTCCCGCAAAGGCTGCCCATGTCTGATCTCTTTCGCCGCGACGCTTTGGCCGTGCGCGATCTGCTCAATGCCGGCGAGGTGACGTCCGTCGATCTGGTTCATGCCGCCAGCGCGCGCCTCGCGGCGGTCGAGCCCGAGGTGAATGCCGTGCCGACGCTCTGCCTCGAGCGGGCGCTGGAACAGGCAAGGGCTGCGGACGAGGCGAGGCGCGCCGGCAGTCATTCGCTGCTCGGCGGTATCCCGATCGTGGTGAAGGACAACAACGACGTCGCCGGCGTGCGCAACACCGGCGGCACCTCGATCTTCCGGAACCGGATTTCCGAGAGCTCGGACCGCACGGTCGCGCTGATGGAAGCGAACGGCGCGGTCGTGCTCGGCAAGTCCAACCTGTCCGAGCTCGGCGGCGCGCAGACGACGAACAGCGTCCATGGCGCGACCCGCAACCCTTACGACACGCGGCTCACTTGCGGCGGCTCGTCTGGCGGCTCGGCGGTGGCGCTCGCGACCGGCGAAGCCTGGCTTGCCCATGGCAACGATTATGGCGGCAGCCTGCGGATCCCGGCCGCCTTCTGCAATGTCACGGGCTTGCGCCCGACGCCCGGCCGCGTGCCGCGCAAGCGGCTCTCCGACCCGTTCGACACGATCTTCGTGGAGGGGCCGATGGCGCGCAATGTCGCCGACCTCGCCCTGTTCTTCGACGCGATGACTGGCTTCGACCAGGGCGATTTCCTGACCGCTGCGCAAGGCGAGCCGTGCTTCCTCGACGCCGCGCTCAATCCCACCAGGCCCGCCCGCCTGGCGATCTCCGCCGATCTCGGCGTGCTTGCGGTGGCAGCACCGATCCGCGAGGCGATCGAGGGTTTTGCAGCGACGATGGCGCAAGCGGGCGTTGCGGTGCGGCGCGAGGCGCCGGCCGTGGGCGGCGCCATGGAGGCCTTCCGGACCTTGCGCGGCGAGAGCTTCTTCGCGACCTGGGAGCCGCTGCTTGAGACGCATCGCGCGCAGTTCCCCGAGCCTGTGATGGCGGACATCCTGCGCGGCCGCGACCAGCCCGGCCGCGCGATCGTCGCCGCCAATCGTTACCGGAGCGACCTCTATCGCCGGGCGGTGGATTTCCTCGACGGGAACGATTTCCTCGTCTGCCCGGCGACGCAGGCGCTGCCCTTCCCCATCGAGACGCTGTTCCTGACCGAGATCGAGGGCCAGGCGATGCAGGATTATCTCGACTGGATCGCGATCACCGCGATCTGGTCGATGACGGGTCTTCCCACGATCTCGATCCCGATCGGCTTCTCGCAAACCGGCCTGCCGATCGGCATCCAGATCCTGAGCCATGGCGGGCGCGAGGCCGACCTGTTCCGGCTGGCCGCCTGGATCGAGCGCGAGCTCGCCTTGCCCAAGGCGCCGATCGATCCGCGGCCGGCGGCATAGGCCAGAGCCGCCCAGCACGATATCGGGCCGGCGTCGACATCCGTTGACCGCAAGGCCGGGGTAACGAGAAGGGCTGGCTAGGTCGTTCGCGGCGCGCTTATCATGCGGGCCGTGACGCAGAGATTTTCAGGCCGAACCCCCATGACCACGCATCAACGCGATATCGCCGCCTCGATCGATCCGGTGAAGCTCGACCGCCTCGCCGAAGCGGCCGTCAGGGTCGGGCTGAACCTCCAGGCCGGGCAGGACCTGTTCCTGACCGCGCCCGTCGCGGCGCTGCCGCTGGTGCGGCGGGTCGCCGAGCATGCCTACAAGGCCGGAGCGGGTCTGGTCACGCCAATCCTCTCGGACGAGGAGATCACGCTGTCGCGTTACCGCTTCGCGCCCGAAGCGAGCTTCGACCGCGCGCCGGGCTGGCTGCATGAGGGCGTCGCCAGGGCCTTCGCCGCCAATACCGCACGGCTCGCCATCGTCGGCGACAACCCGATGCTGCTGGCCGGCGAGGACCCGGCCAAGGTCGCGCGCGCCAGCAAGGCCAATTCGATGGCCTATCAGCCGGCGCTGGAGAAGATCGCCGGGTTCGACATCAACTGGAACATCGTCGCCTATCCGAGCGCCTCCTGGGCCAGGCAGGTCTTTCCGGACGAACCGGAGGACGTCGCCGTGGCCAGACTGGCCGAGGCGATCTTCGCCGCCTCGCGCGTCGACCTGGACGATCCGGTCGCGGCCTGGGCGGCGCATAACGCGGCGCTGCGCAGCCGTAGCGCCTGGCTCAACGGCCAGCGGTTCCAGGCGCTGCATTATTCCGGCCCGGGCACCGAGCTGACGATCGGGCTGGCCGACGGCCATGAATGGCAAGGCGGCGCCTCGGCCGCGAAGAACGGCGTCACCTGCAACCCGAATATCCCGACCGAGGAGGTCTTCACCACGCCCCATGCCAGGCGGGTCGAGGGCCATGTCGCCAGCACCAAGCCGCTGTCCTACCAGGGCTCGCTGATCGACGGCATTTCGGTCCGCTTCGAGGCCGGGCGTATCGTCGAGGCGAAGGCGGCGCGCGGCGAAGAGGTGCTGAACAAGGTGCTGGACACCGACGAGGGCGCGCGCCGGCTCGGCGAGGTGGCGCTGGTGCCGCATTCCTCGCCGATCTCGCAGGGCGGCATCCTGTTCTACAACACGCTGTTCGACGAGAATGCCTCCTGCCATATCGCGCTCGGCCAGTGCTATTCGAAATGCTTCCAGGGTGGTGCGACGCTGACGCCGGAGCAGATCGCCGAGCAGGGCGGCAACAAGAGCTTCATCCATATCGACTGGATGATCGGCTCGGACCGGATCGACATCGACGGCGTCCATGCCGATGGCAGCCGCGTGCCGGTGTTCCGCAAGGGCGAATGGGCCTGACGCCTGCCGGAAGCGATCTCCCTTACCAGTCCCGCGAGGCACGGCATTTGCCTGCCGCGCTCCCGTCAGATGGAAGGCCGCCGTGACCGAACCCTGTGATCTCAGCGCCGTTGAGGCGCGCGCCCTGATCGGAACCAAGGCGCTTTCGGCCAGCGAATTGCTGGAGAGCTGCATCCGCCGCGTCGATGCCGTCGACCCCGCCGTCAACGCCATGGTCGCGCGCGACGATGCGCGGGCGCGGGTGGTGGCGCGCCAGGCCGACGAGGCGACGATGCGCGGCGAGCCGCTCGGCGCGCTGCACGGGCTGCCGGTCGGGATCAAGGATCTTGAGAATGTCGCCGGGCTGCGCACCACCTATGGCAGTCCGCTCTTCCGCGATTTCGTGCCGGAGGAGGACCAGCTCATCGTCACTTCGGTGCGCAGGGCGGGCGCCGTCATCCTCGGCAAGACCAACACGCCGGAATGGGGCGCCGGCGCCAACACCCGCAACGCCGTCTATGGCGTCACCGGCAACCCGTTCGACCCGTCGAAGTCGGCAGCCGGCTCCTCGGGCGGCTCGGGGGTCGCCCTGGCGACGGGCATGGTGCCGATCGCGACCGGCTCCGACACCGGCGGCTCGCTGCGCAATCCGGCCGCCTTCAACGGCATCGTCGGCTTCCGGCCGTCGCCGGGGCTGGTGCCGAGCGAGAAGCGGCCCTTCGGCTGGAATCCGCTGAGCGTGCTCGGCCCGATGGCCCGCACGGTGCCGGATCTCTGCCTCCTGCTCTCGACGATGGTCTCGGACGACGCGACCGACCCGCTGGCGACGACGATCTTCGGCAAGAGCGTGCGCCGGCCGGAGGATTTCGCGCGGCCGGCCGAGATCGACCTCGCCTCGCTCAAGGTCGCGCTCACGCCCGATTTCGGCTTCGCGCCGACCGAGCGGCATATCCGCGAGGTCTTTGCCGAGAAGACCGGGCTGTTCAGCCATCTCTTCGCGTCGGCAGAGGAGGCTGCGCCGGATTGCGCCGGCACGGACGAGACCTTCGAGGTGCTGCGCTCGCTCTCCTTCCTCGCCGGCATGTATGAGCGCGTCCGCGACACGCCGGATCAGGTCGGGCCCAATGTCCGCGCCAATGTCGAGGAGGGGCTGCGCTACAACGCACTCGACATCACACGGGCCTTCAAGCAGCAGACCGTGCTCTACAAGAACTGGCAGAGCTTCTTCGCCAGCTTCGACGTCATCCTGTCGCCGGCAGTCACCTTGAGCCCGCGGCCCTGGAGCGAGCTCTACCCGGCCGAGATCGACGGCAAGCCGACGCGCACCTATTTCCACTGGCTGGCGCTCGCCTATGCGGTGACGGTCGTCGGCCATCCCGCGATCTCGCTTCCGGTCGGGCTGGACCGCAACGGCATGCCCTTCGGCCTGCAGATCGTCGGGCCGCGCGGCGGGGACGCCAAGGTGCTCGCCGTCGCCGCTGCGCTGGAGCGCGTCCTCGCCGGCGATGCGCGCACCGCGCGGCCGAGCCCGGATATCGCCGGGCTGACCAAGGCGCCGCCCCTGAGCGGCAGCGCCGGCTTCATGGGTTTCGATTGAGTCGATCGCGTACGGCATCCAGCGTCGCAGGGGAGAATTTCGATGAAGCGTCGTACGTTCCTGAAAGGGGCGGCCGCGGGCCTGATGGCCCCCGCGCTGGCCGCGCCGGCTTTCGCCCAGGGCGCGAAATCCACCCTGCTGAAATTCGCGCCGCAGGCCAATCTGAGCGCGCTCGACCCGATCTGGACGACGGCGACCGTGACCAATAATCACGGCTATTACGTCTTCGACACGCTCTATGGCGCCGATATGGATTTCAAGCCGCAGCCGCAAATGGCGGAGGGGCACGAGGTCGCGAACGATGGCAAGACCTGGCGGATCACGCTGCGCGAAGGCCTGACTTTCCATGACGGAACGCCCGTGCGGGCGGCCGATTGCGTCGCCAGCCTGAAGCGCTGGTGCCAGCGCGACAGCTACGGGCAGCTCCTCGCCAAGGTGGTCGAGAACTGGCAGGTCGTCGACGAGCGCAACTTCGAGATCCGCCTGACGCGCGCCTTTCCGACCATGCTCGATGCGCTGGCCAAGGTCGATTCCCCGCCCTTCATCATGCCCGAGCGCCTGGCGGCGACCGACGCCGCCAAGCAGGTGCCCGAGATGGTCGGCTCCGGCCCCTATCGTTTCGCGGCCAGCGAATATGTCTCCGGCAGCCGCGTGGTCTACGAGAAATTCGCCGGCTACAAGCCGAGGGCGGAGCCGCCGAGCCGCAATGCCGGCGGCAAGACCGGGCATTTCGAACGGATCGAGTGGCAGGTCCTGCCCGATCCCGCCACGGCTGCAGCCGCCCTGATGAAGGGCGAGATCGACTGGTGGGAGCGCCCGCTGACCGACCTGCAGCCGATGCTCGCGGCCAATCCCGAGATCAAGCGCGAGGCGACCGACATGTCGGGCCGCATGGCGATCATGCGGCTCAACCATCTCCAGGCGCCGTTCGACAATCCGAAGGTGCGCGCCGCCGTCCGCATGGCGGTGAACCAGGAAGACTACATGCGGGCGACCCAGGGCGACGACACCTCGCTCTGGCAGACCTGCCGCAGCCTGTGGCCGCGCGGCACGCCCTATTATGCCGGCGAGCAGGAAGACCTGATGCCGCAAAGCCTCGACAAGGCGAAGGCGGCGCTGGCGGCGTCGGGCTATAATGGCGAGAAGGTCGTCGTCATCAATCCGACCGACTTCCCCGATATCGGGCCGCTCGGTCAGGTCACCGGCGAGCTGCTGCAGCGGCTCGGCATGAATGTGCAAATGGCCGACAGCGACTGGGGCACCGTCATTCAGCGCCGCGGCAGCCGCGAGAGCGTCGACAAAGGCGGCTGGAGCATCTTCCACACCACCGGGCCGGCCTCGGGCTGGAGCAATCCGGCCCTATCCGTGCTGGTCCGCGGCCAGGGTGCGAAAGGCTGGTTCGGCTGGTGGGACAGCGCCGGCGCGGAAAAGCTCGCCGAGGAATGGCTCTACGCGTCCGACGAGGCGGGGCAGAAGAAGGCCGCCGTCGCGCTCGCCCGGCTGGCGCTCGAGAATGTCGCGACGATCCCGCTCGGCCAGTTCGTCATCCGCACGGCCTATCGCGCGAACCTGACCGGCATGCTGCCGGGCTCCGCGCCCTATCCATGGGGATTGCGCCGCGCCTGACGGGGCGATCAGGCCCTTGGCCCGGCCGCGACCGCGGCCGACCAGGGCGAGACCACGTCGCTGCAGCCTTCCGCGCCGTCCTTGTCGACGCGGATCAGGTTGGGGCAGGCGAAATTGATCGGCAGCACGCCGTGCTCGACGACCGAGACGGGACCGGCCGCGGCGAGGGCGTCCAGCACCTCGTCGGGCAGGCGGCAATCGGCGCTGGCTGAGTCCGGGCTGGAGACATCGATGCGCGGCGCGTGCGCGGCGGTCTCGACATCCATGCCGAAATCGAGCGTCCAGGCCAGGCTCTGATAGATGCTGGCGAGGATGCGCCGTCCGCCTGAGGCTCCGGCGGCAAGGCGCGGCCAGCCGCCATCCTTCGGCGTCACCACGACGGGGCACATGTTGCAGAGCGGGCGGGCGCCCGGCGCGATCGCGTTGGCGCTGCCGGGGCGCGGATCGAACCACATCATGCCGTTGTTCATCAGCACGCCGGTCTCAGGCAGCACGACGCGGCTGCCCATGGAGGAGAGCAAGGTGGTGGTGACGGCGACGAGTTTGCCCTCGCCATCGAC